>JBBJMM010000035.1:0-12996 GCA_037720515.1 Ferruginibacter sp.
AAAACGATATGCATTCAAAAATGCTGTCATCCTGAGTTTATCGAAGGACGAAGCGAGATCATTTTTAATAAATGCTGTCATCCTTGAGCCTGTCGAGGGACGGAGCCTGAACATAATAAAATGGTAATAGTATACCATAATGATCACCATTAAAAAAGCCCTTCCTTTCGGAAGAGCTGTTATATAATTGGGGGTTACAGTAATTATAAAGCAATTTGTTTTTCAGTCATCATCTTACGCAGATTAATAAGGCCATAACGCATTCTGCCAAGAGCCGTATTGATACTGCATTTTGTTAAAGCGGAAATTTCTTTGAAACTAAGATCAGCATAGTGACGCAAAATGATTACTTCCCTTTGATCCTCCGGTAAAAGGTCGATCATCTTTCTTACTTTATCATGGCTTTGCTCAGCCATCATACGCTGGTCAACACCTGCTTCAGAAAAATTCAATACTTCAAAGATGTCGCGGTCATCACTGGTCTTAATACTCGGACTGCGTTTTACTTTCCTGAAATGATCCACACAAAGATTGTGCGCGATGCGCATAGCCCAGGGTAAAAATTTTCCTTCATCTGTATAACGGCCACCTTTTAAAGTGTCAATGATCCGGATAAAAACATCCTGGAATATATCTTCTGCCAGGTACTTGTCTTTTACAAGTAAATAAATGGAAGTGAAGATCTTGTCTTTGTAACGGATTACTAATGTTGAAAGTGCATTGGCATCTCCTTCCATGTAAAGATGAACGAGTTGCTGATCGGTTAGATTTGTTAGGGATTTCATAACTTCTACAGTTTTTTGGTTTAGGACTTTAGAGTAAAGACGTACCAATAAGAGAGAAAAATTACGTAGAAGTCTAATAGATAGGCTTTTCCGGCTTTTCAACTTGTATTGGATATTGGACTGTGAAAATATATATAAAATTGTATTTGCCAAACAATTCTTAAAATATTTATTTTTCATAAAACCAATAAATTATATAAAACATAGAATAAATAATTGGTTATCATATATGTTCTTTTATCACCAAATTTATATTTAAAATAAAAGATCGCGTAAAAGTGCGTTCGTTACCAGTAATTTTGCAACACATTATGCAGGTAAAATCATCAGTAAAACACAATAAAAAGGAAATAATAACCCAGGCCAATGATATTTTTATCAAAGGAGCCCGTGTTCATAACCTCAAAAATGTAACGGTTTCGCTGCCACGCAATAAATTAATTGTAGTTACAGGGGTTTCCGGTTCCGGAAAATCATCTCTTACCATAGATACACTCTTTGCAGAAGGCCAGCGGCGGTATGCAGAAAGTCTTAGTGCTTATGCGCGGCAGTTCATGCAGCGCATGAATAAACCCGACGTAGATTTTATAAAAGGCCTTTGTCCGGCTATTGCGATTGAACAAAAAGTTATAACACGCACTCCCAGGAGCACAGTCGGCAGTATGACAGAGATATTTGATTACCTGCGATTGTTATTTGCCAGGACAGGTAAGACCATCTCGCCAGTAAGTGGAAGGATAGTAAAGAAAGATGACGTAGCAGATGTTGTGCAGGCCATCAATGCATTAAAAGCAGATGATAAAATATTGATACTGGTTCCTTTTAGAAAAATGCGCAACAGGGATATTAAAGAAGAACTGAACATACTATTACAAAAAGGTTTTTCCAGGTTATATAAGAATGGAGAAATTTTACGGATAGAAGATATGCTGGAGATAGCCGATGCTACAGATTTTATTTCATCTGTTGATGATGAAAATAAAAATACAACCACCTATATATTAATTGACAGGTTAATAAAAAAAGAATTTGATGAAGAAGACATGCACCGTATTGCGGATTCAGTAAATACAGCATTTTATGAAGGTGAAGGAATGATGGTGATGGAAGTAAATATAAAAGACAAATTATACTTCAGTAATAAATTCGAATTGGATGGTATACAGTTTGAAGAGCCGGTGCCTAATTTATTTTCTTTTAATAATCCATTTGGTGCCTGCCCGGTATGCGAAGGTTTTTCACTTATATTAGGATTAGATCCGGACCTTATCATTCCGGATAAACGGTTAAGCGTATACGAAGGTGCCGTAGCTCCCTGGAAGGGAGAAAAACTGGGTTTGTGGAAAGAGGCATTTATACGTGCCGCAAAGAAGTTTGATTTCCCCGTACACAAGCCGGTTATGGATCTTACTGAGAAACAACTTGCTGATCTGTGGAAGGGAAATTCGGATGTTAATGGGATAGATGATTTTTTTAAAGAAGTAGAACAAAATTTATATAAGGTTCAATACCGTGTATTGCTAAGCCGCTACCGGGGCCGCACATTGTGTACGGAGTGTAAAGGATATCGCCTGAGAAAAGAAGCCTTGTATGTTAAGATCAATGGCAAGCATATCGGCGAACTATGTGAGATCCCGGTAAAATATTTACCTGAATGGTTCTCTGGCCTTCAATTGAGTGAGTATGACCAGCAGGTTGGAAAAAGAATTCTACTGGAAATTAATAATCGTATCAAAACCCTGATAGATGTTGGCCTGGGATATCTTACACTAAACAGGCTGGCAAATTCTTTAAGTGGCGGGGAGAGTCAGCGGATTCAACTAACAAGAAGCCTGGGAAGTAACTTAACCAATTCTCTTTACATTCTTGATGAGCCTTCTATTGGTTTGCATAGCCGGGATACAGAAAGGCTGATAATAGTTTTAAAAGAATTAAGAGACCTGGGAAATACAGTTATTGTTGTGGAGCATGACGAGATGATGATGCGCGAGGCGGATCATATAATAGATATGGGTCCACTGGCAAGTCACCTGGGCGGCGAGGTAGTGGCTGCCGGTAATTACGATGAGATCATTGCCCATAAAGAAAGCTTAACAGGAAAATATTTATCAGGCACTTTACAAATTGAACCTCCCCAACAACTCAGGAAATGGAATCGGAGCATAACCATAGAAGGTGCAGTAGAAAATAATCTTCAAAATATTACAGTTCAGTTTCCCTTAAATGTTTTGTGCGCAGTAAGTGGAGTGAGTGGCAGTGGAAAGACCACCCTCGTTAAACAGATCCTTTATCCTGCATTAAAAAAATTAAAAGGTGAATTTGTTGATAAGCCGGGTTTATATCATGGGATCAGCGGAGATATTGATTCTATTGGCCAGATAGAAATGATAGATCAGAACCCGATCGGTAAATCGAGCAGAAGCAACCCGGTAACTTATATAAAAGCTTATGATGAAATTCGAGAATTGTATGCTAAGCAGCCGTTAAGTAAAATGCGTGGATTTATGGCCAAGCATTTTTCTTTCAATGTGGATGGAGGAAGATGTGATGCCTGTAAAGGGGAAGGGGAGCAGGTTGTAGAAATGCAATTCCTCGCAGATGTTCACCTGGTGTGTGATGTATGTGAAGGAAAGCGGTTTAAAGAAGAAGTATTGGATGTAAAATTTAATGATAAAAATATTTATGATTTATTGGAGATGAGTGTGGATGAAGCCATTACTTTTTTTAATTCATCCTCAGATACTGCGGGAAAAGAAGGAGCTGATGTTGCTAAAAAGATCAAGCCATTAAGTGATGTTGGATTGGGTTATATAAAACTGGGGCAATCGTCCAATACATTAAGTGGCGGGGAAGCACAACGTGTTAAACTGGCATCTTTTTTAGGAAAGGGAAGATCAAACCGCCAGGAAGATGCAGATGGTAAGATACGTACCGGCCAGATACTTTTCATATTTGATGAGCCTACTACCGGCCTGCATTTTCATGATATAAAAAAACTGCTTGGCTCTTTCAATGCATTGATAGAACAAGGCCATTCTGTTTTGGTGATAGAACACAATACAGATGTTCTTAAAAGTGCCGACTGGATTATAGACCTTGGCCCTGAAGCCGGCGATGGAGGAGGAACGCTGGTTTTCGCTGGTAAACCCAACGATCTGAAAAAATGTAAAGGAAGTTATACCGGCAAGTTTTTGGCGTGAAAGTGAAGGGTGAAAAGTCAAAAGTCAAAAGTCAAAAGTCAAAAGTGAAAAGTCAAAAGTGAAAAGTGAAAAGTAAGCGGTGAATTAGTACATTCTTAAAAAATGCTGTCATCCTTGAGCTTGTCGAAGGACGAAGCATGATCATTAAAAAGAAAACGAAATACACCTCACCCCAACTCCTCTCCCAAGGAGAGGGACTAAAATCATTTCGATTTAAAATTCAAAATATCTGGTCTATCGCAACCGCTCACTTTCCCGCATTATTTTATCATCATTGGTTATTCCCTTTGCTGCTAAAACAAAAAAGAGTAAAACCCCGGCATGAAAAATAGAGGTCAGAGAGATCGTTCCTTCTGAGTAATTTTTTATTTCGAGATAGTATAGAATGATCAATACAATTTCAAGGAGGATACCCAGGAGACAAAGCCGGAATTGCAGTTTGCGGTTGCCATATAAGAATATGGTGATAAGTGCAAGTACACCAATGATAACAGTAAGCACGGTCAATAAAAAATTAGGCATGCCCATCAGTTCTGAAGATGGTATCCCATCAGGAGTAGTGCCACTGTAAGTAGGAAGTTTTAAAGTAAGAAAGGCACACAGGGATGCCAGTAAAAGCCAGATAGATTGAATACGTTGTAACATAATTTTTGTTTTAAGCCTGTGTTTAGTTTAGTTCGGGATATAAGGGAAATTGCTGCATAAAAGAATGCACATCCTCTTTTACATTATTGATAAGATCTGCATCGTCAATAGATTTCATGATCTTATCTATGAATTCTACAACTGTTACCATATGAGCTTCATTCATACCCCGTGTTGTAATTGCGGGTACGCCTACCCGTATGCCACTCGTAACAAAAGGGCTTTTATCATCAAAAGGCACAGCATTTTTATTTAAAGTAATATGTGCTTTGTCTAATGTTTCCTGCGCCTTTTTCCCGGTAATATTTTTATTTCTCAGGTCTATCAGCATAAGATGATTGTCTGTTCCACCGCTGATGATCTGGTAATCTTTCTCCACAAAAGCTTTTGCCATTGCCTGTGCATTTTTTTGTACCTGGTTGGCATAAGCAGTAAAATCTTCCGTTAAAATCTCTCCGAAAGCTACTGCTTTTGCTGCTATCACGTGTTCTAAAGGCCCGCCCTGTGTTCCGGGAAAAACAGCCATATCTATCAGGTGGCTCATCATCCTGGTATTTCCTTTCATATCTTTTAAACCAAAAGGATTCTCTACATCTTTTTTCATCAGGATTATTCCACCTCTTGGCCCCCTTAATGTTTTATGTGTAGTGCTTGTAACAAAATGACAATGCTCAAATGGAGAAGCCAGTAATCCCTTAGCAATAAGTCCGGCAGGATGTGCCATATCACACAAAACAAATGCATTTATTTCATCAGCCACTTTACGGATGCGTGCATAATCAATGTCACGGCTATACGCAGAAGCACCGCAGATGATCAGTTTTGGTTTTTCCTTTCTTGCCTGTTGTTCCAGTGTTTCATAATCAATAATACCTGTATCTTTTTTAACACCGTAGAAAAAGGGTTTGTATAATTTGCCTGAAAAATTTACAGGCGATCCATGTGTAAGATGTCCACCCATGCTTAGATCAAGTCCCAGGATCGTATCACCAGGTTGCAATATGGCCATCATTAAAGCACTGTTTGCCTGCGCGCCACTATGAGGTTGCACATTTGCATATTCGCAATTAAATATTTCTTTTACCCTGTCAATGGCAAGTTGTTCTACCTGGTCAACTATTTCACATCCGCCGTAATATCTTTTACCCGGGTATCCTTCTGCATATTTATTGGTAAGGGCAGTTCCCATTGCCTGCATCACCTGGAAACTTGTAAAATTTTCACTTGCTATCAATTCAATTCCGTTTCGCTGTCTCTTTAACTCCTGTTCAATAAGATCAAATATCACCGTGTCTTTATGCATAGTTCAATTTTGTAGAGCAAATATAAGCACCACACTTAATAATCATTGTAGAATTGATTTACTACCCATTATATAGTTGTGATCAATAATTATTTTATAGGAGGCCTTGCAAGATCCTTAAACTAAAATTTACTACTTTCACTATTGTATATTACAATTGTAAACTAAATTTTTCTCAAGGAGCAGAAGGTTTATCAATGAAGGCTATCATTCCAGTTGCGGGCGCAGGTACAAAATTACGGCCGCATACTTATACTCAACCAAAAGCATTAATACCTCTTGCAGGTAAAACTATATTAAGTATAATCATAGACCAGCTACAGGAAGCCGGGATAAAAGATTTTATTTTTATTATTGGATACCTGGGTGATAAGATACAGGATTATGTAAAGGCGAATTATCCTGATATAAACAGTCACTTCATAACCCAATCTGACAGGTATGGCATTGGCCATGCCATAGGTTTAACTAAGGAAATTGTAAATGAAGATGAGGTATTGGTAGTATTAGGGGACACGATAGCTGAATACGATCTGAAGACTGTTCTGGAGAGTGAATGGTCTTTATTGGGTGTAAAAAAAGTAGACGATCCAAGAAATTTTGGTGTGGCTGAAATAGAAGAAGACGGGCAGGTAAGCAGGGTAGTGGAAAAGCCTGCCATTCCAAAAAGCAATATGGCCCTGGTTGGTGTTTATAAGATCAAAGAAACCCGTATGCTTTTCTCTTGTCTTGAAAAGATAATTGAAAACAACCAAAGAAAATATGATGAGTTCAGTTTAACGGATGCCTTGCAATGTATGATCGAACAGGGGGTGCAGTTCCATTATTTTAAAATTCCTAATTGGTTCGATTGCGGAAAAAAAGAGTCTCTGTTACAATCCAATGCCATCTTACTTAAAAAATTCGGAGCTACGGGTATGGAATCTGACAACTACAAAAATTCAATTCTCATACCTCCTGTAAGCATAGGCCAGGGTTGCGTCATAAAAAATTCTGTTATTGGGCCTAATGTGGCAATAGGAGAACATACAATTGTTAACCACGCTATTATTAAGGATTCTATCATTGGGTCTTATTCAAATTTGTACGAGATAGTGTTGAACAATTCACTTATCGGAAGTGATGCTGAAGTAAAGGGCGCAAGCCGCAATCTTAATATCGGCGATAATACCGCTATTGACCTGGGCGGAAGCAGCAAATGATCTTTCACTGTCTTAAATTGAATTCATGAATACTTCTTACAACAGTATCACCCGGCTATTTGATATTGAAATACCCCTGGTACAGGCTGGAATGATCTGGGCCAGTGGCTGGAGGCTGGCAAGTGCCGTTAGCAACGCTGGTGCTCTTGGTCTGATAGGCAGTGGTAGCATGTATCCTGAGGTATTAAAAGACCATATCATTCAATGCCGGGAAGCAACTTCTCATCCATTCGGCGTAAATGTTCCCTTACTTTATCCAGATATCGATAAACATATCCAGGTTATTATAGATGAAAAAGTTCCTGTGGTATTTACATCTGCCGGCAATCCAAAAACATATACTGATGCATTAAAAAAACACAATATAAAAGTTGTACATGTTGTTAGCAGCAGCAGGTTTGCATTAAAAGCGGAAGAGGCAGGCTGTGATGCTGTAGTGGCTGAAGGTTTTGAAGCAGGTGGACATAATGGAAGGGAAGAAACCACAAGTATGGTTTTAATACCCGCAGTTTGTGAGGTTGTAAAGATCCCCGTTATTGCTGCTGGCGGCATCGCTACAGGTAAGCAAATGGGGGCAGCTTTCATTTTAGGAGCTTCCGCCGTTCAGGTTGGCAGCCGTTTTGTTGCAAGTAACGAAGCTTCTTGTCATGATAATTTTAAGAATGCGGTTATAAAAGCAAAGGAAGGGGATACCCTTTTGACATTAAAGCAACTAACTCCGGTGAGAATGATGAGAAATTCATTTTTTAACAAAGTGCAGGAGGGAGAAAAAAATTGCCTATCCGTTGATGACCTGAAGCAGCTGTTAGGCAGGGCCCGCGCGAAAAAAGGTATGTTTGAAGGTGATATGGAGGAAGGAGAACTGGAGATCGGACAGGTAAGCGCTATTTTGAAAAAGATACAACCCGCCGCAGAGATTGTTAATGAAATTTGGCAAGAGTACTTATTGCTTAAGCTAAGCCTCTAAAATAATAATATTATATTTGCGCAATTTAAAAATTTAAATTAACCCCTATTATAATGTTTTTAATCCAACGGAGGTCTGTTATCCTATACCTTACCAGTCTTTTTTTATGTGTGAGTAGTGTGGTTATGGGCCAGCCACCGGTGCTACAGGATTTACCTTCTGAAATGTCTCCTACCCAGATCGATCCTAAAACCATGTCACAATCCCAGTTGTCTTCTCTTTTAAGCGATAAAAACAAAGAGAATACGGGTAAGGACAGAACGGCAAGTCTCAAAAATAATTCCCAGTTGGATAAGGATAGTGTGATCAAAGACAATATCCGTATGAATTCTTACAGTGCTGATCAAACCTATGGTCAGAATATTTTTTCAAATGCGGCTACTACAGATCTTTCTGAACTTTCTACCCCACCCCTGGATTACCCGATAGGGGTTGGTGATAATATTGTTGTTTCCTTATGGGCGGGTGCAGAATTCCAGGAAAGTTATGAGGTTGCCCGCGATGGCGCTATTTTTCCAACCAGCCTGGGCAAAATTTATGTGCAGGGTTTAACTTTCGAAAATGTAAGAAGTGTAATTACTGCGCGTTTTAAAACTGTGGTTCCACCGGGCACAAATATTTCTGTTTCACTTGGTCAGCCGCGTAGCATCAATATAAATGTGGTAGGTAATGTAAATGGCCCCGGCATCACAACCGTATCTGCTTTTTCAAATGTATTTAATGTTATTGCCAGGGCTGGTGGTGTAAATCAGTTTGGCGATCTGAGAA
Organism: Ferruginibacter sp.; assembly: GCA_037720515.1. Taxonomy (GTDB): domain Bacteria; phylum Bacteroidota; class Bacteroidia; order Chitinophagales; family Chitinophagaceae; genus Ferruginibacter. The sequence goes on from JBBJMM010000035.1 coordinate 8,871, forward strand.
ATATTCAACTGAAAAGAGCAGGGCGGATAATAGATGAGATTGATGTTTATAAATATCTTACCACGGGTGATTTCGGAAAGCATACTTACCTGCAGAATAATGATTTTGTAATTGTAGGGGCTATTCAGAAAAAAGTATTGGCAACGGGCCAGTTCAAAAGGCCAATGTATTACCAGTTAAAAAAAGATGAAGGAGTAAAAGCTCTTTTAAAATATACAGGCGGATTAACTCCGGATGCCCTTGCATCGGGAATGAAAGTGTTAAGAAGTGAAAATGAAAAACAGGTGCAGAGAGATGTGAATGCGAATGCGATCATCAGGCTTACCGGCCAGGATTTTCTCCTGGAAGATGGGGATATAGTTAAGGTGGATGTTATTAAGCCGGGTATTTCCAATAAAGTTGAATTAAGAGGCGAGGTTACTTATCCGGCAGTATACGAGATTAGGCCAGGTGAAAAATTATTTGATGTGATCAACAGGGCTGGCGGTGTTACCCGCAATACTTACCTGCCACGTGCCTATATTTTTCGGGGAGCAGGGGATTCAACCAATTTACAATCAGACAGGCTTGAAGTAAACCTGCTTGACCTGAACAGGAATGATGCAAACAGTATCAGCAATGTTGTATTACAGGCAAATGATGTTGTACAGCTTTTTTCACAAGGTGAATTTGGCGAACAACAATTTGTGGAGATATATGGAGAAGTAAGAAAAGAAGGCAAAGTAAAAAAATACGGAGGTATGAGCCTGCAGGATCTGCTGTATCTCTCAGGTGGAATAAAACCATCTGCAGAATATGGAAGATTGGAAATTTCCAGCATTGTAGATATAGATTCTGCGCAGCAAGGTTTAAAACCAACAAGAACGTTAATCAAATCGTATGCGATCCAGCCAAATCTTCAGCTGGATTCAGCAGCAGCTAATATTTTATTAAAACCGTATGACCAGGTTTATGTGAGAAAAAATCCAACGTTTGAATTACAGCAAAATATTGAGATCAAAGGCCTGGTTAAATACCCGGGTCCTTATCCGCGACTGGATAAATACGAAAGGCTTTCCTCTTATATTGCCCGGGCCGGCGGTGTAAGAGAGAATGCTAATTTATCCGGGGCATTGTTGTTCCGTAATAAAAAAGATATTTTTAAAAGAGAAGAGGCAATAAAGAAAGTGGCACTTGATACAAATGGTTTTCCATTGTTGGATAGTTCTGCCAACATAAGGCAAACAGAAGAACCGGTAAGTATTGAATTATTTAAAGCTTTAAATAACAAAGGTTCCAAACATGATATTGTTCTCCAGGAAAATGATGTGATCGTAATTCCGGAAATAGATCCTTTCGTTTCTGTACAGGGCACTGTTCAATCTCCTCTTAAATTAGCTTTTGATAAAGAGCATACCAATCTTTTGTATTATATCGATAAGGCGGGTGGTTATGGTGTAAGACCATGGAGAAGCAGGATCTATGTAAAATATGCTAACGGGAAAAGCAGGCGGACAAGAAATTTTTCATTTTTGCATTTTTACCCAAGAGTAGAGGCGGGTTCACTGGTTATGGTTCCTTCTAAACCGCAGGGTCAGGAACTGGCCGATATTCTCAAATCAACTTTTGTGGCAGCAATTCCAATTATTTTAACGGCTGTGGTTTTTAAATATGCGAGATAAAAATTTTTATAGTGACAAGTAAAGAACTAATACAAAAGATCGTACTCAAGATCGGAAAATTTAAGATCCTGATCTTTCTTACAGGTGTAGGAATGGCGTTGTTGTTATTCTTGTATGCAAAAAGAATTCCTCCGGTATATACTTCCAAAGCCACCGTTTTCCCTCTAACAGCTACTAATGAAACATCTGCGGCAAGCAGTGCTTTAAGCAGTGCATTGGGTTTATCAGAAGCTCCAAAAAGTTTTAGCCAGGAAGCATCTATAAATATAGTGGAACTGGCGTTAAGTCGCAGCACACGCGAAGCTGTTGCTATGGAAAGGATTGACTCTTTAGGAAAACGCACTATAGCAGAGCTTGTGATCATGAATGCTAATAAAAACAAAGGAATGTTTGGAGAGGAAATTAAAATACCTGCTGATCCTACATTACTTGCCGCCCTGGGGGGAGAAATATTAAAAGCAGGATTAGTTGCTAAATTCAATAAGAATGGAATTCTGGAATTATATTATAGTTCTACTGATCCTAAACTTATCTCGCCGGTCAGTTATGTTTATATTGATAAGATATCTACTTTTTATAAAGACCTTAAAATAAGAAAAGCACAGGTTGATTATAGCTTCACCATTAGAAAGATCGATTCATTGCAGCGGGTATTAAATGTATATGACCGCAGGGCCGTTCAGATAAACAATACAACATTGTTTACACCTCCGGATAAGATCCAGTACATCATACCAAAAGAAAATCTTGCAAGCGATAAAGAAAGAGTGATGCGTCAAAGGGATGCCTCTGCCAATAACAGGGAAGAAGCTTTGTGGAGATTACAAAAAGTAACTCCAATCATTGCTACACTCGACAAACCTGATCCGCCTTTTGCAGTTAAGAGGCCTTCTACTATGATCTATGGTTTTATAGGATTTCTGTTAGGATTTATTTTATCAACAGTGTTGGTTATTTCCGGGATACTGTATAAGTATGCAAAACAACAGGCTGACAGTGCCATCTTTGGAACTCCTGTTTTAGATAATACTACTTCTACTACTATGTAGAAAAAAGTGTTTAGGGATTAGTGAGTAACAGAACATTGTCAATGGATAATGGACAATAGTGTTTATAAATTAGAGTTTAGTGTTTTGAGATTAGTGAGTAACAGACTCTAACGCCATGGTGCGTGTCACACGCACCAATCAAAAAGAAAATTTTGATGATTGGAAGTTTTTTGTATTTCGTTTTCTTTTTATTATGATTTTGCTTCGTCCTTCGATAAACTCAGGATGACAGCATTTTAGACCATGGACTTATAACGCCTTTTTGGCTGTAATTTTAACGACCTTACATGCGAAATAGCATCTTAATAGTACTTACATTATTTACAGTTGAAGCATTTTCCCAGAAGGTATTAATAAGTGGAACAGCCTTAGACTCAACTAAAGGAAGAAATCAAGTTTACATTGTAGTAAATGACACTTTGCGAAAATTCCGAGAAGGCAAATCACCAAATTGGGACGATTACAGGAATCTAATTAAGGACACGACTTTATCATTATATACTAAACCTGATGGAAAATTTCAACTAAATGTCAATAAAACAGACAGTATTTTTTTCCAGTCTTTCAAACACATCACAGAAGTGTACTGTGTTTCCGATCTTTTAAAAATGAAGAATATCAATATTCGACTTGAGCCACAAATTTGCATTCCTTATGTTCATTGCAACGATACTTTACCATCAAAATTTTATATTTTCATTGGACAAAAACTAAATGTCATTACTGAACAAGAACCTTACTACTGCGATATTATACCAATGGACTCTAAAGTTAAAGCTGAATATAAAATACTAGAACAAGTAGTAGGTAAATTCCCTAAAGACACTATAATGTTTGTAAGTTTCAATCATAATCAAAGAATTACATTTAGTAATTATGAGAATGTTTTGCTCTTTGTAAGTGAATATTGCGGCCAACTCTATCATGAAAAGTATCAATATTTTGACTTGTATAAAACAGTAGATGGGAAATGGGCAAGTCCAGGTGACCCTTATAAATACGATGAATATCATAGAAAAAATATAAAGTCACAGAATATTCAGTTTGCTGACAGCGTTTGGTTTGACATCAGTAAATTAAGCGAAGCCGTAATTAAGAGACAATTCCCAATACCATTTTATAAAATAGATGGGCAAAAGGCAATTCCTATTATGGGTTGCTATATTGACGAACTCGTATTGGTTAAAAAAGGAGGTGTACTAAAAGCAAGAAAGATTACGTTCGATTAAAACTACAGCCCAACGCCTTGGTGCTTATCACACGCACCAATCAAAGAGAAAATTTTGATGATTGGAAGTTTTTTGTATTTCATTTTCTTTTTATTATGATTTTGCTTCGTCCTTCGATAAACTCAGGATGACTGTAGATTCCTGACCATGTTGACCCACCATTCCTATTCATGTTGACCCACCATTC
>JBBJMM010000006.1:0-146499 GCA_037720515.1 Ferruginibacter sp.
CTTTAAGAAGTAATAAATATTTACGAACGCTATTGCGGCTTAGAGCTGTACGTCTGGCAATCTCACGGATGGCAATGCCATCATTTTTGAGTTGCAGGATTTGTTTTAATTGTTCCATTACTATCGGCTTTTGTGACATTGCTCCTTTATTTTGTGAGGAGCAAATGAACATCAAAAAGCATCGAACAATTATTATCTATAGGTGGGTCAACCCCGAAGAATCGGGGCAGGCTATGCCGGAATGACAGCAAAACTGAAGCAAGTAAATCTAAATTATTCTTGTAAACCCAAGTGGGTCAACATACCAGAATAATTAAAAGAAAAACTAAATGCCTACCCCAAAACTGGTGGGTCAACATCCCAGAATGGTGGGTCAACATGAAACAGAATGGTGGGTCAACATGGAACAGAATCTACACTACGTAAATAAAAACAAAGAATAATCACAAAATAAACGGCAGCTTACATGGGGTTTGCTGCTATGCTGGCAGACGAATAAATCCTTATCTTTTTGTTCGCTGTCAGCAGCGGTTCGGGCTGACCGAATTCTATTGAGCTTTTGTTCTTAACTTCATCATCAGTAATTTTATTTGGCTTCAGTTACGGGCTGTCAATTATAAAATACCAGCACAGCAGCAAGCCCTAACGTACGCCACCCCAGCCCAGGTTGCATTTATACTTTTTCTTAATGTTATTTTTGGATCATTATTTTCATGAGTTAGCCGGTTTGCAAACTTTATGGTTCTAAGATTGTCTGGTGTATATCTTTAATTAGGGCAGCGCCTGGACAAAGTTTGTTGACAGGTTTTAATTTAGCTCTCATCTCTTTTCCAATTCAGCAACACCTTGACAAAGTTCAACCCGTTTTTTATTTAACTCAAATTTACTGGTGGCTGGACAAAGTATTGCTTCGCGTTTTATTTGCAACCCTTTGTGCGGGACACTATTTTGTTGCCGTACCTTTTAGACATTTTATTATTGTAAGTTGTGGTACTTTGTTGGGCTGGACACAGACAAATTGATTGAAAAGCTTTTCAACTGTTGTGCTTTCTATTTTGCTCAGAGCGAAGGCGGCGTATAACATGCGGTTTGCCGCAATACGGGCTTGACCAGCATAAACCAATCAGTAAATCTTTTTTCAGCTTTAGTTAAGGGCTTGACCGTTTACTATTTAATTTACGGTTTAGTGAAATTTTCGTTTCTTTAATTAAAATCACAAACCGGGCGGACACAGCTACGAATTCCCGAACTGCAGCAAGCCGTACCGTTGTGCGTCACTTGAAACAGAGCATTAATTTATCAAAATCAAGAAATGAAAAAAAACCTTATAACTGCACTAATCATCGCTTCATCCTTTTTTACAGGAAAATCACAAGCTCAAGACTTTTTAGCCCGTGCGACTTCTGGTGGAAAACTAAAACCACTACAAGCAATTATGGACATACGGCATTATACTGTTGCACTGGATGTGGACATTGAACGAAAAGCAATAAAGGGTTATGCTGAAATTGAATTAAACTTATCCGCACCCACGGATACTTTGTTGTTTGATTTCAATCAATCATACAAAATAATTAAAATAGTCGTTGACAAAAAAGAGCAATCTTTTACAGTAAAAGAAGACCAAATTTTTATTATAAATAAATCTGGTTATATGGCTTCAAAGCATACAGCAAGAATTTATTATGAAGGGAATCCACCTGTTCCAATAAAGCCACCATGGGATTCTGGTTTTACCTGGGCCAAAGATAAAAGTGGAAATCCTTTAGTAAACATCACTTGCCAGTTTGCCGGCGCAAAAATATATTTTCCATGCAAAGATCACCCAAGCGATGAAGCAAATGAAGGCGCTGATTTATTTATTACCATTCCAAACGGTTTGTCGGTTGCCGGTCCCGGCTTACTTCAATCTGTAAAAGCAGCAAAAGACAAAAAAGCTACATGGCACTGGAAAACGAATTATACTATAAGCAATTACTGCATTGTTTTTAACATAGGAAAATATAAAGTATACAATCGAAATTACACAACTTGTGAAGGCAATATCGTTCCTATTCAGCTATACATTCTTGAACAAGATACGGCAAGAGCAAAATATTTACTTGATATTAAAGAAAGGGATGCCCACATTTTAGAAAAATATTTTGGTGAGTATCCATGGGTAAAAGAAAAAATCGGAATAGCCGAAATACCCAATTCAGGTATGGAACATCAAACCATGATCACTTTCGATTTAAACGAAAAATTCATTTCGATACCGGGTAACCTGGATTATGGAAGTGTATATTTTCATGAATTTGCTCATGAATGGTGGGCAAATAAAATTACCAATAAAGATTGGGCACACATGTGGATACAAGAAGGTATTACTACTTATGCGGAAGCCTTGGCAATGAGAGAACTTGGTGGAGAAGCAGCATATGATTTAAATATTCTTAACAATAGATATAAATCATCAACAAGGGGAAATAAACAACCGATAGTGCCAGGCGAAGGATTGAAGGTAAGGGATGTATATGGTGGCGGTGATATTTATAATAAAGGAGCTATGCTATTGAACACATTAAGATATGTTGTGGGCGACAGCCTCTTTTTTCCTACACTCAAGAAATTTATTACAAATGTTAAATATCCATACAATCAATTTTTCACATCCGATGATGTAGAACAGTTTTTTATTAAAGAAACAGGGAAAGATTTAAAACCAATTTTCGATTTTTACTTGAGGACAACAAAAAAAATAGAAATTAACGTGTACCAACAAAATTCCGATACCTATTATTTGGCTGTCGAGAATGCACCAATGGACTCTTTACCTCTTGATATTTCTACCGATACGGGTATTATACATACGACAATGAATGCTACTATGGAAAAGAAGTTTCAAATAAAAAGTAGGACACTCCCAATTATAGACCCAAGAGGTTGGTACTTAAGAAAAGTAATCTATCATTAAAAAAGCGAACGCACAACAAAAGTATTGCTGCAATTGGGGCTGGACGGAAGAACAATCATCAGCAGTGCATATCCAAGCTTTGGTTTCGGCGGACGGAATCCTACCGGTCATTAGTTCTTAACATCAACTTTTAATTAAAAATTTAGCTTCAGTTCAGGGCGGACAGTTGGTCAATTCCCCAACTGCAGCAATACTCGAACGTAATATGCCATACTCCGGAGCCGTTTCATAAATGTTGCGGCGACATTAAAAAATAATTTTATCAGTAAGGTTTGACTTGACCAAAAGCCCACACCGGCTTGACAATCTTTAATCAGCTTTTGAATATATTTTGTTCTTTGGTTTTTCAATCGGGCTTTTGCAGCGAGTGGACTTTTGGTAAAGTCATAAGCAAGCGGACACAACAACCCGTTTGACAATCTCCACAACGCAGACCAAAAAAACGGCTAAGAAGCACGACACATTCCGAGCGGGAAACAAATTTGTAGCTCTTATTTTTTTGCAAGCAGTTATTGGTGCGACACATTTTTGCAAAGCGTAAACCTTATTGGCAAGGGTTTTCGGGCAGACACAAAAATTAAGTTTTAAATCCCTACTTTTTTCGGCAGCGGTTTTGGGCGGGACAATAAATTTTTCAATTTTTAGCAAGTTTTTTAAATTCAAACCAAGTGCAGTAACTCTTTTTGTTGTTGGTACAGCTTTCGGTAGACAGTAAACATTTATTTATTTAAACATTTTTCGTTTTATCATCGGTTGACATTCAAAAAGTTTAGGCGTTTTAAAAATTAGCAACACCTTCAATTGGACATGAAGTCGTACGGCATATTACATTGGGTTTGGCAATAGCAGGGCTGACGTGCATGTCATCAGCATTTGTACTACTATCAGCAGTTGTTCGGGCTGAAATTTCTTTACTCAACTTTTTGTTCTTAATTTCAACATTAGTAATTCTATTGGGCTGCGGTTCCGGGCGGACGAATTTCAAATTCCCTGCCATCGCCAAGCCCTACCGTTATGCGCCACCCCAGCCCAGTATGAATTTCTACCTTTTCTTAATTATACTTTGCATGTTTTTTTATTAAAAAGTCGGTTTGCATGCTTTATCAGTTCTAAGATTGTCTGGTGTATATCTTTAATTAGGGCAGCGCCTGGACAAAGTTTGTTGACAGGTTTTAATTTAGCTCTCATCTCCTCTCCTTTTCGGCAGCACCTTGACAAAGTTTAAACCCGTTTTTTATTTAATTCATTTTATTGGTGGCTGGACAAAGTATTGCTGACGATTAATTTGCAAAACCTTTGTGCGTGACTATATTTTGTTTTCGTACACTTTGACATTTAGTGATTGTAAGTCTTCGTACTTTGTTGGGCTGGACAGTGAAAAATTAATTGAGCAGTTTTTTATTTTTCAGGCTTTATGTCTTGCTCAAAGCGAAGGCGGCGCATAACATGCGGTTTGCCACAATACGGGCTTGATAATCTTAATTTCATCTATAAATCTTCTTTCAGCTTTTGTTGTGGTCTGACCGTTTATTTTTTAATTTTCGTTGTATTGAAACTTTCGTTTCTTTAAATTACATTAGTAACCAGGCTTGACCAGCTATAAATTCCCGTACTGCAGCAAGCCGTAACCGTTGGGCGCAAGTAGACCTTAAAATCAAACCACCATGCAGGACCTAAAAAACAGTTTATTGCAGGAGTATAATGAAAGACTGAATACAAACTTTAATATCATTGCGAACTTGATAATAACGCCGTACAATTGGCCATTACTTGACGCAATAAGGATAGAAATTTGTGATTGCATTTTAGTAGGGGCATCACAAGCGGCAGTGACACTTACAAATCATTTGTTGGAAAAATCATTGAAAGCATTACTAATGCATAATGAACCGACCAATCAAAACTATACCGATGCTGCTGAAATAGAAGCGCATTTTGAAAATTTAAACAATCAGTACGGGGGAATGATACTCCAAAACACAATAGACGCTTGTGTAGGAAATGGATTAATAACTGATGAACAAGGTGCAAACTTGCATGAATTTAGAAAGAAATTTAGGAATGCTTTTGGACACGCCGACCCTAAAAAAACCTTCGGTGAAACAAAAAAGAGAATAGGTATATTTAATCCATTTGTTCACGAGGAATTTCAATTTTCAGAAGTAAAAGTGGCAAACTTTCCTTTTTTGCAGGACAAAACTCAAAAGGAAATTGCAAACAATGAATGTGTAAATTATTTTCGTTATGTTGATAGTGTGATTAAAGAAGTGATGCCAAAACTCTTCAAACAATAAACTTGCGTTCATCAAGACGTTTGACACATAAGGTCATTATACCAAAACAAATGAGAAAGTTTCTTCTGCTTTTAACAACAACTGCATTTTTGGGAAGCTCTTGTAGCAATTCGCCTAAAACAAACGATAAAACTATAGACGAACAATCCGCAATTAGCATAAACGAACCTAATGCTTCAAAAGAAGGTTTAATTAAAGGAGTTTTTGGGGGGTGCGGATATAATTACACTCCAACCCAAAATTCGATAACTGTTTATCAACCTGGACAACGGGAACTAAATCAAATCAGTTCAATTTTAAGTTTTTCTGGATTAGCATCAAATTTTAAAGTTTATAGCGCTCCAATTGAAAATGCAATTGCTACAATTATAAATAACAAAAGGTACATATTATACGACCCAAGATTGCTTTCTTTCTCTGATAAGCAGTCTGGTAATTACTGGTCTTCTATGTCAATTCTTGCCCATGAAATTGGACACCACCTTTCGGGACATACTTTAACGAATAAAGGTTCTAATCCTCATGATGAACTTGAAGCTGATAAATTCTCAGGTTTCATTCTTTACAAATTAGGAGCATCGTTAACCCAAGCTGTGGCAGCAATGCAAACTTTAGGAAGTGAAAATGATTCTTATTCTCACCCTTCTAAGTTCAAACGTATTCAAGAAATTACAAAAGGATGGAATGAAGCATCGCAACAGAGATATGAATCAGCAGTTCCGCCACCACCAACGGATGAACAAAACGGCAAGCCTTTTTGGAGGCAAGACGAATTTGCGAAGGAAGAATTAATATGCCCAGCAGCACTTTCTGACCCAACTTATGGTGGCGTTATAAACAAATACAATCATCCTGTATTAGAAGGGATAATCCTTGATGTTACAAAAGAAGACCCTTCAGGCGGTGGGAAAGCAGAATTTTGCAACGAATCCAAATCCGAATTCAACATGGTCGTAACTATTCAATTTACTAATGTTTCTCCATCTCCATTTCCGGAAATAAAACGTAAAACTGGACAAAGAGAAAAATTTCATTTGACTGAATACTATCAGATGAGTCATGCCGGAGTGAGCGCATTTGAAGCTATTATGGTTGCCGGAAGAAAAATAAGATTTCGTTCATTTTATTTCGGTTATGAAGCGGAAGACATTTTCTTTTTAAAGAAATTAAATAGAAATGGTGAATCTTCATCCCCAAATACTACGACCATTAGTAATACGCCAAGGGTATCCAATATTTTCAATGTCACTACGAGTAAAGCTTATTTCTATACGCAGCCCGATATAAATTATCAAAAAAGGGCTTATTTAGTTTATGGCGAATCTTTCCAAAGTTCTACCACACAAAATGGTTTTATTTTCGTGGATTTCATCAATCAAAATGGAAAACGTACAACGGGTTGGATAAAATTGACAGACGTTTCGCAATGACAACCTGCGCCCAACAAAAGTATTTGCAATATGGCGGCGGACGGAAGTTCAATCGGCTTTTTGCGCTACTATCAGCAGCAGTTCCAGCCAACGAATTACTATCGGCTTTAGTTCTTAACTTCGGCATCAAATCATTATTCAACTGCGGTTATCGGCTGACGAATAATTCCGCCGCCACATCGCAAATACTCAACGTTAGTGGCAATGCTACGATAAATATAAACAATGAGCATTTCGGAAATAAAAAAGGAACTCAATAAGTTTGATAAAAAGAAACTTGTAGAAGTGATTGTTGACTTGTATAAAAAAAATAAGTCAGTAAAGGATTATTTTGACTTTTTTGTTAATCCTAACGAAACCGAACTATTAATAAAATACAAAGCAAAGGTATTTGAAGCGTTTTATCCGAAACGTGGTTCCGACTTGAAACTTAAAGACGGCAAACAAGCTATTGCTGATTTTAAAAAACATCAACCATCTGCAGAACTAGTAGCAGATTTAATGTTATTTTATGTTGAATGTGGCGTAAGGTTTACTAACGACTTTGGGGATATAAATGAACAATTTTACAGTAGTCTTGAAAAAGTGTATTTGCAGTCATTGACTTTAATGCGAAATGAAGGTTTACTTGACAAATTTAAAATGCGGTCATCACAAATTGTGGATGCTACAAAAGGAATTGGTTGGTTCTTTCATGACTATTTAATCGGAGCTTATTTTGATTTTTATTCTAACGAGGAAGAAGAAATTATAGAAGAACACAAATCAAATAGAAACGGACTAAGGCAAGTATAGGGTAATACCCGCACTGCCACTAACAAACGGTTTTGCGCAAGTGGGGCAGACGAATAAAATTTCATCTTCAAATCTTTTTTATTCTTCAGTTAACCGGCTTGACAAGTTCTTTGCCGCCTGCGCATTTTGCTACGCATGTTGTGCGCAGGCTACCTTGTGGTTAAATAAAAAATTCGTTCCTTTATGGGCTGACGAGCCGGGCTGATGGAATTCTATTTCCCCACCTGACGCAAAGCCGAAAACGTTGGTTGCTATTTTGACGCAGGAAGTTTAAAATTCGTAGCAGGACAAAATGCAAGAGTTTAAAATAATTTCAACAGCTTTACTTGTGACAAATTTTCCAAGCAACTTTATTTTTTCAAAAGAGCTTTATTGCGACAGTTTACGTTATAAATTGAAAATTTTTTTACTGACACAATCACATTATGCGAGACACGAATGAAAATATGATTGAGTTACTTGAAACTTCAAATAAAGACAATATTTATTCTGCACTTATCAAACTTTCAATTGCAAGTGAAGAGTTGAGATTACGGTTCGGCATTGAGCATGCTGACTATGGAAGACTAAAACAAATCTTAGAATTTAGACCGTTTGAAAATACAGGTGTGGCACGATACAGATATTTTTTTGCTTTATCTTATCGTAAGGACACAAAAAACCAAGAATTAGTACATACAGCGATTAGAGTTGAGCAACTAGACAGACATAAGCAGTATGAATTTGTTGTTTCAAAAAAATTTGTTTCCAACATACTTTGGTTCAACTCATTGACTGACAAAAAAGATATTGAACCGATGATTGAAAGATGAAAGAAAAACATCAACCAACAATGGGTTTGGCTATAGCAGGGCTTGATGTTGTTATCTTCGGCTGTAGTTCGCTATCAGCTTCAGTTCCGGCAGAAGTTTTTCAATCGGCTTTTAGTTGTTATCTTCAACTTTAGTTTTTCAATCGGCTTCGGTTCCGGGCTGACGAATTTCAAATTCCCTGCCATCGCCAAGCCCCGTCCGTTAGCGGTAATTGTAAAACAACATGACAATGACATTGAAAGATTTTATAAGAAAGTTTGACAAAGAAAACGCAATAGTTTTACTTGAAGGTAAACGAGTGGTTTTAGATAGTGATACAGACCAGTTAATTCAGCTTGGTAAGACTTTAGCGACAAAGACGAAAAAAATGAAGTTTAGAAGTGGAAATGCTGATGGTGCAGATTATTATTTTTCACTTGGAGTTAACTCCATTGACAAATCTCGATTACAAGTAATTACCCCATATTCAGGACATAGACAAAAAACAAATCAAGCATATGACACAATTTCTTTAGACGAAATTAATGTTGCTGCTGAACCAGAAGTTGTTTATCATTCTAAAAGCAATAAGAAAACTGAAAAATTAGTTGACCAATATATCTCCGGTGCAAGAGACCGATATTCAATTAAAGCTGCTTATATCATTAGAGACACAATAAAAGCAATAGGAACAGACAAAATAAAACCAGCAATTTTTGGTATATTTTATGACACCTTAGATAATCCTAAAGCAGGCGGAACTGGACACACTATGAAGGTTTGTGAACAAAACAACATTCCGATTATTGACCAAAGTATTTGGTTTAAATGGCTGACAGAATAGAACAACATACCGCTAACAGGCGGTTTGGCAATATGCCGGGGCGACGAATATATTCTCAACTTTTTGTTCGTTAATCAGCTTCAGTTCCGGCTGAAGATCAACGCCGGGCAGTAGTTCTTATCATCAACTTTTGTAACTTTATTCAGCAGCAGTTACGGGCTGACGATTTTCAAATACCGCCACATCGCCAAGCCGTAACCGTTGTGCGTCACCTTTCACGACCATCTTTACAGTTTGACAGAGAAAATAAAGTTTCTAATTTTGGAAACCTTTCTTATCTTTGTAAAAACTATTTTAATTGCAATATTTTCAGACACGGTTTTTAGAAGAAGCAGACAAATTCATTGCAGGCCTTGACACAAAAGCTGCAAGGAAAGTGTTCTATAACATTGACCTTGCTGAACAAAGTAACGACCCGAAACTTTTCAAGAAACTTCAAAAAGACATCTGGGAATTTAGAACAAAGTGCGGCGGTTTACAAATAAGGTTACTTGCATTTTGGGACAAAGACAACGAAACCGAGACATTAGTTTTTGCAACACACGGTTTCATTAAAAAGGTTGACAAAGTTCCTGCAAACGAAATTGAAAGAGCAATTAACATTAGAAAGAAATATTTTGAAAGCAAACTTAAAAAATAGCATTATGGCAAAGACCGCAATGAAATCATACTCACTTGCCGAAATGAAAGATAAATACATCGGCAAGAAGGGCACTAAAGACAGAGACCAATACGAGTATGAACTTCGTATGGATATTTTAGGACAAATGATAAAAACCGCAAGACAAGAACGTAAATTGACACAAGAGCAATTAGGCGAACTTGTTGGTGTACAAAAAGCACAAATTTCTAAATTGGAAAGCAGTGCAAACAGCGCGACAATTGACACCGTATTGAAGGTTTTTAAAGCATTGAAAGCGGACATTCATTTTAATGTGACTATTGAAAAACAATACTTGCAACTCGTTTGACAACAAGGCGAACGCACAACAAAAGTATTTGCAAAAGCAGGGCTCGACAATGTAACATCAGCAATTTGCATGCATCAGCAGCGGTTCCGGCAGACGAATTTCAATTTAGCTTTTAGTTGTTATCTTCAACAATATATTTTCAATTGGGCATTTGTACCTGGCTGGACAAGCAATGAATTCCCTGCCTTCGCAAATACTCAACGTCCGTCAGACTGTGAAAAAACTTTCTGATGTTTTAAAAATTACATTTAGAATATCTTGTATGCTTTTCCTAGACTGTATTAAGCAGTTTTAAAAAATACTAATCTTTTTGTTGGCAAAAAATACCTCTCCTTATTTTGGTTATAAATTATTTGTATGAGGGTTATTTTTAAGACGCAGACTATTTTGTTATAGTCTGGTGTCCAGATTTTAATTGCTTCCATCATTTTATCAAAGCCCAGGATGTTTGTTGTGCGCAAAAAGTTATAGCAGAACATTATGAGGTTCATTTCTCCGTTTACTTTTTGCAATCCTTTGAGTAATGTATGGGTGTATCCCCAGTGTCTTTTTATTGTACCGAAGGGATGTTCTACGATGGCCTGCCTTCGCTTGTAATAGTGTGGGTTTTGTTTAATGTTGTTATCATTGACGTCTACTGCATCCTGGTATTCGCTACGTTGCACAATGCGCTTTGGTAGCTTAGTACATTGGCTTTTCAAAGGACAGATTTTGCAGGCATCTGTACGGTATGTTTTAAAGCGGTAACTGGTTTCATTGGCCTCACCTTTTTTGTTATGCCACGTTCCCAGGGTGGTTAGCACTGCTCCTGCCGGGCAGGTATAGCTATCCGTTAGTGTATCATATAAAAAACTTTCTGCTAAAAATTCCTGGGCTATATGTTTAACGCCGGGTTGTTCTTTATAAGCTACATGGGTTGTTATATTCTCCTGCTGACATTGCTGCAGCTCAGCGCCTGTGTGATAGCCCTTATCTGCCAGCAGCATGAGGTTGTCTTGTTTTTGCAATTGTAAATTTTGTTTGGCCTGCACGGCCGCTTTGTGCAAAGCCTTGCCATCATTGGTATTGGTGGCCTGTGTGTGCACAATGAGATTGTGTTTATCATCTACAGCATTTTGTACATTGCAGGCTACTTCTACAATATTTTTTACAATAATGATACTGCGGCTGTCTGTGTCTGTGGTGCTGATCTGTTTATCTGTAGTATTATCTAAGAGCTGCTGAAGACTGTCGTACTTAATGGTGCGTTCTTTTAATTTGGCAAGGCCCTGTGCTATCTTTTCTTTTTTAATTTGTAGTTTATCATCATTAGCACTTTCCTGTTTATCCAGTTCATCAAGCTCCTGTAAATATTTATTGGCTTTATCTGTTATAAACTGCTGGTGCTTATCTATCTTTTTTTGATTGTAATTATTTTTCTTACTGTTTACTGCCTTAAACTTACTGCCATCAACAGCAATGGTTGTTTTACCCAGCAGGCCTGCATCGCCCAAAAATTGTACATAGAGTTTAAACATGTGCTGCAGCGGACGAGCATGGGCTCTGCGAAAGTCGGCAATGGTGTGATAATTTGGTTGTAATTGCTGCAGCAACCATTGCAGTTCAGTATTACGCAGGCATTCCTTTTCCAGCTTGCGGCTGCTGCGTATCTTATTAAGATAGCCATAGAGGTAAAGTTTTAAAAGTACAGCCGGTGCATAGGGCGGGCGACCTTCGCTCTTATGTACTGTTTTAGTAAAACCTAATTTTTCCAGATCCAGTTTTTCTATAAATGCATCCATCAGCCTAACCGGATTGTCTGCTGACACCTGGTCATCAAGGGTAGCAAAATATGTTTGATGGCGGGAGTTTCCTTGTATAAATTGCATAACTAACAATTGCAAAAACTATACGCCGCTTTTGCTATTCACATACTGTGTATATTTAGAATGCCGGCTGGAGTATTTTCACAAACTGTCGTTGTGTGTAATGCAATTTGGCATCATTAGTCTTTCAAAATTCCTGACAACATAATTTGGTTAATATTACCTAATTAGGTAACTTCGTTCGGTGGACGATTTCAAAGGACAAATACGCAGTTTAAAAGTTTACGGTGACGACTTTTGGGTGTTTTTTAATAAGCAGACTCTGAAAGTTCAAACCCGTATCTTATGGACAATTCGATTAATTAGAGACATTCAAATTGTGCCGCAGAACTATCTTAAGCACATGGAAGGTACTGACGCACTTTATGAAATAAGAGTAAGTTCTGGCAGCAATATTTTTAGAATATTTTGCTTTTTTGACGAAGGACAATTGGTTATTCTTTTAAATGGTTTTCAAAAAAAGACACAGAAAACACCGAAGTCGGAAATTGAAAGAGCACAAAAATTAAAAACAAAATATTATGAAGACAAACAAAAATAAATTGGTAGACCTCGAAGTATTTATAGACAAACAATATGGCAAAAGAGGTACTAAAAAAAGAGAGAGTTTTGAAGAAGGTTACGAAACATTTAAGTTAGGTGTTATGCTTCAAGAAATGCGTCATCAACATAACATGACACAGGAACAGCTCGCCGAAAAATGTGGCACTACAAAAAATTATATTTCACGAATTGAAAATGATGCAAGTGACATAAGACTTTCAACGCTTATGAGAATTGTTAGAGATGGATTTGGACAGCATTTAAAACTCTCCTTTGGGGTATGACGTAGATGCACTACACACAACAAAAGGTTTGGCAAAATACGGCCTTGTTATCTTCGGCATTTGTAATTCTGTTGTGCTTTGGTTCGGGGCTGGACATTTACTATTTAGCTTTTTGTTATTATCTTCATCTTCAGTTTTTCAATCGGCTTCGGTTTCGGGCAGACGATTTTCAAATCCCATGCCTGCACAAGCCCCTGTCCGTCAGACTGTGAAAAAACTTTCTGATGTTTTAAAAATTACATTTAGAATATCTTGTATGCTTTTCCTAGACTGTATTAAGCAGTTTTAAAAAATACTAATCTTTTTGTTGGCAAAAAATACCTCTCCTTATTTTGGTTATAAATTATTTGTATGAGGGTTATTTTTAAGACGCAGACTATTTTGTTATAGTCTGGTGTCCAGATTTTAATTGCTTCCATCATTTTATCAAAGCCCAGGATGTTTGTTGTGCGCAAAAAGTTATAGCAGAACATTATGAGGTTCATTTCTCCGTTTACTTTTTGCAATCCTTTGAGTAATGTATGGGTGTATCCCCAGTGTCTTTTTATTGTACCGAAGGGATGTTCTACGATGGCCTGCCTTCGCTTGTAATAGTGTGGGTTTTGTTTAATGTTGTTATCATTGACGTCTACTGCATCCTGGTATTCGCTACGTTGCACAATGCGCTTTGGTAGCTTAGTACATTGGCTTTTCAAAGGACAGATTTTGCAGGCATCTGTACGGTATGTTTTAAAGCGGTAACTGGTTTCATTGGCCTCACCTTTTTTGTTATGCCACGTTCCCAGGGTGGTTAGCACTGCTCCTGCCGGGCAGGTATAGCTATCCGTTAGTGTATCATATAAAAAACTTTCTGCTAAAAATTCCTGGGCTATATGTTTAACGCCGGGTTGTTCTTTATAAGCTACATGGGTTGTTATATTCTCCTGCTGACATTGCTGCAGCTCAGCGCCTGTGTGATAGCCCTTATCTGCCAGCAGCATGAGGTTGTCTTGTTTTTGCAATTGTAAATTTTGTTTGGCCTGCACGGCCGCTTTGTGCAAAGCCTTGCCATCATTGGTATTGGTGGCCTGTGTGTGCACAATGAGATTGTGTTTATCATCTACAGCATTTTGTACATTGCAGGCTACTTCTACAATATTTTTTACAATAATGATACTGCGGCTGTCTGTGTCTGTGGTGCTGATCTGTTTATCTGTAGTATTATCTAAGAGCTGCTGAAGACTGTCGTACTTAATGGTGCGTTCTTTTAATTTGGCAAGGCCCTGTGCTATCTTTTCTTTTTTAATTTGTAGTTTATCATCATTAGCACTTTCCTGTTTATCCAGTTCATCAAGCTCCTGTAAATATTTATTGGCTTTATCTGTTATAAACTGCTGGTGCTTATCTATCTTTTTTTGATTGTAATTATTTTTCTTACTGTTTACTGCCTTAAACTTACTGCCATCAACAGCAATGGTTGTTTTACCCAGCAGGCCTGCATCGCCCAAAAATTGTACATAGAGTTTAAACATGTGCTGCAGCGGACGAGCATGGGCTCTGCGAAAGTCGGCAATGGTGTGATAATTTGGTTGTAATTGCTGCAGCAACCATTGCAGTTCAGTATTACGCAGGCATTCCTTTTCCAGCTTGCGGCTGCTGCGTATCTTATTAAGATAGCCATAGAGGTAAAGTTTTAAAAGTACAGCCGGTGCATAGGGCGGGCGACCTTCGCTCTTATGTACTGTTTTAGTAAAACCTAATTTTTCCAGATCCAGTTTTTCTATAAATGCATCCATCAGCCTAACCGGATTGTCTGCTGACACCTGGTCATCAAGGGTAGCAAAATATGTTTGATGGCGGGAGTTTCCTTGTATAAATTGCATAACTAACAATTGCAAAAACTATACGCCGCTTTTGCTATTCACATACTGTGTATATTTATAATGCCGGCTGGAGTATTTTCACAAACTGACGTTGTGCGTCAGCAAAAATGACATTCCGTTCATAAAACTTGTTTCCTAATAAAGAAACTTATATCTTTGCCTAAAATTGGCGAATGGACTATAAATTTCGGGTTGACTTTTTAGAAGAAGTAAAGGATTTTTTAGACGATTTGGACGAAAAAGCCAGAGAAAAAATTTTCTATAACATTTGGAAAGCTCGAAGTACTAATGACAAGGAACTTTTAAAAAAACTTCAAGACGAAATTTGGGAATTCAGAACCTTATATAGAAAAACCTATTACCGCCTTTTCGCATTTTGGGACAAAGAAGATAAAATGGAAGCAGTTGTGATATCCACACATGGACTGATTAAGAAAACAGACAAAACACCAAAAAGCGAAATTGAAAAGGCTGAAAGATTAAGAGAAAAATATTTTAACGAAAAAAATAAAAAGAAATGAAAACTTATAGTTTAGACGAACTCACAGACAAATACATCGGCAAAAAAGGAACAAAAAAGCGTCACGAGTTTGAGAACGAACTTCGCCTGGATTTATTGGGGCAGACCATTAAGCAAGTTCGCTTAGAACGTAATTTGACACAGGAACAATTAGGTGAACTTGTTGGTGTAAAAAAAGCACAGATTTCAAAAATTGAAAATTGTTTGACTGATGCCCGTTTTGAAACCATCCTAAAAGTTTTCAAAGCATTGGACGCAAAAATCAATTTCAACGTTGAAATAAATAAGCGAAGACTTGCATATTAGACCTTGCCGAACGCACAACATAAGTATTTGCAAAAGCAGGGCTGGACAATGAAACATCAGCCATGTGCAAGCATCAGCAGTGGTTCCAGCAGACGAGTTTCAATTTGGCATTTAGTTGTTAACTTCAACTTTATATTTTCAATTGGGCATTTGTACCGGGCTGGATCAGCAATGAATTCCCTGCCTTCGCAAATACTCAATGTTGTGCGTAATAACCGAAACTCCTCAAAATTTTTTAGTGTAATATAAAATACTTACTTTTGACGTTAGTAACTTAATACAGGAGCATGATAATTTCCTTTGGCAATTCAGATACTGAGCAAGTTTGGCTGGGAAATAGAGTAAAGAAGTTGCCTATTGAAATTCAAAATGTAGGAAGACGGAAGCTTAGAATGCTTAACAACTCCGTTCAGCTTTCTGATTTAAAAATCCCTCCGGCAAATAGATTGGAAAGACTTTCTGGTAAACTTAAAGAATTCTACAGCATTCGAATTAATGATCAATGGCGAATAATTTTTAAGTGGAATGCTGGAAATGCTTTTGAAGTTGAAATAATTGATTATCATTAAATTTAGAAAATGTCAAAATTAAAGAATATACATCCTGGTGAAATTCTTTCGGAAGAGTTTCTTATTCCATTTAATATCACAGCTTATAAACTTGCGAAAGATATTGAAATACCTCAAACAAGAATTTCTGAAATTGTTAAGGGTAATCGCAGAATTACAGCTGACACGGCATTAAGATTAAGTAAATACTTTGGCAATTCAGCTAAATTTTGGCTTGGCCTACAAGATGACTTTGATATTGAAGAAGAAACATTCGCAAAGAGTTCAATTTTAAAATCTATCAAAGCCTTAAATGCAAAGGTTGCATAAACGGCGCATAACAAAGCGTTTGGCAAAAGTGGGGCCGACGGAAATATGCCAAGCTTCATATCGCTATTGTTCTTCAGTTTTCGGCTTAACAAGTTCTAATCCGCCAGCAGATTTTTGCTACGCATGTTGTCTGCTGGCTACATTTCGGTTACATCAAAATCTTTAGTACTTTTAGGCATCGGCACCCGGCGGACGGAACACTATTACCCCACCTTCGCCAAGCGCCAAGCGCCAACGTTAGCGGTCATTCCACACATTCCGAAAAATCAGAATTAATTTCTCCAGCTAACGGGTTTCACATCGTACATTCAATACGACTCTTTGTAAGGCCGTTCTAAGCATTGGTGATTTAAAATCCCGGGCGTCATTCTGGTTGAAATGTAATCCTGGTTTCCAGGAGTTGATAATTTCAGTGGTGCAGTTTTATTACTAGCCCGTTCAGAATAATTTTCTAATTCATACTACATTTCCTTAGAGTCATTTTTAATCTTTAAAAAAAAATATTATGACAAAAAAGAAAATGGAACTTGACATCATCAATCCCAATTGTTCAGGGATAGATGTTGGAAGCAAATCTCACTTTGTTGCTGTAGGACAGGCACTGGAAGATGTAAAAGAATTTGGCGTTTACGCTGATGACCTTACGGCTATTTGTTTGCACCTAAAAGAGTATGGTATTACTTCCGTTGCTATGGAAAGCACTGGTAATTACTGGCAAAATCTTTATGTTGAATTAGAAAAACATGGCATGGAAGTTACCCTTTGTAATGGCAAATTCACCAAGCATGCAAAGGGTAAAAAGACAGATGTAAAAGATTGCAGGTGGATACAGAAATTGCATGCTTTAGGTTTACTCACGGGTAGTTTTTTACCCGATGAAACAACCGAACAGCTAAGAACTTATTGCCGCCAAAGAACAAACTGGATTGACCTTGCAGCAGAAGCTTCTCACAAAATGCAGAAGTATTTAAGGCTCTTAAATTTCAGATTAGATGTTGTGGTAAAAGACATTTGTGGGCTTATAGGCCTTGCCATAATCGCCGACATCTGTAAAGGAAATCTTGACCCGGAAAAATTATCCCTGCACCGGCATGGCAATTGCAGAAAATCGCAGGAAGAAATTGCCAAAGCACTCAAGGGAAATAACAGAACTGATTTTCTTTTCGGATTAAAGCAGGAGTATGAAAGCTATTTGTTTTTTCAAAAGAAAATAGAGGCATGTGATGTTCAAATCAACTCGTTTCTTAAAATGCAGATTAATACACATCCTGATAAAAAAAAACTTCAGACAGATAATAAAAACCACAAAAGAGTAAATAAAAATTCAATCAAAGGAATAGACTTAAACCAAGCTTCTTACCAATATTTCAACGGAGTTGATTTAATGAAAATTGAAGGATTGAGCCATTCTACAATTTTAACCATCATGAGTGAAGTAGGCCCTGAAGGATTTATAAAATTTGAAAGTTCAAAACAGTTTACTTCGTGGTTAAGGCTTGCTCCCAACAATAAAATATTGGGAGGAAAAATTCTCAGCAATAAAATACCAAAAGGAAGTAACAGACTTAAAATTGCACTTCGCCATGCAGCCAATGCTATCGGTAATTTAAAAGATACACACCTCTCAGACTTTTTTAGAAGAGTGGCTTATCGAAAAGGAAGAGCAACGGCAGTGAGTGCTACCGCAAGAAAACTTGCAGTAATCTTATGGAACATGATTACTAAAAGAATAGCATATAATCCTCCAATAGAATACCTGTTCCTTGACCAAAAAAGAAAACTCAGGCTGGTTCAAAATATCAAAAGAAACATCGCTAAATTTGAAATCAAACCTGAAGACGTTGGTTTTGCAATTGTATGATTATCATAAGAGAAAAAAACGTTAGTCAGAATGCTATGGCTACACTCTACCTATAGCTATAATATCTGACTGAACCGGTATAATGACAAAATTGCCGATTATGAGAATAAGACTCTAAAACAAAAAATGAAAATAATAAGCCTCTTTTTTTTCGTTGGATTTATGCAATCTGCATTTGCACAACAAGGGATACTTGACAGCTTGTTTTCAAAACTGGATATTGAAAAAAATACTGACAAACGTGTTGACCTGATCAATGAATTTTTTGCCAATACTGCCGAAGTAAATCCGCTATTGGATTTAGACAACAGCCAAAAGATCTTACTGCATGCACAAAATAATAAAGACAAGATAAGTGAAGTAATTGCTTTGTCTAATATTGGATATGACTACAGAGCACTGGGTAATACCGCAAAAAGTTTTGAATATGATTTAAATGCGTTGCAACTTGCTATAGAAACCGGTAATGAAAAATCAATTGGCAATGCCCAGCTCAATCTCGGCCACAATTATAAAGATGAACTCAATTATACCAAGGCACTTGAACTATATAAATCAGCAGCGGCAATCTCAATAACTAAAAAAGATTACCTGTTACAATGCTGGACTTTTGGAAATTTAGCGGACGTTTATATTTGGCTCAATAAGCCGGATTCCGCTCTGCCTTATGCACAAAAAGCCTATGAACTTTGCATACAGGCGCACTATATGGAATATATGCCCAATATATTGCGTGAACTTGCGGAAATACATGGTAAAATAGGAAACAAAGAACTCGCACTGTCTTATTTTAACACCGGTATAAAAAAGGCCATTGAGATCAATTCGCTAAGATGGTTAAATTCACTCTACGGTTCTCTTGGAAATTTTTATTTCATTATCAATCAACCTGATTCGGGTTTCTTATATGCAAAAAAAGCCATTGATATAGTTAAGAATACCCCGTTTTCGAATAAAAGTATTTATGCTTCAAAATTATTACTGGATATTTATGAAAACACAAACAGCGACAGCGCAATAAAATATTTTAAAATTTATAAAGCAGCCAATGATAGTTTGTTCAGTTCAAAAACGCTTCAGCAAACGCAGGCCATGAAGCTTGAAAATGAAATGCGGGAAAAAAAATTAAAAGAAGAAAAGTTAAGTGAAGAGGAGCAGCGCAGGGAAAATATCCAATTATCATTCATCGCCTTCGGCATAATAACGCTATTAATTATGTTTCTTCTGCTCAGCCGCAGTTTCATTACCAATACAAAGATGATCGAGTTTTTAGGAATAATCGCTTTGCTGATCGTTTTTGAATTTTTGAATTTATTGCTACATCCTTTTTTAGAAAGAGTAACCCATCATTCACCAATATTGATGTTGCTGGCATTGGTTTGTATTGCAGCATTGTTGGTTCCATGGCATCATAAATTAGAAAAATGGGCAACAGCAAAATTAATAGAAAAAAATAAACAGATACGACTGGCAGCAGCAAAGAAAACGGTTGAGCAATTGGAAAAAGCCTGAAATTCATAAGACGGGAAGCACGAACGCACAACAAAAGTATCCTATGTACCTTAAGTCGTTGAAGAGATAATATGGTAATCTATATTTCTTTTGAAAGAGAAAGATTTATAGATGTTATAAACCTTTCCCCTTCGCCAGATTTTTTTGCTTATCCCAAATTTAAATATTTTTTTTAAATCAACATACCCAGCATCCTATGAGTAGTCTGGCCGTTGTTGGAAGCTTAGTCTTTTTATAGAGTGGCTCCCTGGCTGCTACAGTTCTCTGTTTTAGTTTATTTGATTTTATTACGCTTAGTCCTTTTACGAGGGGTGGCGTAAATACAGGCTGCTACAGTCTTTGCGGGAGTAAAGACTTCGCTTTTTGATTATTTACGATAACAACTTTTGTTTAGTAGTCGTGCCTGCGGTTTTGTTTTTGGTATGTTTCGGTTATAAATATTGTTTCTAAAAGAACCCTGCTGCAGCCTTTGCGTAGTATGTTGGTTACACCCCATGTTTAGCAGTCAGGGCTCTTTGTTATTTTACAATTCCAAACTCGTAAGGCTGCTGGCTTAGCAACACAAATCGAATACGGTTCAATAATTTCCTGGCCATTTTAATGATAACGATCTTACTGTCCTTGCGTTTTATCTGTTCCTGAAAATAGAGTGTCATTGCAGGATCGGTGCGCTTAGCAGTCCAGGCACTTTCTACCAGGTCGCTTCTCAGCTGCCGATGCTTTCTTACAGTAAGGCTTAATTTATTTTCTGATTGACCGCTACTGTGCTCCATAGGAAGCAGGCCTACAAAGCTGTTGAGATGATTGAATGTAAGAAAGCGTTTTACATCTCCAATTTCTACCAATAGGCTGGCGGCAGTAAGCGGACCAATGCCGGGAATGCTGCGCAGTAAATAGTAATTGGTTTTGTATCGCTGCTCACGCATCATTTTACGAATGGCATTGCTGATACTTAATAGTTCCTGCCGCAAAAATTCCATTTGTTTTATCATATAATCAAGCGCCGTTCGGCGGCTGACCTGTTTGCAGTCTAATGCTTTTAACCAGTTTATAAAATTATGACTCCAGCTGGCATTGTCATACTGTTCAGGGATATCAATACCGCTAAAGGCCAGGCAACCTTTTATGCGGTTCTTACAACGGGTAAGATCTTTCCATATTCTTTTGCGGTGGCGAAAAAAAATCCTGTCAGCCTCCTGTTGTTCATCAGGAATGTGTATGCCTCGCAATACACCGAATTGCAAACGCAGACTGATGTTTCGTGCATCGCGTTTATCTGTTTTTTGTAAACTATCTTTTTGTGACTTTAGTATGTCTGCAGGATTTACGACCAAGCATTCTATGCCGCGGCTGCTAAGCTGGCGTTGTATCCAAAAGCCAAACTTTCCTGCTTCGTAAGCTGCTTTATATACAGCTCCCGGAAAATGGTTTTGCAAGTAATTACGCAGAACATCCGGATTGGGTTTTTAATGTACATTTTTTACATACACATCGTTTAAATAAATACCCAGGTTCCAGCTTGCTTTTATTCATTTTGTAACAATTTCAAAAGGACAAACGTAGTACCCTGTAATAATGATATAAAATGAACTCAAATAAGGCAACCACGAGCGATTTTGAAGACATAAAAGTTGGAGATTATTTTGAGTTATATGTTCCCCAAAAAACTCAAGGACTTGTTAATGGAGTAAATCTGTTAGACAGCCCAATGAAATTATTTGCAGCAACAATACTCTTAGTTATTCCTGCACTAATGGTTTTTTTATCCATCATTTTAAAATCAAGTATAAACAGACAGCTGAATATTATTTTAGGAATATTTTTTACAGCCATTATGGTATTAATAGCAATGACGTCTATAACACCTTGGAAAACTTTTTATGTATTTTTAGCAATAGTAGAAAGTTGCATTACTTCTCTAATATTTTACACTGCTTTGAAATGGACAAAGATTAAACCTGATTTAACTAAATTATGACAGCCATATTTTCAAATAAAAAATTAGCGAGGATTGCAGGACTTGTATATTTATGTGTGGTATTGACAGGAGTTTTTAGTTTAATGTATGTTCCTTCCAAGCTTATTGAGTCGGACAATGCATCGTTAACTTATCAAAATATCACTTCTTCTGAACCACTTTTCCGACTTTGGATTGTAAGTGGGTTACTTTGCTATACTTTCTTTCTTTTTTTACCTCTCGTATTATACAAATTATTAAAACCTGTGAATGAAAACTATGCAAAACTTATGGTTCTTTTAGGAGTTATGAGTGTGCCTATATTTTTCTTAAATGCTCAAAATCAATTTAACGTTCTTTCACTTATAAGTGGAGCGAAAAACCACTATGGGTTTTCAGTTGACCAAATCCAATCTCAGATTATATTATATCTTGACCAATATTACAATGGTATGAGAATTGTTCACATATTTTCAGGACTTTGGTTATTTCCATTTGGCTATTTAGTTTTCAAATCAGGCTTTCTACCCAAAATTTTAGGTATATTTTTAATGCTTGGCTGTTTTGGTTATCTAATAAATTTTGTAGGACACACCCTAATTACAAACTTTTCTAAAATTGGAGTTTCATCATACATAGATCTGCCTGCAAGTATTGGCGAAATAGGAATTTGCTTGTGGCTTTTAATTATAGGCACAAAAGATAAAAATAGACTGACGACATAAACGCCAGCTACAAACAAAAGTATTTCAACTATAAAACGACACTACCTATTGCGTGCAATCCTACCGAACAGTTCCTAACTTTAACCAAATTAATTGATACTATATACAAGGTTTAAATACAACAGCAGTTCATGGACATACGGCACTATTTGGTGTATATGGAATGTTAGGTATTGGATTGATGTTATTTGTGTTAAGAAGTTTGTACAGAAACATTAAATGGAATGAAAAACTACTAGCCATTTCATTCTGATCTATTAATATTGGTTTAATGGCAATGATAGTATTGAGTTTGCTCCCTATTAGTTTTTTGCAAACGGTAGCCAGCGTAAATAAAGGCATGTGGTATGCCCGTTCGGCTGAATTTATGCAGGAACCTCACATGCACGTATTAAAATGGCTACGTGTTGCAGGTGATACAGTTTTCACTATTGGAACTGTAACGCTTTGTTGGTTTGTGTTCGCTTTAGATAGAAGACATAAAAAACAGTCTTCATTAAAATAAAAAATACAAGGGTGCTATCACGTAATTATATTATGTTTGAATGAAAGTTTTGGAACATTATCAGAAACGGAAACTGGTTTAATTAACTTGGGTTACACGCTTGATTTTAATGTTCATGAAGAGTGTAT
The DNA here is from genome assembly GCA_037720515.1 of Ferruginibacter sp. Taxonomy (GTDB): domain Bacteria; phylum Bacteroidota; class Bacteroidia; order Chitinophagales; family Chitinophagaceae; genus Ferruginibacter. The sequence continues at coordinate 23,028 of JBBJMM010000006.1, forward strand.
CGTCTGCCATCAATCTAATATTATTTTGCCACCAGAAGATTTTCAAATAGACAGAGTTTATCGCTTTGAAGGTGCATCAAACCCGGATGATGAATCAATTGTCTATGCAATCCCGTCTTCAAAATTTGGCATAAAAGGGACTTTGGTGAACGGCTATGGTATTTCAGCAGACGACACAACTTCAAAATTGGTAGAAAAATTACAAACAAACATCTCGCATATTATTATGGAAAACAAGTCTAATGATTCAACACCACAACGTCCCGATGGTAAACGTATTTTAAATGCCGATTTAGTACAAATGGACCTTAATCAATTCCTATTACAAATAAAAGAGGAATCTTCCTGGGCAGAAAGTGATCGAAACTCAATGACCGTTTTTAAATCAGATAGTATGCGGATTGTTTTGATGGGCTTGCATAAAAACGCAGAATTAAAAACCCATCAGGCCAAGGGCATCATTAGTGTACAGGTTCTGGAAGGAAGAATAAACTTTATTACTGAACAAAAAACGGTTTTATTAGAAAAAGGATTAATGATTGTACTGCATGAAAGTATTCCACATAGTGTGATGGCGTTGGAAGAAACGTTTTTTCTACTTACACTTGCAATGACAAAACAGAAATAGCTAAAGCGAATGGGTATGCAGCTTACAATCGATTTGGCACACAGACACTATAAAATCATGAAAATTTTACTTTTTTTTCTTCCATTTTTTGCAACAAATTTAAAAGGACAAAACAATTTAACTTTTAAGCATAGATTTGTTGAAAGCGAAAATAAATGGATTGCAATTAGGACAGAAAATGACACTTTATTAAACTATGGATTTGTTTATATTGATGCATCTGCAGGGTTGACTCTAAATCTCGAAGGTTCATTTACAATCTCTAAAAACGGAAAATTTATTCCGAAAAAGTTGGTTAATGTTGGAATGAAGTATCGGTTGGAGCCTAATAATGAAAAAGTCGCTTTTATCCCCTCAACGAAGTATAGTGATCTTGAAATAAAAGAATATCCAGATTGGTTGAAAATATATTTAGGAGACACCACTTCGGTTGGACACTTATATCGTTGGGGCTTTTTATACAATGGTTATAACGAATGTGCTAAAGCTTTGACATATCTTGAAAGAGCACAAAAAGTTGATCCCAAATTTAAGGGACTTGAGGTTGAGCTTGCATTTTCCTATAATTGTCTTAACCAGTTTGACAAAGCAATTTTGGTTCTACGGAATGCCCTTGAAAAAAATCCAACAGACGCTTATATAAATAAGGAATTAATTTATGCCCAAATAAAATCTGGACAATTAGACAAGGCTTCGGAAAGTTGCAAAAAAGCTATAGCTGTTTGTATTGACAAGACTTACAACGGTGAGAACTGTTACAATCTGTTACATACCTATTACGAAAAGAAAGACAAGACAAATTTTAATTTATGGTTAGCTGAAACAAAAAAATGGACAGCGTCAAATGCAAGTTTAACAGGTAGTATAAAAATAATGGAGGAAGAACTTTTGAAATAATACGGCAAGCAACTTGGAGACTTTGCCAAAAGGGGGGTATGTAAAATCAGTGTTTCAACTTTTCTAATTTGCTGGGCTGCATATACAGCTGGACGAATTCCTATTTAGCCGTAGTCTATCATCAACTTTTATTTATAAATTTAGCAACAGTTTGCCGGTATTTGCAAATATAAATTTCTCACACTGCGGCAGGCCCTTACGCTGTATGCTATTGGAATTGGGGCTTTGTGAACAAAATAAACACACGCCGTAACAGGTTGAGTAAATTCGATTTAATAAATAAAATAATTATTTTGACATGAACAAATTACTGATTTTTCTCTTTCTGCCATCTCTGTCATTTGCACAGATTGACAGTACTGACATAATTGTTAAGCACATGATGGAACAACAAAAAATTGTTGGACTTTCACTGGCTGTAATAAAAAATGGTCAACCTGTTGTAAATAAAGGCTATGGATTAGCCAATGTAGAATTAAATGTACCAGTAACCTCTGAAACAGTAATTAGGCTTGGTTCGGTAAGTAAGCAGTTTTTTACAACAGCCATTATGAAATTAATGGAAGAAGGGAAACTTAGTATTGAAGATTCAATACATAAATTTTTCCCGGATGCACCCGAAACCTGGCGATCTATTAAAATAAAAAATTTAATGTCACACACCTCTGGCTTGCAAAGAGAAAGTCCGGCTTATGACAATTTCAAAATTCAACCCGATATAAATGTCATAAAAGCTTCTTATAAGTTACCGCTAAATTTTAAAACCGGAGAAAAATATGAGTATTGTAATTTGGCTTATTTTATTTTGGCTGAAATTATAAAACGCATAAGTGGTATGCCGTGGCAGGATTATATTCATGCTAAATTATTTGTACCAGCAGGAATGAATAATAGTTACCTGACCGATTATAATCTCATTATTCCTAACCGTGCAGATGGGTATATGCACAAGCATGACACACTGATTAATGCCACAGCCATGTTTGCCATACGGCCCAGTGGCGGATTTCTTTCCACTTCTTCAGATATGATTAAATGGGCAAAAATAATTACTGATGAAAAAATTATTCTTAAAAAAGACAATTGGGGGAAATTATGGCAACCATTTATTAAATCTTCAGATAAAGTAGAATCAAAAACTTATTACGGCTTTGGGTGGTTTATCGATGAATACAATGGACATAAATTTGTTGGACATGGTGGTTCTAATATTGGCTTCAGATCTATGTTCATGCGTTTTGTGAATGACGGGCTTTCAATTATCATACTCACTAATACAGATGAAGCAAATCCCCGTGCTATTGCAAACGCTCTAGCTGATTATTATTTTAGAAAAAAGATATCTTAACAAGTTGGAAAATGGTGGCAGGGCAACAAGTCGTTTTATTCCCAAAACGATTGACTTAATCAGAAAACAATAATCAATAAGGCATTGACAAAAAACATAGATGTCCTATCTTCAAAAATTGAAAATTTTACTGAAAAAGATCTTGACACATTAATCTTGCCACACCCCATTGTCAGGCAAAGTGACAATAAGAGAAATGCTATATTTTACAGTTTATCATGTTGAACACCACCACGAAATAACCAAGCGAAACTTGAGTGTATCAAATTAAACGACCGCTACAAAATGGTTTGGCAATATGGAGGTTCATTAAATTTTAGGTGTCCACGAATACTGAACGTTATCCGTCATAAATACCACACCACCCTGCCAACTACAACTCACAGGAAATTTTAAATCATTTTAAAATAAATAAAAAATAATTGCAGATATATTTGCGAAACCAATAAGTTGCACATATATTTGCAACCAATTAGTTTCATATAAACTATTACAAAAATGAGAAGGGATATATATCAAGCCATTGCCGACCCAACCCGCAGAGCAATAATTACACTAATTGCACTACAAGCAATGACACCAAATGCTTTGGCTGAACATTTTGATATGACACGACAAGCTGTTTCAAAGCATATTAAGATTTTGACAGAGTGCCAGGTTGTTAAACAAGAACAGGCAGGACGAGAAATATATTACAAACTTGACACTAACAAGATGAAAGAAATAGACAAATGGCTTGAGCAATTCAGAAAAATTTGGGAAAGCCGCTTTAATCAATTGGACAATGTATTATCAACAATTAAAAAAAAGAAAAAATGAAATCGAAGACCCAGAAAAATCAAAAAACCAATAACAAAGACGTGTGTAATAACAATTTGTTATTTGATTTTACAGCTGATAAAGCAACAAACACAATTTTCGTTAACAGAGAATTTGCAGCCGAACTTTCTTTGGTTTGGGACGCATTTACCAAACAAGAAATTCTTGACCAATGGGGAGCACCTGAACCATGGACAACACAAACAATATCTATGGACTTTAGAGTTGGAGGACGAAGATTTTATAAAATGGCAAGCCCTGAAGGACAAGAGCATTTTTCAGTTCAGGACTATACTTCGATCTCTCCGAAGACAAATTTGAAATATATTTCTGGCTTCAGTGACAAAGATGAAAATATCAATCCAGACTTTTACGGTTCAGAAAATAACTTGGATTTTAGTGAAGCAAACGGAGTTACAACAGTAAGGATAACTATAAAATATAAAACCCTGGCTATCCTGGAGATGATGATTGAAAAGGGTTTCAAGGTAGGATTTACAATGACATTGGATAACCTGGAAAAATTATTGCCAACTTTATCGCAAAAGTGATTTACGTTTTCAAAACATCTGTCAAAACAAAAATTCAATCAAAGAAACTCAAACCGCATATTGACAAAATATTGTCCAATGCAAAATGGAATTTCGACCTTAAGGACTGTGACAGTATTCTACGTATTGACAGTGAAGAAAATATTGTTTTGAGTATAATAAATTTACTTAAAAACCATAACTATAACTGCACAGAATTAGAGTAACAAATATTTAAAAACGCTTAAATTTTTTATAAACTTAAAAAACAACATTATGGCACTTATCAATCCTTACATAAACTTCAACGGAAATGCCGAAGAAGCATTCAATTTTTACAAATCAGTATTTGGCGGAGAGTTCGCAAAGATTATGCGTTTCAAAGATATATCAAGCCCTGAATATCCAGTAGCAGAAAATGATGCAAATAAAATAATGCACATTGCTTTACCTGTTGGTAAAAATATTTTAATGGCTAATGATGTTCCGGAAAGTATGGGTCAGGTAAATGAAAATGAAAACAGGTCTAAAATATCTATAAGTGCAGAAAGTCGTGAAGAAGCCGACAAGTTATTTAGCGGACTTTCAGCAGGCGGAAATATTGAAGCACCTATTAGCAACAGTCCCTGGGGTTCCTATTTCGGAATGTTTAGAGACAAGTTCGGCATAGAATGGATGGTGGATTTTGATCCAAAGTATAAAGGGCAATTATAAAACAGGATAGGCAATCAACAATTATATGAATGTACAAAACAAATCAAGGAATATATTGTTAGCCAGCCTGACACGAAAGGCAACGAAATGGAAGCCTTGCACAATATGCCTTAACTTTGCTGTGGGTAGTTGACTTATTATATTACATACATCCAGCTATATGCCCAGAATTATAATGCTATGGGAAATTCATCTTCATTATCAAATACAAACACAAATAAAATTCCTAAACTAATTTTCAGTTTAGTTCTTCCACTTGCAATCGGTGGTATCTCGGGCTATTTGGTGAGAAATGAAATGAACGCTGAGTGGTTCACAACTTTGAGGAAACCATCTTTCAATCCACCCAGCTATTTATTTGGACCTGTTTGGACAGCATTGTATATTCTAATGGGAATTTCTATGTTTTTAATTTGGAACACACCCAAAACAGAACTCAGACAAAAAGCACTCGTAATATTTGGCGTTCAGTTATTTTTTAATTTTTGGTGGAGCATTTTATTCTTTTCATTTCACACAATTTTTCTTTCAGTAGTTGACATCTTGCTGATGTGGTTTTTAATCATATACATGATTTCACTTTTCAAAAAGATAAAACCAATTGCTGCTTATCTACAAATTCCCTATTTGCTTTGGGTAACATTTGCGACAGTTCTCAATATTTCTATTTGGTATTTAAACAGATAAAACCTGTCTACATAAAGCAACAACCTAAACCATTGCTTTGTGCAATTGGTAATGTTGATTTTAACCCCGTTGTATATTCATTGAATTTCGTGATATTATGACAGGGAAGCCCAGCATAAGAAATTTTTTTTTCTGTATAACTTATCTAAAGCAAATTTTTACTTCATTTTATGCCTTTTCAATTTAGTGCCTACAGCGGACTGTTGCTTATTTTTTAATTTCCAAAATCGTACGACGATTTATGTATCAAAGCCTTTGGGAAGTTTAGATTTAGGTATACAGAAAAATATTTTGCGTGAAAAGGCAACAGTTAAGCTGAGTATTATTGATTTATTGAATACACAACGCTGGGAACAACGGGCAACTACGGCTAATCTCTTATTAAATACTTACCGCAAATGGGAAAGCTGAAATATTACCTTAGTTAGTGAAGAAGATGCAAAACGCATAAAAGGATAAGGATAACTCAACTAATCAACCAATACATTTCTTATGAAAAAAAATAAAAGATAACAGCTATCTTAAAGGCTGGCAAGAATTGAAAAAATAGTATAATTATAATATAAGTTTTTTAAACGGCATCGCTAGCGGGCGATTATTTAATTCCTATCTACCACTTGCCGTTACCGTTAGAGGCATAAACTGTGACTACATTAACACAAAATATTTAAACCCATTTTCTTGTAATTAAGTATACTTCAAATTGGAGGTTAACATATACATACCACATCCAGCTTTGCAGGAATATGTGCTGAACATTTCTACAGTATATGCTATACTGCCGAAAGGGATTAATGAAGTAGTAACACCTTACCCCCCTACTCCGTTTCAATCTTTAATGTTCTACTGAAATGATCCGGTATCTATGGGCAGGACAAGCAGTGAAGAATTTTAAAAGCAACCCCTAACTGTATTGATAGGCCCCCAGTTTTCACGTGTAAATATTAAAGTTCACAGCCAGTTGAGTGCCATTCGCGTTGATTTTCTCCCGGGTGGCTTGTATCGCATGCTGGGTATTCCCATGCATGAATTGTTCGATGCGGGATTTGATGCCATTGATTTCTTTGGTGCCGAAGTAAGAATTATCAACGACCAACTTCAACATATACATGATCTAAATGAAGGTAAAAACATTGTAGAAAGATTTCTTTTAAACCATTTAACAACCGCCAGAACAATGTTGCCCTTTGATTCCGCTTTGTGCATGCTGATGCACAATAACGGCAATATGTCTATGGAAAAAACAGCTTCGCTTTCCTGCCTTAGCTTAAAACAATTTGAAAGGAAATGCAAAGAAAGAATAGGAATGAACCCTAAACTTTATGCCCGCATCTTAAAATTTTCGAAAGCATACCGGATACATGAAACTTTTCCTCAACTCAGCTGGACTAAAATTGCTTACGAAGCAGGTTACTACGATCAAATGCACATGATCAGGGATTTTAAAATTTTTGCTGGAGTAAACCCTACAGTTATTGAACAGCAACTTCTATCCACGCCTTTTAGAATGCAAAAAGACCTGCCTTGTTAAATTGTCGATTTTATACTATGTAGCCGGCAAGTGCTCAACATATATTTGTTGAAAAAAAATGATAAGTCAATCTAAAAAAAGCAACCTTAATAAAATTGCTCTTACCTCGCTGATGTTGTTCTTGCTTTTTAATTTTTCTTTTGCCCAGGATACAGCAAAGACAAGCAATGAGGCATCACCGCTTAAAGAATTAAAAGGATTTACGCAAACTTTTTATTACATTCCTGGCTATGAAGCAAGAGCTGAAACAATTGCGTTATTGATGGAGCAGGCCTGTATTTTTTTGAAAAAGAGATAAAGTTTTCACCTAAAACAACGCTTTATATTCTTGCGCCCAAACACTGGAAAGATGTGGCTGCTGAGCCCCTGCACGACGTTTATGGCTTTCCGCATAATATTGACAGCGCTCACCTGACGATTGCTGCAGAGGATAATGATTTTTGGCGCAGCTTTCTACCACCTATTGATAAAGTGCCCCCGCCTGTGGCAGCACAAATTACAAAAGCTTATGGTAAGCCGGACGGATCGTATAGTATGATGCCGTTCTTTGATTTACTTGCTCTTCACGAAATGGGACATTCATATACTTCACAAGCGGAATTAAAAATGCACCGAAATTGGATGGGGGAATTATTTGTAAACATTATGTTACATACTTATGTTGCAGAAAAAATACCAGAACTCTTACCTGCCCTGGAAACGTTTCCCAATATGGTGTTGAGTGGCGGTAAGGCAGAATATAAATTCACCAGCCTGGCAGATTTTGAAAGATTGTATGCAACGCTGGGTATGGGGCCAAAAAATTATGGATGGTATCAATCTAAATTACATTCTGCTGCCAAAGATATTTACAATGCAGGTGGCAAAATTGTGCTGAGGAAATTATGGGCAGCACTAAAAAAGCACCAGGAAAAAATGACAGATGCTGAATTTGCAAACATGCTGAAAAAAGAAGTACATCCTTCGGTAGCAAATGTGTATTTACAATGGAACCAGGCTGAGTAAGTATATAGAATCTATAATCTCAGATTCAGCTTTTGTAATATCTGATTCCGAATAATGACCTTTTGGAATATTACAAATTGACAATTCATCTAATAAGTCTACACTGTCTCCAAAAGTTGAATTTTTATCAGCCTTGATTATATACATTAGATCCTTTAAACTGGTTTGAATCTTTTTTTGAAGAATTAAGGCTCTGATACTTTTAAAATCTGTTTTTTTGAATTGTGCAGCTCCTCCTTTTTCATCAAATATTTTAAAGTAATAAAATACCTTGTGATCTTTACCAAGTATGATAGTCATTGCACCCGATTGCGGAACTGGAGTAGCTTCTCCATCTATTGGTTCTATGAAATTCATGACTTTGGTTTGATTCATGGTTGTTGTAAAAACAAAGAATGTGATCAATAGAAATCCCAGGTCAACCATTGGAGTTAGATCAACTCTTATTGCGCGATGGTTTTTAGTTTTCGAGTATGTATTTTTTCTTTTATTAGCATTTGAAGATGTTATCTCTGCCATGGGACTAAATTTACTACGTTTACTTTTTATAGAGATTACAATTTGTATTAATTCCATAAGGGTTATTAATTTGCCTTTGTATTACTGCTATGCTCCGGTGGGGCAAGATGGTTTTGAAGTCAAATGAAAATTTCGTTCCTTTATCGGCAGCATCCCTGGCTGACAACTTAAAACAGGAATTAAAAATAATTATAATCAAATTTTGATAACGTGATTATACAAATACGCAAAGCAATTGAATCTGAAATAGATGTATTACTAAGCTTTGAAAAAGGGATAATAGAAGCAGAAAGGCCTTTTGATAATACTTTAAGGGAAGGTGAAATTCATTATTACGATTTACTAGAACTTATCAGAAATAAAAAAGCTGAAGTATTAATAGCAGTAATTGATAATGAAATTGTAGGGTCAGGTTATGCAAAAATTTTACCAGCCAAACCCTATCAAAAGTATACAGAATATGCTTACCTGGGTTTTATGTATGTAAAACTTGGGTTTCGCGGCCAGGGAATAAATAAAAAGATATTACAGGGACTTATCGATTGGGCTAAAAGTCAGAATCTAACAGAAGTCCGATTAAAGGTTTATGATGAAAACACGATTGCTAAAAATGCATATTTGAAAGCAGGGTTTAAACCAAATTTATTAGAAATGCGATTAGAAATATAGATACGGTATGGAAGATAAATATCTTATTGGCCAAGACTACTCGTCGTTATCAGTAGGCCTGAGCTATATAAAAAAGCATTCTAAAAAAATAATGTAATCACTCTAAGAAATTCTATGCCATAAAAGGTTTCACAATCTCCATTACTTCCTTCTTATGCAAGGGTTCATCGAAAGATGATGTGCCTGCGTTGCCGGTTTTGTAACCACCAATATTATTGATATTGAATAACACCTGGCGATGATCAGACTCACGCTTGTAAATTCGTTCTACCGGTGTGCCTTTTGTTTTATCGTTTCCTATTATCCACGGCTTTATTGTAGCATACCCGGATTTTAGACGCACAAACCGTATATGAGCCGCGTGGCGTGCTTCCATAGAATGTATGCGCAAAGCAGCTTCTAATATCTCATTTGATTTTTTTAGATTACTTGCCTGTCCTTTATAAGCACCTACTCCTGTATCTTCAAATGCCTGTGCCACCATTAAAAATTCTTTGTAATCCGAAAACACATTGGGAAATGTTCCTTTCCCTGTAAAATCATATTTGCCTTCTGTTACCGGCATACCACCTGATTGCGTTATCGTATCCTGTAAAAATTTTACATGCTGTTTTTCATGGTCACGGATCACATTGATCTTATCTTTCGCAGGAATTAAATTGGATTTGTTTACTGCAGTTTCGTAAAACCTGTATTCCAGGTGCTCCAGGCTTAGTGCAAAATTCAGCACTTCCAATATTTTATCAGGTACCTTTCCATAAGCTTTATTGAAAAGGGAGCCAAGAGCAACCGGCACAGAAACCAGTGCTACTTTTGAACTAAAAGTCATAAAGTTTTTAATAACACTGCGTCGTTTATCTATGCGATCATAAATTTCTTCGTCAACGCTTTCTATTTCTTCGAGTATTTTTGAAAAATTCATTATATAGTTTTAAGAAGTTCGTAATTTTTCTCCTGTAATTTTTGTAATAAAATATTTATCGGTATGCGCTATAACCTCGGCAGGGGTTTTTGCCTGATCAAGTCCATTGGCATCCGAAATATCATCTCCGGCATAATTGCCATAGCTAATTAGGTTACGTATGGTTGCTGCATGTCGAGCTTCTACCGACACAATCTTTCCGGCATGGTTCAAAAACGGACTTAAGCGAAGCAGTTTACCGGCACCGTTATAAGCAGATACACCAGTGTCCTCAAAATCTTTTGCCGCATTTAAAACACTCATCCTGTCTTTGAAATTTATAGACGAAAAATCAAATTGAAGTTTCGGTAATTTTTTTAGAAACAAAATCTGCCTGAACCATTCACGGTGAGCGATCTCATCATGAGAAATATCAGTGAGCAGGTCTTTTTCAAGCTCTGTGGCACCTGTATAAAAATTGGAGGTAACCTTTTCATAAAACGCTCCTTCTAATTGCTCAAGCGCATAAGCATAATTCAGAACAGCGAAATCTCCCTTTCCCAAATTGTGCTTGCCTGCAATTTTTGAATGAATTTTACAGCCGGTAGATGTAAGTGCAATACCTGCTGCGCTTGCACCGACAAATTTTAGAAATGAACGGCGTTCAAAGACCGAAGTTTCATTTAATCCATCAGGGTCGGAACTCCCTGTATTTTTAAGTTGATCACCCATATTATTATTATTAGATGTTATTTTTAATGTTTCTATTTAATGAATCTGCAAATGAATACAATGTGCTTTTTGCAAAGGCGAATAGTACTATTCAATCGCAAAAAAAGAGGTGTTAATCACATTACAAAACTTTCACCATTTTATAAACAGGACCGTTTACTTAAATTTTAAATGGAAATATTAAACAAAATGCCGGTTTCTTTATAATAGTGAGTATAATGTTCTACGTCGCTCTCAAATGGGTACGTAAAGTGCTTTCACGAAATAAAGTCACAAGCATTTAGTTCTATGAACTAAAAATAATTTTGAATTGACTTACCAGATTTGGGATTAACATTGGTAGGCTATATATTGTATCGTGCCGGGTGCCCCCGGAGAATGAAAAGGGCATAACACATATTGTTGTAGATCTAATCTTTTGAAATTTAAATTAAATACTATGTCACTATTCGGCAATATTCGAGATTTTTTTATGTATAAAAAGCAAAAAAGCAATACTGCCCTATCTGATGGCAATGTCTACACATCAGAAAACATTCCTACAGATAATAATTATATTATTAATGAGGGATCTGAAGAAAATAATGATTGGAATTCCGACCCCGGATATGATACAGGTGTTGACAGCAGTGGCACTGGAAATGATTCAGGTGGGAGTGATTCAGGTGGTGGCGATGGCGGCGGATCGTCTGATTGAAATGAGTGAGATTATTATAAACAAAAAAGCCTCCTTAAAATGAAAGAGTTGATTGCAGTATTTATTGGAAGCGGACTTGGTGGAGTGTTAAGGTTTGGACTTGGCAGATGGATCAACAGTTTACACAACTCTCCTTTTCCTTTTGGAACTTTTGTTGTTAATGTAATAGCTTGTTTCACTTTAGGTTTCATCATTGGTCTTGCGGACCACAAACAAATTCTTTCCCCCACAGCAAGATTATTTTTGGCTGTGGGTTTTTGCGGCGGGTTCAGCACCTTCTCAGCATTCAGTAATGAAACCTTTTCTCTTTTTCAACAAGGACACAATTTAAGTTTAGTGCTTTACATCCTTGGAAGCATTTTGCTTTGCGTAACCGCGGTCTTTGGTGGACTTTTTATTGCAGATAGAATATGAAACTGACACGATTATTTAAAGATTTTTTTGACAGTGAAAAAGCAGGCGGCCTGGTTTTGATCGCTTGCACAATCCTATCCTTACTAATTGCCAACTCCCCTTTTGGTGAAAGCTATCACCATTTTTGGCAAACTCAATTTGCCGGAAATAGTATTGAACATTGGGTGAACGATGGACTAATGACAATCTTTTTTTTATTGATCGGTATAGAATTAGAACGGGAAATTTACCAGGGAGAACTTTCCAATATAAAAGACGCTTTATTGCCGCTTTTTGGTGCATTGGGTGGAATCATAATACCGGCGGGACTTTTTATGTTGTTCAACTTTGGTACGCCAACACAATCAGGTGCAGGTATTCCAATGGCTACAGACATTGCTTTTGCCTTGGGAATATTATCTTTATTAGGAAACCGTGTACCAACATCTTTAAAAGTATTTTTAACAGCCTTAGCTGTAATGGATGACCTGGGAGCAATTTTAATTATTGCAATATTTTATACCAAGACAATTCTTTGGGCAAATCTTTTCATTGCGTTAGGAATTTTTACAGTGCTTTTAATTTTAAACCGCTTAAAAATCAGGAACCTTATCCCCTATTTAATTGGTGGTGTTGCCATGTGGTACTTTATGCTTAATTCAGGCGTACATGCAACTATTACAGGTGTTCTATTGGCATTTGCAATTCCATTTGGCAACGGAGACGAAAAATCAACTTCATATATTTTGCAACACTTTTTACATAAGCCGGTTGCATTTATTATTTTACCAGTATTTGCCTTAGCCAATACAGCCATAATTGTAAATGGCGACATTGCGCAAACACTAACGCAAAATTACAGTTTGGGTATTGCAGCAGGACTAATTGTTGGCAAGCCATTGGGTATTTTTCTATTGACATTTTTGGCAGTAACATTTGGACTTTGCAAACTTCCGGACGACTTAAACTGGAAATCCATTGCAGGTGTTGGATTTTTAGGCGGTATAGGATTTACTATGTCAATATTTATAACACTCTTGGCTTTTGACAATGAAACCATAATCAACAATGCAAAGTTTGTGATCTTAATTTCTTCATTGGTAGCAGGACTAATTGGATTTATTACTTTGAAACTGACACTGAAACAAGCAATAACTGACAACGAATAAGAAGAGTATCCAGGTAAGGGGATTACATCAAACTAAACAATGAACCGTCATAATAGGAAAGACGGGTTGAGCAGTTTTATTATGTAGTAGAAAAAGAAGAAGACATTATTAACGACAAGATTTTGCGTATTGATTTATTTAGACATTTAAAGGCTAATGCCAACGGAAAGAATGATTTTGTTGGTGGCTTATTTCATGCATTAAAACATTTTACACATTCTGGTAAGGCACTATCAACGGAAAGCCAAAATAACGATATCCCAAGTTTAGAATACTTATTAGTTTTTATTGCAAGAGCATTTTTTGATGAAGGGATGAAACAAATAAAGGGTGAGAACTACAAATAAGTTGTTGTACTTCCAAGCAATTACAAATTAAAAGTAGGTTTCTTTTACGAACCTAAAACCAATGTTTATTTTATAAATACTGCATTTCGATGTGACTAAAACTACTGCCACCAAAAACACTGCTGCAATTTGCGCGGACATTCAAATTCTCAGCATATTATCATGTCTGATATAAATTAACTACAATCAAACATTTTATGGACCTAAAAGTCATGTTACCCAAGAGTTTTAAACACTATTTGCGGCTTTAGAAAGTTGGCCGCTAAGTATGAAGTAAGCAGAATTACTATTTACAAAATGGGTGCTCAACCACCAGAGAATACATAACTTGCCCATTAACCAAGACAACAAATTTAATTGGGAAATCTTAAATAAAAACCTCAAAAAAATGAAATCTATATTTTCAACTGTCTTTTTTCTAACATCATTTTTTTTCTGTCAAAATATAATGTGTCAAAGTATTGACAACAATGCTATAACCTCCATTGACAGTTTTATTGAAAATAAAATGAAGGGAACAGGATTAGTTGGAGTGGGAGCCTCTATTATCATTAACAATAAAGTAGTATGGACGAAAGGCTTTGGATATGCAGATAAAGAAAATAAGGTTCCATTTACAACCAATACGATAATGAATATCGGTTCGATCAGCAAAACATTCACCGGTTTTTGTTTGATGAAAGCAATGGAAGAAAAAAAGGTTTCTCTCGAAGAAGACATTAATACCTATTTACCTTTCAAAGTAATTAATCCTTTTTTCCCAAATGAAAAAATCACCTTAAGAAACCTGGCGACACATACTTCCGGACTTGCTGACCGATACCCATTCTATACTGACAGCACTTATTATTATGGCGGGGACTCCCCTATGCCCCTGGGTGATTTTTTAAAAAACTATTTTGTAGCCGGTGGTAAATATTATTCCCAGGAAAATTTTTTAAAATATAAACCCGGTACTTACAGGGATTATTCAAACATTGCTGCCGGACTGGCGGGCTATATCGTGGAACTGACAACAGGTAAAAAACTAAATGTGTATAGTAAGCAATACATATTTAAACCGTTACAAATGAATAATACGGGTTGGTTTTTTCCTGAAATTAATCTAGCTATTCATTCCAAATTGTATGACAAACAGGGAGACACTACAAAAAATATCCAATTGTATGGAGGTACGACTTATCCTGATGGTGGTGTCCGTACATCGGTATCGGAATTATCCAAATTCTTTATCAGCTTATTAAATAACGGGCAATACAAAAAAACAAGAATTCTAAAAAAGGAATCCGTTCAGGAAATGCTTAGATTCCAATATACAGCATCTGATAAACCTGGAAACGTAAAATTAGACAAGCTGAACTCAGGCATTTTTTGGGCTACGAAATTGAGTTCAACCCGTATTGGTCACAATGGATCAGATCCCGGAGTAAGGACTTTCATGCTTTCTGATCTGACAAAAGAGATTGGTGTAATATTATTTGTGAACACATCTCTGAGTGAGAAAGAAGAAAACATTTATTTTGATATTTATGAGGAACTTTACAGGCATGCAAAAAAATTAAAATCGGAAACATCCCGCCGCTAACCTCGCTTTAGTAAGATGGGGGCACGAAATATTTCTCAAATAAATTCTTTTAAATTTATAAAAATATCAAATGAAATTGTTTAAGAAAAAGGAACCGCAGACTGTAGAAGTTAAAGGGTATGAATTGGTATGTCCAATTTGTGCAAATAAATTATTTTGGACTAGAAATGTGCAATTAAACAGATCAATTACGACATTGTTTAAATTAGATTGGGCTGATCGATCCGCAACATGTTTTATTTGCTCAGATTGTACCTATATATATTGGTTCTTTGGTTAATTTTTATATTAAAAAGGTTGCCCCCAATAAAACATTTTAACCAGGGTGACGATATTTTTATTCCCTCCACATCACAAACACTTTTACGTTATATCTAATAATTTATGAGATTTCTTTTCAATTAATGATATTATTTGTGACACCCATTTTTTGTAAATCGCAAACCAATATTGGAGACCAAAAAAACATTGTAGGAAAATGGATAATGATCAAAATGGATATTAAAGATGGATTTTACTTTGATGTTTCAAACAAAGACTCTTCCTATAAAAAATTAAAATATAAGAAAGGCATTTGAGCAACCGTTATTAATCGCCTTGCGGCATTTTAATTGCAGTAAGTCATTGGAACAATGCAAAATCATATATATTGTTGAAAAAAAATGCAGGCCACAAAGTTTGGGATAAATATCCTAAAGTAGTTATAAAAGAAGTAGTAAACTTATTTAAACAAATTGATATTAAATGAAGCGAGAAAATCCAGCAGGCAACAATCAATTTCCGGCCATGCTTGCTGACGGAATAAAAAAGCTTCCTCTCTATCAGCTAATATCCGGCATACGAATATCTATCAGTTTTAGTTATTAACTTCATCATCAGTTTTTCAATCGGCTAGGTTTCAGACAGAACATCAATGTATAGCAGTATATCAGCAAGCCTTACCGCTGTAGGGAATTGTTCGAACACTCTAAATAAACAATCTAAAATGCCTAAAAGACTATTTCAATTCTTTGTTTACTTCCTACTGCTATGTTGTACAAAAACATTATTTGCTCAGGCACTTTCCGAAAAAGTGGATAACTACGTTGAGAAAGCAATGATTGAACGACATATTCCAGGATTATCATTAGCTGTTATACATGATGGGGTAACAATAAAAGTTAAAGGGTTCGGATTGTCAAACATTGAGAATAAAATACCTGTTAATCCTGAAACTATTTTTCAATCAGGTTCTATAGGAAAACAATTTACGGCAACAGCGATATTACAACTGAAGGAAGAAGGTAAATTAAAATTGGATGATAAAATATCCAGGTATTTTGCAGGAACTCCAGCAACCTGGCAAAACATTACAATTAGGAATTTACTTACACATACTTCAGGTATTCCAGACTTTCCGGAAGATTCTACAGGAATAAATCTGCAAAATAATTACACGGAGCAAGATTTATTAAGATTAGCTATTAAACTTCCACTTGGTTTTAAAACAGGTGAAAAGTGGGCATACAGTAATACAGGCTATGTACTGTTAGGAATCCTTATTCATCAAATCACAGGAAAGTTTTATGGTGAAATATTGCAGGAAAAAATATTCGCCCCGCTTTCAATGGAAACGATAAGAATTATTAATGAACCAGATATTATAATGAACCGTTCGTCGGGCTACGAGCTAAAAAATGGAGAATGGAAAAATCAAAGTTGGGTAGCACCCTCATTAAATACGACCGCAGACGGTTCGTTATATTTAACTATTCTTGACCTTATTAAATGGGATGCTGCAATCACGAAAGAAAAAATTTTAAACCACGAAGATTTACAATCTATGGTTACTCCTGCAAAACTAAATAATGACAGTCTGCACCCGTATGGCTTTGCCTGGTTTTTAGATCCTGTTAATGGACATAAGGCTTTTCAGCATAGTGGCAGTTGGCAAGGTTTTAATAATTACATAGCCAGGTTCCCGGATGACAAATTAACTATTATTGTTTTGACAAATCTAAACCCTTCAAATCCAGGCTTAATAGCTAAAGATATTGCAGCTATATATATTCCAGAACTTAGCAGGCCAAAGGTTACTGTTATAAAAGATGACAATGCAACTATGACAAATCTTATCACTGACCTTTTCAAGAATCCAACAGTCACAGATTTGAATAATCAATTTATTTCAAAAGATGCCATACCTAAATTAAAGGCACTAACCGTATCTAACAATTCATTGCTTAAAATATTTGGAAAGGTTGAAACCGTGTTGCCGTTGGAAAGTGTCAATAATAGTAATCAAAGTAAGTATCTGATTAAATATAAAGTTGGGGCAAGGGTTGCGATAGTTACTAAAAATAAGCTCGGCCAAATTATTAATATCGTTTCTGAATCAGAATAATTCACAACAGAATACATCGAACGTTGGTCATTTGTTCCGGGCAAACAAGCAGTGATTTCTATATCTTCGTACATACTTGAACGTTAGCGGACAGTTGTATGTTGCGGCAACAAATATAAACATGACCAAAATGCCGGTGCCTGATGATTTTAAAAAAGCAAAAATATTAACGGGCAGGCACATTGATGCATTGGCTATCACAGGGAATACTTTTGGGTAATTGTTTTTGAAGCAAAGGGTAAGCCTTATAACAAGGATATTGACGATCATTTTATAAAAGTTGGAACAATACCAATAGACAGAATTTTTGAAAAGCACTTTGTAAAACCATTTCAAAACTGGGATAAATGGACGTATTGGATTACTGTAGTGGAAGAATCATTCGGCAAAATAGCAAATGGAGAAAAAGAAAATATCTCTGCAACTGTTGAAGAGTGGATCACTAATACAACAACCACACGAACAGTTGGGAATTTTCAAAAGATCATACAGTCTACGGGTTATAACAAATGACTAAACAGCCTTCGTTTAAATAAAAAAATCGTTTCTTTAATTTAAATAATCAGGAGGTTTTACAAAACATCACACCCATCCCGCAAAAACACTAGACGCTAGCTGTCATTAATTTATGAGACTTATAAAAGATATCCGGCTCATTTTAACTTTTTACAAAGGTTTCTTTTTAGCGACTTTTGTCATTACTGTTTGTTGCATTCAAATATTTTGGAAGTACGGAATAGAAACCTTCTTTGTATTATTTTGGTTTAAAGTTTTAACGCTGGTGATAATTTTTTATTTTACCGGAAAATTAAAATCAAAAGAATTTTACTACTATCAAAATCTAGGTGTTTCAAAACTAATTTTGTGGACAACAACACTAGTCTTTGATTTTTCTTTATTTATATTTTCATTAGTAATTACATACAAATTTAAATGACTCACAAACTTGAGGCAGACGGCATTCAATTAGAGTTTGGAAAAAGAAAAATTCTATCAGATATTTATTTAAAATGTGAAACTGGAAAAATTACAGGTATTCTAGGCAGGAACGGACAAGGCAAAACTTGTTTAATGAATATTATTTACGGCAGTTTAGAAGCAATAAGTAAATCAATCCGATTTGACAATGTTTCAATTTTTAATGCTTTCAAACGACCAGACCTTTTGCAATATTTGCCGCAGTTTAATTTTATACCAAAATCGCTTAAGTTAAAAAGAATATTTGTGGACTTCGATTTAGATTATTCTGAATTTGAAATTCATTTTCCAGAATACAAGTCAAAATATAAGTCATCAATAAATAGTTTGTCTGGTGGCGAAAAACGGCTGGTTGAAGTATATATTATCATTAAATCCAATTCACAATTTATAATGCTTGACGAACCATTTTCTCATCTCATGCCATTGCATATTGAAAAAATTAAAGAAATTATAAAAGTAGAAAAATTTAAAAAAGGTTTTTTGGTGACAGACCATATGTATAGACAAATCATTGATATTTGCCACGATTTATATGTTTTAACTGATGGTAAAGCACATTTGACAAAAGGCCTTAGTGATATTGAAACCCTGGGCTATGCAAGGCTTTAACGTTAGTTAGTTCTTATCATCAATTTTTAATTATTGAATAGATTCAATTCCAGGCGTAAAGATGGTCAATTCCACAACTGCACAGGATCCTGGAAATAGTACGAAAATATTTTTTCAGAATGTTCCGATAATATATTGTGACCACAATATTCTATATTTCCCGCAAGTATGGTCTGCCAGTTTGTTTGGCGTTCCTCCTTCCGGAATAACACATTTCATTTCTCTATTTATACTATCAAAAATTAAAACAGAAAAGATAACAGCCATAATTGAATAACTATGCGCAATTAGTTTAAAATTAGCAGCCTTTGCCTTTGTTATTGGCTTCATCACTTATGCTGTTTTTCCTGGAAATGTTTTAAAACATTGTAAGAAATTTTCGACAATGAAACATTGACTATACTGCACTATAAGCCAATCAGGCATACATTAATAAATTTGACTTTTAGTTGCTAACTTCAACGTCAGTATTTTAATCGGCTGCGGTTCGGGTCTGGTTATTATATACCAGCACAACAGCAAACAGTACCAGCTAGGAGCAAGTATAAAATCGCGGCATTTCAAAATTTTTACAACAGATTGGAAAGGACATACATCGAAAATAAAACATTTGAGAAAATAGATTTTACAAAAAATTTATTAGCTGAAGGAGAATATGAAAATTGCACGTTTATAAACTGTGACTTTTCAAACTCTGACTTATCGAATATAAAATTTATCGAAAGCGAATTCGTTAGCTGCAATTTAAGTATGGCCAGGCTAACAAAAACGGCATTCCGAGACATCAAATTTAAAGACTGCAAATTATTGGGGTTACATTTTGACAATTGTAATGAATTCCTTTTTGTTGCCAATTTTGAAAATTGCCAGCTTAATCTTTCTTCCTTCTACAAACGAAATTTAAAAAAGACAATTTTCAAAAATTCAAGTCTGCAGGAAGTAGATTTTACTGAAACTGATTTAACTGGTTCTCTTTTTGAAAATTGTGACTTGGCCAAAGCAACTTTTGAAAATACGATATTAGAAAAAGCGGACTTCCGAACATCATTTAATTATTCTATTGATCCTGAAATAAACAGAATTAAAAAAGCCAGGTTTTCAATGCCAGGTATTATTGGGCTTCTGAACAAATATAATATAGAAATAGATTAATCCAGGTTAACGGAAAGGGTATGCAAATAACAATGCATTGACAAAAATTAATTTGTAGAAAAAATGAAGCAAGAAAATTTATTAAAAATAGCAATGGCGCAAATTGCCCCTGTTTGGTTATGCAAAAACAAAACGATTGAAAAAATAAAATCTTTAATAAATGAGGCTGGGGCTCAGAAATGTGAACTTATTGTTTTCGGAGAAGCCTTGTTGCCTGGCTATCCATTTTGGATATCCCTAACTAATGGAAGCGACTTCAATTCTATTATCCAAAAAGAACTACATGCCCATTACATTCGAAATTCTGTACAGATAGAAAATGGTGATCTATTGGATATTTGCAAACTAGCAAAACAATATTCTATTGCAATTTACCTGGGAATTATCGAACGTGCAAAGGATCGTGGCGGTCATAGTTTGTATTGTTCATTGGTTTATATTGATGCCAATGGAGAAATAAAATCGGTTCATAGAAAACTGCAACCAACTCATGAAGAAAGATTAACCTGGGCTGCTGGTGATGGAAATGGTTTGCAAGTTCATGATCTAAAACAGTTTTGTATTGGCGGTTTAAACTGTTGGGAAAATTGGATGCCGCTTGCCAGAACTGCATTGTATGGATTAGGGGAAAATCTACATATAGCTACCTGGCCTGGATCTTACCATAATACTATTGACATTACAAAATTTATAGCAAAAGAATCTCGCTCGTTTGTAGTATCTGTTTCGGGTTTAATGCAAATGGAAGATTTTCCTGCAGATACGCCTCATTTGAAAGAAATTTTAAAGAATGCTCCCAAATTTTTGGCAAATGGAGGTTCATGTATAGCCGGGCCTGACGGTGAATGGATTGTTGCTCCCATAATTGAAAAAGAAGGGCTTATCGTAAGTACGATAGATTTTAATAGAGTTTTAGAAGAACGCCAAAACTTTGATCCTGCCGGACATTATTCTCGTCCTGATATTACTAAACTATCTATTAACCGGGAAAGGCAATCAATTATAGAAGTTGTTAATGATCATAAATTATTTTAAACTTGTTTCCTAATTCATCAAAACAAATTTGCATTTCAAAAAATAAAATCAAAGCTCAAAGCCTTAAGGAATCATGAAAGCGAAACCAAACGACTTCCATGTGCTTCGTAAACAACTGCTACAAATTCTATCTGCTGATTTTTCAACCGATGAATATATATCAATTTCATAATTACACCGGGGTCTGGGCAAACAATTGGCCAATTCCACAACTGCACGTACCCTAGAACGCTATAGGCAACTATAAAATCACCAAGCGAATTTGTTAGCTGCAATGTAAGTATGGCCAAAATAAGAAAAAGGCTTTTCGATTGGTATGCACAGTCTACTGAACTAACAATTTTATTTATGGATATTTTGAAATAAAAAAGAGGCAATTAAAAAGATTGCCTCTTTTTTATTCGTTTCCTGAGCAATTAATCGTTAATCAGGTTATAATTTGGCCACTCCACACCAATCGCCAGAATAAGCAATAGCGCAAATCCAATTATATTCGTTGGAAGGAATTCTACCTGTCATTAATTCCTATCATCAACTTTTAATTATACATTTAGCCCCGATAGCAATTGGGATTCCGGAGAAGCAGTTGGATCCCCATTACTCAAAACCTCGACCATTAACATTTTGAAAAAACAAATTTTAAAAAATGAAAAAAAGAGCTTTATTAATAGCAATGAGTTGCTTAGTAACCGTTATTGCAACAGCACAAACTAACCCAAACAATGTTGCTAAACCTCCTTCAGAAAAACTAAAAATATTTGCACCTTATTTTGGAAAGTATAACCAAACGATGAACTATGCCGGGTTAAATTGGAACGGATCTATGGAGATAAAACCGATCATAAAGAATTGGTATGTAGATTGGACAATTCTTACTACTTCTGAAGATAATAAAATAGAGAGGGAGTATCACATGCTGGTGACCTACGACACTACTATGAATAAATACCGGGTATGGCGATTTGAGACACTACCCCCTGATAACAATGAGATAACACTTTCAACTGAAGGCACCGATATAATTATAGAAATGAAACTCCCACCCGGAGGACCAAATAATCAACCCGCCATTTTTTATAACAGGTACAGTAAGACTTCAAATGATGAAATTAAAATTGTAACTGAAATTCGTTCTTTAGAAGGTAAAGTGATTAGACAAATAGGAATAACCACTGCGACCAGAATTAAATAGTATTGACTCATCATATAAATGCAGCTATTAAAAGTACCGCTGCAACTGGGCTTTAAGTTGGAGAATCTGATGGACATGCTATCAGAAAGAGTATTGTTTGACGAACACATTCTCGCAGAAGTTGTTATCTTCAAATTCATTAACAAATTGCAGTAGCAGGCAGAACATTATAAAAATCTCCCAGCTGCATCACTATTCAAACGTTAGGCGCAAACTTTTAAAAAGACTTTTTATGACTAAAGTGAAATTATTTTCTGTATTTTTTTTCAGTTTTCTTTTGACAAGTTATAAAATCGTAAAAGCACATTAAGAGTAGAAAGAGAAGTAGTTAACTTAGTAACCAGCCAAATAAATGGTTGCCGTTACTGCCAGTCAGCGCACACAGTTATAGGGAAAATGAATGGTTTCACAGATGAGCAGATTTTAGAGATACGCAAAGGTGGTGCTTGATTCGACAGCAAGTTAGATGCATTGGTAAAATTCATTGCCTCAGCAGTTGAAAACCGGGGAAGAGCAACGGAATAAAGCAAGGAAGCTTTTTTTGCAGCAGGGTATGATGAAGCTAATTTAATGATGTTGTTATAGTTATTGATGATAAAATCATCAGCAACTATTTACACAACCTGACAGAGTTTGAAATTGACTTTCCTCTCGCTGAAAAAATATAAGCAGTTGACAGAAAGCACAGCAGGCAATATTGGGCTTTGTGCAAGTTGGGCAGACGGAAGTACGATCATTGCATTTCAACACTTTTGCCAACACACAGCACACAAACTTTCATGTAACAGAAGTATTTTCACTATTCATTAGCTTTACAAATAGAACTTATGCGACTCGACAGGTAATGTTTTCATTTTAAAATTTGCATTAAGCCATGATAAAGCAACTAATTAACGAAAGAAAAAAACTTCTTACTTCCATAGAAAAACTTTTAGAAGCTCCAATGATTTTCTTAGGGTTTGTATGGCTGGTTTTATTGGTGATTGAATTGATATGGGGCTTGAATAAACCACTTGAGTATTCAAGCTTAACAATCTGGATTATTTTTATTATTGATTTTTTTATCAAATTTATTTTAGCACCGGTTAAAGTTGATTTTTTTAAAAAGAACTGGTTAACAGCTATCTCCCTTATTATTCCTGCTTTAAGGGTCTTTCGTATTTTTAGATTTGTTCGTTTGCTCCGGGGCTTAAGAGGCCTCAGGCTTGTTCGAATAGTTTCTTCTTTAAACAGAAGTATGAAAAGCCTGGGTGCAACAATGAAACGGAGAGCCTTTGGTTATGTTTTTATGATTACCCTTATAGTAACTTTTGCAGGTGCAGCCGGTATGTATGCGCTTGAAAATCCAAATGCAGGGTTTGATAGTTACGGTATGGCTTTATGGTGGACAGCCATGCGGATTATAACAGCAGGGAATGAATTTAATCCTTCCACGCCTGATGGAAGAGGGCTTGCATTTTTAATAGCAGTTTTTGGATACACTATATTTGGTTATGTCACTGCCACATTTGCCACATTTTTTATAGGGCGGGATGCGGAAGAAAAAGATGCACCTTTAGTAGGCGCAAAAGATGTAGCGGAATTGAAACAAGAAATAATTTCACTTAGAAAATCAGTTGATGATTTTAAAAGTAAATCTTACTAACAGTTTTCTTAATAATACCTGCTACTGAAACCTTTAGCTTGCAGGTGAACTAAAACAAATGCGCCTCATAAAATGCAAGATGTTCCCTCCAAAATTTATATTGTATCCTCCCCTGATTGTTGATATTAAACTGTGTACTTCACTTTTAGTTAGTGTTTCAACAATTATTTACACGGCAGTTGCGCTACCCCATATCAGAAGCATATGGGCAACGGGTTTTACTAATTATGGTTGCTATTAATTTCAGTAGCAATGAAGTGATGGAAATATAAGTTGATGTGATATTTAATTCCTTTCCAGCGGCATTATCTTTATGTTCTATTATTCAAAGTAAAATATTAGGATTATGTCAAATAAAAAACGTTCAGAAAACATTATACTTCAGCACGAAAAGAATGGCAAGTACACCGTTGTAGATGGAATAAGAGCATTCGCCTGGGATACAGGTACCGGCCCCGTAGTGTTTTGTATACATGGTGTACCTACCTCTTCTTTTCTTTATCGCAAAGTAGCCCAGGAATTAGAAAAGTTAGGCTTAAGAACTATTGCCATTGATCTGCCGGGGCTGGGCTTATCCGAAAGACCAGAGAATTTCGATTACAGCTTTAGCAACTTTGGAAAATTTTGCAACAGTTTTTTAGATGCATTAAATATTAGTGAAGTTCACCTGCTTACACATGATATAGGCACACCCGTTGGATTGTCAATGGCAATGAAAAACAGCAGACGTATAAAATCCATAACTGTTTTAAATTCCATGTTAGACTTGGAACATTTTAAAAAGCCTTTGCCTATGCGCCCTTTCGAAAAACCTTTGCTGGGAGAAGCAGAACTCGCATTACTAACACCTCTTACTTTTCCTTTATTCATGAAAGCTACAGGAGTAGTAAATATGGATGTTATTTCTCATGAAGAAATGGCTGCTTATATACATCTCTTAAAAAGGGAAGATGGAGGTAAAGCATTTTTAAAAATCATGAGAAATTTTGAGCAAACTGCAGAATTTACACAAACATGCTACGAAGCATTTCAAAATCCTGATTATCCTGTTCAATTAATCTGGGGCAGTGAAGATCCTTTATTACCTTATGCAGAAAGCGGAAAGGACTTTGAAAATGCCAGGCCCGGGATATCTGTTACTAAGGTGAAAGCCAAACATTTTTTACAGGAAGAACAATATGTGCTCATTGCCTCAAAAGTGAAAGAATTAATTGGGTAATTTATACCCGTACCGCAAACCGAAACAGCACCCACCAAAAAGTCGGGTTCATGTTACAATGTTAGATCAGAAATTTTAGAAACAAAATGATAATGGAATTTCTCCTAACAATATTATTCTTTTTCAATTTTTAATTTGGGTAAGCTTAAAATTAACTATGACAAATAATGTTACTTTAGAAATACCTGAACCAAATTTTGATGCAAACGGTGATTTAATAATTACGCCAACAACAACTTCATCAAAACACGACTTTGATTTTTTTGAAGGAAAGTGGAAACTTAAAAATAGAAAATTAAAAAGCCGCCTGGATAATTGTACGGAGTGGACAGAATTTGAATCTACACAAGAAATGTATCGAGTACTAAATGGTATGGGCAACGTAGATAATTTTCTTGCAACATTTGATGGTGTGCCATTTGAAGGAATGACAATAAGAATATTTAACCCAAAAACAAAACTGTGGAGTATTTATTGGGCTGATTCTAATAAAGGAAAATTAGACCCACCGGTTTTAGGTTCGTTTGAAAACAAAGTTGGACACTTTATAACAAAAGACACATTTAATAATAAAAAGATATTGGTTGTTTTTCGGTGGGATGCAAGAGACAAAGACAATCCAATATGGAGCCAGGCCTTTTCTGAAGACGATGGAAAACCTGAAAAGGGATTGGTATATGTATATGACAAGAGTAAAATAATGTAGCGAGAATAATAACAAATTAATAAATGGTTCCGCAGCAGGATTTTAATATTTCTCTCTCCTTATTTTATTTTTAAACTGCTAAATACGAGTTCCTCCAAAAACATTACAATCTTTGATTCATCTTTATCTTTTCCAAAATCAGTAAGTGAAGGAAGGTTGTACATAAAAAAATTTTGGAAATGTGCCATTTCAATTATAGTACTGGCAAGCGATTTTGGATATTTGTACCTGGAGTTACAGTCAAGAATGATCTCTCCGATCTTTGCACAGAGGTCTTTATAAGGTTTAAACAACTTGTCTTTGTTGTCTTCAGATATATGTTTGGTTAAATAAGCCTTGGTGCCTTCTGCAATGATTATCTGATGAAGAATATTTTCGTTGACATAACTGGTTTTAACATCATCCTCTACAACAGTAGCCAATAATTTAATTACTTTTTTTAGCTTAACAGCAGGGTCTTTAATATTACTGGTGCTGATTGTTACCCTGTATTCAAGCCAGCTCCAATACCAGGCTGCTATATAAATCAACAAGCGGTGTTTATTTTCAAAATACCTGTAAACACCGGCTTCAGTTGTGCCAATATCTTCTGCCAGTTTTTTAAAAGTGAATGATTCAAATCCATTCTTATGTATCAACTGTATGCTGTGCCGTATAATTTTCTTTCCCAATTCAGATTGTTCCGGATTTCTCAGAAACAATTTTTCATTCATTTTTATCTGTAACTGTATTTCCATGTATTTCGGTTTGATGTAAATGGACTATAAATAAACAAATAGTGCTGCCTTAAATAGTTTTGTCAAAATTAAGTAAAGTTTTACAATTTAATATGATAGTTTTACTATCATTTAGAATAACCCTACTATCTTCGCCGCGTAAAACTAAAAAACTGCTGATGGAATTTAAAAACATTTTTAAAGAATTAAAGAACGACCTCCCGGCGAGTATTGTCGTTTTTTTTGTAGCTGTTCCTCTTTGCCTGGGTATAGCCCTGGCATCAGGTGCACCATTATTTGCCGGTATAATCGCAGGCATAGTCGGCGGTATTATTGTAGGTACAGCAAGTGGATCGCCACTTGGAGTTAGCGGCCCCGCCGCCGGGTTGGCAGTAATTGTATTAACATCTATTACTGCACTGGGATCCTGGAATGTATTTCTATTAGCCGTTGTGCTGGCCGGAATTTTACAACTTATCATGGGCTTTGCCAAAGCAGGTTTCATTGCCTACTTCTTTCCTTCATCGGTAATAAAAGGAATGCTTACAGGCATCGGGCTGCTGATTATTTTAAAACAGATACCGCATGCTTTGGGTTATGATAAAGATGCTGAAGGAGATGATGCATTCTATCAAACAAGTGGTGAAAATACTTTTTCCGCAATTCAAAGTGCTTTAAATGCAATTACCCCGGGAGCCATACTCATTGCAGCTATTTCATTAGCAGTATTAATTTTATGGGATACAGTGCTTACCAAAAAACACAGGATATTTCAATTGTTACAAGGCCCCATTGTAGTGGTGATCTTAGGCATTGTAATGAATTATCTGTATCAAAACAGCACTCTACAATTCAGCCTGGCAGCAGACCAGGTAGTAAGACTTCCCGTTGCAAACAGCTTGTCTGAGTTTTTTAGTTTTTTTACATTCCCGGATTTTTCTGCGATCACTAATCTTAAAGTTTGGGAAGTAGCGGTGGTGTTAGCTATAGTGGCTAGTTTGGAAACCTTGCTATGCGTTGAAGCTACAGACAAAATGGATCCTCAAAAAAGAGTTACACCTACTAACAGGGAGTTGAAGGCCCAGGGCCTTGGAAATATTATTTCTGGCTTCATCGGCGGTTTACCCATAACCCAGGTAATTGTACGTAGCTCTGCAAACATTTCATTTGGAGGTAAAACAAAAATGTCCGCTGTCCTTCATGGCGTGTTCTTATTAATAAGTGCTATTACGATTGCCGGTTTGCTGAATATGATTCCACTTGCCAGTTTAGCCGCCATCTTACTTATGGTTGGTTATAAATTAGCCAAACCAGTTTTATTTAAGCAGATGTATAAATTAGGCTGGGAGCAGTTTGTGCCTTTTATGGTAACCATTATTGCTATTTTATTTACCGATTTATTAAAAGGAATTACGGCAGGATTAATAGTAGGTGGTTTTTATGCCCTGCTTCACAGCTACCGGAACTCACACCATATAAAAGAGATCATTACCACAGAAGATGGAATTAAAACATATCACCTTGTTTTAGCCGAAGAAGTTTCATTCTTTAATAAAGCCAATGTAGTAAAAGAACTGGAAGAAATTCCGGCAAATTCAAAAGTGATCATTGATTTTTCCAACTCAAAATCTGTTGCCTATGATGTATTGGAATTATTGCGGGATTATGAGGTCAATGCTAAAACTAAAAACATCACCGTTGAGAAATTAAAATTTATTGAACCGGCTTATTCATAATCAATTAAACAAAATAAAAAATGAAAACATTAACGAAACAACTGCAAGACTCCATTACACCAGCAATGGCTCTCGAAATTTTAAAAAAAGGAAATGACAGGTTTGTAAATAACCTGAAAGCTAACCGCAATCTTTTACAACAGGCAAACGAAACATCAGACGGCCAACATCCTTTTGCAGTTATTCTAAGTTGCATTGATTCGCGTACATCGGCAGAATTGATCTTTGACCAGGGCCTGGGTGATGTATTCAGTGTTCGTATTGCTGGTAATATCATTAATGAAGATATCCTGGGCAGTATGGAGTTTGGTTGCAAGGTGGCCGGTGCAAAAATTATTGTAGTGCTGGGCCATACAAAATGCGGGGCTATAAAAGGTGCCTGCGACCATGTAGAAATGGGTAACCTCACAGCACTGCTAAGTAAAATTCAACCAGCAGTTTATGATGAAAAAACTGTCGCAGAAAATCGCAATTCTGGCAACAACGATTTTGTTGAAAAAGTGGCAACTATTAATGTAAAAAGAACGGTACATGCCATAATGGAACGAAGCCCAATTTTAAAAGAAATGATAGAAGCCGGTTCAATAGGGATCGTGGGCGGCTCACATGATATTTCAACCGGCGGGGTGAACTTTTATGATGATACACTTAGAATTGAATAAGTTCAATAAAAAACTATTGTATAAATAATTAATTAAAAGAAAAAATAAAAAAATATTGAAAATAAATATTCAATCGCCAGGACTCGCCCCCAACCAGGAACTTGAAAAGTTTGTAAAGGAAGAAGTAGAAAGATTTTTCCATTTACATAAAGATATTATTAGCAGCGAAGTATGTTTAAGTCTTGATAGCTCATTTACTGCATATAATAAACATTGCAGGATGAGATTGCTTATTCCTGGCAATGATTTGTTGGCAACAGCTAAGTGCAGAACATTTGAAGAAGCTATAGTGCAATGCGCTGAAGCATTGGAAAGGCAAATTGAAAAGAGAAAAACCAAAACAGCAATAAGAAAACCATACCTGGAATAATATATTATTTAGCTGGCGAAAAGATCGCCTGGCCTTGGATCAATATCATTACCGAAAAGAATATTTAAAATGGTTATAGTCAAATTAGTTGTAGGAAATAAAGATGAGGGAGATGCTGTTGCAAATAGTCTTCTTAAAAATAACTTTACCCTTAACGTTTTTGCAAGTGCATTCGATTCTTATCATTTGAGTTCGGCATTTACAACAATACATACCGAAGTGTATGTTATCCAGTTTCTAACCAAGAGCACATTGTACAATGAAATTGAATCAAGATTAAAAAAAGAATTTCCTCAAACTGATTTTTACCTTTGTGCTACACCTATTGTTCACATGGCCATTAATCTTCATGATAAGATCAAAAAAAGAGTTGTCAGATCTTATGAAATTGATGAAGACACAGATAATTAAATAACCAAATTATGGACTATCAAATTATAATTTCACTTCTTACCTTAATCGCCCTGGAAGTTATCCTTGGAATAGACAATGTGATATTCATATCCATTCTTGCCAATAAATTACCAGAACATCAGCAAAAAAAAGCAAGGCGTTATGGCTTGATACTGGCCATGGTAATGCGATTGGGATTGTTGGCAGTTGTAACATTTATCATGAAATTAAACAAAGATCTATTTACCCTTTTTAACCAGGGTATATCGGCCAAAGATCTGATACTGATAGTGGGAGGATTGTTCTTATTGTATAAAAGCGCTTCAGAAATTTATCACAAAATGGAAGGTGAGCAGGGCAATCAAACCAAAAATATTAAGGCGGCTACATTTGCCCAGGTGATCTTTCAAATCTTAATAATGGACCTGGTTTTTTCAATTGATTCTATAATAACAGCCATAGGAATGGTACAAGAAGTATGGATAATGTATGTGGCTGTTATTGTAACTGTTTTGATAATGCTGGTTGCCGCAGAACCGATAAGTAATTTTGTGAATAAGCATCCTGCTTTTAAAATGCTGGCTCTTTCATTTCTATTACTGATAGGTTTTGCCCTGGTTAGCGAAGGATTCGGCATTGAAATTCCTAAAGGATACATTTATTTTTCAATGGCTTTTTCCCTGCTGGTAAGTATTTTTCAAATGCGGATGCACAGAAATACTAACCCTGTAGAAACCCATGAGCATTATAAAAAGGGTGAAGATAAATTTCCTAAAAACGTATTGTAATTAAAAAAACAGTTGAATGCTGTTGATAATTCTTCCTTAAGGCGGGAATAAGAACTCCTGATGTGCACCGGCTAATTGTAGCATTCTGCCACTGATACCTAAATTATTATTTAATGTCAAAATCTTTAAGTCCGCTTACCCGGATATTGAACCTTGTAAAACTGGAGCGAAAAGAAATAACTGCAGTATACATCTATGCAATACTGAACGGACTGATACAACTTTCATTACCCCTGGGTGTACAAGCTATCATTGGCTTTGTGCTTGGTGCCTCCATGAGAGCATCGCTGATTGTTCTCATTGTGCTGATAGTAATTGGTGTGCTGGCTGTAGGTATTATGCAAATAAACCAGATGAAGGTCATTGAAAAAATTCAACAAAAAATATTTGTACGATACTCTCTTGCCTTTGCTGAACGTATTCCGAAACTCGACCTTAAAAAAATTGATAATATTTATTTGCCGGAACTGGTCAATCGTTTTTTTGATATTCCCGTATTGCAAAAAAGTTTATCAAAGATATTGCTGGATATTCCAACGGCAAGTATTCAAATTTTATTCGGGTTGATTTTGCTGTCTTTTTATCATCCCGCATTTATACTTTTTGGTACTATCCTTATTATTTTGCTTTGGATAATATTGCGCTATACAGGCAGCAATGGGCTACAGACCAGCCTGGAAGAAAGCACTTACAAATACAAAGTTGCAGGATGGCTTGAAGAAACGGCAAGAGTTATCAGGTCTGTGAAATCGGCAAAAAGCACCCAACTCCATTTGCGGAAAACAGATGACAGATTAATTGATTATCTCAATGCCCGAAACAATCACTTTAAAATATTGCTTTTCCAGTATAATGTACTGGTAGTGTTTAAAACTGTAATTACAGCAGCTATGTTGATTGTGGGTACAATCTTATTAGTAAACCAGCAGTTGAATATCGGGCAATTCATTGCTGCTGAGATTGTGATTCTCCTTGTGTTGAATTCGGTAGAGAAATTAATCATGAATCTTGAGAGCGTATATGATACACTTACTTCTGTAGAAAAAATAGGAAACCTTACAGACAAACCGGCTGAAAAAAACGGAACCTTTCAACTTTTAAACGATGTTAATGGACTTAAATTGGAAATGAAAGGAGTATACTTCAGTTACAATGGTGAAAGCAATGTGTTGCAAAATATTTCGCTGCAAATTAACAGCGGTGAAAAAGTGTGTGTGATGGGTAAAGACAGTTCTGGAAAATCAACATTATTACAATTAATGGCAGGTGCCTATACAGATTTTGAAGGTGTGATCCTGCTGAATGATGTACCCTTTGGCAATTATAATCTGAATTCCATTCGTTCACAAACAGGTTTGCTGATGAATGTGCAAGATATTTTTCATGGTACAATCCGTGAAAACATTTCATTGGGAAATGAAGATGTAACTATGGAAAGCATTGTTGACTTTGCAGGAAAAGTGGGTCTTAATGATTTTATTGATACACTAAAAAACGGGTACGATACAATGCTTGATCCAATTGGTAAACGTTTACCCCGCAACGTTATTCATAAATTATTATTGGTACGAGCCCTTGCCGGTAAGCCCCGTTTATTATTGCTGGAAGAACCTTGGCTAAATACAGAAAGCGGCCACCGCCGCCAAATCATGAAGCTGCTGGATGAAATAACAGGTACAACAATGATAGTGGTAAGCAACGATGAAGAATTCGCTGCAAGTTGCGACAAGATTTTCTCCATGACAAAGGGCAGCATTATTACTTCGGTGACAACATCAAAAAATAAATCATGAACAACGATAAAATAAAGTCATACACACATATTTATTTGCATGATAAAAACAGCCGGGTAAAACTTTGGTTCTTCTCATGTGTAATGGTGTTTGCTATTTTTTTATTTCTTCCCTGGACACAAAACATCCGGGCAAAAGGAACAGTAACTACTTTGTACCAGGATCAGCGCCCGCAACAAGTAAACACAATCATTGGCGGTAGGGTTATGAAATGGCATATCAAAGAAGGCGATTATGTAAAAGCCGGTGATACCCTCATTCAGTTAACAGAAGTAAAAACAGAATACCTGGATCCCCAATTATTACAACGAACAAAAGAACAAATCGCCGGCAAGCAATTATCTGTAAAATATTATAAAAGCAAAGTGGATGTGGCAGACCGGCAGATTGGCGCTATCAATTCAGGGCTTCAGTTAAAACTAAACCAGTTAAACAACAAATTAAACCAGTTGCACCTAAAAGTACAAGCCGACAGTGCAGAGGCAGCAGCTGCCAATAATGATTTCAGCATTGGCACAAAACAATACAACCGGCAAAAGGCTATGTATGACAGCGGCCTCGTTTCCCTGACACAATTAGAAACCAGGAACCAGCAGTTTCAAAATGCTGTAGCAAAAAAAATAAGCGCTGAAAATAAACTGGCTAACAGCATGCAGGATTTAACCATTACAAAAATTGAAATGAATGCGATGCAACAAGAGAACGTAGAGAAAGTAGCTAAAGCACAGGGCGAGCAGTATCAATCATTCACACAATTAGCCGGCGGACAAGCTGATGTGGCAAAATTGGAAAACCAATATGCCGGTTATAACATACGCAATGGCATGTATTATATTATGGCTTCCCAAAGCGGACAAATTATAAAAGCACAAAAAGCCGGTATAGGTGAGTTTGTAAAAGATGGCGATATGATTGCCGAGATAGTACCTGATAAAATTCAGTATGCTGTTGAAATGTTTGTGCAGCCGTTTGACCTGCCATTAATTTCACCAGGGCAAAAAGTTCGTTTCCTCTTCGATGGATTTCCTGCTATTGTATTCAGCGGCTGGCCAAAAGCATCGTCCGGAACTTTTGGTGGGGAGATAGTATCGGTGGAAAGCAATGTTAGTATTAATGGACAATTCCGTGTACTGGTAAAAGAAGATAGTGCTGACAAACCCTGGCCTAAAGAATTAAAGATAGGCGCCGGTGCAAATGGAATTACTTTATTAAAAGATGTGATGGTATGGTATGAGGTATGGCGAAACATCAATGGCTTTCCGCCGGACTATTACAAAAAAGAAGGAGAAAAGCAAAAAAAGAAAAAATGAATTTTTTAAAATATATCATCATTCTTAGCGCTTCACTGATTTGGAAATCTGCTGCAGCCCAGGATTCATCCAAAACGATATCCGCACAGCAGGTGATGGAAATAGTAAAACAATTTCATCCGGTTGCAAAACAGGCTGATATTTTTATTAAAAAATCAAGGGCAGAAGTTACTGTTGCCAAAGGACTCTTTGACCCATACCTCCAAAATGTAACAGCACAAAAAACCTTCGATGGCACAGATTACTATTATTATAACCGCCCTCAACTTTCTATTCCAACATGGTTTGGAATGGAAGTATCAGCAGGCCTGGAATACTTATCGGGCAATCGGACTGACCCGGAGGAGACAAAGGGAGAAACAAGTTATCTCGGCCTTAGTGTACCGCTGGCTAAAAATTTATTGATGGATAAAAGAAGGGCTGCTTTACAAACAGCAAAGATCTTTCGTACCGCCTCAATGGTTGAAAAAAGAATTATTTTGAATAACCTGCTACTGGATGTAATGAATACCTATTGGAATTGGGTGCAGCAATACCAGGTACATAAAATATTAACTGATGCTGTTATGGTAAATGAAAAAAGGGTTGAACTTGTAAAAATGGCTTTCAACCTGGGCGACAGACCAGCAATTGATACCACAGAAGCGTTAACTCAATTACAGAATTTTGAATTACTAAAAAGCCAGGCATGGCTTAACTTCCGGAATACTACTCTTGATCTTTCTGTTTTTTTATGGACACCTGCTGCCGAACCTTATAATTTGCCTCCCGGTATTGTCCCGGCTGATTCACCGGAATTTTCAACTATTGCTAATGCCACTGTTCCACAATTAAATAACCTGCTGGATGCAGCCGGAAAAAATCATCCCGAACTGATTATTTATGATTATAAACTTGATGTTTTAAGTGTAGAGAAAAAATTAAAATTCCAGGAGTTACTGCCGGCCGTAAACTTTAATTATAATCAGCTAGGCAAGGGATACGATGTATTAAAAACAGCCAAAGGTCCTTTGTTCGAAAATAATTTTCAATATGGTTTATCATTTGGCATACCACTACGGCTATCGCAAGGGAGAGGTGAATACCGTATAGCTAAATTAAAAATTACCGAGACACAATTAAAGAAAAGGCAAAAACAAGTTGAAGTAGAAACAAAAATAAAAAGTTATTTCAATGAATTGATAACACTGAAAACCCAGGTTGCCATGCAGGAAAAAAACTACAAAAATTTCCAGGTTCTGCAACGGGGAGAAGAAACCAGGTTCCGGGCAGGCGAAAGTTCTTTGTTTCTGATCAATGCCCGGGAGAATAAAACATTGGAAGCATTACAAAAATTACAGGAGTTGATAACAAAATATTTTAAAACAGAAAATTCACTGCAATGGGCTGCAGGCCTCTTAATTCAAAACTAATAATAAATGATATGATGAAGTCATTAAAATAAATTAAAGGAAGAATAATAACCCAAATAGAATATTAAAAAAAGAAATTTTGAAAGCATCCAGGCTTATTGTTTCAATACTTATACTGAATATTTTTTCCCTACCATCATCTGCCCAGGAAGTGCGGATAATTGATAAAAACAGCATTGGATGGTTGGTATATACCGGCACATTTAGAATAAAGCCTAAAGTTTCTATACATACAGAATACCAGTGGCGACGGGTTGCTGGTTTAAAAAACGGGCAACAAAATTTATTTCGTACAGGAATTAATTATGCGGTACGAAAAGATATAAGCCTCAATGCCGGTTATGCTTTTGCTGAAACCTTTGCCTATGGCGACTACCCTGCTGCATTTGCTTTTCCGGAACACCGAATTTTTGAGCAGGTGATAATAAAAAACCCGGTTGGCAATATTGACCTGTCGCACCGTTTTACTTTAGAGCAACGCTTTATTGGCAGGGTAAATATGTTTAACGGAATAAAAAACACCGAATACTTTTTTGTAAACAGGATGAGATACCGTTTACGTGGAGAAATTCCACTGTACAAACAAGAAGGTGTAAATAAATCCTGGAATATTATAGCACAAAATGAAGTATTTATTGGTTGGGGAAAAAATATCGGCACAAATATTTTCGACCAAAACAGGTTAGCAGTTTTGCTGAATTACAAAGTAAATCAAAATATTAAAATTGAAGCCGGATACCTGAACCAGGTTTTACAACAGGGTAAAAGAGTAAATGATAAACCGGTGTTTCAATACAACGATGGGTTCATGCTCGCAACACATTTATCATTGAGTTTCATAAAATAGCACATTGCAGGCATCCAAATAATGAGTACAGTAAATAAATTTTTGTATACGATCTTCCTCTCGTTTATTAGTAATTTTTGCTTTTCCCAAAAAATTGATTTAGGCAGTTGGAATATATTGAATGTGAGATATAAAATAAATGAAAAATGGAGTGTATTTAGCGAAGCACAAATTCGTTCATTAAAATTTTATAAAGAATTTCATTATCACGAATACAAGGCAGGTGTATCTTTTCAAGCTTACAAAAATGTAAACCTTACCCTTGGTGCCGGTGATTATGTCACATATAAAGAGGGCGGCAACTTTTTAAGTCCGAAGAATAATGACGAATTCCGATTATGGCCACAGATCAGTTTTACACAACCAATCAGAAATTTTACCTTGGAGCACCGGTACAGGGCAGAATTCAGATTTACCAGCAATGGATTTAAAAACAGGTTTAGATATAGATTAGGAGTTACATTTCCTCTTGGAAACAGTTATTCATATTTCAATAAATACCAGGTGAGTGTAAGCAATGAAATATTTTTTACCTACAAAGAACCTTATTTTGAAAGAAACAGGATAATGGCTTCTGTAAAATATAGAATGACAAAGCAATTTGGTTTTCAATTGGGATATTTGCACCAGTTTGATTACAAAATAAATGATGAAACGGGTCGTGATTTTTTACAATTAGGTTTCAATTATGAGATAGTGAATAAAAAATTAATTAAATATAAAATTCCAATATCTAAAACATTCTCATTATAGATGATGTGATATGCTATCAACGAAAATAATGTAACCTTGAGGTACCCGTAATATCAAACTTTTTATAAAACAAATATTTACAAACTTGTCAGGTGGCATGGGAATTGGCAACTTATAACTTGCAATCCTTATTGTAAACAATTTAAAAAAAATAAAAAAAAATGAAACTTAAAAAAATTATTCTTTCAATGATAACGGCAATGGGTCTTTTATATTTCCCGGCAAAAGCACAGGATAATATGCCAGATATAAAAGGCTGGCCCGAAGCATCACAAATGGCAGCAAAAGAGATGATGGACAAATATGGTAAGCCAAATGAAACTACACCCCATATGCTGGTTTGGTACAATAACGGCCCCTGGAAAAAAACCACTATATATGACGTGGAAACCAAGCATATATTCCCCGTTGACCACACCGATGTAATGGAACAGGTAATTGATTATAAAGTTCCTGCAAATAAATTTAATGATCTGGCCGCTTATGACGGAAGTGTGAGTGTTCATAGAACGGACGGTGAAATGTCAGCAAAATGTGATTTTGAAGGAGCAAATTTCCTGGCTTTAAATCTTGCCAATGATATTATCACTGGTAAAAAAACAGTACAAGCTGCCAGGGATTTTTATACAAATGCAATTAAAGAATTTGTTTTGCAAAAAAAGACATCTCCCTATATGAAAGCTTTACAGTTTACTGTATCTAAAGGAGGCACCGGCTTTGCCGATAAAAATGCAGTCAGCAAAGAAGTTCTCGAAAAAATTATGAAAGCAAAGATGAAAATGAAAATGGAAATGAAATAAATAATATAGATTAATAAATCAGTTTTCTTTGATGTAATTATGCCACAATTTTTTGTGGCATAATTTGTTATTATAATTTAAAAAATGAGTGAACTTTCTTACAATTCAATAGACTTGGCTATGTCTGGAAACGTTGCAGACTTTCAGAAATATTTGGGAGAAATGTTTTTTCCTTATTATTACTACGCGATTAAAGACAGTGAATTATCGGCAAGTTAAAAATATTTAATTTTCACAATCAATGCATCATATAGGCATTTCAATTTCGCAGAGAATGTTTTTCTATAAATAGATGAAGATGTTACTAACCAATAATTTTTAAATAAACAATTATGAGATTATTTTTCCAACAAAAAATTTGTTTTACCATTTTGGCCCTACTTACAATGAATATTTCTGTTATGTCACAAAAATATAAAACAGTTACTGAAGTAAGGGGTTTAAACGTTGGGGCCAATTCACCAATGTTTATTGCCAGGGATGATAATAATGTAAAATATAATCTTGAAAAAGCTTTGAAAAAAGGTCCTGTGGTAGTTTTATTTTACAGGGGGCAATGGTGTCCAGTATGCAATAAGCATTTGAGCCAGCTACAAGATAGTCTTCAACAAATCTATTATAAAGGAGCAACTGTTGTTGCCATATCCCCCGAAAAATCAGAGTTTCTTAAACAAACAAGAGTAAAAACCAATGCATCTTTTACATTACTGTATGATAAGAATTATGCAATTGGAAATGCTTTTGATGTAATTTTTAAACCAGAAGATAAACTTATAAACTTGTACAATGAAAAATTGAAGGCCCAATTGGAAAAATCACATTCAGATTCGAGTAATAGATTACCGGTGCCAGCAACTTTTATTATCAATAAAAAAGGAATAATTGTTTGGCGGCAATTTAATCCCGATTACAGGCTAAGAGCAAGCGTCAAGGATATTATTAGCCACATTCCGGCCAATTAAATAATTGGTTTTATGGATTTAATCAATCAGATGAAAGTGATCCGGATAATTTGAAACCAGTGAACATTCCCGAAATAATAGCAATACCAAACAAAGCCGATGAAAAATTAAGAATGCTGTTTTACCAGGCAATATTGGCTTTATGAAAAAAGTAATTAAAGTTTTTTTATCTTTCACACTTGCATTACTTATGACAGGAACAAGCAATGCTAATTCTGCAGATACAAACTATGTCAGCGTATCGCAGCAGTTGCTGTATGCAGTACGCACAGGGGACAGCAGTGATGTTTTTATCAAGCTACTTGAG
Source organism: Ferruginibacter sp. (assembly GCA_037720515.1). GTDB lineage: Bacteria > Bacteroidota > Bacteroidia > Chitinophagales > Chitinophagaceae > Ferruginibacter. The sequence goes on from JBBJMM010000006.1 coordinate 61,970, forward strand.
CTTGCGGATCAACAGGCCTTGGAGCGTCAATTGAAAACGGATGCTGCAAAGAAAGCCTTTTGGTTGAATATCTACAATGCTTTTGTGCAAAAGATATTAGAAGAAAATCCTGGAAAATATAAGAACAGGAATGCCTTTTTTTCAAATAAGATAATTGTAATAGCAAGCCAAAAGTTAAGCCTCGATGATATTGAGCATGGCATATTACGAAAGTCGAAAATAAAATGGAGCCTCGGTTACATGAATAAACCATTTGCTGGAAAATTTGAGAAAAAATTCAGAGTGGATTCGTTGGATAACCGCATTCACTTTGCTTTGAATTGCGGTGCCAAAAGTTGCCCTCCTATTGCTTATTATGATCCTGCAAAAATAGATATGCAATTAAATCAAGCAACTAAGAGCTATTTAAGAAATGAAACAGAATATGATACCACTTCAAATATTATTTACATACCAAAGATCATGGATTGGTTTCGTGGTGATTTTGGTGGAAAAAAAGGGATTGTAAAAATGCTTACAGAATATGGAGTAATAAAAAATGATGTGGCCATTCGGTTTAAAAAATACGATTGGACATTATTTCTCAGCAATTATACTAAAGAAAACATTTGACCAATACAATAACAATATTTATAAATGCTAAAGGTTTACATAAGATCAATCAGCATACACAAATTATATTTAAGTAGCTAATGGAATGGTGGGAAACATTTACAGAATGGTTTTTGAGCTTGGGTGAAAAGTACAATGTAAATCCCTACATTTTTGGTGGTATTTACATTGGTGCCATACCATTCTTTTTTATATGCCTTACCTGGACGATAAAGAATATCAAAAAGAAAAAACCTGTTGTTATTCCTTTATTGCTTACCGGCTTATTCTTTATTTCTGCTTATTTGTATTTATTGATTGCAGGAAGAAATATTCCTGTTTGGGTATATGGTTTGATTTTATTGATGATAGGATATGGGATTTTCTCTGCAGTAAAAAAAGTTAGAGACAAAACAAAAAGCAATACATAAACCAAATGACGAAAGTGCATAGATTCGAAAAAAACAGCGGTTTTTTAGAATAGTCATCATCTCCCTATCAAAACGAAGGAAATAGATGGTAAATCCAGAACCGCTGATGTTAAAGATGGCAGGGATGCTGCCGCAAGAATGGGAAATCGATTTAGAAGTTTAGCAACTTATACATTTACCGATCTTTCGGGAAGCAAAAAAGTAAAGAAAAAAAATAGACAGAAAGATAATTTTATAACATGAAAATTCCATTAGTACAACCCCTTTCAACTATTGATAATCCGGAGTTAGAAGAACTGGTACAATTCTTTAATGAAACGCTGGGCTTTTGTCCCAACAGTGTGCTTACCATGCAATACAGGCCACACCTTGCAAAAGCTTTTGTGAATCTTAATATGGCTGTTATGCAAAATCATGGCAGGGTAAACAGTTCATTAAAGCGGTTGATCGGATATCTTTCCAGTTATACAGCAGGCTGCAACTATTGCCAGGCGCATACAATTCGTGCTGCAGAACGTTACGGGGCTGAACAAGAAAAATTAAATAATATTTGGGACTATAAAATTCACCCTTCTTTCAGTGTTGCCGAAAAAGCCGCATTTGATTTTACTATTGCAGCCAGCACAATACCAAATGCGGTTACGGATGAAGTGGCAGAAAATCTGCGCATGCATTGGGATGAAGGGGAAATTGTAGAAATACTGGGGGTGATTAGTCTATTTGGTTACTTAAATCGCTGGAACGATTCCATGGGAACACCACTTGAAAATGCAGCACTGCAATCAGGTAAAACTTATCTTGAAAAAAAGGGTTGGAATAAAGGGAAACATGTTTATTAATAAAAAATGTTAGGAACTCCGAAAAAAACTATAACATTATTTCAAAGATATCATCTTACATTATGCAGAGAAGACTAAATGGAAGTCATCTGCAAAGTATTAAAATGGGTAAGCTGTTCTGCTTACCCATTTTTAATTGTATTACTTCTTAACAGGACTCAAAGCAAGTTTCAACCTTGCAAAATAATAAGCCCCGTTAAAGCCCATTTGCTGCACCCTGCGGCTGTAAATAAATCGTCCGCTGCTGAAATTAGTACTGTGATTATGCATATCCTGGTACACATCAAAAAGATTATTAGCTCCTATAGTTAATCCTAGCGCAGACACAATCTGGTATGACAAGGAAACATCTGTAACCGTTTTTGCATCAAATGTTTGATCAAGCGTTTCTTTTTGTGTTGTGAACGCATTAACAGGGAAATTTGCAGGAAGAGCAGGATTGATGCTTGGATCACGATAAGTAACTTCTCCAAAATGCACAAAGCGCACCATTGCTCCAAATTTATTGTATTTGTAGTTTAATGTAAGGCTAATTTTATTTTTGGGATTTGCTTCTTCAATACGGCTTTGGTCTTCGCGATTAAAATAATTTCCTAACTGCCCGCTGCTGTTTAATATTGGGGAGGCTTTTATGATGGCGCTGTCATTTGCTCCCTTTTTCACTTCATTGTCAATAAATGTCATTGCTAAAACCGCCCTGATTGATTGAACCCGCGCAAAACTTTTACTGTATGATAATACGGTCTCCAGTCCCCTGGCCCTCGTATCAATGGCATTTGTAAAAAAGTTTGCTGTACTGGCTCCGGCTAGTGCCAGTTGTGCTTTAAGTGCGGCATTGTTGCCACCTGTAAAATTATTGGTAAGCACGATCCTGTCTTTGATATTTATCTGGTATGCATCAACCGTTAACTCCAGCCCTTTTGTTGGGCGTGCAGTAAATCCTACTGAATAATTGCGACTTGTTTCTTCTTTAAGTTTAGGAATACCCAGGATCTGTGCTGCCTGGCTATTATTAGTAAATGTGCCGCTTTCTGTTGGTACTAATCCATTTGGTGTGGAAACAAAAAGAGTACTTGTTTTTTCATAAAAGCGTTGCTGCATGGAAGGTGCGCGGAAGCCTGTGCTGAGAGACGCACGCAAATTAAACTTATCGCTGAATTTGTAACGCGAGGAAAATTTGTAATTGAATGTATTGCCGAAGTCAGAATAATCTTCATAGCGTAGCGCTCCTGTTAAAAGAAATTTACTTGTTATATCAAGTTCCACATCGGTATACAGCGCAATATTATTTCTCGTTTTTTCTCCCCCTGCCGGTTTAAACCCAGCAAAAACCTGGGCTCCTGAAGCGGCCTTCGATGCAGTGTCATAATTCAGGTAAGAAGCAGGCTCTCCGGCCCTTAGCTCAAAAGCATCAACACGGTATTCGGCACCTCCTGCAATATTCAAACCCGACATTACATCAAATTGCCTGGAAACGTCTGCATTCACAGTGTTCTGCCAGAATTTCAATCCCCCTGCGTCAAATTCAGTCTGCCTGTTTCCGGGAAGAAAAAATTGAGTATAGTTAATCGACTGATCTATATTAAAATCAAATTTATTTATGCCGTATGTATTACTCAGATCGAAATTCCAAAGGCCAAACTTTGTTTTTAATCCTATAGCTGTAGAAAAATCCATAATGTCGGAATTGATCTGGGGAAGAAATCCATTAGGGTAAATGGAATATACATTATTACGATAAATAGTGGCGGCTGAGAAAATACTTGTGGCTCCGTCTGGATACCGGTAAAATCCTGCAGCGGTACCTTGTTTTTTACTGTAACCTCCAAAAATATATAACTCTGTTTTATTGCTTAAAGGATAACCAAAATTGTAAAAGCCTGCCCCCCCGGTCATTTGCGAATTACCAATGTGAAGGTCAAATGAATTACGGTTTAATCCTCTTGCCGTTAAAATGGAATCATCCTTTACTACGTTGTTCACTTTTGGAAAGATCTGGCCGGTATATGTACCAGCCCTGTTGGTGGCATCCCTGTCAATAAATTCACCTGTCAGACTTAAATATCCTTTGCCTAATTTAAATCCATAACCCAATGAAGCCTGTAAATTTCCGCCGTCTCTTACTTTAACCGATGGATCGGCACTATTATTAGTAAGCTTATACAAAGCAAAATTTTTGTCATATTCAGTTATGTATTTACCATAGCTGATGCCGGCCTCTAACAAACCTGTTCTCTTTTTTAAAACAATATTTATCACACCAGCAATAGCATCTGAGCCATATTGAGCGGCTGCTCCATCCCTTAATATTTCTATTCTTTCAATTGATGTTGCCGGTATAGCGCTGAGATCAGTACTTACCTGGCCCCTGTTAACTGTACCATTTACATTTACCAATGCCGACTGGTGCCTTCTCTTGCCGTTGATCAAAACAAGCACCTGGTCTGTTCCAAGACCACGTAACTGGGCCGGATCAATATGGTCTGTTCCATCTGCTATTGTTTGTCGCGATGATTGAAAGGATGGAGCAATATAGGTTAGGATCTGGTTGAGGTCTACCTGTCCAATATCATTAATAACCTGTGATACAGGAATGACATCTACAGGAACAGGAGTTTCAACTTTTGTTCTGTTAACATTTCTTGAGCCGATAACGGTAATATTATTTAGATCACCTGCTTCTATAAGTGCTATATCCTGGCTAATGCTTGTGCCGGCAGTAACGGTAACTACTACCCGCTGTGGAGCATACCCGGCATTCGTTATATTAAGAGTTTGCCGGCCGGGATTAAGGGAAATTGAATAACTGCCATTAACGTCAGCAATGGCTCCTTCATTTGAACTTTGTGCCTGAACAGAAGCTCCTGCCAGAACTTTGCCATTTGCATCCCTTACTGTTCCTGTTACAGTGCCCTTCTGAGCAGAAACTGAAAAGCTGCAAACTAAAAAGGAAATAAGTAAAGCGAATGTATGATAACGAACATTTTTCAATTTAAACATAATGTAGTTTTTAATGATAAATAAGAAAACCCCGAGCTTAACTTAAAGTTAATCAATTAATAAAATTTTCTCAATTATGAATTTAAAAATGTTTAAAAAAAGAAGCATTAGAGAGGGGTTGGGTAAATGCTGTCATCCTGAGTTTATCGAAGGACGAAGCATGAACATAATAAAAAATGCTGTCATCCTGAGTTTTTCGAAGGACGGAGCTTGAACATAATAAAATGAAAACGAAATACATTAAGTCCCTTTCCTTTGGAGAGGGATTGGGGTGAGGTAATGCTGTCATCCTTAGTTTATCGAATGACGAAGCGTAATCATAATAAAAAATGCTGTCATCCTGAGTTTATCGAAGGACGAAGCGTGATCATAATAAAATGAAAACGAAATCCAATATTATCTCACTCCAATAAGAATTTTCTTTTTTATAAAGCTCTGTTATTGTATCCTATTAAAAGACGTTAACTTATACAGGCAGTAGTGATTTTAAATTCTTTTATTACCAATAAAACAAAAAAATGAAATCGAAGAACGAACACCAAAAAGACAATGATAGTGACGTTAGTAAAAACAATTTGCTATTTGATTTTACCATTGACAAAACAACTAACTCGATATTCGTTAACAGAGAATTTGCTGCTGAACTTTCATTGGTTTGGGACGCATTTACAAAAAAAGAAATTCTTGACCAATGGTGGGCACCAAAACCGTGGGAATCAAAAACAAAGTTTATGGATTTTAAAGTGGGTGGACGAAGATTTTATGCAATGGCAGGTCCCGAAGGACAGGAACATTGGTCTGTTCAGGATTTTACATCCATCAGCCCAACAACCAATTTCAAATACTTTGACGCTTTTACTGATAAAGACGAAAACATTAATAAAGAATTACCAGGTGCTGATTGGGACTTTAATTTTAATGAACACAATGGGATAACTAAAGTAAAGATTACTATAAAACATCAAACAATTACCGACTTAGAAAAAATTATTGAAATGGGTTTCCAGGAAGGGTTTACAATGACATTAAATTACTTAGAAAATCTATTGCCAACTTTATCGCAACGATAATATAGAAAAACGGCTACTTTCTTGTTAAATTCTAATTTAGTCTTTATATTTTGTCCCGGTTCCGGGCTTTATATCTTTGATAGCATCAGCTATGCCGTAACGTTAGTGGTTATTGTATCAACCGTCAATACAAACGATAAACAGACCTAAAAATAAAATTTTAGATCATGACAGATGTACAAAGATCATTACCAAAGTGGATATTAATAGTATCAGGTTTGTTTGCCCTACTTGAGATAATGGTTAGTTTAGCCTTATTCTTTTCACCGCAATCGGTTGTGGAAACAGTTGACCTTAATGCAACAGGTGTTGACTACTTAATAAATATGTGGGCTACCCGACAATTTGCTCTCGGCTTTATCTTCGGTTTTGCGACATATAAAAGATCAATTCCTATGCTGACAATTGCCTATATTTTCTTTATAGTAATGATGGTGGGAGATTTATTTATTGGAATTTTACAAAAAAACAATCCACTTATCATTGGTGCTTTAGTGATGTATATTATTTCTTCGGCAATGATATTTGTGATAAATAGAAGAAAATAATATTTGAGAACGACGATGAATAAGACAAGAAAGGACATAAAGAACAACTACCCGCATAAATTAGCAAACAAAAAAATACTAAAATGAAAAAAGTAACAGGCATAGGAGGTGTTTTCTTTAAATGTAAAAACCCAAAAGCTATTAATGAATGGTTATAAAACACACCTTGGTTTTGATACAACCGAATATGGAACAAGCTTTGAATGGCTCCAAAGTGAAGACAGTACTAAAAAAGGACTTACCCAGTGGAATCCTTTTGCAGAAAAAACAAAATATTTCGAGCCTTCAACAAAGGACTTTATGATAAACTACAGAGTAGATAATTTAGAAGCCCTGGTTCAAGAATTAAAAAAAGAAAATGTAACTATCGTTGACAATATTGAGACATATGATTATGGAAAATTTGTTCATATTTTAGACATGGAAGGAAATAAAATTCAATTGTGGGAACCTATTGATTAAATTATAATATTGCTGTGCGACAAATAAAATAAAAAGTTTTTAAAAATGAATAATACAAGAATTTTTAAAACCTCTTTCGCAAGTGTTTATCCACATAATATTCAAAAGGCGGAAAAGAAAGGCCGCACAATAGATCACATCCTGTTTTGGCTAACAGGATACAATAAACAAACCTTGCAAAAAACCATCGACAATAAAATTGATATCGAAACTTTTTTCTCCAGCGCACCAAAACTAAATTACATATATAGCTTTATGAAAATTCAATCACTTTTCATTTTTTTCCTTTTAGTATTTACTCATTCAACAGAAGCACAGAGTAAAAAAGAAAAGCTGGAAAAGATAATGAGGTCATATCACCAGTTCAATATGTTTGATGGCAGTGTTCTGGTAGCAGAAAATGGAAAAATTATTTACAAAGATGCCTTTGGTTTGGCTAACCGAGAGTGGAATATACCCAATACTACAGGCACAAAATTTATGCTGGGATCCGTATCAAAAACCATTACTGCTATTTTAATGCTGTTACAAGTACAAAAGGGATTAATCGAACTTGATAAAACTATTGCTGATTATATTCCGGATTTTTCGAAAAATAATGGCAGAAGGATCACTATCCGCCAGTTGTTAAGCCATGCTTCAGGAATGCCTAATTATGACATCATGAAAGATTTTTTTCCTAAGATCAGCAGGCAGAATTTTACCAGAGAGGAATATATTAACCTCTATAAAGACTCGGCCCTGGTATTTGAACCAGGTACAAATTATTATTATAGTAGCTGGGGTTATTTTACTCTTGGATATATAATGGAAAAAGTTACAGGTAAATCGTATTCACAGTTAATGAAGGAAGATATTTTTGACAAGGTGGGTATGGATCATTCAGGCTCCTATTTCCATACACAGATCGTAAAGAACAGAGCCTCGGGATATGATTACAGTTTAGGCGGTTACACCAGTGCAGATTTTCGTGATCAATCCAATACCATGGGCACCGGTGATCTTTATTCAACTGTTGAAGATCTTTTTAAATTGCACCTGGCTATAAACAATAATACGCTTATCAATAAAAGACTCACAGAAGAAATGTTTACACCGGGTATAAGGCCCTGGCGTTATGGTTTTGGCTGGTTCAATCAAAATTTTAAATATACACCCGCAGACAGTGTCTTTACCAATTATCATTTAGGAACCACAGAAGGCTTTCTATCATTTATGATCCGTGTTCCTTCCACAAACAGCTTAGTGGTTTTTTTATGTAACAGCTCTCCTACTCACTTTTTTGGAATCGCTACCAACCTTTTGAAAGTTTTATATGATAAACCTGTTACTTTGAAACAGCCCGTGCATAAAGTATTAGAAAAGTTTTTGGCAACTTCAAATGGTGAAAAAGCCATAATAGAATATAACAGAATGAAAAAAGATTCAGCCAATTATTATATCGACTGGCTTGCAATGGATCAGCTCGGTAACCAATTGTTCTACCTAAAAAGATATGAGGATGCCAGGATTATTTTTGAAAACAATGCAACTGAATTTCCAAAAAGGGATCTTGCTCTCTTTGATCTTGCTAAAGTTTATGAAAAACTGGGCAAAAAAACAGATGCCATCTTTTGGTATAAAAAAGTACTGGTTATTACGCCAGGATATGAAGAAGCAAAGAACAGGTTAAAAAGTTTAGAAAATAAAGATTAAAAAATTCATTACAATAACATCAAACTATTGTAAATCTTTCTATTTCATTTTGCAAATAAGCTTACACATTATTAAAATACATTTCATATGCAAAACCGAATAAAATAAATACTCATGAATAAGAAAGAATTGCCAGCCAGGCAAAGGGATGAAATGCTCAGCACCTTACAGGCACGTTTTGAGAAAAACAGGCTACGCCATAAAGATCTTGAATGGAAAAATGTGCAGGCAAAACTGGAAGTTGATAAGAAAATACTATGGTCGCTTAATGAAATGGAAAAAACCGGTGGAGAGCCGGATGTAATTGGTTATGATCAGAAATCGGGAGAATATACTTTTTATGATTGCTCAGATGAAAGCCCTAAAGGACGCAGAAGTTTATGCTATGATGATGCAGCGCTAATTTCGAGGAAAGAAAATAAACCAGTGAATAGTGCTATGAATATGGCTGCGGAAATGGGTATAGAACTTTTAACTGAAGAGCAATACCATAAATTACAAAAATTGGGAAAGTTCGATAGTAAAACTTCTAGTTGGATAACAACGCCTGCAGCTATTCGTAAACTGGGAGGCGCGCTCTTTGCTGATTACCGTTACGGAAAAGTCTTTGTGTATCATAACGGAGCAGAATCTTATTATGCTGCGAGGGCTTTCAGGGGTTCACTTAAGGTATGATTTAAACAACTGATAATTACTAAAATATTATACAGATGAATCCTAAAGTTGATTTTTATTTTAATAAAACTAACTGGCAGAATGAAATCGGTCAATTAAGAATGATCGTTCTGGATTGCGGGCTAACAGAAAATTTGAAATGGGGTGTACCCTGTTATACTTTTAATGAAAGGAATATAGTTTTAATACATGTATTTAAAGAATATTGTGCGTTGTTGTTTTTTTCAGGTGCTTTATTAGATGATGCCAACAATATTCTGATTCAGCAAACGAAGAATGTACAGGCAGCACGACAGGTTCGCTTCACTAATGAGAAGGAAATAGTTAAAATGAAACCCATCCTGAAAGCTTATATATATGAGGCCATTGAAATTGAAAAAGCCGGACTTAAAGTAAATTTTAAAAAGAACACCGAACCTGTTCCGGAAGAATTTGAAAATCTTTTGAATAAGATTCCTGCATTAAAAAAAGCTTTTGAAGCTTTAACACCGGGCAGGCAAAGAGGTTACCTTCTTTATTTTGCGGCACCTAAACAATCTAAAACCCGGGAGTCACGTATTAAAAAATACCAGCAGCACATTATAAATGGGAAAGGATTAAATGATAAGTAAGCCTTTGCCAAAGACATTGAAATAAATTAATTTTCTTCGATAAAATAAAAGGCTTTAACCTTATAAAGCTGACTAAATGAAAGTAACTTTTTTTAGATCCCAGGAAAAATTTAGAAAATGGTTAGAAAAAAACCATAAAACGGAAAAAGAACTTTTAGTGGGCTTTTATAAAATGGGCAGTGGTAAGGCTTCTATGACTTGGACGCAATCAGTTGACCAGGCACTTTGCTTTGGCTGGATAGACAGTGTAACAAAATCGATCAATAAAGAAAGTTACTGTATTCGATTTACACCACGTAAAAGGACAAGTATATGGAGCGCAATTAATATAAATAAAGTAAACGACCTAAGCAGGTCGGGGCTTATGGAACCGGAAGGATTAAAAGCATTTAAGTTAAGAACGGAAGATAGATCCGAATATATGTTCATGAAAAAGAACCTGCAATTCTTTCTCCAGATTATAAAAAACAATTCAAATTAAATAAAGTAGCCTGGGATTTTTTCATCGCACAGGCCCCGTCCTATAAAAATGTGGTGATAAATTGGATAATGAATGCAAAACTGGAAAAAACACGCATGTCACGCCTTGAAAAAACAATAAAGCAAAGTGAAAAGAAAAAACGCATAGAATAAATCTGGTTTGTGAGTTATGTATTTTGAATTTTGAATTGGCAAAAGTAGAATGAAATAGAACCTATCTTAAAATGCTGTCATACTGTCCCGAAGAAAAGGCTGTCTTCCTGAGTTTATCGAAGGACGAAGCATGAACATAATACCAGTCAGGAATTTCTTGATAAAGAGCTCGGATATGAGTTTTAAAGAAGATGTAGAAAACTACGAGATAAAATATACGTTTTCAATGAGTTGTCCCACACCTATAGGTGTGGGACAATTTTAGTGAAAAAAGCTACAATTAATCCTTATCTAAAGGTTGCAACTCAACCATATTATTTTACAACTTATACCCTCTTATCTTCCTTTTTAAATTTACATTCGCTGGTAAGTTATATCCCGGGAAGACTGTGAAATTCATTTGTTCGGCTGGAAAGCATTGATGGTTTTAATATGTTATTCTCACTGCTACATTCATTAATAAAAAACCGGTCAAGACTTACCAGTCTATAAAACGATAGCAAGAAAAATTCCTTAACTTTTAAACCGGTAAAAATTATTAATGAGCCGCAAAATAAATCCTGAAACTATGGTTCATGGTCCATGGTCTATTCTCTCAGTCTCATAAATTCAATTCTCTGTAACTTGAATTTTCTATATTTAGCACTAAAACTATTTATGATGAGGAATTTACTGTTGCTGTTATTATGCCTTCCCCTTTCTATAAAGTCTCAGACACTTCCAACTATCGAAGAAAAAACAAAAAACTTAAAATCGTATCCGGGTTTTATAAAATTTTACTCGGATGAAAATGCAGGTAAAGTCTGGCTCGAAATAAACAAACTCGATTCAGAATTATTATACCAGACCTCCTTACCTGCCGGCCTTGGCTCAAATGATATTGGCTTAGACCGGGGGCTGTTAGGCAATACCTCCATCATAAAGTTTACTCGCGCCGGAAATAAAATTTTAATGGTTCAGCCAAATTATGATTACCGTGCAATAACTAATGATGTTGCAGAAAAAAGGGCGGTAGAACAATCCTTTGCCGCCTCTACCTTATGGGGGTTCACGGCTGAGGCTGAAAGCCCAGGTAGTATTTTGGTTGATGCAACCGCATTTTTCATGCGCGATGCAATGCAGGTATCTAATACGTTACAAAGAAACAAACAAGGTAATTATAGCATAGATATTTCCAGGTCGGCAATGTATCCGGCGCGCACTAAAAACTTTCCACTGAATACTGAATTTGAAACCACTATCACTTTTGTTACCAAAGATGTTGCGCCCGGAAGATTTGTTTCCTCTGTTGCACCTACTGCAGATGCTGTAACCTTACGCATACATCATTCTTTTGTTCAGTTACCCGATAATAATTACAAGCCCAGAACATTTGATGCACGTTCCGGTTTTATTCCGATCTCTTATTTTGATTACAGTACTCCGGTAACTGAACCCATTAATAAATCTCTCATCATCCGTCATCGATTGCAAAAAAAAGATCCTTCTGCCTCAATGAGCGAACCTGTAAAACCGATCGTATATTATTTAGACAACGGTACACCAGAACCTATCCGCAGTGCTTTGCTGGAAGGAGCCCGATGGTGGGACCAGGCTTTTACAGCGGCAGGTTATAAAAATGCTTTCCAGGTGGAAATATTACCGGCAGATGCAGATCCCATGGACATTCGATTCAACATGATAAACTGGGTGCATCGTTCAACAAGAGGTTGGTCGTATGGCGCATCCATTGTTGATCCGCGAACAGGAGAAATAATAAAAGGCAATGTTACTTTAGGTTCACTTCGCGTACGGCACGATTATTTAATTGCACAGGGATTGCTTGCACCTTTTGAAAATGGAATTCCGGCTAATAATAAAATGCTAACTATGGCTCTTCAGCGGTTAAAACAATTATCAGCACATGAAGTAGGTCACACCATTGGATTGATGCACAATTATATTTCCAGCTCACAGGGAAGGGCAAGCGTTATGGATTATCCACCGCCCGTTGTATCGCTGAACAGTAAAGGAGAAGTTGATCTGAGCGATGCATACACAAATAAAATAGGTGACTGGGATAAGATAACCATAACATATGGCTATTCTGATTTTCCGGCGGAAACCAATGAAGCTGCAGCATTGGAAAAAATAATTAATGATGGGGCAAAAAATGGGTTAACATTTATATCGGACAGGGATGCAAGAGATCCCGGCGGAGTACATCCTGGAGCGCATCTTTGGGATGTTGGCAAGGATGCGGTAAGTGGATTAAAAGATATAATGAAAGTACGCGAAAAAGCCTTGTCGCAATTTGGAGAAAACAATATTTTAAAAGGAACACCTGTTGCAATGATTGAAGAAGTACTGGTTCCGGTTTATCTTTTTCATCGTTACCAGGTGGAAGCAGTTACTAAAGAAATAGGCGGATTAAATTATTCCTATGCACTGAAGGGAGATGGGCAGATGATCACTAAACCACTTTCCAAACAACAACAGTTAATTGCTTTACATGCAGTTGCTGATTGCCTGGATCCAAAATTCCTGGCTTTGCCTGAAAGGATCATAAAACTGATACCGCCCCGCCCTGCCGGTTATGAGTATACGAAAGAGTTGTTTAGCAGAAGAACGGGAATTGCTTTTGATCCCTTGTCTGCTGCGGAAACTGCTGCAGATTTACCATTGTCACTTTTATTTAATCCGGCACGGCTTAACAGGATGGTACAATACCAGGCAGAGAACAATGGGCTGGGCATAGATGAGATGATAACTGTTTTAATGAATAAAACCTGGAGAGCGCCACGTTTAAAAGGCCTGGAAGGATTGATACTTCAGCAGAATGAGCAATTGTTGCTAACCTATTTATTAGGTGTATCGTTAAATGGAAGTATTTCTTTTGCAACCAATGCCGCAATAACAAATGCTATCAACGATATTAAAAATCTCGCTACAGCAAAATTGTCTTCCACTGATCAAACAGCAAAAGGATATTTATTGTTAACAATGGAGAGGATAAAGAACCGCCTGGATGGTAAGCCATTTGAGCCGCAGCCACTTCCTCCCGGATCACCAATTGGTTGTGATTTGGACTAGATAATACACATCGGTTTTCTATAATTTATTTAATGCCGGGAGTTGATATCACATTTTAAAAGTTGAAAATAAATATGAGCAAACAAATAATTAAAATGGATGTTTAGAATCTCTTATGAAAAGCATCTTTTTTTTTAACCGTTCTTATTTCCTTATTGCCGTGTTATTATTTGTGGTCGAAGTATTAATTGCCCTTTTTGCTCATGACAGAATAATCAGGCCTTATGTAGGAGATTTTTTAGTGGTGATCCTTATTTATTGCTTCGTAAGATCTTTTTTTAATGTTACGGTTTGGATATCTGCTACAGGAGTTTTACTTTTCGCATACTTTATTGAAATACTTCAATATTTCAACATCGTAGAAAAGCTAGGACTGCAAAATTATTCCCTGGCAAAGACCATCATAGGAACTTCTTTTGAATGGATAGATATTATCGCATATACACTGGGAATTATAACTGTAGTCATTATAGAGAAATCATTAACACGGCACTCTTCCGTTATGAAATAGAACAGGAAGTTATTATGTATCCAATGCATTTGTAATTATATCCATTGGTATATTTTATAACCTAATGACATTCATAAATAGCTTTTCTTTATATACAAACTAATAAATTTGTTTATCAACTGGCAAAAGTGTTTCACAATTGTTTAATTTTCTTAATGCAATACGTCCAGGGCAATGCTCCCTTTTTTTTAAAATATAATTTCACGGAAAAAGAGCTTAGCCGCCGGGTTAATCAATTTGGAAACATTGCCCAGGTTTTAGTACTTATGAATTTTTAGCTGAAATGACACCGCCAGAAAAGAAGAGAGGAATTAACAGTATAGAATTAATAAAAGAAAACGACCGCTTGTTTATCATGAGCATAACATGGGATGAGGAACGCAGGAACCAACTGATACCAGCGGATTATCTGAAATAATTAAAGGTATATGAATAATGTGGCTACAAATTAATTACCGCAATTGGTCTGCTTGTTCTTTACTTTTAATAAATTGAATTATACATAACAAAACTATTTGCAATGAGAAGCGTATTACTTTTATTATTTACAGTTCTGTTTTTCTCTCTCCGGGCCCAGGATTTAAAATCAGGTGGCAAATTAAAAGCAGAACAAGCCATAATGGACATCAGGCACTACACACTCGTGCTGGATGTAGATCCGGATCAAAAAACCATAAATGGATATACAGAGATAGATCTCAACCTAAAGCAATCAACAAATAGTTTATTATTTGATCTGTGGCATGAACTTACCATAAACCAGGTTTGGGTAAACAGCAAATCAGTAAAATTTGAACATACAGAAAATGACCTGGTAAAAATTGCATTAGTAAAAGAACAACCTGCAGGCAAAGTAAAAGTAAAGATCGCTTATGGTGGTAAACCCGGCATAGCTGCAAGGGCACCCTGGACAGGCGGTTTCCAGTGGGAAAAAGATAAGAAAGGTAATCCATGGATCGCAATAACTTGCCAGGGCGAAGGAGCAAAGATCTATTTCCCCTGCAAGGATCATCCCAGTGACGAACCCAACGAGGGTGTAGATATGATGATAACTGTTCCTAAAGGTTTAGTTGTTGCTGGCCCGGGATTATTACAAAAAGTAACTACAAAAAAAGATAAGTCAATTTATCATTGGAAAACAAATTATACTATCAGTAATTATTGTATTCTTTTTAATGTTGCCAATTATAAAATCGCCAAACGCATCTATACAACTGTAAATGGCAACAAAGTGCCGATGGAATATTATGTGCTGGAAGAAAATGTTGACAAAGCTGAAAAATTACTCGACCTCTACGAGCAATCTGCACACATTCTGGAAAAATATTTTGGTGAATTTCCCTGGGTAAAGGAAAGAATTGCGGCTTCTGAAACACCGCACCTGGGTATGGAGCATCAAACTAATATTGCTTACGGTAATAAATACAAATACACTAAACTGGGTAATAAGGATTTTGACTGGCTGCTTCACCATGAATTTGGTCATGAGTGGTGGGCAAACAAAGTAACCAACCGCGATTGGGCGCATATGTGGATACAGGAAGGCATTTGTGTTTTTGGAGACGCAATGGCAATAAGGGAGATTGAAGGAGAGGAAGCTTATTTAAAAAAAATGCAGCAAACAGCCAGGAGCACTCAAAACCGAATACCTATCGTTCAGGGTGATGAAATTGATTCTGACCAGGCGTATCATGGCGACATTTATGGAAAGGGCGCTTTCTTTATGCATACACTGCGGTATGTTATGGGAGATGATATTTTTTTTCCCACTTTGAAAAAATTAGCCACTGACCCGCAGTACACATATGATAATACCGTTGTAACATCAGATGTAGAAAAACTTTTCAGTAGTGCCTATGGCAAAAGTTTGGATCCTCTCTTCAAGCTTTATTTATATACGAATGATAAAGTAGAGATACACATTAAACAAACAGGTGATGACAAATACCTGGTGAAATTACTCAACCTTGATATGGCACTGCCTTTGAATATCATAACCGATGCAGGAAAACAAAAGATCATTGTTGATAAAAAAGGTATTTCTGTGACCAGCAAAACAGCTTTGCAGGTAGACCCTGATGTATATTATTTCAAAAAAGTGACAATAGAATAGAGTATAAATAAAAAGTAAGTAATTAATTATTTTATAACTTCAACACTTTTCAACTTAAAATGAAACTGTTATTAATATTTATTATCTCCGTCTTCTTCCTGATTACCTGCAAACAAAAATCATCAAATGAAATTACCGGTAAAAGCCCCTTTACACCGGAGATGGCAGAAACAATGAAAAAAACAATGAAAAAAGACCTGGCAGGCTCTGACATTCAAAAAACAAACGATCTTGATAAATTTTGTGATTGTGTAGTGAACAAACTACAATCTGAATTTACTGTAAAAGAAATTATGGAACCGGAATTTTCCAGCAGTAAGAAATATAAACAATCACGCACCAGGTGCCTGGAATCTACAAAGATCAAATAATACAGGTTGAAATCAGGGACAGATATGGAAAATAATTACTTAGCGGAATTTTTTTTTAAATAGATGATTATGAAAAAAGGTTATTACATGCGCAATGCTATTATTATTTACAACGAGTTTATTTAGCCAAAGTCTTCCTGCACATTCATTAAGCAGAGAGGATTATCTTAAAAAAAGTAAATCCCAAAGAAAGGCAGCTAGCATTTTATTGGGAGGAGGAGCTGTATTAATAGGATCAGCCTTTTTAATTGGCAACAGGCAAGAATCTTCTTCCATTAAAAAGTCCTCGCCTTGGTACGTGTCAAATTAAAACTTAAAATGAGAATGGTCGGTATTATAATTCAACTTACTTGCCCAGGTGCGTGTGATATGCACCTGGGCAAGTAAAGGACTCTACTAGTTGTTACAATGATTGAAGCTAAATGATACAGTACAGTGGTGATGACTTGGTTTTTAATATGGCTTTTTGAATAATAAATTAATCAGTTCTAAGATTGAGCCCAACAAAAATTATATTTTTAAAGTATAATCTTAAGCCAGCTCCTCTATCAGTGATTGTAGTTTTTCAAGGTGTTTACCATATGCATACTTGAACATCCATCTCGCCCCAAAATAACTAAGTGGCACTAAAATTAAATTTGCGATCCCTAAAATGGATAGCATCCTTGGGTTGTATAAAAATTCAGCTATCGGTTTTTCTGAACCCAGGTAGCCACCTAATATAAACCCACCGGTTATTGCAATAGGGTAAACAAACAAGCAAGATCTTTCCTGTACTCTCCACCATTTCCTAAAACCTGAATAATTTTTTTGCAATTCATCTTTTAAAGAATGAGTTGCCAAATTATTTATGTGTATGTTTTTGTATAGTTTCCAGCTATCAAATGCTATCAAGCTGTTGAAGAAAATAAGTATAAAAAGTGCAATGTTCACCTGCCAAATACTTATGAAGAATAATAAGCCCACATAAAAAATGGTAATAATAACAGCCCACACAATGCCGATCAAAAGGTTTTTACGCAATTGCTTTAAGGGTGATTTAGAATGAATGATATCAAAATCACTTATTTGCAAAACTTTATTCAAAGCATCATCGCTTCCTTTGCCTTGTTGCCATACATTTTCTATATCCATTATATATCTTTTAAAAGTATTGCCAATTGCTGTTTTATCCGGTGAATCTTTACACCTACCCCGTTT
Source organism: Ferruginibacter sp. (assembly GCA_037720515.1). GTDB lineage: Bacteria > Bacteroidota > Bacteroidia > Chitinophagales > Chitinophagaceae > Ferruginibacter. The sequence goes on from JBBJMM010000006.1 coordinate 79,792, forward strand.
GCAGTAATACCTAATAATTCACTTATCTCTTTATTATCATACCCATCTAAATGCAATGAAATTATTGCCCTATCCGTTTCAGGTAGTGTGCGTATCGATTTATAGAGCCTGTCGATTTCTTCATTTCCGGCTGTAGTGAAATAGGTCTCTTCAAAAGCCACTGTATCTGTATATTCTATCCTGTTTGTTTTTCTTTTCAGTGTTAATATGGTATTTATACAAAGCCTGTATAACCATGTACTGAATTTTGCCTCCCCTCTAAATGCTGGAAAAGATTTCCATGCCTGCAGAACAATTTCCTGGTACATGTCTTTTTTATCTTCCGTTGTATTGGCATAAAGATGCACCAGTTTATAAATTATATTCTGGTGTTCTTTAAGTTGTGATAAGAATTCTTTCTCGCTCACTAATTTTTAAGATTGACCGGTTTAACATTATAGCCCTGTGACCTTAATTGATTTATCAAACCCTTATTTCCGGTTAAATGCAATGCCCCCACTGCTACAAATAATGATTGCTCTCTCATAAGACCCGGCAATTGCTTCATCCAATTATTATTGCGATCTTCCAGTAAAGGTTTCAATTCTTCTGGCCGGTAAGTTTCACCATACATCAATTGTTGAAGAGCATTCAGATCGCTTCTCACATATGCGTCATTCATAAAAGCAATTGCATCCTTCAATCCGCTGTTCGATTTAAAAATTTCATTTAAAAGTTCCACCTGTCGTGCTAAAGTTATGTTTTTGTAAATGGCATTTATTTGTACTTCAATTGTTTCAAGTCCAAGTATATTTTTACCATCTTTTTTTCCCTGTTCCTGAAAATAAGCATCTAATTGTACTTCTCCTTCTTTGTTTGGGCAATATTTTTGTTGTGTGATTGCAAGAGCTGCTGTCATAACAGTAAAAGGATTGAATTGGTTCAATTGGATCATATCTAATCCTGCTTCCTTCCTGAACCAGTCAGATGCTTTAGTATACAAAGTATCCGGTAATAATTTTTGTAAAGTAGTGCCTTTTAAAAGTGCAGCTTCAATCATAGAGCTTTGTATACTACTGTCAATCACTAATTCACCCACAATAGCCTCACTTGTTTTATAAGCGGTTTATACTGCGCGGATGGTGTCAATAAACCCGCAGGAAAGAAAGTGATAAGTACCAAACAAGTAAGATGGTTTTTTTAAACCTTTGCCGGTAACTTCCCAGAGAAGTGAATTTTCTGTATTGTTTTTCTGAGCAGATACAGTTACTGTAAGGAGGCAGATCAGTGCCACCAGTAATTTTCTTTTCATTTTAATAATATTTATTGTTTAAAAAATTTGCTGTCCGAAGAATAGTAGGAATGCACCAGCAAATAGCAGCGAGAGGTGGATGAGCAAAACAGCTTTTTGAGATCTTGACCTTTCTTCCCATTTCGCTGGGGAAAAAGGGTCAAAAATCAATCCTATACCCATATTGGCTATAGCCCAATCATAATCGCCTTTAGTTATCAGAAATAAAACTAAAAGAAGAAAAAGAATATAACCAGTCCTGTTGATGCGGGTTGATCTTATATCTTTTTCTACTGAAATTACCTGTTTCATATAAATTACTTTTCTATATTAGTGTCATAAGGTTTCAAAATATTACAGGACTGAAAAAAAATTAAAATAAAGTTTCAGTATTCAATCGGTTTTCCCGGGTAGACAGTCAAATTGAATTATAAAAATCATACATACAGGAAAAATATTTCTTCCAAAAACTGTTATTTTTCTCAACCTCGTGCGAATAATATACACCTGTACCCGGTCAGGCAACGAAATCAAACATGCTAAAGATTGTAAATGTCTTTAAAAGTTGAAATGCAACAACAAGATCAAAATCAAAAATTCCAGGAACTGATTGAGCAGCACAAAGGAATTTTATTAAAAGTTGCCAGAACATATTGCCAGGATCCGGAAGACAGGCAGGATCTTATCCAGGAGATTATGATCCGGGTATGGCAATCCTTTCATAAGTATAATGACTCATTTAAAATTTCTACCTGGCTGTACAGGATCTCAATTAATGTAGCCATTTCCTTTTACCGGAAAAACGTTTTGAGAAAGACCCGCAATATCCCATTACATAACCAGGAGCATCCGGCAGTAGGTGTTGAAATTTATGAAACCGAACAACAATTGAATTTGTTGGAAAAATTTATCAATGAGCTTAAAGAATTAGATAAAGCTTTACTGTTGCTTTACCTCGAAGAAAAGAGTCATGCGGAAATTGCGGATATCCTTGGTATATCTGCCGGAAACGTGGGTACAAAAGTGGGACGTATCAAAGACAAATTAAAATATCGTTTTTCACAAAATAAAAAAAATTAAAATGGATGAAATTAAAATGAAAGAACTCTGGCAGTCTTCCAATACAAAGCTGGAAGAAGTACTTACCATAACCCGAAAAAATGCAGAAGATATAACCAGGTTAAAAGTGAATCACTTTTTATCATCAATGAAACCCATAAAAATTTTCACTGTTTTAGTTGGTTTGATATGGGTAGGTTTTGGAATAGTAATTCTCATCAATATTATTACAAACAACTTTTTAAATGTGAGCCTGTTTTTTTTATTGTCTGCCGGAATTCAGATCTTACTTACCGCTACAGCACTCATAATTTATATTTACCAGTTAATTGTTATTTACCAGGTCGATATGGGGGGATCGGTAGTGGCTACACAGGAAAAATTATCCGTTTTAAAATCATCCACAATCTGGATCGCCAGGATACTGTTCCTTCAACTTCCCCTATGGACCACCTTTTATTTAAATGAAAGTATGTTTTCAAACGGACAAACTTTCTTACATATCATTCAGGCTATTGTAACATTTGCATTTGCTTACCTTGCCATCTGGTTATTCTTCAATATCAAATATGAAAATAAAGACAAGAAATGGTTCAGACTTTTATTTGAAGGAAAAGAATGGACACCTATAATCAAATCATTGGAACTGTACAGGGAAATTGAAGAATTTAAAAAAGAGAAAGTTTATGTACCAGTATAAAAACACTTATTTGCATCATAATCGAACTTACCTCGCCTTGGTGCGTGTCACACGCACCAAAAATAATCGGTGAAATATTGACTCGTCTTAAAAATAATTTACTACCCCGCCTTGGTGCGTGTCACACGCACCAAAATAATCGGTGTAAAAAGCTCGCAAACAGATCAAAACCTCACAGTACTTTCAATAACCCCCGCCTTGGTGCGTGTCACACGCACCAAAATAATCGGTTAAAAAAAGCTAGCAAACAGATCAAAACCTCACAGTATTTTCAATCCATCAGTATATATTGAATTTGTGAATACACCTCAAAGAAAATCATTTGCAGCTATTGGCATAATATATTTTTGGACTGCTACTGTTCACAATTGGTATCATTTATTTTCTTCTGAATCCAATAAAAAAATAATCACTCGCTATCTTAAAAAATTATCAGATGATGGATTAATTACAGTTTATGCATTTGTACTTATGCCAAATCATATTCATCTTATCTGGCAGCAACATAAAATGAACGGTAAAGAAACTCCGTTTGGAAGTTTTCTAAAATATACAGCACACATATTGCTTCGTGAATTGAAATTAACGGACAGCGCCACAAAGTATAAAGTAGAAGTTTCCAATAAGCAATACGAGGTCTGGAAACGGGATTCCCTTTCAGTAGAGATTTACAGCAGAGAAGTGGCCATACAAAAAATTAATTATATTCACACTAACCCTGTAACCGGAAAATGGAATCTAGCAAAGGATGATATCAGTTATTTTTATTCTTCAGCGGAATTCTATGAAACAGGCAAGAACGATTTTGGATTTTTAAAGGATTTGTTTTTAGAATTTGATGGTGAATAAGTGATTATGATTTGGTGCGTGTCACACGCACCAAAAATAATCGGTGAAATATTGACTCGTCTTAAAAATAATTTACAGGTTAATAAATAAATCTTGCTTCTCGCCTTGGTGAGTGTCACACACAACAAAAATAAGTAGTGAAAATAATTTTGACGCTAATAATTTGTATGTTTAACCATGGATATAACTTATGAATTTAATAAAATTCCTTCACCGGAACAGGTAATAGAGCTTTATGAAAATGCAGGGCTGCCGAGGCCAACGAATGATGTAGAAAGGATTAGAAAAATGTATGAGAATTCTGATATCATTATAACGGCCTGGCACAAAGACCTGTTAGTGGGGATTTCACGTTCCATTACTGATTGGGTGTGGAGTTGTTACCTGGCTGATCTTGCAGTAAGAAATGACTATAAAAAAGCGGGTATCGGAAAACAACTGATAGATCTCACAAAAGAAAAAGTAGGAAAACAATCAATGATCTTGTTGCTTTCGGTTCCAGGCGCAATGGAATACTATCCTAAAGTTGGTTTTATAAAACAGGAAAGTAGTTTTATAATAAACCGGGAATTATAATTGTAAAAAGCAAAGTATTTTACTTAACGGCAGTAAGATTATTATCCCCGTTATTTTTTTGTAAATATATCATCAGGTCACTATCACCTGAAGTATTTATTTTCTTAACCCGTACCAGTCCACTGAGTTCCTTGTAGTTTGTAGTTTGATTTGTAACAAACAAACCTTCCAGAACGGCATCACCGCCCTGGTTTGCCAGGTCAAGTACGTTTAACTGGCGTACATCTTTGTAAGGAAGAAGAGGATAATTATTATCGATAAGCTTCATATCCTGCAAAATTATTTTACCATCTTTTGCAATGCTAACTTTGATCTTTTTAATACCATAATATTTCTTTTCATTTATCAGAAACCAGGTATGTGAAAAGCCGATGTATTTCCCATTTTCTTTGCTGATGTGAACTTCGTATTCAAGAGAAGTTTTGGTAGAATCATCGGTCATGTTTCCTTTCCAAAGACCGGTAATATCCTGGCAAAAAGTCATTAAAGGGAATAGTAATACCGTTAGGGTATAGCTGAGGTACTTCATAAGCTTGGTTTTAGAGGCAATAAGTGCTTATAACGTAAAGAGTTGTCTTTTATTTTCTGAAACTGTAATTATTTAAAAAGTTTATAGAAATTAGATTTACATAAATTTTTTACATCCGGCATATACAAATGTCTATTTTCAAATAAAATATATGGAAGACAGCTTATTTAAAGGGATTCTTATTTTAGCCTTGTACCTGGCAGTTGACTTTCTTATCTATAAATATTTTTTATATAAGAGAAAAGGGCTTATCCAGGTAATTTTTGAAAGAATGAAAGAACGTAAAAAAAAAATTAAATGAGCCTGTTATTACATTCTGAAGATGCTCAACCAGGTTAAATCAAATCTTTATCTTACTTACATTAATAATATATGAATAAAACGCACACCTCTGCATCAGCAATGCTATTCCTGATTTTCTTTCCGGTAACAGTATTTTGTCAATTAGTTTCAAAAGATGAAAGTAAACAATGGGAAAAACAAGCCAAAAGAATAACCATCATAAGGGATAATTGGGGAGTTCCACATATCTATGGTAAAACTGATGCAGATGCAGCGTTTGGGATGATGTATGCACAATGTGAAGATAATTTCTGGCAGGTGGAAGAAACCTATATAAGATCATTAGGGCGTTCAGCAGAATTGTATGGAGTGGCAAGCCTCGATAGCGATGCTGCAGTTGCTTTATCCGAATCAGTAAAAAAAGGAAAAGAAACGTATGAAAAAGCAGATATATCCATCCGAATATTATGCAATGCTGCAGCTGCCGGGATAAACTTTTATTTACTTAAACACGCTGAAGTAAAAAAAAGATTATTGCAAAGATATGAGCCATGGTTTTTTTTATTGCCTTCTCCAGTTAATCCTGCTACCCATGGTATAACACAGTCAGAAATTAAAAAGTTTACCCGCTCATTTGATCTGCAACCCGAAGGTGATGAGGAATGGCTGCAAAAAAATGAAAGTGGTTCAAATGCTATTGCCATTGCACCTTCCAAATCTGAAAGCGGTAACAGCATGTTACTGATAAACCCGCATGTGGCCTTATTTGGAGGCGGACAGCGATATGAAGCTCACCTCGTAAATAAAGAAGGATTAAATGTTTCCGGTTTTGCAATGTTGGGTAGTTTTTATATATGGAGTGGCTTTACTCATTTTGCCGGTTGGTCGCACACCAATACTGCTTCAGATTATGAAGATGTTTACCTCGAAAAATTTAACCATCCCACCGATCCCGACAAGTATCTGTATGAAAACAACTACCTGGATGCAATTGTATGGACAGATACTTTGTTGTACTTATCAGAGAATATATTAAAGAAAAAAGTGTATCAGTTTCGTAAAACACATCATGGACCTGTTTCTGCTAAACTTGATTCATTATGGATCACTGTGCGCTCAGCAAGCAGCAATACCGCTGCCTATATATCCCAGGCTTGGAAAATGTGCAAAGCCAGGGATCTGAAACAGTTTACATCGGCTATGGAGAATGTACAGCTCAGCACCAATACAATGTATGCAGACCGCTTTGGTAACATTGCCTACTGGCATGGAAATGCAATACCGGTACGTGATGAGAAGTTTGAATGGCGTTTACCCGTAGATGGTAGTAATAAACAAACAGACTGGAAAGGTTTACACCCTTTACGGGAGATTATCCAGGTGATCAACCCTTTTACAGGCTGGATCCAGAATTGTAATTCCACCCCTTTTATGTCTGCCGGTGCCGCCAGCCCAAAGAAAGAGATGCACCGGAAATATATGTCTTATGAAGATCAGAACTTCAGAGGGGATGAAGCCGTTAGGTTGTTATCTAAACCAGGTAAAATATCTTTATCGTATTTTGAACAACTGGTGACAAGTAATAATATACCGATGATGGCAGCCTGGCTACCCAGAATAATCAATGCTTATGACAATGCGGTTAGCAAAAACCCTGATGGTATCAAAAATATAAATGCTGTTGTGGATACGCTTCGAAACTGGAACAATAATTATTCAGTAAACAGCAAAGCCACCACAATTGCGGTATCCTGGTATTTGAATTATATGAACTGGATGCGATCCAGGAAACAAATTTTACATAGTTCTTATACCGAAACTTTATCATCTTTAACAAGCTTGCCTTTACCTGATAGTGTGGCTTTGCAATTATTATTAAAAACTGCTGATACCCTTAACAGTAAGTTTGGCACTGCTTTTATTGAATGGGGTAAAATAAACCGTTTACAACGCATACATACAAGCGGTTCACTTGAAAAATTTGATGACAGCAAATTTAGTTTGCCTGTAAGTGCAGTACCCGGTGGAATGGGCTCCCTATTTGCTTTTAATACCCGTACAGAGCCCGGAGAAAATAAAATGTATGGAATATCCGGTAATTCTTATGTTGGGGTAATTGACTTTGGAAAAAAAATAAAGGCACGTTCAATTGTATATTTTGGTCAGAACAGTGACCCTGCTTCTCCCCATTATTTTGACCAGGCCCCTATGTATGCGCAAGGGAATTTTAAAGAAGTGTGGTTTTATAAAAATGATGTGGAAAAAAATGCAAAACGCAGGTATCATCCCGGTGAATAAGGTTTTATAAAAATGGCATGTCCTGATTAATAGTAAATAATAGATACTTTTTAACTCTCTTTCGAATGCGAAGGTAATATTTCAGTAAAATTCCTTTCTGTGTATTGATTTACATGATGTAGTTTTTATATTTACTTAATGGAAGCAACTTTAGAAGTAGAAAGATTAGAGAATTTATATAAGTATGAAATTCTTGATACACCGTCTGATGGATATTTTGATGAGATCACTTCACTGGCAGCTAAAGTTTTTGATGTTCCGGTAGCAATAATATCCCTGGTTGATACAGATAGGATATGGTTTAAATCTGCCTATGGTATTGATGCAGAAGAAATACCAAGAGATCCGGGACTATGCAGTTCGGCGATCGTGTCTGATGATATTTATGTAGTTGAAAATGCAAAAGTTGATCCCCGTACTCTTTCAAATCCATTGGTTGCCGGAGTTATGGGACTGCAGTTTTATGCAGGAGCTCCCCTCACTTCCCCGGAAGGATTTAACCTGGGCACATTTTGTATAATTGATAAAAATCCACGCACACTTGATGTTAAAGAAGCAACTATGCTTAAACAGTTTTCAAGAATTGTAATGGATCACCTAAAACTAAAATTGCAGTCCAGGCTTTTAGTTAAAGAAGTTCAGAAAAACAGTCATACTTCATAAGTTTTTTTGATATTGTTTCACTGATGCTTACATATATTAGAACAACTTCTTCAAACGCAGATTTTCAAAAACTGGTGGTTCTACTGGATGATTATTTAACGATCATAGATGGAGAAGAACATGCATTTTATGATCAGTTCAATAAAATTGAAAATATAAATCACGCCATCCTTTGCTACGATAACAATGAACTTGTTGGATGTGGCGCATTTAAACAATACGCAACTTCTGTAATTGAAATAAAAAGAATGTATGTAACTCCGGAATGCCGTGATAAAGGCATTGGCTTAGAAATATTAAATGAACTGGAGAAATGGGCAAACGAATTACATTTCACTGAATCTATATTGGAAACCGGTAAAAAACAACTCGCTGCAATAAGATTATACGAAAAGGCAGGGTATATAATTACTGGAAATTTTGGCCAATATGCAAATATGAGCAACAGCATCTGCATGAAAAAATCACTTTTATAAATCTAGTTGATCTTCAAAAGAGTAAGGCTGTCGAGCGAGGCATTGCGTGTGGAGGGATCTATAAATTTTAAATTCAACCTGCTTACATGAAACTGGTGAACTGTATGGATAGTTGTAAAGGGTATTCCTGCAGCAAGCAATTCGGGTTTTCTTATATGATCCGTAAGAAGATAAAAAGATTCATTGTTTGATATCTTCTGCCTGATCTGTTGTATATCTGTACCAGGAATATCTTTCTCTATATAAAAATCAAATGCATAATAAAACCTGGATGTAAATGAACCAATTTTTTCAGGTGGCAGTTTATTCTGATTAAAATAGTCTGCCATTCCTATGCTACCCTGGTATTGCAACACTTTCGGGAAAAAATTTATATTCAGAAAAAAATTAACTATCCCAACAGTGTATAAGGTGTAAAAAAATATCTGTAAAGGATGATACCGGTTTTTAAAAAATAAAAATACCAATACCACACAGGCAAGTAGCGCACAAATTATCATCAAAATATTTTGCATCGGAAATGCCCAAACATTTAAAATTATTCCGGCTACTATATAAATTATACATACTACATAAAAAAAAGTCTTAACCCAGGAAGGAAGCGATCTTTTCTTTTCAATGAACCGGCTGATCGCCTTTGCCGTGATTATCGCAAACAAAGGAAATATAATATTTATATAATGCGGCAATTTGAACTTCGAAGTTGACATCAGTATCATTACCAGGACAGCAGCACCACTAAGGCAGAATTGAACGCTATCAGTAATTCTGAATTTGTTTTTTATAATTATGATCCAGTCACGTATAGTTTCATAATAAGCGATTATACTCCAGGGTAAAAAAGCCCACAAAAAAGTGTGCAGGAAAAATAAGGGATCACTGCTGTTAACCATATTCCGCTGCCCTGCCAGCCTCTCAAAGCTTTGTGTCCACAGCAAAAATTTTATACCCGACATCCCTTTAACACCATTGGTTGTTTTTTCGGGATGAGAATCAAATTGCAGGTAATAACAAAAAAGGAACGGAGATAAAAAAATAAAGAACCACAGGATACTACTCAGCCACTTCCAGTTTACTATTTCCTTTATCCGCTTCAGATACATCATATGTATTACTATCACGGTTCCGGTAACGATCACGGCTATCATTCCTTTCGTACCTACAGCAAGGGCTAGTCCTAAAGCTCCGCCAATTATATGTATATACTTTTTGTTGTGACTGAAAAGAATGAACTGGTATATTGAAAAAATAGTAGCCCCGGTTAGTATTGCATCTGTTCTTACATCATAATTTGCAATGATGAAGGCCTGCGAAAAACCCAGCACCAAACCCGCCAGGATCCCGGTTTGCCTGTTGAATAAAATAGAAGCTAACCTGGTTGTACTGAAAATAGCAATTACAGAAAATAATAAAGAGTGAAATTTGTAAGCAAAACCATTAACTCCAAAAACTTCATAAGATAATGCCGACAACCAAAATAATAAATGAGGCTTATCCAGGTAATCCTCCCCTTTCCTTACAATATTTATGTAATCATTGTTCTTAGCCATGTTTAAGGCAACCACAGAATATTCCCCTGCATCATTGTTCATCAGTGGAATAAATAATCCCGCTACATATACTGCTGCAAGTAGCAGGTAGGCAGAGATCACGTATTTATTTTCTAATAAGTTCAAGTGTAATTTATATAGTATCCTCAATGTGGTACAACGGCCTTTTTTTAGCTTCCTGGAAGATCTTATTAACGTATTCACCGATTATACCGAGTGATAATAATTGTATTCCCCCAAGAAAATAGATAGGCAATGTTACTGATGCCCAGCCGGGAATATTTTTTCCTGAAATCATTACAATAATAACCCATAGTATAGCCATTATACATCCCATAAAAACTACAAAGCCAATAATTGTGATCATTTTTAAAGGGAAGGCTGAAAATGAAGTAACACCATCTATTGCAAGCCGTACCATTTTACGGTAAGAGTAATTGGTTGAACCCTGCAGCCGGTCTCGTCTCTGGTAATAAATAATTTCATTTTTAAAACCCATGAGTGGAAAAATTCCCCGGAGAAAAATATGCGTTTCCCGGTATTGCTTGATCTCAATTAAAACTTTATTAGCAGCAAGCCTGAAATCAGCATGGTTGTAAATGATATTTATCTTCATCCATTTCTGGATCTTATAAAAAAGCTGTGCGGTAATTTTTTTTAAAAAAGTATCTACATCCCTGTTATTTCTTGCTCCATATACAACATGATTCCCCTTAGAATAGGATACTATCATTGCATTAATTATATCAAGGTCATCCTGCAGATCTGCATCTATACTGATACAACAATCACATTTATTCACTACGAAATGCAAACCTGCCAGCAGGGCTTTCTGATGCCCTACATTATTACTCAGTTTAATTCCTTTAACCTGCGTTCCGGAATGTGCAATAATGATATCCCATGTTTCATCCCTGCTTCCATCATCAACCAGTAGAATAAAACTATTTTCCCTTACCAGGTTCTTTGTTAAAAGCTCCTGTAACTTTTTTATTGTAACATCAATTGTAATGGCAAGTCCTGCCTCTTCATTATAACAAGGTATAACCATACTTAATACTGGAATATCCTTACTAAATTCATTCACCATTGCTCATCAATGTTTAAAAATTATATTATTTATGCAGGTAATCCCTGCGCTATGCATCAAAATAATTTTACTAAATTAGCTATAATTGGTCAGACTGAAACTGATACGTTTATAACAAGAGAGTTTAAAGCAGCACTTATTAAACAGTATATTGAGTAATAAAATGATCACTGGTTAATTTAAAATATGATAATAATTAAAAATACCCTTCTCATTTTCATTTTGTTATCATTTGCTGTTTACTGTAATGCACAGAAACATGAAGAATCTTTGATAATAAGATTGGAAAATGCAGAGAAAGAAGCAATATTAAAAGGTGATACAATTGCTTTAATGAAACTTATGTCAGCACAAATAGTGGTGCAAAATCCTGAAAATACGATCATCAAATACGATCAGATAATGGACAGGATCAAAAAAGGAAAGATCGATTATTCTTCCTTTAATAGAACGATAGAAAATATTGCATTTATAAAAAATATAGCCATTGTAATGGGAAGCGAAACTATAGTTTCTAAAAGTTCTTCGCCACAGACTGATAAAGTAAATACCAGGAGATTTACAAACGTATGGATGAAGGAAAAAAAAACCTGGCAGTTAACAGCAAGACAGGCAACTATTATTTCAATAAAATAAACCCGATCCAGATTTGCAGTATCTGCTCATTTCTAAATAAAAAAACATGGAACCGCAACTTGAAAAGATCCGCGAACAACAAAAAGAAACCTGGAATAAATTTTCTCCCGGGTGGAGAAAATGGGATGAATTTACTATGGGTTTTTTAAAACCAATGGGCGATGAAATAATAGCTAAGCTTATACTGGAAGATTCAGATAATATACTGGATATAGCTGCCGGTACAGGAGAACCAGGATTAACCATAGCCTCAATGCTGAGGAATGGCCAGGTTGTTATTACTGATCTAGCTGAAGGTATGCTGGAAGTTGCACGGGATAATGCTGCGAAAAAAGGAATTATAAATTATGAAACGGTGGCATGTGATGTTTGCGAATTGCCCTTTGAAGATAATATTTTTGACGGGGTCAGTTGCCGTTTTGGTTTTATGTTTTTTCCTGATATGCAACTGGCAATAAAAGAAATGGTTCGTGTATGTAAACCAGGAGGGATCATTGCTTCTTCCGTTTGGGGAAAGCCGGATAAAAATTTTTGGATCACTGCTACTATGGGGATCCTGAATAAAAATATGCAGTTGCCTGCGCCTTTACCCGGAGCGCCGGGAATGTTTCGCTGTAGTGAACCGGGTTTCATAGCTGATCTCTATAAACAGGCAGGTTTAAAAAATGTAATTGAAAAAGATATAATTGGCAAAGTGAATTATGGCAGCAATGACAATTACTGGAATTTTATGAACGATGTGGTTGCGCCTGTAGTTTCTGCTATGAGTAAAGCCTCCAGTGAAATGAAAGATAATATCAAAAAAGAAGTTTTTGAATTGATCAACTATAAATACCCTGATGGTAAGGTGTCAGTAGATTATGGTGCAATTGTGGTATCGGGTGAAAAATAAAGAGTAGATTTAATACAAGACTTAATTATAAATTATTTTTATGAAAGCTATTAATGCACTGCTAATTTCCTTTGCTATTTTTATTCTAATGAGTTTTAAATGTGCTTCCGGATTACAGGGCAGTAATCAACGGATAAATAATGATAATAGTAGCATTATTCAAACAGGGGCTGATCAAACAGAAAAATACATTTCATTTTTACAAAATAAAAGAGTTGCGATCCTTGCCAATCAAACAACAGTGATCGGGAAAAAACACCTGGTGGATAGCCTTATGAACAGGGGGATAAATATTGTAAAGGTTTTTGGTCCCGAACATGGGTTCAGAGGCAATGCTAGCAATGGTGCTAAAGTGGCTGATGAGAAAGATCCGGCTACAGGTGTAAAAATTATTTCTCTGTACGGACCTAAAAGAAAACCTTCCGCAGCAGATCTTTCTGATGTTGATGTAATGATCTTCGATATACAGGATGTGGGTTGCCGTTTTTATACTTATATAAATGTACTTAGGGAGATAATGGAATCCTGTTCTGATAATAATAAAGAACTGATGATACTCGACAGGCCAAATCCAAATGGTTATTTAGTTGACGGTCCCATTTTAGACATGCGTTATAAATCAGGTATCGGCCAGTATCCTATACCTATTTCCCATGGCATGACGATAGGAGAATTTGCCCAGATGATAAATGGAGAAGGCTGGATGCCTGCAAAAAAAAACTGCAAATTAAAAATTATACCGGTGTCTGGATACAAACATGATATGGTGTATACATTGCCTGTGAACCCTTCCCCTAATCTTAATACACAACAAAGTATCATGCTGTATCCTTCAACCTGTTTGTTTGAAGGCACATATCTTAACCATGGACGTGGCACATACTTTCCCTTTACTATATTTGGCAGCCCTTCTTTAAAAAATAAATATAATTTTTCATTTATCCCGGTAGGAATTCCGGGCATGAGTGAAACTCCATTGTACATGAATGAAGTTTGTTATGGACTTGATCTTAGAAATTATGACATAAATAAGTTAAGAAGATCAGGCAGAATAAATATTCAATGGATGATAGACCTTTACAATGCATTCCCTGATAAATCTAAATTTTTTGACAGGTCGCTAAGCAAACAAATTGGAAATATAGATGGATTGTCGGGGACTGCTGATTTTAAAAAACAGATCATTGCCGGAAAAAGTGTAAAAGAAATACAGGATTCCTGGGAGCCTGGCCTATCGGCGTATAAAACCATGCGGAAGAAATATTTGTTATATCCTTAATAGATGAAACCTCACCCCCGCCCCATCTCCAAAACAGAAGGGAGTAACATCATTGGATTCATTCAAAATTTAAAATTTAAAATTTAAAATTTCTTCTTTGCCTCTTTGCGTGAAAGATATTTAATAGCGTATATCCTTATCCGTAAGTGATATCATAAATGAAACAATTGCCTTTTTTTCTTTTGCATATAAAGAAAGGGAATCAAAAGGCAATGATTGAAATGGTAACTCTATTCCCAATCCTACTCCTCCTCCTTTAGAATAAAATTCAACCACCTCTTCCAATGTTTTATACACGCCATTGTGCATATAAGGGCCGGTTTTTTCAATATTACGCAGAGTAGGTGTTTTAAACGAATACATCAATTCGGCCATAGGATTTATTCTGTACCTTCCTGAATCAGTATCTATTACTGCAATTTTCCACAATGGTGAGGCTGGCACACCTATGATCTCAGATTCAGATCTTACTAACCAGGGTGGAATAGTTCCATTGAAAATTGGAATAAAATGACAAGTTGCGCACTTAGCTTTTCCACTGAACAAATTAAATCCGGTTATCTGTTCAGCAGATAAGGCTTTCATATTTCCTTTCATATATTCATCAAAGGAGGAGGAAAAAGGAGTAAGTGACCGTACAAATGCAGCCAGCGAATTCCTGACTTCAAAACCACTTAAAGTATCTTTCCGAACTCCAAATGCCTTTATTAAAAGGTTCACATAACTGCTATCCCTTAATAACATTTTTGCAATTCCGCCGGAAGAGAAATTAAATTCAGTGCTGTTCTTCATTACTTCTTCTGCCTGGTCTTCTAAAGTAACAGAACGCATCTTTGGAATATATCTGAAGATGGCACTGTTGCCGAATTGGGATATGAATTATCTCCTCATTTCCAAGGCATGGGATTTATGAATGAAGCAATAAACAGTATCCTTATTTATGGATTTGATGTACTACAGTTAAGTATGATAACCGCATATACACATAAAGACAATATTGCTTCAAAAAAAATACTTTTAAAACATGGGTTTGTTTTCAATCCTGAAATTAAAGACGACGAAAATATAAATAACGTAATTTTTGAACTCTGTAATAAAAATCTTATCAAAAAAAAATATAAAAATGACAACTCAACTTCTTGAAATAAAAACTTCTATATAGAAAAATAAAGGCGCTCATGAAATATTTGAGACCATAATAGATCCTTTTAAAATGACTGGTTATTTTATTTCAAAAAGTACAGGCCCAATGGAAGAAGGTAAAGACCTGGTATGGCATTTCCCTGAATTCGATTAAGAAACTCCCGTACATATCGGTAAAATAGAAAAAGATAAATACATTTCTTTCTATTGGTTGGATGAATCAAAAAGTATAAAACTTTTGGTGGAAATGAAACTTATTGAAAAAGGCAATGATATTACAATTGTTACGATCACTGAAAAAAGCACGGATAACGATGAAGCTGGTATTAAATGGTTAAAGGGAAATACCGAGGGCTGGGCAAATTTCCAGGCCTGTTTGAAAGCATACCTGGAGTATGGGATCAATTTAAGAAAAGGTGCTTTTGATTTTCTTTCTGCTAAATAATCATGAAATTATTTATTCAACAAAATCTTTGCATAAAAAGAAGGTTTACGCAATTGCTTTCGCAGATCGATATCTGTAAACATTGAGGTAATGGCCGTATTTAATGTTTTACTCTTATGCGCTTTTTTTACAACCATATTAAAAAGCCATGGATAGTGGCACAATCGCTGTAACAGGGCACTCATTTTAAGTTCATCACCGATACGTTTATACAGTACGTCATCATATTTTTCTTTTAGAAATCCTGCGTCATACTTACCCGCTTTCACTGCTTCTTCCACAGCGAAAGCTGTAAGCATACCACTGTATAATGCATTTCCTATTCCTTCACCTGTAAAAGGATCAATTAAACTGGCAGCATCCCCTGCCAGCAAAAAATTATCTCCTGATAATTTTTCTTTTTTAACGCTCATTGGCAAGCCCCATCCCTGGATCTTTCCTTCTAATGTAGCATCTGTAAATCGATGGCTGATGTTTGGATTATTTTTAATGGCCTTTAGCATTTCTTCACGCAGGTTTATTTTTTTTGACCTTATTCTTTCTGACATCATACCAATTCCAACATTTGTCATTCCATTAGCTAAAGGGAAAATCCAGAAATAACCCGGTAGCACTTCAGGCAAAAAATGTAACTCGATAAAATCTTTTTCATGCATACCGGTTACTCCCTTATAATAGGCACGCAATCCCACACAATAAGCACGTGCCGCCACATTCTTTTTCATTAAAACTTTTCGTACCTGGCTTTTATCACCATCTGCACCAATGATGACCGGTGCGATCATTTCATAATTTTGTGAATGATGAGTAAAACTAACTTTCACTCCTTTATCCTGAACCCTCTCTATACTTTTAATTGCAGCCTGCTGATAAATAGTGGCAAAAGGAGAAGTTAGTTTTTTAAAAAGAAAATTGTCGAATAACAACCTTGGGGTAACAAAACCAGGTGCCTGCCCTTTGATCAGTTTTGCAGGGTTAAAGGGTATATGTAATTCTTTTCCGTTAGGTGAAGCAAATACAACACCATGTGATGGTATATTCTCGGCACTATTATTAAAAATTTCTTCCATCCACTCAGGATTGGCTTTACGTAAAACAAATGCAGTTTTTCCACTACAGGCATCGCCGCATATTTTATCCCGGGGGAAAGTCTCTTTTTCCAATATAATATGATGGATCCCTGCCTTTGTTAGAAATATAGAAGCGCCTGCACCTGCCGGGCCTGCCCCTATTATTATTACAGGTGTTTCAATTGTCACAGATTTTTTTAACTCCTCCATTGTATATCACGCTGATTATAAACCTCAAGATAAATGAATGGAATGATATTTATTTAAGAGTGTTACACTTACCTTCTATATCAAAGAAATCTTTAAAAAACAATATTAATAATGCAATTGATAACTTTCATTTTTTTAACTTACTCCTCTGGCTTTGTATTTGCGGTGACTACAAAAAATATTGATGCGAAAAAAGATATATTATTTTTTGATACTATGCTTCCTTGCAACTCCTTATAAGATACATGCTGATACCAGGAGTGATGTTCATACATTTTCTACTAAGGTTTACACAAACTCTATCACCTACTTGAACGATACCACTTTAAATAAAAGAAATGACCTCCTTTTCGACAGTTTACATTTAGGTAAATTAGGATTGGGCAGAAGGGCCTATGATTATGCAATGCTTGGATATAATGTTTTATTATCTAAAGGCAAACTTACTAACAGCTCCATTTTATCTATTGCTGACATGAGTGCTCCTTCCGGAAAAAAAAGATTCTTTGTAATAGATGTCAAAAATTATAAATTGCTGTTTGTGACATATGTGGCTCATGGAAAAAATTCGGGTCTTGATAAAACATTGTATTTTTCTAATGAACATGAGAGCTTTAAAAGCAGCGTTGGTTTTTATATTACTTCAGCAACTTATAACGGTACACATGGTTTTTCTATGCGTTTGGTTGGCCAGGAAATTGGTTTTAATAATAATGCCATGGAAAGAGATATTGTAGTACACAGCGCAGATTATGTAAAAGAAAGCATAGTTAAAAGCCAGGGTTATATTGGCAGAAGTTTGGGTTGTCCTGCGCTATCTCCTGAAATATATAAACCTATTATCAATAAAATTAAAAATGGTACCTGCCTCTTTATATATGGAAACGATCCTTCTTATATAACAAGATCAAAACTTTTTAAACAGCCGGTTAAACAACAAAAGAAGAATTAAACATATTGAATAATAATAATACATTAGAAGCGTTATCTTCTATGGCATACATATTGCTTTAGGGTGCCTGACCAGCCCCTCTCTTTTTTACATTTTTTTTTAAAAACACCAGGTTTTATATGAAGAACATATACAGACATTTCTTTAGTGTGCTCATTGTCAGCTTAATATTTTTAATTCCAGTTTACCAGCTAAATGCTCAGGTTCAAACCCCTAAGTTTAATACTTCGATAACAACCAATACAAATGGTTTTTATGAATATCTTCCGGTTGGTTATTCAACTGGCAATCAAACCTATCCTCTAATAGTTTATGTACATGGATTAGGTGAATGTGGAGATGGCAGCACCTCTCAACTCCCCAGAGTTTTGAATGCAGGTCCACCCATGCAGATAAACCAGGGAATTTTTCCTCAAACTTTTACAGTAGCCGGGCAAACTCATAGTTTTATAGTGATATCTCCACAATTTGTTGGCTGGCCCAATGAGGCTCAATTAAGTAGCATTGTTGATTATGCTGTTGCCAATTACCGGGTAGATATTAACAGGATATATATGACCGGAATTAGTATGGGTGCCGGTGTTCTCACAACCTATGCAGGTTATTCTCCTTATAACTCAAACAGGCTTGCGGCAATTGTACCTGTTGCATTGGCTGCCTATCCCTGGTCAGGTTATATGGAAAATATGGCCAATGCAAATCTTGCTGTTTGGGCAACACATAATGATTCTGATAATGTAGTTCCTCCATCGAATACGATATTATATGTTGATGGAATGAATGGAACAAGCAATCCACCCACTCCGAGTGCTAAAAAAACTTTATTCAGAGCCAATGGACACGACGCCTGGAGTATGACCTACAATCTTACTTTTACTGAAGATGGTTTGAATGTATACAGGTGGATGTTGCAATTCAAAAGGAATTTTATTGTAACACCTGTAACCGGATTGGAATTCAATGCAGGTAAAAAAGATAATAATATTCTTTTGCAATGGAAAACGCTCACTGAAACTAATAGCAGGGGTTTTGAAGTACAAAGAAGTAATGATGGTGTCAACTTCACTACTTTAGGATTTATAAACAGTAAAAGTATAAGTGGCAGTGGTGCTGAATATAGTTATACTGATATCCTTCCTTTATCGGGTAAAAATTATTACCGCTTAAAACAGATAGATAACGATAACAACGGAAAATTAAGTGTAGTAAGGTTTGTGGATCTAATTAATAAAACTGTAATTACAATTTATCCAAATCCTGTTTCTGATGTAATAAATATCAATAATACAGGCAGTAATTTTAAACGTGCTTTTGTAAGAATATTTGATAACAATGGTAAACTTGTAAAGCAGCAGGAATTAAATGGAAGTAATACGATCAGTATTCCTGTAAATGATCTTCCTAAAGCTATATACACTGGAGAGATCCAGGAAGGGGAAACAATAACAAGATTCAGATTTGTAAAACAATAATAATAAAACAACCAAATACGCCTCCATTTATTAATGTAAATGGAGGATTTTTATTTTTGGTAATTTTTAAATAGCTTTTATATTTCTTTTAGCGGCCGGGTTTTTTATCAATTTGATATACAAAAAAAACAACCACAGGAACAGTATGAAACACCCTGCTACTCTCAATACGATCGACTTAACTTTATTCTGCTTTGGAGTACTGTTTATAAAAGTTTTGCTGTTCTGCCTGAATAAAGGATTTAAAAAAACAGATGTGCCGCTGTCAAAATCCAACCTTACACGTACATAGGAGTCTGAAGACCGGATGCCATATTTCATGGAATGTGTATCATCAAAAGTGTTTAGGATCTTTCCGTTCTGTCCGGAAATTATGATCCGGGCAGCTTTCTTATCCACTTCAACATTAAGTGTATCATTTACTAATGTCAGCTTTTTTAATACTGGTAATTTTTTTGCCTGGCCGGTTATCATCCCATAACTCTTACCTTTTTTTAAAGCTTCCAGTACAGACCCTTTATTTGCAATGGAAACATTCACCCAGGTACACATACTTCCTAATCGTTTTTCTTTAAAAACATTATGCAGGTCATCATTGCCGGTTATAAAAACAGGTTTGCCGTTAGAAAGGGCTGTATCCCAATGAGCGAGGGAGACTACACATGGATTCAGCACTTCTATACAATGATACCCTGAAAGATATTTAAGGTCTTCTGGTGTATACCCATTGCGCATGGCCGGATGATTTAAAGTGATCACGTTGCTTTTGTTTACAGAAAGACGATTTAATATGTATTGTTTATTGCTTAAGGTTTGAGGCAATAAAAATTCTGTCCAGCATACAGCACTATCTCCTAAAACCAATTGGTGGGTTTTCTCTAATCCAAATCCATGCTCATATGCCGATATATAATTAGTATTTTCAATCCCGGCTTTATTGATCTTTTGATAATCTGAAACACTAAAAATTCCATATCCCAGTGAATCATAGGCCTGATGAATATCTTTTGAACTTCCATGCCCGTTTGTTATTCCACTCCAGGCATTGCTATGCGCATGGAAATTACATTTCACCCATTTATTGCTGTCAAATGATGCATAAGGGTTATAAATATTATTTCCTGAAAAAGGTTTTGGATCAGCAAAAATAAACTGGGGACAAAAAAAATACTGGCTTATAACCACCCAAACCAAACAAGAAAGAACCATGTAACCCAATAACCGGAGTATACTCATCATATTAAAAATTGCATCTTCACTATGAAGAGTAACGAAAAATAGTTAAGAATATTGAATTATCAAACTTATATAATATTAAATGCATACTGTAATTTGCAAAACGCATAAAACTAATTGAGTATTATCTTCTATAGCTTAAGTATGAAAGTATTGTTTAAAAATGAATTTACCATTGCCCTCTTAGCCGCCCTCCTGTTTATACCTTTTATTGGTGTGGTACATTTATTTGACTGGGATGAAATAAATTTTGCAGAAAGTGCAAGGGAAATGATCGTTACAGGGGATTATTTCTCTGTGCAGATCAATTACCAACGATTCTTTGAAAAGCCACCCTTGTTCTTCTGGCTGCAGGTATTAAGCATGAAGGCATTTGGCGTAAATGAATTTGCAGCCCGTTTTCCAAATGCACTTTGTGGTATAGTTACTCTTGTAATGCTTTTCAAGATCGGTAAAAAAGTTTTTAACGAACACCTTGCACGTTTTTGGGTATTGATCTACCTCGGCACCTTTTTTACATTTATTTATTTTAAAAGCGGCATCATTGATCCCTGGTTCAATCTCTTTATTTTTCTTGGTATTTATCATTTTTATCTTTTAACGCAAAAAGAAAATCTTAACCGGATCTTATATGCTTTCTTTACCGGTATGTTTATTGGCCTGGCGGTTCTTACAAAAGGGCCTGTAGCCATTATAATATCATTATTGGTGTATGGAGTATTTGTAATTTTCAACCGGTTTAAATTCCTTATTTCTTTAAAAGAATTTATAATTATCACGTTAACCATAGCAGCAATTTCTTTTTTATGGTTTGGTATTGACCTTATTAAAAACGGTCCCGCATTTTTAGATCAGTTTATTCAATATCATTTACGGTTACTTAAAACAGGGGAAGCAGGGCATGATGAGCCTTTTTTTTACCACTGGTGGGTTTTACTTGCCGGATGCTTTCCTGCATCATTGTTCTTTATACAAGGTATGCGAATGAGAACTGATACACTGCAACAAGCCGTATTTAAAAAATGGATGTTGATTCTTTTCTGGGTTACACTTATTTTGTTCTCAGTAGTAAAAACAAAAATCATTCATTACTCTTCCCTATGTTGGTTTCCTCTTACTTTTCTTGCGGCCCTGTGCATTTATAATTATTGCAATTCTTCATGTAAGATATATAAGGTACTAAACGTATTGCTTGCTATCATTGGCTCTGTATTATCCATAGCCTTTATTTCCATCCCTTTCTTAATGATGAATAAAGATAAATGGGCACACAAAATTTCAGATGTATTTGCCAGGGGGAATTTAGATGCTGTTGTTGAATGGAATTGGTATGATGGAATAGGTGGCTGGATATTATTAGCCGGCATAATAGGATATTTTACTGCTAAAAGAAGAACCTTTAAAGCAGGATTGTTATTTGGCTCTGTAACATTGTGCAGCCTTATAATTTGTATAGTAATAACTCCCAAAGTGGAAGCCATCTCCCAGCGGGCAAATATTGAATTTTTTAAATCTCTCCAAAAAAAGGATTGCTATCCAATAACATTTAGTTACAAAAGCTATGCTCCTTATTTTTATAGTGCAAAACTGCCTGACAAGAATAGGAATGCCTCTGACATTAACTGGTTGCTGTACGGGAAAATTGATAAGTCTGTATATGTTTCAGGTAAGATACAGCACAAAACATTATTAAGCGCAATACCCGGCATGCTGTTTTTATATGAAAAGAACGGATTTGTTTTTTTTAAAAGAGTACCGGAAAATTAAAACCTTTTAAAAAAATATTTCAGGGAAACTTTCAATACTCCCAATCCGTATTTTACACTCCTGCTGAAATTGATAGAAGAAGCTTCTTCAAAGTATTTTGTTGGACAAGTGACCTCGGCTATTTCAAAACCGGCTGTAAATATCTGGGCAATTATTTCGTTGTCGAAAATAAAATCATCGCTGTTGTTGTTGTAAGGGATTGTTCTCAGCACATGGCCGGAGAATGCCCTGTACCCAGTGTGGTATTCACTTAATTTTTGAGCCATCAATACGTTTTGGGTAAATGTCAGAAGCCTGTTAGCAATATATTTATACATTGGCATTCCTCCTTTTAACGCTCCTTTTCCCAGGATGCGGGACGCGAAGACAACCGGGTACAGATCAGTTGCAATAATGCTGCTCATTGCATAGATCAACTTAGGTGTGTATTGATAATCCGGATGCAGCATGATAATAATATCTGCTTCCAGTTCAAGTGCCTTGTTATAACAGGATTTTTGATTTCCGCCATATCCTTTATTGCTTTCATGCAGAATAATATGCCTGATGCCCAATTTAGCAGCCTCTACTTTCGTATTATCCCGGCTGGCATCATCTACCAGTATCACATCATCCACGATATCAAAAGGTATTTCCCGGTAAGTCTGGCTTAAAGTTTTTTCTGCATTGTAGGCGGGTAAAACAACAATTATCTTTTTTCCATTCAACATATAATGCCAATATTAAAACAAATCAGGTAAAGCAATTACCAAAACTTTGATCCTTACTATACCATTCATAAATATTATAGCCGATATATAAATAATGTAATTAGCTTTTAAAAAGGAAGTGCTTAATTTAATAAACTACAAATATCATTAAGACTGCATACTCAAAACATGATATTATATATTTAAACCATCCTCATTCAATAAATATTTATATTGAAAAAATTAATCTTTTTATTGTCAATTTTTCCTGTAGGAGTATTAGCTCATCCGGGAATAGCCATTGTAAAAGACAGCAAGGGGAATATTTATTATTCAGATCTTGCACTGGTATAGAAAATTACAAATGGAAAAAAGACGATTGCTGTACCCGGTGTGCATACTCATGAACTTTATATTGATAATAACGATAATTTATACGGTGAGCACGTGTCATATAGCGGAGAGGCTACTGATAAATATTATCACTTCCTGTGGAGATTGAAACCCGGAAATATTCTGGATACCATTTTTGATAAAACACAGGCATATCTGTTCGATGATTATTCACTGGCAAGGGATAAAGCTGGTTTTGAATATTATTTAAAATTAAAAGACTCATCACACATTTACAAAAAATCACCGGATGGAAAGGAATCTGTGTTTGCATCAGGAAATTTCAATGGAGTAAGCTGGCTGCATCCGCAAAAAGATGGCAGTATGTTGTATGTTTTACGAAATAGTGTTTTCAGAATTAAGCAGTGAGGTGAGATCAGTACTATTGCCAATAATATTGCATCCAGGCCTACTTTTTCATTATCTGAAAACAATAAAACACCATGGGGTGTTTGGGAAGATGATTCAGGCAATGTTTACATTGCAGTTTTAAGTGACCAGGTAATAAAAAATATCACAGCAAATGGTACCATTTCTATTTACTATTCATCCCGGGATAACTGGACTCCTTTACATGGTGTTTTTGATAATAATGGCCGGTTATGGGTTTTGGAATATACCAACAAAAATAAGATCAGGGCTGTTTTAGCTGGTGTTACAGAAAAAGCATTGCAGAATAAAGAGTTCTCCTTTTCCCCGGTGTTATTGATCATAATAATTAAAATTGCTATCCTTGTTAATAAAAGAATATTAATTAAAAATCCAGCCTGAAAATAGAAAACTCATAATCGTCATACTTCAGATCAATCATCCTGTCATTTTTTAAAATAAGCAAGTATCGGGTTTATGTGAAGGCCCATTCCTGATACCTTTACTTTATACATTAATAATTTTATGAGTGTACAGGAACATATTAATTATTCCCGGATTGCAGAAGCCATTGAATATCTGAAAGACAATTTTAAAGATCAACCCGATTTAGAGGAGGTAGCAAAAAAAATACATCTAAGCCCTTTTCATTTTCAGAAACTATTCACAGACTGGGCAGGAGTAAGTCCGAAAAAGTTTATTCAATATTTAACGGTAGGCTATGCGAAAAGTATTTTAAAAAATAAAGAAGCAACGCTTTTTGATGCAGCTTTTGAAAGTGGGCTTTCCGGAACCGGAAGATTGCATGACCTCTTCATTAAAATAGAAGGTATGACACCGGGTGAATACAAGAATGGTGGTGAATCCTTACACATTAATTTCAGTTTTGCTGAAAGCCCCTTTGGAGAAATATTGGTGGCTTCTACACCTAAAGGTATTTGTCACCTGGCTTTTTCAGAAAACCGGCAGCAGGACCTGCTTAATTTAAAAAAGCAATTTTCCAATGCAGCATTTATCCAGGTAACAGATCTTATACAACAAAATGCGTTACATATTTTTTCACATGACTGGAAAGAATTAAGCACTATAAAATTGCATTTAAAAGGAACTGCATTTCAATTAAAAGTGTGGGAAGCTCTTTTAAAAATACCGATGGGGCAGCTATCTACTTATGGAAATATTGCAAAAGAAATAATTATTCCCAAGGCCTCAAGGGCTGTTGGCAGTGCTATTGGAAACAACCCAGTAGCGTTCCTGATCCCATGCCACCGTGTGATCCAATCTACAGGAACTACCGGAGGATATATGTGGGGCCTTGTTAGAAAAAAAGCCATGATAGGATGGGAAGCCGCTAAATTTTCCATTTAATAACTCCGATTTCCTAAAAATGCTGTCATCCTGAGCTCATCATTTTTGCTGTCATCCTGAGCTTGTCGAAGGACGAAGCAAGAACTTAATAAAAAAAAATGAATTTATGCTGTCATCCTGAGCTCATCATTTTTGCTGTCATCCTGAGCTTGTCGAAGGACGAAGCAAGAACTTAATAAAAAAAAATGAATTTATGCTGTCATCCTGAGCTCATCATTTTTGCTGTCATCCTGAGCTCATTATTTTTGCTGTCATCCTGAGTTTATCGAAGGACGAAGCGAGAACTTAATAAAAAGAAAATGAATTTATGCTGTCATCTTGAGTTTATCGAAGGACGAAGCAAGAACTTAATTAATAGAAAATGAAATCCAATAAATGATCCCACGCCGAAAAATAATTTTTTTTAAATGAAAACTACTATCAGCAAGTTCATGAAGAGAAATTCAATTGCACAAATAAAAATAAAACTATCAGTTATTAAGTAACGCCGGGATTGTTGTTTTGTTCTCATTCTCTGCCCACCTCATGCGGTAAGCAAACATAGCAGTGTTTCCCAGTTTGAGAATGAGTTTGTAATTAACTACATATCCCACAATTGCCCCTATGCCTGGTATAAGCTGCGCCATTTTTGCAAGATCTATGTAATCACGGTATTCCTGTTGTAAGGCCCGCCAGTTAAAATCATTTATATTTTCTGGCAGATGCTCTTTTTTATTGTTCCAGCCTTCCATATCTCCGAAAATTTTTTTCCGGTGTTGAGGGCTGCTGAAAGCCAATTGAAAAATATACAGGATATAGATCCTTTCTTTATAATCATCTACATCATAGCCATAAAGACTCGCAATATCGAAAAGCAGTTTTAATTTAATACTTAACAATATCGGAAAATCGGCAAATGCAAGCAGTATTCCGCCTGCCCCGGTCAACCCACCTTCTGCGGCGGCAGAGTGTTTGTACCTGTTGATCATATTCTGAACAAGCGTCTCCGTTTCTTGTAAAGAGAATTGTTCCGCAGGTTTCTTAGTTATGTATCCTGCACCGAACAATACACCCCGGATCATTTGCTTTATAGCTACAGTTATGGCTTTATGAATCTTATCTGGTATGTAATTATTGATCCTGGTCTGAACTTTTTTTGAAAATTTTTCAATTAAAGATGGTTCAGCTACCATTTTTATTTGCCAGGCCTTTAATTTTTTTAAAATATCCTGCTCATAATTCATTCATAAAATTATGTAAATAATTAAGCCCCTGGAATAAGGGGCTTAGTTAATTTTAAAACATTATTTTCTGGTTAAATACTGTTCTTCCGGCCTTTTAAAAAATGCTGTCATCCTGAGCCTGTCGAAGGACGAAGCGTGATCATAATAAAAAGAAAACGAAATCCAATAAATGATCCCACTCCGCAAGAAATTTATTTTTAAAAGCTGTTGAGTTGTATTTTAAAGAAAGAGAATAACTTATACCTGACAGTAGTGATCTATTTATTAATTATTTTTAAAGTTATCTTCTGCCACCTAAAATACGGCCCAGTAATCCACCAGCACCACTAAATCCCCTTCCCCCTCCTAATAAGCCACCCAATAATCCGCCACCACCACCTAGTAGTCCGCCTAATAATCCACCGCCACCGCCACCGCCCAGTAAACCTCCACCGCCGCCACCCAGTAAACCCCCACTCCTGTTCGTATTACCACCTCTTCTGCCACCACTTAACATTCTGGAAAGAAGCAGTGGCCCTAATATTCCAAGGGCCCCTCTAAATAATGAGTTTTTATTTATTCCCGCGTTTTTTAATTTATCACCGAAACCAAGACTTTCGAAAAAACTATTTGGAGAAGTTTCTTCAGACTCCAAAGCAGCCGCCTGGTTGGGAACTTCTTTCACCGCTTTTTTTGTAAACTGATCCAGGAGGGAAAATTGTTCCTGGTTTACACCGAGATGCGTTGCTATTTTTTCAACATAGCGCTTTTCCTCTTCTGAATAAGATTCGTCAGCTTCCGCAAACGCGATAACATCACTTACAAGAGAAAATCTTAAATCACTATTTTTTAATTCATCCAGGCAACGTGTCAGATCACTGTCCGACATTTCTGAAGATGCCGCCTGGCGGATCAGTTCTCCCTGTTCCTCTGTAAGATTTGCGGATTCCGTTAATGCTTCTAAATATTCAAGCTCTTCTTCGCTTGCTGTGCGATCGGCAGTTGCAATGGAAGCAATTGCCCCCAGGTATGCACCTTTTTCTATATTACTATAGCCATCTAAAATTGTTATTTTCTGTTCCATGTTGCTTTTGTTTTTTTAAATTAATAAATTTCCCAATTCAATATGAAAAATTCATGCCATTATTATATGGTTGATATGCATCTTTTTGCAGTCAATCCTGAGCCTGTAGAAGGACGAATTCTTCACTCTGTTGTCAATCCTGAGTTTATTGAAGGACGAGTTCTTCTCTCTGTTGTCATCCTTGAGTTTATCGAAGGACGAAGCGTGATCATAATAAAAAGAAAACGAAATCCAAAAAAATAATGATCTTTTAAAATAAAAGTGGAATTTTAGTTTTCTTTTTACATACAGAAATCAGCAAAATGAAATATGTTCTCACAATTACATTGTTACTCTTTATGAATAATTTATTCAGTCAAACAGAAACAGAAAAATACAGATCCGTATCACAGATGTTTGAGGATAATTATAACAAGGAAAAGTATGACAGTATATTTAATTTATTTTCCAGAGAGTTGAAGGCAGCATTGCCCCTGGATAAAGCGAAAGAATTTTTATCAGGCCTCTATGCAGATGCGGGAAAAATAACCAACAGGAAGTTTCAAAAATACAAGCAAACCTATGGTCTCTATAAAACCAATTTTGAAAGAGGTTTGTATTCGGTAAATATTTCTGTGGATGAAGAATCTAAGATCAATGGATTGCTTGTAACAGCCTTTACTGATGAAAGCCTGCCTGCAATGAAAAGAAATAAAACCCTGCTGAAACTACCTTTCTCAGGTGAATGGACGATAGTATGGGGTGGAGATACTAAAAAACAAAATTACCATGTGGATAACAAAGCACAGCAAAATGCATTTGACATCATCATCACTGATAAGGAAGGTAAATCTTACAAAAACAACGGCAGCAAAAATGAAGATTTTTATGCATTTGGAAAAGAATTATTGGCTCCGTGCAATGGAATAGTTGTTCTTGTAGTGGATGGGATCAAAGACAATCAACCAGGTGTATTAAACCCAATATATATTCCGGGCAATACAGTTATCATTAAAACAACCAATGAAGAATATTTATTTTTTGCTCATTTCAAACAAAACAGTATAAAAGTAAAAGAGGGTCAGAAAGTAAATCAGGGGCAGGTACTGGGACTTTGCGGCAATTCTGGAAATTCATCAGAGGCTCATATACATTTTCATATCCAGAACACCGAAGACATGAACATAGCAACAGGAATAAAATGTTATTTTGATAAATTAATGGTAAACGGAAATTATAAAGAGGACTATTCTCCTGTACAGAATGATAAAATAAAAAATAAATGATTATTACTATTTTCTTCCTATACAATGGCACACGAGCATAAGATCGGGATAAGATCCATTCTCCACCTTTTTGAGGTGATCCCGGAAAACGAAAAGATAATAGTAGATGTTCTCAGGCAGATTGTTTTAGAAACCCTTCCTTCTTATTGCAAAGAAAAAATATCTTTTAATGTTCCCTACTTTTATGGAAACAGGGGTATTTGTATCATCTGGCCTGCTGCTATACCCAGGGGTGGCATCAGGTCCGGAGTATTGTTTGGTTTATGGTATGGAAATAAATTAAATGATACCGCCAAATACCTGGTTCATGGAACCAATAAACAAATATTCTACAAGATCTTTCATTCCCCGGAAGAAATCAATGTAAATGCAGTTAAAAAGATATTACTGGACGCTGTAAGGGTAGACCAGCTTCATTCCTTAAAAAAAGCTAACAATTAAAATATCATTATAATTTTACTTTAAAAAATTACATTCCATGGCTTATCATTTGTAGCTGTAAAGAAAACATTTATGCAACTCCGTATTCTGTACCTGTTATCCATTCCTTTCCTTTTGCTTATCGTTTCCTGCAGCACTTCTAAAAATCCATTCACCAAAAGGTCGCCGCATGAAAAATATGGTGACGGGATAAACAGTGCAGGTTTACAGAACAGCCAGCTTGGATTTTTATGGTTCACTGCCGCTAATAAAAGTTTATCACAACCGCAATCTGTATCACTGCCATATAAAGAATCTGGCTATTTCCCTTCAGACAAACCGGGTGCTGCGGGATACCTGGTTACAGCCAAACGTGGTGAAAAGATCGTGATAAATTTAACCACTGTTCCTGCATCCGGTTATTTGTTCTTTGCTGAAATCTTCCAGGCAAATGCAGGACAATTTTCATTACTAACTACTATGGATACGCTAAGCAGGCAGGTTAGTCATATTGTAAAAAAGGATGGTCAATTTATTATTAGGCTTCAGCCTGAATTATTGAAAAGTGTAGAATACACGGTTACAATTGCAACCTCTCCCTCACTTGCTTTTCCTGTACACAGGTCCGGTGATCCGAAACTGATCAGCTTGTGGGGAGTTCCAAGAGATGGAGGTGCAAGAAAACATGAAGGAGTTGATATTGGTGCAAAGTTTCGTACTCCTGTATTAGCCTCCGCTGATGGCAGAATAACAAGAGTAAATGAAAATGAGATCGGAGGTAAAGTGGTATTTCTAAATGACACCAACACAGGTTTAAGTATATACTATGCCCATCTTGATTCACAGATCGTGTATACAGGGCAAACCGTTAGAGCAGGGGATATTGTAGGCCTTGTGGGCAATACAGGAAATGCGCGCAACACTGTTCCACATCTGCATTACGGCATTTATTCAAACAATGGAGCAATCGACCCGCAGGCATTCATACAGGATAAAAAAATAATACCCAAGGCCATAACCGCATCCTTAACTTATCTTAATAAATGGGTTCAAACGGTTAAGTCAGCTAATATTTATAAAGAAGCCTCCCTGCAATCGGACGTTCATTATAAAACTAAAGCTGGTGAAGCAGTGATGGTAACCGGAGCTACTGACAGCTGGTACAAAATTAATTTATTGAACGGTGAAAGTGGTTATATAAATAGTACAGCAGTTAGTAATAGATCCATCAGAACAGTAAAGACAGAAACTGACGTAAGATTATTAAATGAACCTTTACCCGGCGCTCCTGCCAAAGCAATGTTGGCAAAAGGAAATTCATATGAACTGTTGGGTATTTTCAATAATTTTCAATTGGTAAGCTTTAATAAACAGGAAGGGTGGATTCAAAAATAAAAATGGACAACCGGCTATTTCACTCGAAAAAAAGTAAAATCATATTGGTTTTAAGTTTACTTACAGCAATTTACTGGACCTTATCTGTGTCGATAAATGTTTATGGTAATCCTGTGGTGGGAGCTATTTTCGAGATATTGTTTCTTCCCCTATTCATACTATTATTTATTCTGCCTGTATTAGCGGTTTACTTTCTAATTAAAGAAAAATCAACGACCAGGGAATTGTATGTTTATTCTTTAATATTGATTTTTATTACAGCCTTAGTGATCATATTACCTCCCTACGTAAATAAATAAATTCGGCTGTTTTTATTTATTAAAATATCTTAGCTTGTAATCAACTAACTGCATTAATTATTAGCAACGGATTATGCAAACTCTTTCTGACCAAAAATGTAAAAGTTGCTGCGCGAACATCCAGGGTAATTTTTGTAGCCAATGTGGACAACGATTCCCTACAAAAAGGTTGACCTTAAAAGGGATCGTACAGGAAATATTTCATTATTTCACTCACCTGGATCATGGCTTCCCATTTACATTAAAAAAATTGTTGTTTTCTCCCGGCGTTATGCAAAAGGAATACGTAGCAGGTTTAAGGAATAAATACCAGAAGCCTTTCTCTATGTTCTTTATATGTGCCAGTGTTGCAGCCTTACTATTGTATATAATTAATCTTACCCTGGTAAATAATTTTGGAACAGGAGACCGGGAAGAAGCCCTGTTCTTTCAAAAATACTGGGTGGCTTTACAGGTAGCAATGTTTCCCATATTTGCATCGATCACTTATCTTTTTTTTTATAACACAAGGTATAATTTTGCGGAGATCATCATTCTACAGTTGTACACTTTTGCTATGATTTTTATTTTACTTACAGTTATTCATTTACTGAAATTTATTAATTCTGATTTGCAAACGCGTTACATAGAATTACCTGTTGTTATTTATTATACTATTATTACCAACCTGCATTTTTTTGACAGATCATCTAAGTATTTAACCATTATTAAAACCATCTTTGTTATTGCAATTAGTTTTTTTATAGCCAGTAGTATCCAGGATTTCCTGGTTGACCGCTACATGTAATATGTGTTACCGTATTTATTTACCTGATTTTACAACATGAACATATTTGAATTTCCATCTAACCTGGGAATAAAAAAAAGAAAAGATGAAACTGAGCCCGGTGTTCGATTTCTTCCTGCCGGGCTTAAAACGTATGCTTTCTATGCATCACCCCTGATAAGATGGGGTTGTTACATAAGAATTTATTCGTCAACTTGCAAATACAAAAATACCAGTACAAAAACCAGATAGGTCTATGACAAAACTTTCAGTCAATATAAATAAAATTGCCACACTACGCAATTCACGTGGCGGTAACAATCCTGATCTGTTAGAATCTGCACGGAACATTGAACGTTTTGGTGCAGATGGTATAACAGTTCATCCCCGGCCCGATGAAAGGCATATCCGTTATGCCGATGTATCGGCTTTAAAAAAAATATTAACTACAGAGTTAAATATTGAAGGCAACCCGGCAGAACAAAAATTTATCGATCTCGTACTTGAAAATAAACCTGCACAGGTTACCCTGGTTCCCGATGTTTTGGGCCAGCTAACCAGTAATCATGGTTGGAACACCATTGAACATGCGGCATTTTTAAAAACAACCATTGCAATTTTTAAAAATGCAGGTATCCGTGTTTCAATTTTTGTAGACCCTTCAGAAGATATGATAGCCGGAGCTAAAGAAACAGGAACCGACAGGATAGAATTATATACAGAAAGTTATGCAGCTGCATTTGCTTCGGGTGAAAAAGAAAAAGGAATTGAACCTTTTATTAAAGCAGCAAATAAAGCGAATGAATTAGGGTTGGGAATCAATGCAGGCCACGATCTTGATCTTGAAAATTTACAATACTTTTCTCAAAACATCCCCGGGTTATTAGAAGTATCCATTGGGCATGCCCTGATATGTGACGCCATTTACCTGGGACTTGAAAATGCTGTACAGTTGTATAAACGCAAGCTGGTTTAAGAATTATGAAATCAGGATAATGCTGTCAATCCTGAGTTTATCGAAGGACGAAGCGTGAACATAATAAAAATGTTGTCATCCTGAGTTTATCGAAGGACGAAGCGTAAACATAATAAAAATGCTGTCATCCTGAGTTTATCGAAGGACGAAGCGTGAACATAATAAAAAGAAAATTAAATCCAATATCATCAGACTCCGCAAGAACATTCCAAAATGTAATTATTATTTCAACAGGCTTGCTAACTTCTGATCTAAGGCTGCACCTCTGAGATTTTTTGCTATCAGTCTTCCACTGGGGTCCACTAAAAAATTCTGCGGAATACTGTATACCTGGAATTGCTGTGCAACTGCATTCTGCCAGCCCTTCAGGTCGCTCACCTGGGGCCAGGTAAGATTGTCCATGTGAATAGCATCTATCCACGGTTTTTTTGCTTTATCCAGTGATACACCCAGTACTGTAAAATTTTTATTTTTATATCTCTGAAAAGCTGACACAAGATTTGGATTTTCCTGGCGGCAGGGCCCACACCAGCTTGCCCAAAAATCTACCAATACATATTTGCCTTTTAATGAAGATAGGCTAAGAGCATTTCCGGCAGTATCCAGTTGAGTAAAATCAGGAAGTACCGCACCCAGTGGATTCTTTTTTGCTTCCACAATCTGCTGAGTAATATACTGGCTGATAGGAGCAGCTTTTATTTGTGCATCCAGGAAATTATATAAAGTTTCCATTTTCCCCCCATCATTGCTTACCTGGAAATGGCGAAGAATGGCAAGAGGCGACACATAACTCGAAGGGTATTTTTTTACAAATCCTTCAAGGGCCTTTGAAGCGTTTGCGCCTGAGAGTGAGTCAATGATAGCTTCAGGTAAAAATAAATTAAGATATGGTTTAATAGTATTATTAAAAACAATAAACTGATCATGTAAAACAGATCCTGTAACTATTGCCTTTTCTAAGGAATCTTTATTTCCGGCTATTAAAATGTTGCTGTTATCAAGGAATAAGGAAATATAGGGCTGAGTTTTATTAAATACAATCATTTTCAAGCCGGGATCAGTTACACTGCCTTTAAAAGAAAACATTTCTTTATTTACTATTCCGCTTGCCTCAGGAGTGCCATTGTAACCATTGAAAAGATCTACTACCGTTCCATCAGGGTATCCTTTCACTAATCCATTGATAACATATGAATCACTTTTAGCTATTGTGTTCTTAGAGGGGGGATTTTGTTTAGGTTTGATCTTGTTCTGGGCCATTATAAACCCAGGCAATAACATCAGCAATAAGAAATATTTCATACTCAATTTTGAATCTGCAATTTACGCCAATAACAGCTTCATTTTCTTTGTGAAGCTATAATATGATAATTTTATGAAATTTTTAATCCCTTAGCGATGCAATAAAATTCTTTGTATTCTCATCAATTCCTTTTTCATTCTGTAAAGCATTAATATAAGCAGACCCGATTATAGCACCATTTGCTACTGTACAAGCTTCCTTGAATGTTAATTTATCCTTTATCCCAAAGCCGATCATCACAGGATTTTTTAAATTCATTTTACTTATGGATTGAAAGAAAGGATTGATCAATGGTTTTGAAATCTGCCCGGTGGTTGAAGAAGAAGAAACCAGGTATACAAAACCATTGCTTAATTCATCCGCTTTATTGATCCTTTTTTTAGTGGTTCCGGGAGTTATTAAAAAGATAAAACTTAGTTGATGACTTGTAAAGAACTTCTGATACTGTTCTTCGTATTCATGCATAGGAAGATCAGGTATTATAACACCGCTTACCCCTGCCTTTTCTGCTGCAATGCAAAAATTTTCAATGCCGAACTGCAACACGGGATTTATGTAACCCATTAATATAACAGGAATGTGTACACTATCTTTTATCTGCTCTAATTGCTGAAATAGCAATTGCAAATTCATTCCATTTTTTAAGGCGTTTTTATTGCTTTCCTGTATTACGGGCCCGTCAGCTATAGGATCGCTGTAAGGCATGCCGATCTCAACCATATCAGCCCCGTATTTTTGTAAAGCAAGGATCACCTCAGCCGTACTTTCAATTTGCGGGTAACCGGCCGTACAATAAATATTCAACAGATCCTTTTTCCCGGTTTTAAAAACTTCAGTTAGCCTGTTCATAATAAGGTTAGGAATTATAGTTTTAGGGTTTAGGGGCTTAGAGTTTAGAGATCAGGACAACAGACTATGGACCATCGACCATGGACCATGGACTTTTCACTTTTCACTTTTCACATCATCCATATGTTTCATAAAAGTCCCCATATCCTTATCTCCTCTTCCACTTAAGCATACAACCACCACATCATTTTTTCTAAATGGAATATTTTTTAATACGGCAAAAGCATGTGCACTTTCCAGGGCAGGAATGATCCCTTCGGTTGCGGCGAGTTCAAAGGAAGATTCAAGGGATTCTTTATCTGTAGCATTCATAAAAAGCGCCCGCTTGCTTTTAAAAAGATTTGCATGCATTGGCCCGATACCGGGATAATCCAGTCCGGCGGAAATACTGTGTGGTTCAGTAACCTGGCCATCACTCGTCTGCATTAAAAGACTTTTGCTTCCATGTAATATACCCGGTGTACCCAATATTGTTGTAGCAGCAGACATGCCGCTGTTGATTCCACAACCTGCCGCTTCCACTGCAATAAGTTTTACTTTTTTTTCATCAATGAAATGATAGAAAGCACCAGCCGCATTACTTCCTCCTCCCACGCAGGCAATTACATAATCCGGCAGTGGATTTCCGTTGATCGTAACCAGTTGTTTTTTTATTTCTTTACTGATAACCGATTGAAACCTGGCAACCATATCAGGATAGGGATGCGGGCCTACCACACTTCCTATTATATAATGCGTATCATCGGGATGATTGATCCAGTCGCGTATAGCTTCATTAGTAGCGTCTTTTAATGTTTTGCTACCACTCGTAACCGTTACCACCTTTGCACCCAGCATTTTCATCCTGGCAACATTGGGCGCCTGGCGTTCAATGTCTTTTTCGCCCATATAGATCACACATTCCAACCCTTTCAAAGCACAAACTGTAGCGGTTGCAACGCCATGCTGACCTGCACCGGTTTCTGCAATAATTCTTTTTTTACCAAGGTAGCCTGCAAGGATCACCTGGCCGATCGTATTATTTATTTTGTGTGCACCGGTATGACAAAGATCTTCTCTCTTTAAATAAATATTAGTATTGTATTTGTTACTCAATCTCTCAGCATGATACAATGGTGTAGGGCGGCCGGCATATTCTTTTAAAAGATGATCCTGTTCTTTTTTAAAAGATTTCTTGCTTGTAATCGAAAGATATTTACTTCTTAATTCTTCCAGGTTTGGAACCAGCATTTCCGGAATATATGCCCCACCAAAATCTCCATAGTAACCAAATTTATCCGGGTTAGAATATGATATGCTTTTTCTCTTCATCAATAAAAAATGTGAAATGTCAGCTAATAAATGTGGTTGTAATGCAATTTAGAAATAGCGAATTAGCATTACTATTCAATATAATTTCTTATTTTTTTACGGTCATTTTCATAGAATGTATAAACTGCAATACCAGGCCCATATCCTTAACCCCGGGTTCTTTTTCAAAACGGCTGTTCAGATCTACTCCATAAAAATCAGGATGTTTAAAAGTTTTTATGAGTGCCCCGTCTTCATGGCCGATTCCTCCGCTTAGAAAGAATGGTTTTTCAATTTTACTATCAGCTATCTTTCTCCAGTTGAATTTTACTCCATTACCTCCAAAAGATTCTTTCACGGCTGCATCAAAAATATAATAGTCGCATACTTCATCATAATCCTGTACCATATAATCGATGGATTTTTCACTTGAATCATCTACCCGGAAAGCTTTTATCACTTCTATCTCATTGGATACCTGTTCACACAAATAAGGAGATTCGTCTCCATGTAGCTGAACAATATCCAGGTTATAATTCTCAACAGTGCGCATGATCTCATCAAATTCCGCATTAACGAACACACCCACTTTTTTTATGTCAAGGTCACAATCAGCAATTTCTTCTTTTACGAGTTTATCACCCACATAACGCGGTGATTGCTTATAAAAAATAAGTCCGGCAAAATCGACGTCAAGGCCATCAAGCTGCTGTAATTGTTTCAGTGAAGTAATTCCACACACTTTAATATTCATATCACTATTTTATTTGTTTAACAAAATTATTAAATGCCAGTCCGGGATCTGCCTCTTTCATAAATGCTTCACCTATAAGAAAACCTTTGTATCCTTCCCCACGGAATATCTTAATCATTTCCGGAGTATCAATTCCACTTTCAGCAATCTTAATTTTATCTTCCGGAATAAGTTTACTCAATTCCAGGGAGTGGTTAATATCAACAGTAAAGGTCTTTAAATTCCTGTTGTTTATGCCCACCATATCAATTTCTTCACAAATATGACTTAATTCTGATTTATCATGAATTTCCAATAATACTTCCAATCCCAGGCTCCTGGCCGATTGTGCAAATTGCTGCACTTCCTTTGGGGTAAGAATGGCTGCGATCAGAAGTATCACATCTGCACCAATTGCCTTCGTCATCAATATTTGGTAAGGATCAATAATAAACTCTTTTCTCAATATTGGTATATCATTTATCCTTGCCTCTACAAGATCTTCTGTACTACCCCCAAAAAAATTATTATCTGTGAGTACAGATAATCCACTTGCACCATACTTTGTATAGTCAGATGTGATTGTTACAACATCTGCATGTTGATTGATAAATCCCTTTGAAGGAGATCTTCTTTTAAACTCCGCAATAATACCTGTTGAATCCTGACTGCATAATTTATCTTTTAAAGAGATACAGGGAAGGTCGAAATATTTGCTGTTAACCACCTCATCAACAGGCACCATCAACTTTCTTACCAGCATCTCCTCTCTTTTATGAGCAACAATCTTATCCAGGATATTCATCGAGAGGTAATTTTTTGTAAACTTTGAAAAGCTCTGCCACTTTCCAGACTTTCAATGGCAAGCTGGTAGCAGGTTTCATAGTCCCTGTATTTTCCTGTTGCCTGCAAACCCATAGCTGCATTTGCAAAAACAACAGCGTTCTGTGCCCAGGTTCCTTCTCCTTTGATGACCTTCATAAATATCTTGGCTGATTCTTCAACACTATTGCCTCCAAATATATCAGCCGGTAATACAGTACGCTTGCCTAAACTTTCTGCATTCATTATTTTTTCACCATGTTCCGTTATCACTTTCGTATCAGATGTTAAGGATATTTCATCATATCCATCCAGGCCATGAATAATTGTAAATGAAATTCCGCTTTCCTGCAACATATAACTATAGATCCTTGCCATCTCCAAACTATAAACACCAATTAGTTGGTAAGCAGGACGGGCAGGATTTACCATAGGTCCCAGCATATTAAAAAAAGTACGTACGCCCAGATTTTTTCTAATGGAACTTACAGCCTTTAAAGCAGGATGAAACAGGGGTGCATGCAGGAAGCATATATTTGCACTCTCCAGTTCTCTTTTGAGTTCTGCATTGTCTTTTTTAAATGTATACCCCAGTTGTTCCATTACATTGGAAGAACCACTGATAGATGTAGCCGCATAATTGCCGTGCTTAGCTACTTTATTTCCGGTTCCGGCAACTATAAAGCTGCTTAAAGTAGATATATTAAAAGTATTTTTTCCATCTCCACCCGTACCAACAATATCCAACAGTGAGTAAGCACCAAGATCTAAGGGGAGGCATAATTCAAGGAGTGCATCTTTAAAACCCTGTAATTCCTCGATCGTTATACTACGCATAAGGTACACCGTTATAAAAGCGGAAATCTCACTTTCATTGTATACACCATTGCTTATATTAACGAGTACTTCCTTTGCCTGCGCCCGCTCCAGGCTTTTAAATTCAAATAAATATTGTAATATTTTTTTCATTTCATTTCATTACTTTAAAATCAGTGACAACCACAGGAACGGTCACCAATCACCAACATTATATTTTCACAACGTTCACTTTTCACTCTGCACTTTTCACCTTTTCACCTTTTATTCTTCACTTTTTCACTTTCCCAGCCAGTTCTTCATGATCCGTTCGCCATTGGGTGTAAGTACACTTTCCGGATGGAACTGCACTCCATGGATATCAAAGCTTTTGTGTTGCATGGCCATTATATATCCATTTTCATCCCTGGCAGTAATCTGCAGATCTTCTGGAAAGTCTTTATCGGAAACAACCCAACTGTGATAGCGTCCTACTTTTTCATTTTCATCAATCCCTTTAAATAAGAAATTTGATGTATCCACATTTTTCAATGGCATCGCTACACCATGGTAAACCGTATCTAAATTTACAAGCTTACCTCCGAAAGCCTCTCCTATAGCCTGGTGGCCCAAACACACTCCTAAAATGGATTTAGTAGAAGCATACTCTTTTATCAATGGCAAAAGCATGCCTGCTTCTACGGGGATCCCTGGACCGGGAGATAAAATTATTTTATCATAATCAACAACTTTTTCCAATGCTAACTCATCATTGCGAAATACATCCACTTTAATGTGCAATATCTTTTCAACAAGGTGAACCAGGTTGTATGTAAAAGAGTCATAATTATCGAATATTAATATTTTCACTTCTCTGTTATTAATGTAATGGATTGTGCAGTTTGAACGGCTGATTGTAATGCTCTTAATTTGTTATTGACTTCCTGTAATTCATTTTCAGGATCGCTTGCTGCAACAATACCAGCTCCTGCCTGGCTGATCAGTGTATTATTGCGACTTAAAAATGTACGTATCATTATCGCATGATTACATTCACCCTGCAAACCTATAAAACCGATCG
The DNA here is from genome assembly GCA_037720515.1 of Ferruginibacter sp. Lineage (GTDB taxonomy): Bacteria > Bacteroidota > Bacteroidia > Chitinophagales > Chitinophagaceae > Ferruginibacter. The sequence goes on from JBBJMM010000006.1 coordinate 119,335, forward strand.
TTCCACCATAAAACCCTCTTGATTCATTTTCATTATTATCAATGATCTGCATGGCTTTGTATTTCGGTGCGCCACTTAAAGTACCGGCAGGAAAAGTGCAACCCAGTATTTTAAACGGATTTTTTTCATCGCCCGTCTTACCCTTTACTTCACTTACCAGGTGAATGACGTGAGAATAAAAGTTTACTTTTTTAAACTGGCTTACCTCTACATTTTTACAAACCTTACTAAGGTCATTCCTGGCAAGATCTACCAGCATTACATGCTCTGCATTTTCTTTTTCATCATTTTCCAGGTCTATTGCCAGTTGTTTATCTTTTTCATCATCTCCGGTTCTTTTAAATGTGCCGGCTATAGGATGTACAATGGCAGTATTGTTTTCAATAATAAGCTGGCTTTCCGGAGAAGAACCCATCAGCTTATAATCACCGTAATCAAAATAAAATAAATAGGGACTTGGATTTACACTTCTTAATGCACGGTACACGTTAAAATCATCACCGGTATAGGACTGGTAAAAGCGACGGCTCAGTACCACCTGGAAAACATCACCGCGGTGGCAGGCATCTATTCCTTTTTTAACCATCTGCCGGTAAATCTCATCTGTAATATTTGATGCTTGTTCTCCTTTCACTTTAAAAGGAAAAACAGGGACATCTTTACTTTTAAGTATACTCTCTACATCTGCGATCCTGCTTTCAATACCAGTAAAATGATTTTCACATATATACAATTCATCTTTATAATGATCAATGATTATCACATATTGATACAGCCTGTAACGGATAAGAGGTATATCTGAAGGATCAGATTCTTTGCTGCTGTTTTTAAAAGTAATATTTTCAAAAAATGGAATCGCATCCCAGGAGGTATATCCGAATAAACCCTGTGCGAATTGTATGGGTTTATTTACTGCCGTTTCTGCATTCAGTTTTTGAAAATACTCCCACATTAACGATGGAAGATCTGTGGTGATATCTATTTTTATTTTTACGGGATCCTGGCCAGGGTATTTTATTTCGCCAGATAGCAGGTCTTTGATCTCTATCCCTCCTATCGCATTTATTCCAATAACAGAAAAACTGTTTTCAGCCACATGATGGTCTGCACTTTCCAGGAGAATAGTGTCCCGAAATCGATCACGGAGACGTAAATATATCCCGACAGGTGTGTAAACATCAGCCAGCATCCTGTTAAAAGTTGTAGTGAAATTTATTTTTTTCATTTTAATTAAAAAACCCCAACATCTGTCGGGGCTAAATATTATATAATATAAATACAGCTAAACCACGATCAGGTAATAGTTAATTGCCACCAACCTTCTGTATTATTGTATTGTAAATTCATCAGGTTACAAATATCAAGCAGAATTCTCATACTAAAAAAACTAATTTAGGAACCAAACTTCGATAAATGGAAATTCAACACAGGCAGGCCGGAAAAGGTGGTGTTTTTTTAATAGAAAAAGATAACAGGCGCATTGCGGAAATGACCTATACCCTGGATTCTGAAATTATGATTATTGAACATACGGTAGTTGATGCTTCATTAAGGGGGAAAAATATAGGCTTACAACTTGTAAACAAAGCCTGTGAATATGCCAAAGAAAATAATTTAAAAATTAATCCAGTATGTACTTTTGTACAATCGGTATTTAAAAAAAATCCTGCCCTTTACGATAACGTTACTTAAAAGACTAAAATGATCATAACAATTTTTGGTGCTACAGGTATGGTTGGAAAACAACTGGTAAAACAGGCTTTGCACAATGGTGATATCGTAAAAGCATTTGGAAGAAACGTTTTTACATCTGGTTTTAAAGAGAGCAAAGATCTTCATCTTATTCAGGGAGCGTTGTTTGATGAAGACCAGGTATACAAAGCCATCAAAGGAAGTGATGCAGTTCTTTCTGCCCTGGGTGGTGCATTTGATGGAACAGATAAAAGCAGGTCACTGGGTATTAAGAACATTGTTACGCAGATGGAAAAAGCCGGGGTTACCAGGATAATAGCTGTGGGTGGAATGGGGATAATGGATTCAGGAGAGGGAGAAATGATAATGGAAGACCCTGTATATCCGCGCCAATACATTCCCGTTAGTATTGAACATTTTAAAGCTTATGAAATACTTAAAGCATCTAAGCTGGACTGGACAATGGTTGGGCCTCCGCAAATTATTGATCATGAAGCTACCGGCTCCTTTCATACAGCGGCAGAAGTAGCCCCGCAGCCAAATAATAATAAAATAAATTCAGGCGATCTGGCTTTGTTCCTGTTAAATGAATTAAAGAAAAATGAATTTAAAAAAGTTCGTGTAGGTATTTCTAATTAATATTATTTACTAAAAACCAATTGATGAAAACAATTTTATTAGTGTTGCTTTTAAGCAGTACATTTTCCGGCATCGCCCAGGATGCTATAAGTTATAAAACCCCGCCAAAAGATATAACTGACCTTGTATTAGCCAAACCTACTCCCTCTGTAAGTTTTGATCACAAAGGAAAATGGATGATTCAAATGGAAAGAAGCACATTGCCCTTAGTGGAAGAACTGGCCCAACCAGAATTAAGGATAGCCGGGCTCCGGATCAATCCTAATAATTTTGGTCCCAGTAGAAGTGCATTCATTACAAATATTTTAATTAAGAATATAACGTCAGGTACCGAATATCCTATAGCGGGTTTGCCTGCTACATTACGCGCCGGAAATGTTCAGTGGAATCCGGGTGAAACTAAAATGGCTTTTATCCAGACGAATATGCATAATATCGATCTGTACACCGTAGATATCAGCACACGCAAAGCTGTAAAAGTAAATCGTCAGCCACTTAACCTCGTTATGAGTTCATCTTTTTCCTGGATCGATGACAATACACTTTTATACCAGTCAACTGTTAAACCACATACAGCAGCTCCACAAAAACTGCTGGCACCTAACGGGCCTGTCGTTCAACAAAGTTTGGGTAAAGTAGCTGCCAGCCCTACTTACCATGACCTGATCAAATCCCCCGGTGATGAACAGCAATTTGAATTTTACGCTACGGGCCAGCTTATAAAAAATACCATGGGTACGGAAACAAAAATTGGTGCGCCTTCTGTCTATGGCAGCTTTGATGTTTCTCCTGATAAAAAATATTTATTGATAGAAAGACTGGATAAACCTTATTCTTATCTCGTACCTGCATTCGGTTTCAATTCTTCCGTTTTCATCACCGACATAAACGGGCGCGTCGTTAAGGAAATTCACAAGCTTCCCAGTTCGGAACTTGCACCCAGGGGAAATGACAATGTATTGAATGCACCACGTGGACATAAATGGCTGGACAATGCCCCTTCCACCCTTTTATGGATGGAACCACTCGACAGTGGTTTCATTAAAAAAGAAGTTGAATTTCATGATGCAGCTTATACACTGGCCTCTCCCTTCAGCGGTTCCCCGGTAACGTTAGTAAAGACACCAATGAGGATGGGAACAGTAAATGATGTTACCGATGCTCTTTATCTTGTTTCAGAGAACAGCAGGGCGAAACACCGCACAAAAACAAGTAGTTTGGATCCTGCAACAGGAAAGATGAATGTGCTGATTGACAGAAGTACAGATGATGCCTATACTGACCCCGGCTCTCCTGTGTACGATATGAACAAATATGGGCGAAACAGCATTAAACTTGTTAACGGCTCAAAATTATTTATGCGAAGTGTTGGTTCTACACCGAAAGGTGATATGCCTTTTCTTTCCACTTTTGACGTTAACACCAAACAACAGGATATTTTGTGGAGAAGCGCTGACCCTGATTACGAATCCGTTTCTATGATACTGGATTATGATAAACAACTGATCATTACAAATAAACAAAGCCAGGCTTTACCGGCTAATTTTTATTTAAGAGACCTTAAAAATAAAACGGTAATACCCCTTACCAATTTTCCTGATCCACAACCTTTACTGCGGGGAGTAACCAAGCAAAAGATCACATATAAAAGAAAAGATGGTGTAGACCTGGCTGCTGATCTGTATCTCCCAAAAGGATATGATGCAAAAAAAGACGGGCCATTGCCTGTATTTATGTGGGCATACCCGAGAGAATTTAAAAGTGCCTCAGATGCAGCACAAATAAGAGGAAGCAGTAATACTTTTACACGGGTTGGATCTGGTTCAGCTATTTTCTGGGTAACACAGGGTTATGCGTTGATGGACAATACAGAATTTCCGATAGTAGGTGAAGGTGATAAACAACCTAATGATAATTTTATTGAACAACTGGTTTGGAATGCAGAAGCTGCTATTGATAAAATTGCTGAAATGGGTGTTGGCGACAGGAATAGAATTGCTGTAGGCGGACATAGTTACGGCGCCTTCATGACTGCTAATTTACTGGCTCATACCAATTTGTTTAAAGCCGGAATCGCCAGGAGTGGCGCCTATAACCGCACGTTAACACCTTTTGGTTTTCAAAATGAAGAAAGAACTTACTGGCAGGCTCCGGAAGTATATTTTAAAATGAGTCCTTTTAGTTATGCAGATAAAATTAAAACACCTTTATTAATGATACATGGAGAGGCGGATAACAATCCCGGAACTTTCCCTATACAAAGTGAAAGATTATTCAATGCAGTGAAAGGACATGGAGGAACAGTACGTTTTGTACAACTTCCCTTTGAATCTCATGGATATGCCGCAAAAGAAAATATTCTGCATATGCTGTGGGAAATGAATGAATGGCTGGATAAATATGTTAAAAAGGCAAAATAATTTTAAAATTATATTAGTTAAGCTGTTGAGAGATCAACAGCTTTTTTTTATATTTTTTTTATCAAACTCCTAAGCTGGTCTTACTCATTTTTAATTCATCTTTGCCAAAACATTAATTTGAAAATAATTCTATTTGCTTTTATTATTTTTTTAGCTTTTACTGCCCGGGCGCAGCAATTAGATAGCATTTTTGTAAATCTTTATACGGATAGTTTAAAGAAAGGAACCTACAATTATATTAATGTGGAAGGATTGTACAGCAGTGGTAATTATCTTCCGCTGGACAGCAATGATATAATCTTTAGCAGTTCATTCGGAAAATTTTTCGGCAACAGCTTATGGATAGACAGCAATATGATTGCTGGAAAGGTGAAGATAAAAGTGGTTGCAAGAAAGAACCATTTATTATGCCGGGAATTTGTAATGCACATTAAAAAGACAGAGGAAAGTGAGATCCTTTTAACCAATGAAGAATATTTAGAAAAACTCCGTAACCGGAAAAAAAAGAAAGATAAAAATAGTTGAAACAAAAAGAGCGGAATATTTTTCCGTTCTTTTAATTTACATTCTATAATTTAAACCGATTTTTTAGCATCCTCAAGAAATTTTGCCAATCCTATATCTGTGAGAGGATGTTTTAATAATCCTAAAATGGATTCCAAAGGACAGGTGCAGATATCAGCCCCTGCCTCCGCACATTTAATTATATGATTGGGATTGCGTATAGATGCAGCAAGTATTTCCGTTTTGTATCCCTGCATGGTAAATATCTGGCGAAGCTGGTGAATTAGTTCCATCCCATCCCAGCCACTGTCATCGATCCGGCCTATAAAAGGTGAAACATATGCTGCACCTGCTTTTGCAGCGAGTATTGCCTGGCCGGCAGAAAATACCAGCGTGCAATTGGTGCGTATACCATTATTGGTAAACCATTTTATAGCTTTAATACCATCTTTTATCATAGGCACTTTCACCACAATATTTTTATGGATGGCTGCCAGTTTTTTACCTTCTGCAACAATACCATCAAAATCAGTAGAGATCACTTCTGCGCTGATATCTCCATCCACCAATTCACATATAGCTTTGTAGTGTGCAAAAACTGCTTCCTGCCCTTTTATTCCTTCCTTTGCCATTAAGGAAGGGTTGGTAGTTACACCATCCAATATTCCGAGGTCGTGAGCTTCTTTTATCTGATCTAAATTTGCGGTATCAATAAAAAATTTCATATAATATAATTGAAAAATACAAAGATAAGGGGATGGAAGGGCTTAAGTTAATTCAGGTACAAGTTATGAGAAAAAAAAAGTGGCAAGTTACTTACATCGCACCGCTCAACCACTTACCCTTGCTACCTTCCGGTCCTGGGGGAGTTCAGCAGGAGCTGGCCGTATAAGACTTGCCGGTGCAAATATACGGGAGAGGATTTTAATTTATTACATAAATTAAAAACTGAATCCTGGCCTGTCATTCCTGGAATTAAGTTCTCCTACTCCTATAAGCTGCTCGCTCTGATCCGTAAATGACCGGTAATAGATAAGGATAGTATATTGATTTTCGGTTTCAAAATAATTTCCTTCCAATTCGTTCCTGATCGCTGGATCATCTTTATCTGTGGTGATGTATGTATAATTATAATAACCCTGTTTAAGAAATACCGGCAGTTCATATTTTCCACTTGAATCATTATAATTCATTTTCCACTGATCAGAAATTTCATAGCTTGTAAAATACCCGGCGAGATAAATATCTTTTTTCGGGTAAGCCCTACCGTCAGGTGTAGAATAATAAAAATGCGTGGTTGCGTAATCACCCTGCCATTGAGGGTTGATCGTTTCATAAGTTGTAATTACGTACATTCCATTAAGATCAGGATAGTAAACATACCGCTGGCCGTTTCTTTCAGCATCTGTTTTAAGGAACAACTCTGTAGATTTTTCATTATAAATTCCACGGTCTACCCTGTCACTTTGTAATCTCAGGCTTCTAAGATCCAGCCATCTCCATTCTTTCCCACCCGGGAAGATGGCAATGTTCTCAGAATTATATTCCAGAGTACTGCCTCGCACAAAAGTTGGTGCAATATCCCTTTGAGCTACATCCCACCGGTTATTCTGAAGTATCACTGCTTTAACCTGCTGCGCCGCACTAAAACTGTTGATCCCGTTTATTTGAGCTGAAAATTTTATTTTCTGATGTGTAGGGAATAACTGCGGTGTAAAAGGTTGTACCACTGCACCAGTAATGATGGTTTTAGGATCCACAACCAGCATCCTTTTTGTAAATGCAAGTTTTGTTGTATCACCATCCAGGAAAACTTTCAATAAATAATTCCCGGATTTTATTGGATAGGAATCTCTGCCTGGTAACACAGCTTCGTAATGTGTATACCTGGTGAAAGCACGGGAAGAATACCGGTAAGTGCTGATCCGGTTTTGAGTGAATCCTTTGATATAATCAAATGGATTGACATTTACGGGTTGCCAGTTATAATCGCATAAAACATATGTGTAATAATAACTTTTCACATTTCCATCCAGGTCATCAAAGCCGAGTTGCAACCTGTCTCCGCTATTCAAAGAATATACAGGAAGACCTTGAGGATTGCCATACTTATAAAGCTGGGCCGTTTTAATATTTGATTTATAGTTCTTCTCATCACTTTGTGAAAAACCATTATTAAAAATAAATGAAGAAAATATTAAAATAAAAAGACGGAGGATCAGGGTTACGTTCATTTGATAGCTTAATTAATTACTTTTGAAACAAGCCATTGAAAAGGGTGATACATTTTTATCGTTGTTTTATTATCCGGCATAACAATGTGTTTCAGTTACTTTATAGTTACATTAAATATACCAATTAATACCGTTGAATGTACCCGTCTTTATAGCTAAAAGGATCGCTTCGGTTAACGAACAAACTTTTTCCAGGTTCATTATCCGCCTTGCAATATGCGCCACAGCGCTAAGCGTAGCTGTTATGATCATTGCCTTAAGTTTTGTTAATGGTTTTCAGCGGGAGATAAGTAACAAAGTTTTTAGTTTTTGGGGTCATATCAGGGTACAGCAAAACCTGGATGAAAGAGTAAATATCGCGGAAGAATATCCCATTTATCAGAATGATACAATTGAAAAATACCTTCATACAATACCAGGAACGGTATCGGTTGAAAGATATGCCACTAAGTCCGCTTTTTTAAAACATGAAACAGGCCTGGAAAGCGTCCTTTTAAAAGGCATTGATAAAGATTTTAATTTTTCGCGGTTACAATCTTTTTTAAAAGAGGGAAAATGGTTATCATTTAAAGACAGTGGCTATAGTAATGAAATAAATATCAGCATATACACTGCTTTGCAATTGGATCTTAAAACAGGAGACAGCCTGCTGGTTTTTTTCTTCAGGCAGGATGGTTCCAAGACCGCCCGGCGTTTACGGGTTGCCGGTACCTTTAAAACAGGGATTGAACAATATGATAAGAATTTTGCTTTTTGTGATATAAATCTTATCCGCCGTTTGAATAACTGGGAACCCAACCAGATAGGTGGTTATGAAATATTTCTTTCCGATTACAGGCAAACAGATACGATCACCAGGCAGATTTACAATGAACTTCCTTTACAAGCCTGGTATAGCAAAAGCATAAGAGAGATTCAACCTGATATATTTGACTGGCTGAACCTGCAGGGCCAGCTTAAAAACATACTGCTGATTATTATGATGATAGTTGCTGCAGTAAATCTGATAACCTGTCTAATTATATTGGTTTTGGAACGAACAAAAATGACCGGCATTTTAAAAGCAGTTGGTGCCTCCGACTGGCAACTGCAACAAATTTTTTTATACAATACCATTTTTATCGCATTGATAGGTATTGCTGCAGGCACACTGCTGGGACTAGGCGTTTGCTGGCTGCAGGAAAGAACCGGGTTTATAAAATTAAATGAAGAGGCCTATTTTGTAAGTGTTGCACATGCCCAGGTTATTTGGTGGCAGGTTTTGGCAGTAGACCTTATCACATTTGCCGTGTGCTTTGCAACATTGATAATACCAACATTATTGATCAAGAAAGTAAACCCGGTAACGGCGATACAGTTCAGGTAGGAGTGAAAGGTGAAAGTTGAAAAGTGAAAGGTGAAAAAGTCTATGGTCCATGGTCGATGGTCCATGGTCTGTTCTCCTAATCTCTAAACCCTAACCAACTACTCAACTAACCAACAACTCAACTAATCACTATTCAACTAATCAACTATTCAATCATTCAAATAATCTCTACTCCACCAACGCATACAATATGATCCCGGTTGCTACTGCAGCGTTCAAAGATTCCGCAACTCCATACCGGGGAATAGTTATTTTTTCATTTACCCGGTCAAGCACATTTGAACTAATACCTTTTGCTTCATTGCCAATAATGATCATTCCTTCTTTTATCTTCCCCGTTTCTTTTATATCCTTTCCATCTAACGTTGCAGCATACGTTTTAATGGCAGGATTGTTTTTAATATGATATTCAATATCACCGTAAATTATATTTACACGCCCCAGGCTGGCCATTGTACTTTGAACCACTTTGGGATTATACACATCAACAGTATCTGCCGAACAAATAATGTTTTCAATTCCAAACCAGTCTGCAATACGAATAATGGTACCAAAATTTCCAGGGTCACGTATATCGTCCAGCATTAAAGTGATCCGGTTATTAAAATTTACACTTTCAACATTTTCTTTTATTCTGAATTCAGCAATAACACTATTGGGAGAAGAAAAGGAAGCTAGTTTTTCCAGTTCGAAATCTTTAACCTCAGTTATCTTTTCCTGGTGTTCGGTTAACAGATCTTTTTTATAATTAATTATCCAGCCTGATGTTGCATAAATATTATTACATTTAAATTGACGGCTCTTTAATAATTCACCCACAACCCTGGGCCCTTCTGCTACAAAAGCCCTGTGTTCATCCCTGAATTTTTTGTGCTGTAAACTTTGGATATATTTGACGATGGATTTGCTAAACATAGCCTGGAGATTTATGCGCCTGATCGATTTAAAAAAATTAAACTTTCCCTATTCACTAAACATCATACTTTTCATAACAGTAGTTTATTCCTGCACACCCAGTCACTTTTCAAAATTCACCAATATTCGCAAGCCTCCTGCTAACCGTTTGTATGTAGTTAAGAATTCAATCGAAGTTAAGGGAGGAAAATTTACCAAACTGGAGAAGGAAGCTGTTACCCAAAGACTAACAGGTCAACTGGATGACAGTTCGAAATTAACGACACGCAGTGAGTTTCTTTTTCTCACCAAAATATTACGGCCACCGGGATATGACAGTGGATACGCTGCTGTTTCTGCCAGGAATATGCTCGCCTCTATGTATCACCTGGGTTATTACAACGCTATTGTAACATTTAACGCAGATACTTTTAAACAACAGGTTCATGTACGCTACATAGTGGATGCGGGAAAACCCACATTAATAGACACCTTAAGCTACAGGCTCCGTAAACCGGATCTTCAATCCCTTGCTGTGAATAGTAAGGAAGAATCGATATTAGTAAAAAATAATCCAGTTACAAAAGCCGGTGTATTAGGAGAGATAAGCAGGCTGGTAGATACTTTTCGTAACAATGGATATTATAAATTTACCGCTGCCGAATTAAAAGTGCGGGGAGATACAACCATAGAAGCTTTAACAACCGTTACTGATGATCCCTTCGAACAACTCCGGCTTCTTGCTGAAGCGCAGCAACAAAGAGATTCTCCGAAGATAAGGCTGGCTATAGTCATAAACCCGCCCTCCGATTCTTCCAAGCTCAGGAAATTTTACATCAATAAAATTTATATTTTACCGGATTACCGGCCCGGTGATAATTTATCTGATACAAATTTAACTGAAACGGTTACACGCAATTATATCATACGGTATCATGAAAAACTTTTCAAAAATTTATTCCTGGCTAAAAACGTCTCCCTGAAAAGCGGAGATACTTACCGGCAGGATGAATATTACAGAACGGTAAACAATTTTTCAGGTAAAGGAGTGTGGCAGAGCATCAATATCAGGATAGCTGAAGTGCCAGACAGCCTGGACCTGGTAAATGTGATCATTGAACTGATACCGGGTAAAAAATTTGGTTTTGAAGCCGCCCTGGAAGCAAGTTATTCCGCTACAAGTAATACAACAGCTGCACTGGCGGGAAATCTATTTGGGCTATCAGGAAACCTTACCTTACTCAACAGGAATTTTGGAAAAGAGGCTATTCGAATGACACACTCATTCAGGGCGGGTATTGAACTAAACAACAATGCCCGTGCCTCCAATACAAGATTGAAAAATTCCCAGGAATTGAGTTATGGAAACAATATTGTTTTCCCCAGGCTGGTTACGCCTTTCCCGGGATTATACCGTTTGTTTAAAAAAGGTTTTCAACCTAAAACTGCAGAGTCTTTTATTAATACCAATCTTTCCTATAATAACCGGCTGGGACTTTTCGATCTTCAATCTGTAAATGTTGGATTTGGTTCTACATTTTTAACCAACAACAACTGGAAGATAATTTTCAAACCGGTGAACGTTGAGTTCAGTTATTTATTTAATCAAACTGATAGTTTTAAAAAGATATTGGATACCATTCCATTTTTAAGGTATTCGTATAATACTGCCTTTATTGTAGGCATGAGCGGAAGTATCTCCCGTGTATGGAATAATCCCCGGCATTTAAGAAGCATATCAAAAGAAAGTTCGCTAAGATTTAATATTGAGGAATCCGGAATGACCTATGGCGCATTGCCAATTGCAGTACAATACAAAAGAAAATACATCAAGGCGGATCTTGAATACAAAAGAACTGTTTCATACAGGAAAACTGCGTTAGCCATACGCGGATTTATTGGTGTAGGTGCAGCATTTGGCAAGGATACTACCTTGCCTTTCTTTAAACAATATTTTGGCGGGGGCAGCAACAGCATGCGGGGCTGGCCGGTAAGAGGGATAGGCCGAGGTTCACAAAAACTGGTTGAATACAAAAAGAATATTTTTAACGACCGTACTGCTGATATGCAGTTTGAGACCAATATTGAATACCGGTATGATATAGCCCGCATCATCCCAAATACACTAACGCTAAGAGGTGCAATATTTACAGACATAGGAAATATCTGGAATCTCAGGAATTCAAATCCGGATGGAAGCCGCGACAGCACACAATTTAAGCTAAGTAATTTCTATAAAGAACTAGGGCTTGCTGCAGGTACGGGTTTCAGGCTCGATTTCAATTACTTTATTCTTCGTTTTGATTTTGGTTTCCGTTTTAAGAGACCGGAACTTAGCCATATCAATAATGGATGGCAGGCTCCGAAGATCAGTTTTAATGATTTTTTTCCAAAACTTTTTGGCCGCGGGGATGAGAACAGGCGCTGGCGGTATGAGAATTTTAATTTTACTATTGGTATCAGTTATCCTTTTTAAGGAACACGAATTTTAAACACGAATTGCACGAATTACACGAATTGCACGAATTGAATTAATGTGGTTTAATTATTTGTGAGTTCTTCTATAAATGAATCCATACTTAAAGCATCCTGCACATCAAACTCCCCTATCCGAGTTCGCCTGAGTGCGCTAAGATAACCCCCACACCCCAATGCAGCCCCAAAATCATTTGCAATACTGCGTATATACGTTCCCGTAGAACAAATTATTTTAAAATGAATGATGGGTAATTCTGTTTTTGTGATATCAAAGACACGTATGGTTACCGGTCTGGGCTGCAACTCGATCTCCTCACCCCTCCTGGCAAGTTCATACAATGCTGTTCCGTTTTTTTTAATTGCAGAATAAATAGGTGGCACCTGCATTATGTTCCCGGTAAATGCTCTTGTATGATCCTTTATATTTTCTATTAATAAATGTTCTGTGCTTTTTTCATTTCCAGGTGTGCTTTCCAGGTCATATGTTGGGGTTGTAGCACCTAGAGTGATCGTACCGGTATATTCCTTTTCCTGTAACATATACTCATTGATCTTCTTGGTAAACTTTCCCGTACAAACAATTAATAACCCAGTGGCAAGCGGATCGAGGGTTCCGGCATGCCCCACTTTTTTTATCCCTATGTTGTTGCGTATCTTTCTAACTACATCAAAAGATGTCCAGTGCAGGGGTTTATCAATCAGCAATACCCTGCCCTCTTCAAAGCTGTGGCGTTTTTCTTCTGTGATTTTTACAGGTGCATTTCTTTGAGAAGGCATTTGCTCTCCTGCTATCTTTTCCTTATGCTTTTTAAAATAAGATTCCTTTGCCAATATTTTTATTTAATTAAAAATTTATAAAGCCTGGCGCAACTTAAGCTCCAAATATTTATTTACCGTATTAATAGTAAGATTTTCGGGTGTGGTAAGGATGGATAAAATTCCATACTTATGCAATTCTTTCACGATCAGCCTTTTTTCGTACGAAAATTTTTCTGAAATCGTTTTTACATAAACGTCCTCTATATTTTTAGCCTCTGCGGTTGAGAGTTTGGTAAGTTCGGTGTTTTCAAAAAAAACAACCAGCAACAAATGATGGCTTGCAATGGACCGCAGGTAATTCAATTGTCTTTTTAATCCGTTCAGTGATTCAAAATTTGTATATAATACAATGAGACTTCTTTGCTTGAGTTTTTTTCTTACCTGCATGTATAAAAGTTCAAAGTCACTTTCATAAAATTCAGTCTGCTGGCGATACAGTGCCTGAAGGATTAGTTCACGTTGAACCATTTTCCTGTCTGCTGCAACTATACCTCCCATTTTATCAGAGAATGTCATTAATCCTATCTTATCTTGTTTTTGCAGGCACACATTGCATAAAACCAACGTACTGTTTATTGCATAGTCAAGTAAAGTAAGTTTATTGAAAGGCATTTTCATCAGCCTTCCTTTATCTATGATACAATATACCTGTTGTGATTTTTCATCCACATAATTATTGATCATCAGCCCGCCTTTTCTTGCTGTTGCTTTCCAGTTCACATTGCGTATATCATCTCCCGTTACATAATCCCTGATCTGCTCAAACTCCATGCTATGCCCTATCTTTCGCATTCTTTTGCTTCCATGTTCATTGATCAGCGTGGTTTTGGCTAAAAGCTGGTATTTGCGCAACTGCATATAAGAAGGATAAACCGGAACCATTTCATCTGTCTTTACATCATGCCGGCGCTTTATCATTCCTAATAATGTACTTATGTATATTCTTGTTTGCCCGAAATGGTATTCACCCCTGGAAGAAGGCCGCAATGTATAATTAATATGTTTTTGTTGTTTGGGGGCAAGGTTTCGTTTTATAACAAAATCTCTTTGCTGAAACTGAACCGGAATTTCGTCGATCACTTCCACACCTATCCTGAAATTCATCTGGTTCCTTATTTTGATCGTCACTTTATTTTCATCCCCATTACTGAGGCGATCTCGCATTACTCTTTGTACAAGTGGTGGTATGCCGGTAAATAAGATCAGGTAATCCAACAGAATTGTGATCAGGAACATGACCAGGATAATAACCACGATGGGATAAAATACAGATATAAAAAAAGCCATTACAAATAAAAACATACAAATACCTCCTGCCAGGTAAAAGCGGTCTGCAATGAAAATATCTCCGATAAATCTTTTAATCATTGTTTAACGTGGAACTTCTATTGTCTTGAGAATACTGTCAATAAGATCATCCGGACTAATACCCTCCATTTCCTTTTCCGGTGTAAGCATTATCCTGTGGCGCAATACATGCGGCGCCATTTCTATTATATCTTCCGGTATTACAAAATCACGTCCTTTCATAGCAGCTACAGCTTTACCTGTTTTTAATAAGGCCAGGGAAGCACGGGTAGACGCACCGAGGTATAAAGAAGGATTGTTACGTGTTTCATTTACGATAGTAGCTATGTACTCGATAAGTTTTGTTTCAATTCGAACATCCTGTATAATGTTCCTGAAATATGTAAGGTCACCGGCTGAGAATAATTTATTTATTCCTTCCAGTAATTCATTTTGGGTTTTACCCTGCTGATTTTGTAAGATGTTTATTTCTTCTGCAAGTGTAGGATAATTTACTTCTATCTTAAACAGGAACCTGTCTAGCTGGGCTTCCGGTAACCGGTATGTGCCCTCCTGCTCAATAGGATTCTGTGTGGCAAGCACTATAAAAGGATAGTCCATAAAATGCGTGTAGCCGTCAACGGTGATCTGCCTTTCCTCCATTACTTCAAACAGTGCCGCCTGGGTTTTGGCCGGGGACCGGTTGATCTCATCAATCAGGACAATGTTGCTGAAAATAGGTCCGGCTTTGAAACTGAATGAAGCCTCTTTCGGATTAAAAACAGATGTTCCGATCACATCACTGGGCATCAGGTCTGGGGTGAACTGCAAACGGGAGAACCTTACATTAATAATTTTAGCTACAAGCTTGGCAGCAAGAGTTTTGGCTACCCCGGGAACCCCTTCAATGAGAATGTGCCCATCACATAAAAGCCCGATAAGCAAAAGGTCTATAAGCTTGTGCTGGCCCACGATTACTTTTGACATTTCTTCTCTTAACTTTTCCAATGTGTCTGTTAATTGCTTTACATTGGAATTCTGTTCATACAAATTATCTTCCATCAGTTCCTGTTTTTATAAAATTGCTGTATAAGATCATTGAGTTTTAATAGCTGCTGGTCATCTAACTGTTCTTTATTGTTTACTTCATTAATTGTTGCAAATAAAGCAGTGGTTTGTTCAAAAGATACACCACTTTTCCTGCTAAGAGCGGAGATAAAATCTGTGTTATTTGCCCCGGCATTTAAAAAATAACTCTTCCTGATAAATTCATTAAAATAAGTGATCATTTTATCTGCTATATTTTTATTGTCGTGATGCTGCAAATACAACCTGGCTATGGTTTCTGTAAAAGCGATAGAACTGTTATCATTTTGCCGGATCACAGGAATGATGCGCTGACGCCTTTTACTATTAAATAATATATAGATAATAAGCATAGCCAGGAAGATCCAAAAAGCAATAGCAAGCGCCGGATGTTTCATTATTTCACTTAAGGCTGAAAAATTCCCGGGCTTTCGGTTAACTGTATTTTGTGTGCGGTAATAGTCATCCCAGTAAACCGCAGTCGGAAATTCATTCACAAGGCTTAACATTTTCTGCAGGTACAAATAGTTGTTATTTTTCAATAGAAAATAATTACTAAATGCGCGTGGGTCACAATGAACGATCATTCTACCCTTACCCCAGAAAAGGATAAATGAGTTGGGCATTTTTAATTCATTGTATCCTAACACATAACTATAATTAGCATTGATTGAAGTAAAAGCATTTGCAAAAGGTTTATAATAATACCCAAATGAGTCTGCAGGAAAACTTATTTCATTTGACAGGTTCACATGTGCAGTGGCATAGTTCATTTTTATCCGATCCATGATCACGTCAGCTTTCAACTGCCTGCTTAATAAGCGGGATAATAGATTGGTATCAATATTTGCC
Organism: Ferruginibacter sp.; assembly: GCA_037720515.1. Lineage (GTDB taxonomy): Bacteria > Bacteroidota > Bacteroidia > Chitinophagales > Chitinophagaceae > Ferruginibacter. The sequence continues at coordinate 135,606 of JBBJMM010000006.1, forward strand.
GCTGAAATGAAAAGTGAATTTCCTTTGTACACATAGTCGAGCATTGATTGTGCATCATCTTCTGTAACAAAAAGATTGCGACTTATACAAAAATAAATGGCGTTGGAATCCGATGAAATTTGATTGGTTGTGGTAAACGATCGCTTTACATTTTGAACCTTTAAATAAGGGAAACCGGTTTCAATAATTTTTTTTGCAGCATATGTTCCAAATGGTTTAGTCTCCCGGTAGGAATAGGTTTCCCGCAGGTCGGGAAGTTTCGACTTTGTACAACTTCCTGTTGCAAGTATTGTCATAAATAAAATAACATACCGGTTCATCCGAGATCTTACATTTTATTCTGAAAAACTATAAATTCATTTTCCACTTTCTGATATACTTCTCTTTCTACTCGTAGATTACCATACCATATATATTCATAATTCAATACCAGCCTGGCCAGTTCCTTTTTTTTATCAGCCGGAACTTCCTGCAGGTACTGGTAATTCGTTTTATCAGTGGCATATTCAATCAAAGATCTCTCTGCAAGCTTTTGAAGTGTAAATAAAAATTGAAACTTTACAGCGGAACGGTAATCTCCCAGCAGGCAGGATTGTTGAACCATTTTCATATAATCTTTTGAAATAAAACCATTTACTTCATCATCTTTTTCTTCCACGTCTTTTTTCCTGAGATTTCTTTTGAATGAACCTTTGGTGATGAGCAGCTTGTATAAAATAAATAAAAACACAACCCCTGCAATTATCCAGAAAAATGTTTTTATAAAAGGTGAATTAAATAAACGTTCCAGGAAGGAAACCTGGCTTACCCTATATCCTGTATTATTTTTACTTTTTTTTTGCTCATCTTTAAGCAGGCTGTCAATGGTTGACAGGTAGGCAAATTCCTTTTTTCTTCTGAGATAGTTAATGGTATCTAAAGAAATCAATACGTCCCTTTTTATCAAAGTGGTATCAGGTATCTCTTCAGATACTTCATACTCTTCTTCCTCTATTCCCGCATCTTCCCGGAGCAAACTTGAATCTGCATATACAAATTCTTTTTCCTGCGCATGTGTTGTAAAGAATATGCTGCAGCTTACTAAAAATATAATCAGGTATTTATGCATCCAGGTTTAGTCGGCTTACAATCCCATCAGACTTAATGTAAAATCCTTTTTTATGTAATTTAATAGGGAGAATAATAAAATACCATACCACCAGCAAAAATGAGGAGGCAAGGATAAGAACGCTGAGCCATACAGACATTCCGGCACCGGTTTGATCAAATGCACGGCTCATCAAATGCGTAATATAACTTTCCAGAAAAGCAGCTATTATAAAAAAAGGAATTAAGCTGATAAGTATTTTTGCAGCATCTTTGGCTCCGCTTTTAAATGATTGCATTCTTGTAAATGTTCCTGGAAATAATATACTGTTACCAAGAATAAAGCCCGCTGAACCTGCGATAACAATTGACCATATTTCAATGGTACCATGTATCCATACTACCAAAATAGATTTTATTCCTAAACCATGAGCAAAGAATAAATATTCGAAACTTCCTAACATGATACCATTACTCCATAACAAACGTAACGTGGCCAGGCCCAGGGTAAAGCCTCCCATAAATGTTAGAAAAGCTACTCTTATGTTGTTAAATGCAATGCGAACAAACATGTTGAATTGATTGTCGTCTTTATACACTCCAAAAGGATCACCTTTCGCAATATTGTCTTCTGTCATGTCAACATAAGTATCGCCCATTACACCCCGTACAAATTCCGGGTTACGCATTGCTGAAAAGTAACCGATGAAAACAAAAAGAGAGAAGAGCAATGTAGTGAATAGAAATATTTTATGATACTTTTTAAAAAGCAAAGGCAATTCATACTTCCAGAAATCAAATATCCGGCTGTATTTTTCTTTTTTATTGCGATATATATTCTGATAAATTGAAGCTGCTATCCCGTTTATCCAGCGGGTAACTTTACTCTTGGGATAGAATGTTTTTGCATAAGAAAGGTCGTCAATCAATGTTATAAATCGCTCTCCTGTTTCGTCCGGGTCCGGCGATATTTCCTGTTGGTAAGCTTTCCATTTTTCAGCATTCTTCTTAATGAACATGGCCTCTCTCATCTCCTGCTTTATTGTAGCAGGGCTTTTAGCAGCCCTGAATAGCATACAATTTGAAATATTTTTTCTTAATAAAAAAATATGGTTTTGCTGTTTTAGCCAATACAGTAAATTGCATTGTGTCAATCATTAACATAGGAACTACTTTTAATATTGATCTCGAATTTGAGATAGCACCCTTTCATAAACGGCTCTTTGCCTATATTATTGATTTTTTTATATTGATCGTTTACCTCCTGGGAATGAAAGCTGTGTTGTACGACGCAATGGGTATGGAAATGCGGGAGAATATCGGGTTCGACATTATTGTGATCTCATTGCCTATGTTCCTGTATTCCCTGATAGCTGAAGTGATTATGAACGGACAAACAATAGGTAAAAGATTAATGTCAATACGGGTGATCAGTATGACTGGAGGAGAACCCACTTTAGGACAATTTATTCTAAGATGGATCACCAAATTCTTTGAATGGCCTTTTCTTTTTGGTTATGTTTTCGTATCAACTTATAATGTCGTTTTTGTATATGCAATCATAACAGGAATACTGGGAATCGGTGTAGTGATAATTATTACTGTTACACCAAATAGTCAGCGGCTTGGCGACCTTGCAGCAGGAACTGCAGTGGTAAATACTAAAACAGATCTTAGTATATCCGACACTGTATTTATGAATATTGCAACGAATAATTATAAAGTTGTATTTCCGCAGGTGATGCGACTTACAGATAGTGATATCAATACAATAAAATCTGTTTTAACCCAGGCACGGAAAAGAAAAAATGAAGAGCTTACCTACCGGGTGCAAAATAAAATAAAAGAAGTGCTGCTTATTGAATCAGAATTACCGGCAGCTGATTTCCTCGAAAAGCTTTTGGAAGATTACAATTATTTAGCAACGAGGGAGTAGATTAGATGTAATAAGGAATTAGGAATTTGAGTAAGGAGAATAATCAATCAGTGATTATAGAACCATTGACTTGACCCTGGACCATGGACCATTGACCTCACTTTTCACATTTCACTCTTCACATTTCACTTCTTAGCTCATAGCTGCAAATCCAATAACAGCAATCAGGCCGAGTGCAATAAGTCCGAGGTATACCACCATAATGATACCCAGCATTCGATAAACTATTTTTAAATTGAACAGAGAGGCATTTAAGTTTTGCTGATCGTTGGAAAGCAATGCAGTTTTCATTTTAACTGCAAAACGGAATAAAAATAACGACATAAAAAAATAAACAGCTGCAATAAATAAATAAACAACTGTGATCATTACGCTTCCCATTGCAGCTCCTGCTGCATATTCCGGTGACAAATTACCAAGTATGGTACCAATAAAGAAAGCTACAATAGCGAGTCCAATGCTTAATACAAATCCTACAATTGCTAAAAACTTAGCCCACATGGCTGTTTCTTTCAAGTGAGTATAGCCTATTGGATCTATATGCAATTCTGATGCAAGAAGATTTTGATTCTCCATTAATATTAGTTTTGGTAAGTAAAGAAAAGGAATATTTAGTACAGCTCAAATTCTATTCAACAAACCATACATTAGTTTTTAATTAGTACGCGCGTGCAAACACAACCCTTTGGCTGCTTGCATTACCTGTAAGAATACATTTGCCCTCTTCTTTTTTATTATTTAATGGAATACAGCGGATCGTGGCTTTGGTTAACTCTTTTATTTTCTCTTCTGATTCGGGTGTACCATCCCAGTGAGCGGAAATAAAACCTCCTTTGTCATCCAGCATTTTTACAAAATCCTCCCAGTTGTTTGCTTCTTTGGAATTTGCATTTTTAAAATCGAGCGCTTTATTATAAATCTTCTGCTGGATATCTTCAAGCAATGAAATGATCTTTTCATCAAGGCCATCCAGTGAAATCGTTTGCTTTTCTTTTGTATCTCTTCTTGCCACCTCTACTACATTGTTCTCTATGTCGCGCAAGCCCAGTGCTATTCGTACCGGAACTCCTTTCAATTCATATTCTGCAAACTTCCAGCCCGGCCGGGCATTATCATTGTTATCATATTTTACTTTTATACCTGATGATTGTAAAGATTTAATGATCACTGCTGCTTTTTCATCAATTATTTTTTTACTTTCTTCCCCTTTGTATATGGGAATGATAACAACCTGTATTGGAGCGATCCTGGGAGGCAATATCAAACCCTGATCATCACTATGCGCCATGATCAAAGCCCCGATCAGCCTGGTGGATACACCCCAGCTGGTAGCCCACACAAATTCCTGTTTGTTTTCTTTATTCATGAACTGAACATCAAAAGCTTTGGCAAAATTTTGTCCGAGGAAATGAGAAGTACCTGCCTGTAACGCTTTACCATCCTGCATCAAAGCTTCAATGCAATAAGTTTCTTCTGCGCCGGCAAATCTTTCATTCGGTGTTTTAACTCCCCGGATCACAGGCACGGCCATAAAATTTTCAACGAATTCTGCATACACTTCCAGCATGCGTTCTGTTTCTTCTATAGCTTCCTGTTTCGTGGCGTGTGCGGTATGTCCTTCCTGCCATAAAAATTCTGCAGTGCGTAAGAAAAGACGTGTACGCATTTCCCACCTTACTACATTCGCCCATTGATTGATAAGCAATGGTAGATCCCGGTACGATTGGATCCAGCCTTTATAGGTGTTCCAGATGATGGCTTCACTTGTAGGCCTTACGATCAGCTCCTCTTCTAGTTTTGCTTCGGGATCTACAATGAGTTTACCTTTATTATCAGGATCTGCTTTTAACCGGTAATGTGTAACAATGGCGCATTCCTTTGCAAATCCTTCTGCATTTTTTTCTTCAGCTTCAAACAAACTCTTTGGAATAAAAATCGGAAAATATGCATTTACATGGCCCGTTTCTTTAAATCTTTTATCCAACTGATCTCTCATATTCTCCCACAATGCATAGCCATAGGGCTTTATAACCATACAACCCCGTACAGCTGAATGGTCGGCAAGTTCTCCTTTTATTACCAGGTCGTTATACCATTGTGAATAATCCGCTTCTCTTGTAGTAAGTACTTTACTCATTATTTTTTAATTATCTGTGCAACCGTAATCTTTTCATTGTAAAAAACCGGTAGCGAATTTGAATTCAGCAAAACATTAAAACCCGTTTCTATTTAGCACATTTTTAACACCGAAAAATTATTTTCATACGTTTTATCGCAAATAGATTGTGCACTTTTACATAGTGAAAGAGCCGGACAAAAATAGTAACTTCATTTTAATACCCTCTAAACAATTAATCATGAAATTTAAAATTTTACTCTTCATCATTTCTGCCACAGTATTTACTGCGTGCAATACGGCTTACAAAAGTGGTCAGACTCCGGATGATGTGTATTATTCTCCTGCAAAAGTTATAGAAGAAGAAACTCAAACCGAAACAGAAACAGAAAAAGAAACGCAAAAGGAAATAGCTTCCCAGGAAAATATAGAAGATCGTGAGATAAGAATGAGGATCAGAGACAGGCGCTGGCGTGATATGGATTATGAATATGAATGCAATTGCAGTTGCGACTATCCTCCTTACAAATACGGTAACAAAACTGGTTATTATTACAATCCTTATTATTCTCCTTACCCGGTATATATGTCCAATTCTAAATATGTACTTCCAAAGAATTACACAACAAGAAAAACAAATCTTAACGCATATAGTAGGTCTGTTACTCCCGTTGTAAATTCTAAAACAGGAAAAACAGTTTATGTGCAAAAAGAAAACCCTTATAACAATACGAATCAGTCAGCAACGCGTGAGGTATTGACTCCCTCTACCAATAACCGGACCTATTCACCTTCCACTTCTTCTTCGAATAATAGTTCAGGATCAGGAAAGAGTGTATCCCGTCCGGTCAGAAATTAAAGGATCTCTCCAACTTTATAAACTTTTCGCTGTACTAACAGTGAATTAAAAAATGCACGTATGAAAAAAAATATACTTTTTGTAATTGTACTACTATGTTTAAAAAGTGCTGTTGTGATGGCACAGGTACCTGAGGATGCGATACGTTACAGTTGGCTTCCACATAATGGTACGGCCAGGTACATGGCAATTGGTGGTGTTATGGGATCCCTGGGTGGCGACATTTCCGCAGCCTTTGTTAATCCGGCAGGTCTTGGTTTTTTCAGAACAGGTGAAGCTGTTTTTTCACCGGGATTTTTAATGAACCGTAACAAAACATCGTTCAGGGATGGTGCTACATCTAAGGATACAAAGAACAGTTTTAATTTAGGTACTTCAGGATGGATAAAGGGAACTACTTTTAAAAACGATCCCACTTCCGGTAATACATACAGCGTAGCATTTAACCAGGTTGCCAATTTTAATAATGTAATTCATTATTCCGGGTTGAATAATTATAGTTCATTCAGCGAACAGTTTGCAGAAGAATTTTCAGCTAGTGGCAAAAGCATTGATGAAATATTAAATACAAATTCTGCATTGCCATATACATCTGCACCGGCTTTGTATACATATCTCATAGACACTGTATGGGATGGCAGTAAATATATTGTAAGAGGCTCACCGGAAACTATCCTGGATGCAGGGCAGGCACTTAAACAGGATATGCTCAAAATAACAAGCGGTGGTATGTATGAATTGGGCATATCGCTAGCAGAGAACAGGAAAGGTAAATGGTTGCTGGGCGGTACACTTGGAATACCTATAGTTAATTTTAAAAGTAATACTGTATTTACAGAATCAGATACATCTTCCGGCACTGCCAATCTTTTTAAATCTGCAACATTTACAGATAATTTCAAAACATTGGGCATCGGGCTTAATGTAAAATTGGGTATTATTTACCGGCCTGAAGAATATATAAGACTGGGATTTGCCATACATACACCCTCAATAATTTACCAGACAGATAAGAGAACTACCAGTTTATTCAATGCACGGGAAGGTTCTGATTCATTAAGGGAAGAATATGTAAGTTCAATTCAATTTACCCAGGATGGGGCAGGTGAAAATAAATATATCCAGGTAACTCCCTTGAAAGCTATGATCAGTGCATCCTATGTTTTCAGAGAAGTTGAAAATGTAAAAAAACAAAGAGCTTTTATTTCTGCCGACATTGAATACACAAACCACAACAACACCCGCTTTCTTGTAGAAGAGGACACAGAGGAAAATGCAGAAAAAAAATCCTATTATAAATCTTTGAATAAAACTTTAAAAGATATCTATAAAGGTGCTTTCAATTTCAGGGTTGGCGGAGAATTAAAATTTAATGTAATGATGGCCAGGCTTGGTTTTGCATACTATACCAATCCTTATAAAAATGTATCTTTTAAAGCTAATAAAATGTTATTGAGTGGCGGCTTAGGATATAGAAATAAGGGTTATTTTATTGATGTCACCTATGTTCATAATATGAACAAAGATGCAGATTTTCCTTACCGGCTGCAGGCAAGAGATAATACTTACGCCAGTATAAAACAAACACAGGGAAATATTTCTGCAACGTTTGGTGTGAAGTTTTGAAGTGGATAAATGTTGATAGACGATTCGAACAGCGACAATGAGACATAGGTAGTAGACCATGGACTATGGACCCTGGAACCTAGACAATAACATGGAACAATAAATACACTATCTAACAATTTCCTCTATCCTTCTAATAACATTATTTGCCTGCACGTGTGCATTTACCCAGGTAATTTCTTCATCTTTTTTAAACCAGGTAAGCTGCCGTTTGGCATAATGACGGCTGTTTTGTTTTATTAATTCAACAGCTTTACTCAAATTGATTTCGCCGGCAAAAAAAGAAAATAATTCTCTATAACCTACTGTTTGCAGTGCATTCAGATCTTTATACTTATACAGGTTTTCTGCTTCCTTAACCAAACCTGAATCTAGCATTTTATCAACTCTGCTATTTATCCGTTTATATAATTCTTCCCTGTGCAGTTCAAGACCGATCTTAATAATTTGGAAATTCCTTTTAATTTTTTTGCCTGACTGAAATGTTGTGACAGACCTGTTAGTTTGAAGCATTACTTCCAATGCACGCATCATGCGCCGGGGATTATCTTTCTCACCAATTTTAAAAAATTCAGGGTCTTTAATATGTACTTCCTCCTGTAACCATTTTAATCCTCCTGCCGCATAACTTTTTTTTATAAATTCTTTTATTTCTTCGGTAACAGTTGGAATCGGATCAAGCCCTTCACAAAACGCTTTAATGTACAAACCAGTGCCACCCACCATTACAGCAATATCATTTTTTAAAAATATTTTTTCCAAAGCAGCAAGTGCATAGTTCTCAAACGTTATAGCTGTTACCTTTTCCTCTATGGAATGCGAATCAATAAAATAATGATGTATGGAAGAAAGTTGTGCCGCAGAAGGTTTTGCCACACCTATATTTAATTCTTTAAAACACTGACGGCTGTCGGCTGAGATTATTTCTGTTGTAAAATGCTTTGCTATTGCGATGGCAAGATCCGTTTTACCAGATGCTGTAGCACCGGTAATAATAATAATTGTTTTATTCATATAATTCTGCAGGCTTGTAAAGAGCCAATTAAATGAATTTAAAAACCATCATTCGCTTCATCTGCAGGTTTCTCTTCAGCTTCATCCGTATCGGAATCTTCTGCTTCACCTTCTTCGCTGAAACCATCGCTCATAGCATCAGGCTGCAGGTCATATTTTTCTTCCATTTCCGCAAGCCGGCTATCTATCAAACCTTTGGTACCATATTGAGAAGGAGCTATGCCTTCTGTACGGATACAGGTGGGGTAAGTGAGTTTTTTATTTTCTTCCTTATCCACATTGATAAGTTCCACCATAAAATGCCAGTTCTTATTAAAATCATATTCAAAAACAAATTTTTGATTGGGATCTTTTATTTCACTGCCTATGGTTACTTCACTCATGATAAGCGGCTCTGCTTTATAAGCCTTATCATATTTTTCAAGTGTAATCTCCCTTCCACGTTGCCAGTTGTCATTACTTCTGTAAAAAGTAGCCTTATGCTTGCTGTCAAATTCATAGCTTTTTAAAATAGCCAGATGCAGATCGTGGAATGTTTGTGAATGCCTGATCGATATATCGCGGTAAGTACTTTCATCATCTTCCCAGTATATCCTGAATCGTAAAATTGCCATGTTTCAAAAATAAGGAAATTCTAGTCGATAGTCAATTGTCGATAGAGGATGGTCCATAGTCCATGGTCAATAGTTTAGCAAAACTCTAAACACTAAACTCTTAACTAACTTACACCCCCCACTCCCAGCTCTTTCGCCTTTTCCACCATAAAGGCATGTGCTTCTTCATATTCATTCTTAATTTGCCCGTCCAGAATGGCTTCCCGTATCGCATTTTTCAGGATCCCTATCATCCTGCCGGGTGGTAGTCCAAAATGCTGCATGATCATTTCCCCTGTTACCGGGGGTTGCCAGTTACGTATATGATCTTTTTCTTCCACTTCGGCACATCGCTGGCGGACCATTTCAAAATTTTCCAGGTAGCGTTTTACTTTTACTTTATTTTTTGAAGTTATATCTGCTTCACATAAAATCATCAGCTGGTCAAAATCTTCCCCGGCATCAAATAACAATCTTCGTATAGCCGAATCAGTTATTGTGTCTTTTGTAAGGCTTATAGGCCTTAAATGCAATTCAACCAATTTTCTTACAAGCTTCATTTTTTCATTTTGTGGAAGTTTCAGTTGGGCAAATATTTTTGGAACCATTCTGCCACCCACTACTTCATGGCCATGAAATGTCCAGCCATGCCCCTCTTCAAACTTTTTTGTTACGGGCTTGGCAATATCATGCAGAACAGCAGCCCATCTCAGCCACAGGTCATCTGTTTTTTCAGATATATTATCTATTACCTGCAGGGTATGATAAAAATTATCCTTATGCCCTTTGCCATCAATGTATTCAGCACCTGCTAGTGCAGACATCTGTGGGAATATAACAGTAAGCAGCCCGGTGGTAAATAAAAGATCCAGGCCAACAGATGGTTTCCTGCTCATTAATATATAATTGAATTCATCGGCTATGCGTTCTCCACTAACAATTTTTATTCTTTGTGCGTTTTCCCTGATCGATTCTATCACTTCACTTACGGCAGTAAAATTGAGTTGTGCTGCAAAACGAATGGCACGCATCATACGTAACGGATCATCACTGAAAGTAAGTGAGGGTTCTAATGGTGTTTTAATGATCTTATTTTCCAGGTCCTGCAATCCATTGAAAGGATCTATCAGTGATCCGTAGTCCCTTTCATTTAAACTAACTGCCATAGCATTAATAGTGAAATCTCTCCTATCCTGATCATTCTTTAATGAACCCGGTTCAACAACGGGTTTTCTGCTATCGTAAGTGTAGCTCTCTTTTCGGGCACCAACAAATTCTATTTCAATTTCACCGATATGTAAGCGGGCAGTTCCAAAATTTTTAAAAACGGAAACAACGGGCCGGGGATGTATTTCGGCTGCCACCTTATTTGCCAATTCGATCCCATCACCGATACACACGATGTCAATGTCTTTTGTATCCCGGCCAAGTATCTTATCTCTTACAAAACCACCAATTACATAACAGGGAACATTGATCTCTTTAGCAGCTTCCCCGATCTTTTTTAAAATAACGAGTTCTTTAGCTGTACAATTGATATACATGGAGCAAAAATAGGAAAGATGAAACAGAAGGTAATTGAAGTACCAAGGAATACGGACCATGGACGATGGACAATGGGACCATAAATTTTGCGTATTTAATGTTTATATTTTTTTAGAATT
>JBBJMM010000036.1:0-12191 GCA_037720515.1 Ferruginibacter sp.
CTTCGTCCTTCGATAAACTCAGGATGACAGCATTTTTTTAAGGCATACCGTTTTCTTTTTATGGTGTTCACGCTTCGTCCTTCGATAAACTCAGATGACAGCATTATTTTAAGGCATACTGTTTTCTTTTTATGGTGTTCACGCTTCGTCCTTCGATAAACTCAGGATGACAGCATTTTTATTATGTTCTCGTTTCGTCCTTCGATAATTTCAGGATGACAGCATTTTTTCCTAATTCTTAATTCTAATTCCTATTACCAATACTATTTATTATACTCATCCGTTTTCCTATAAATAATCTATTTTTACTTCCCACCAACTGCCCATGTTAACAATCATAGAAGAAATTAAAAGTTTGTTTAGTCAGCATAGCAATGCTACAATCGTAAGCATTGACAAACTTCCGCAGAGTGGCAGCGACAGGCTTTATTACCGGGTAGTTTGTGAGAATGATTCAAACGGGCATCACTGTTGCATCGCTACTTATAACCAGCACATAAAAGAGAACAATACTTTTTTAAATTTCACCAGGCATTTTAAAGAAACTGGTATACCGGTTCCGGATATTTACGTTGTTAATGATACAAGAAGTATATATCTGCAGCAGGACTTTGGTGATGCTTCCCTTTTAAGTAAACTGGAAGAACACGGTCACAATGAGTATGTGTATGGTTTGTATAAGAAAAGTTTAAAGGCTCTTGCAAAACTTCAGATCATAGCAGATGAAAAATTTGATTACGACTGGTGCATTACAAGTAAAGAATTTGGTAAACAGGCAATCCTCAATGACCTTCTTTATTTTAAATATTATTTCCTTGATACATTAAAGATCCCCTATAATAAAGAGAGCCTTATCAATGATTTTGAAGCGTTAAGCAATTACCTGGGATATGTAGATCATAAATATTTTATGTTTCGCGATTTTCAGAGCCGCAACATTATGATAAAAGATGATGAGGTTTATTTCATAGATTACCAGGGTGGTATGAAAGGAGCTTTGCAATATGATGTGGCTTCTTTATTATGGCAGGCAAAAGCTGATCTGAGTGATGAATGGAAAGATTCATTGCTGGAATATTATATGGATTGTGTGGATGAGATCCTGGTTAAACCGATCGACAGAAATCGTTTTATTACACAATACAATGGGTATGTGCTTATAAGAATGTTACAGGTATTGGGTGCATATGGTTTCCGGGGTTTGTTTGAGCGAAAATCACATTTTCTTACAAGCATACCGCTGGCACTGCGCAATTTAAAATGGTTTATCAACAATAAACATTTTGGATTGAGCCTGGCAGAGTTCGATCATCTGCTTAACCTGGTTGTTGAAGAAGAAATTATCGCACGATTTGCAACCAGGCAGGCTAATACATCTACGCCGCTTCTTGTAAGAATAAATAGTTTTTCTTATTTGCAAAGCGGTTATCCGAAAGACCCCACAAAAAACGGCGGCGGATTTGTATTTGATTGCCGTGGAATTTTAAATCCAGGCAGGATTGAAATGTATAAAACAATGACCGGCCGTGATAAAGATGTAAAGGATTACCTGGAACAACAAACAAGGATGAATGAATTCCTGATCAGTGTTTCCAATGTGGTGGATATTGCTGTTGAAGATTATATCAATCGTGATTTTGAAAGCCTGAGTGTTAGTTTTGGCTGTACAGGCGGAAGGCATAGAAGCGTGTATGCGGCAGATGCACTTGCCCGCCATTTGCGAAATAAATATGGAGTAAGAACGGAAGTCTCCCACCTGGAACAGAATATTCATGAAATAAAAGAATCTCCATTCAGCCCTCCGGCTAACAATTAAATACAGCTATTGAAAGCAATGATCTTTTCTGCAGGAGTTGGCTCAAGATTTAAACCCTGGACCGATATAAATCCAAAAGCACTGGCTTTGGTTAACGGCAAGTCATTGCTTCAAAGAAACATTGAATACCTGCAGCAATACAATATCACAGAGGTTGTAGTGAATGTTCATCATTTTGCAGATAAGCTTATTAATGAGATAGAAAGCAACAATGGGTGGGGAAGCAATATATCTATTAGCGATGAAACCACTGAACTGCTGGAAACGGGCGGTGGGTTATTAAAAGCTAAAGAACTTTTGTATGATAATGAACCTTTTATTACCTTAAATGCAGACATACTTACAGATCTTGATATAAACAAGCTCATTGATTTTCACAATAAAAATAAAGCGCTTATTTCATTCGGCATTACGAAGCGTGAAACATCCCGTTATTTTTTATTTGATGATAATAACCGGCTATGTGGCTGGAGAAATGTCAGCAACGGCCAGCAAAAGATCACACTTAATAAAGATCCCTTGCACCAGATGGCCTATAGTTGTGTAGCTGTTTTTGAGCAAAGTGTTTTTGATCTTATAAAACAACGCGGAAAATTTTCTTTGACGGAAACTTACCTTAGCCTTGCACCTGGAAATGTTATACTGGGTTACGATCACAGTGGTGATAAACTGGTTGATGTTGGCCGGCTTGAAAGTGTAAGTGCAGCCGAAAGATTATTTGAGTAAAGCTATTAATACAAACTTATTAGGAAAATAAGTTTCAGGAATGAATTGAAAATTATTCAGTTTTAAAGCACTATTGCTAGTTTAAAATGCTGTTCATCCGGCCTCATAAAAAATCCGTTAAGAAAATTGAAGCGGAAGGCGTTAAGAAGAAAAAAAAATGTTTCTGAAGCCTGGCTTTGTTATTAGTTTGTAAGTCGTAGTTAGTTTGAATTTAATATAAAGTTGTGACTTGTTTTTTTTAGCCTGCAGTTTCAATTTTTAGGAATTTTTTATGCAGCCTTGATTTTTTGCTCCACTTTTGTATCAAGACAAAAGTGGAATGAAATAAAACCTATCCTAAAAGAGATTTCTTTTTAAATGAGGCAGATTATTTATTAAAGTTTATAATATTTAAGTTAGCATATTATGAAAAATATTTTATCTTTTTTACTTGCACTTGTTCCTTTGTTTTGTTTATCACAATACCAGATCCAGGGTGAGATCTTAAAAAAAGCCCCATTGAATTCCCGTATTTATTTATATGAACTGACAACTCTTACTAATGAGAACAACCTGGTTGACAGTATTTCAATTTCACCTGCCGGAACATTTGTTTTTACATTTCCGAAAAATTATGTCAATGGAAGCTTATTTAAAATAAGGAGCAGCATAGAATCCAATGAATATGAATTTCCTGAAAATGCTGCTGTATTTACAACCCAACACAAGGGAAAATTAAGTATTGTAGCTAATTCTTTCAATGAATTATATTCATCAAAATACACAAGTACTTCTGAAGATAACCTTGATATAATGAGGTTACAACAATTGCAAACCCCCTTTTTTAATACAATGAATGAGTTTAAGCGGGTAAGTGAAACAGATAACAGTAGTTCGTTACGGGAAAAATATTTCTTGAAAATACAAGAATCTCAAACCGATCTTAAGGAGGCGATTTTAAAAAATTTTACATCTATATCTACTCCCGCAATTACTCTATATAATTTCTATTTGCTTTATAATGCCAGTGCAGGATCAAATAATACTAAAATCCCGATTAATGTAAATTATTTTTCCCTTCCTGAAACAGAATTATCCCTTTTAATTAAGAAACTTTATCGTGATCAACTAAGTTCAAGAATCAACAATACAGTAAATAAAACTGAGGTCTCTGATATTCAGGGAAATCATTTTTTACTTGAAAAATTATTACAAAAAAAATATACAATAATTGATTTTTGGGCTTCGTGGTGCGGACCCTGCAGAAATACAAACAGGACTCAGGTTCCTGAATTTATTTCTACTATCAGGAGTAACAAGGATATTGATTTTATGTCTTTATCAGTGGATACGGAAATGGGTAATTGGTTAAAAGCCTCAAAAGTTGATTCAATTACCTGGAAAAATTATCTATTGCAAAAAAACACGTTAGTTCTCCCCGAACTATTGAATGATAATGGAGTACCTTATTATTTAATTTGTGACAGTAAAGGAAATATAATTTTTGAAAGTCCGGCTTTACTTAAAATTAAAGAACATTTAAAGTTATTGATCTCTGACTGATCCTGAAGTTACAAAAGTAACGGTTACGGGTAAACTAATTAGCCACTTCCGCCGGTTGTTCAAAACCACCTTTATTTTCCTCTTTTGGTTTGATACCAAAATTATACCGGAATGTAAGGCCGATCTTTCTTGTGTCATTGTAACGCGTTCCTTCCGCTTTTATACCTGCCTGTTCAATGCTGAAATTATACCTGTTTGTCTGAAAGATATCATTCACCGAAATAATAATATTTGCTTTCTTCTTAAGAACAGATTGATTGACCGATAGGGTGAGCCCGCCCAGGGTTTTAATTTCATAAAAATTTTGCAACCCTTTTAACCGCATAAATCCATTCAGGCTAAGGTTTAGATTAGGATTAGGCTTATAATTCTGGTACATGAAGAACAGCCAGCTGCCGCGCTTGTATTCAAAAGGCTTGTTTTGATAAGCGCCTTTATAATGAACCCGGTTATATTGTGCCCCTACATAAAAAAAATATTTTCCTCCCGGAGGAATTCCACCCAATACCCTGTAATAGGTTTCTTTATTTTGTCCGAGGTTATCATATGTGCGGTAAGCGATCTTTGTAACATCATCCTGGTAGGTTACATTTGTAAAAATATCTTTTGTATCATTTATTCCCACTGATATAACAGGTATATCATCTGCCATTACATTGAATTCGTAGTTTGTTGTAAACTGCGGCCGCAGTTTTGGATTGCCAATATCACGCAGGTAAGGATCAATGTATTTGGGATAAGGATTCAATACTTCATAATAAGGCCTTGATATACTCCGGCGGTAAATAAGATTACCGGTTAAAGAAAATCCCATCATTTTAAAAAGAGTATGCCGCAAATAAACATAAGGAAAAAAATCAGTGCGCCTTATGCTCAATGTAGTATCGGTAGGAAACAACTGGCGGCCGTATATATTTGTTGTTTCCATTCTTAAGCCGGGTTTAACGGTTAAACCGAAAAAAGTTTTCGCTACCTGTAAATAAGCAGAAGATATGGTTTCTTTATAACGGAATTTGTTGGTTTGGGTTATATCCTGTTGGCGGTTTCCATTGCTACCGATAAAATAATCTGAATTGTTCCGGCTGTTGGATACATTGAATTTTCCGCCGGTTTCAATGGTGTATTTACTTTTTAATTTAAAAACAAAATCCGTCTGTGCGGTAAAAATATTCTTCCTGTTATTAATATCACCATCTCCGCTTAACATAGGTGATACAGGAAAAAAGAATAGATTTCTATACACCTGGTTATTGTTGCTGTTGAAATAATTATAATCGATGGATGTTGTCCATTCACTGCCCACTGAATCGATCTTGTATTTAGAAGAGATATTGTTGCCCAGGTAAAAAGAAGAAGATCTATTATCTATTAGTGATTGATTTTTGTCATCATAGATCCCTGTATAAGTGTTATAGATATTTATATCATTTGCCGCTTTGCTTGTATTATTGTTGAAAGAAGCCCGTGCATCATAGCCAATGGTAAATTTTTCGTTTACAGCATAATCAACACCTGCGCTAATGTAATTATTTAATGAAGGGTAAGTTGTGTAAGAATCCTGGTCTATCACTGAAGTATCCTTGGATATAAAACGCAGGGATGAAAGTGTTTCGAAATTCTTCCTTTTGGTGAACTGGTAAGAAACATAGGAATTTAATTTTTTTGCGCTTTTATTTAAATTGAATCCGGCTGTCACAGAGGAATACCTTCCCTGGAAATAACCCACATTAGCGCTTCCGTTGGAACCGATCTTAACCCCTTTCTTTAATACAATATTTACAATGCCTCCACTACCGGATGCATCAAATTTGGCAGACGGACTTCGCAGCACTTCAATTTTTAGAACACTGTTTGCCGGCAGACTTTTTAAAAGAGAGGCAAGATCTGCGGTGCTTAATTTAACTTCCCTGCCATTTATCTGGATCGTTGCCGGAGTGGCACTGTTCAGGTACACATTTCCATCCTGGTCTACTACCGCACCCGGTATTTTTTCCATCACTTCAAAAGCATTTGTACTGCTTTGTGCCAGTACTTCCGCATCTATTATTGTTTTATCATCTTCCTGTTTTATCAAAGGCTTCCGGGAAGTTACCGTAACATTACCCAGGTTGCTGATCTTGTTCTTTAAATCAATTGTGAGTGTAATTGAACTGTCTTGAATGTTCACCTGTTGCAATTTTTCCTGCATACCAACTGCGGTTACTTTAACCAGGTAACTGGTATTGGAAAACACTGAAAAAGAAAAACCCGATTGAATTGCTTTTGTACTGATAACAATACTGTCGGGTAGTTTTATTAATTGGATGGTACTGTTTTGGCCTTTTCCTTCTTTTTCCTGTTTTACAATTACATTCAATTGTAAAGTTTGTGCAGTTGAGAATAAATGAAATGCAAAAGAGAATAGCAGCAGGTAAAATTTTATCACTGGGTAAAGTTTGCTGCTAAAATAAGTTTACAGTTGTATTATAAAATGTTAATAATGATGAAATTATTTTTCGAATAATTCCTTTTTGTTAACTTTTTTTACAAGAGCACCATTCTTTAAAGTTTTGCTTACAACATCATAGGGGCCCGTTACTACTTCATCTCCTTCTTTTAACCCGTTTACGATCTCAATATTATTGATATCCTGGATATCTGTTTTCACTTTTACTTTTTTCACTTTCTTATCCTTATCCAATATGAAAACCACTACATCAAGGTCTTCCATTTCAGAATCAGTTTTTTCGGTACTGGCTTCTTTTACTTTTTTAACTGTTGTACCGGTACTGTCATTTTTATCCCGTGTGGTAACTGCGTTTATGGGTACGCTTAAAATATTTGTATGCGTTTTGGTTTGGATATCTGCGCTTGCATTCATTCCCGGGCGGAAAGGAAATGAACCTTTTCCTATGAGGTCCATATAACTTTCCGGCAACAGCCGTATATAAACTTTGTATTGGGTTACATCATTGCCTGCACTTGCCAGGGCGGATGCGCCGGCAGCACCATTGTTACTACTGGCTATCTGTGTTACCACCCCTTTGAATTTCTTTTCACTGTATGCATCTATTGATACAATTGCATTATCCCCCAGCTTAACTTTTGGTACATCATTTTCACCTACATCCACTCTCACTTCTATCTTTGCCATATCTGCAATACGCAGCATTTCAGTACCTGCCATCATATTACTTCCTACAACTCTTTCTCCTTTTTTTACATTCAGTAAACTTACCACTCCATCCATAGGCGCTGTTACAGCCGTTCTTCCCAGGTCTTTATTCGCTTTTTGTAAATTAGAAACTGCACTTTGCACATTAGCCTGCGCACCCTGTACGGAAGCCTGTGAACCTCGTATTCCCTGTACAGCAGCATTGTAATTTGCTGCTGTGGTTTTAAGGTTTGCATCTGCAATGTTGAATTCACTCAGGCTGATAACTTTTTCATCATACAGTTTTTTCTGCATGTTGAAATTCTTTTGTGCCTGGTCCATACCTGCTTTCAATGCAGCGAGGCTTGCTTCAGAATTAGCTACCTGTGCACGGGAACTTGCAACCTGTGCCTGGCTTTGGGCTACACCGCTGGCAGCCTGGTCGCGCTGCAGGCTGTAAATATCTGCGTATATGCGTGCCAGTAACTGGCCTCTTTTAACTGTATCGCCTTCCTGAATGGTAAGTTCGGTTATCTCTCCACTGATATCCGGACTTACTTTTACTTCTATCTCCGGGTAAACTTTACCACTGGCATTTACAACTTCTATGATCGTACGTTTCTGAACTTTTTCCGTTGTTACCTTAATGCCTTCGGCTTTTCCGAAAGCTCCCATTGTAGACATCACGATAAGCAGCACTAACACAACGCCAACGATTATCAGGATCCATTTTGTTTTCTTATTCATAATCTTATTACTTGAAATTTATTTTATTATAATTTCAATCCCTGGCCTTTATAAAATTCCAGCACTTTCATTTTAAAAACATAATCAAACTGGTTGATAGTGTATTCCAGTTTGGCCCTTAATAAATTATTCTGTGTGGTGATCAGGTCAAAAGTACTCAGCATGCCCACATCGAACCGCTTTGTCGCATAATTGAAAGTAGTTTCATTTATTGCAACGGTTTTTTTACTTGCATTGAATTTTTCCAATGCTATCGTGGCGGCGTTGTAAGCCTGGTAAATATCCTGTTTTAAGTTCTGGTCGTCTTGTGTTTTTTGTAATTGCTGTGTAACAATGTTAAGCTGGCTTCTTTTATAATTTGTGCGAAGGCTTCCACCATTGAAAATCGGAACATTTAAACTTACTCCTAGTGATTGTGAAAAGTTATCTGAAAACTGGGTTCCAAATCCAGGGCTTGTTATAAATTGCTTTTGTGTACCAGTTATAACAGAAGGAGCCAGTACATTCTGAAATACCCCGGGAGATGTTTCAATAACCAAACCCGATGGTGTTAGAGGGCCAGCACTCGTTGGGAAAAATCCTTTTCTTGCATATACATAAGAAGAACCTAAACCTGCATAGCCAGTAAGATTAGGGTACATAGCTCCCTTAGCAGCAGCCGCACTTTTTTCTGCTGCTTTTATCCTGAAGTCATTCACCTTTTGTAAAGGCTGGTTTGTAATAGCTAATTTATAAACATAATCAGGCTGAAGGTCGGAGATCGGCTCAACCGGTATTGCTTCAACCGGTGGCGTATCAACTTCAAAGGGAGCAGCGGCATCAATATTCATATAGGATTTGAGCAACAGGATAGCCTGTGAAACATTTCCCCTGGCCGAAATATAATTACCACTGTCTAAGGCAAGCTGCGCTTCAAGCTGAGATGCATTCAATTCAGGAAGTGCTCCGGCATCCACCAGTTTTCTTGTATTGGATAATTGAGCCTGGGTTTGTTTCAACTGTACATTGGTAACATTCTCCTGTTCCTTTGCCAATAAAACCTGCAGGTATCCGTTAGCGGCAGTAAGTGCTATATCATTTTTTAATTTATCAATCTGGGCACGCGACGCTTCCAGCTCCCATTTGTTTGCTTCAATGGTATTGCGCTTGCTGTAAAAATTAAATATATCAGCACTGCTTTGCAACTGAAATTGAGTAGGATAAAAAGTTTCAGATACTCGGGCAAAGGTTACGGGATCCTGCGCATTACCACTGTTTAACCCGGCATTGGAATTGAATCCTAAAGTGGGGAAGCGGGAAAGCTTGCTTTGTTTATATATAAGTTCACTCACTCTTGCCTGCACCTCACTTTGTTTTACAGCAATATTATTAGCCATTGCATAATCTACAACCGTTCTTAAATTCCACTTCTGCTGGGCATTGCTTGCATAGCTGGTTAAAAACAATAAAAGAAATAGTACAGCATATTTCATTTTCATGGCGCAAAAATACTCTTTAGGTATTTAATCCCATAATTAGTATGTGACAAACGGTAATTAAATTTTCAGGAATGCCTGTTCGAGGTCATTTATAATATATGCCGGCTCTTCTAAACCGCAATAAAGCCTTATCATTCTGTGTTCCGGATCGGCGGGATCAAAATCTTCTTTCTTATTGGAAGAACACCTGGGTATGATCAATGATTCATGCCCTCCCCAGCTTACAGCCATCAGGATATGTTGCAGGCTGTTGCAAAAAAGTTCAATACTTTCAATATCCCTTGTTCTCATAATAAAAGTGAGCAATCCAAATCCATCCTTCATCTGTTTTTTCGCAAGTTCATACTGATCAAAATCTTCATCAAAAGGAAAAATAATTTTTTCAACTTTATCATGTCCTTTTAAAAAGTGAACCACTTCTTTTGTTGTTCTGCTGATCTTTTCAAGCCTTGCGGTTAATGTACGCAATCCACGAATAAGCAACCAGGCATTGAAGGGTTGGATCCCACTTCCTACCGTCATGTATTCACTATGGAATATTTTTTCTATCATCGCGGCGCTGCCGGATAAAACTCCTGCAATAGTATCGCTGTGCCCACCAATATATTTTGTAGCGGATTGCAAACAAAGGTCAATTCCTAACGGGATAGGTTTCTGATAAATGGGAGTACAATAACTGTTGTCACAAATGGTAATAATATTTTCTGCTTTTGCCAGCTCACTGATTGCCTCCAGATCCTGCAATGCATAATCCCAGCTATTGGGAGATTCGAGGTAGATAATAGAAGTATTGGGAAGGATCGCTCTTTCAAAGTTTTCAATATACCGCCCATCTATGTAGGTTGTTGTAACACCAAAGCGGGGCAAAATATTATTGAACATCTTTTGCGCCCAGGTATAAGGCCTGTCAACACTAACTATATGATCACCGGATTTTACATTGGCCAGTACTGCCGCAAAAATAGCCGCAGCCCCACTATTGAATACAAGGCAATCTTCTGCTTCATCCAGTGCTGCCAGTTTTTTTCTTAAGATATCTACCGTAGGGTTTAATCCGCGACTATATATATAAGTACTGTATTCATTTTCAAATGCCTTTCGCATATCATCCACCGAATCAAAAACAAAGTTGCTGCTTTGAAAAATGGGCGGCGCTACTGCATTGCTGTAATTTTCTCTCTCTTCAGCCAGTTCATTTATTATAAAAGAGATATCCATATTTATGTAAATGAAAGTGTATAGTACATTTTAAACTTTTTTCCGGGCTGCTCCCTTTACAATAAAAAACAGAAGGATAAATGCAGCCAGTATTCCCAAACCGGTAAGGGCCGTGTAAGGTTTGTCGATAAAAATGCTGATAGCCACAAAAATATAAGCTAATATAAATATCACTGGCATCAGCGGATATAATTTCATTTTATAAATGCCCGTGTTGTCTAAATGTGCGGTTCTTTTTCGCAATATAAAAATGGTAGCGGCAGACAATACCATTCCAAAACAATCCAAAAAAATGGTAAAGCTGAGGATCTTGTCAAAACTTTTTGCCCAGAAAACGATCAGGGTGCAAAGAGCAGCAAAAACGCTGAGGGAAGTAAACAATACATTCGTACGGTTAGTCCGTTGTTTAAATGCAGAGGGCAATACACCTTCCTCACTCATGGCCTGCATTACACGGGGGTTGCTCATCAGCAAAACATTTACATAGGCAAGTACAGAAAGAAAAAGAAATACGGAAAGTATATTAGCTGCGGCGCTTCCAAAAACATGACTTGCCATTAGAGCAGCAATTCCTTCGGCCGTTTTTAAATTTTCAAACCCTATAATCTTATAGTATGCGTAATTGATGGTGAGGTACAAAACAATAATTATAAATATTCCCATAAAAATCCCCCGTGGAATATTCTTAGCCGGCTCTTTAACTTCTGCGCCGAAATTGATCGTTTGCTGGTAACCCCCATACGTAAAAGAAACTGCGATCAGTCCTATTCCAAAAGCTTTTATATATTCAAACAGGGTAGGATCAATAGAAGAGGTAATTGTTGTTGTAGCCACTTGGCCGGATGAAAAGAACAGGGGTGTGATAAGTAAAATGATCATGCTGATCTTAATGATCGTAAGTACATTTTGCGTTCTGGCACTCATTTTTAATCCCAGCAAGTTAACACCATAAAAAAGCAGGATGGATCCGATAGCAATGATGATCCTTACATTTTCTGCATTGGTGGAGCCGGGCAAAATAACATTTATAATATATTCTGATCCGATCAATGCAACACCCGCCAGGGAAGCTGCATTTGAAATGAGGATGATACAATTCACAGCAAATGCAATGGAGGGATGATAGGCATAAGAGAAGATCTTGTAATAAGCTCCCGTTTCCGGAAAACGGCTACCTATCTCTGCATAAGTAAGCGCACCACACAATGCGATCAAACCACCTGCGATCCAGGCAGCAAAAAATATGGTAGGAGTGGGTGAGGCGGCGGCCACGTTTACGGGTGTTCTGAATATTCCCATCCCGATCACAAAGCTTACCATGATCATGGTAAAATCAAAGAGGTTCAGTTTTGGTTTATTTACCGTCATTAGCAAAAGATAATACAATGCTATGTAAAATGTAAAAAAATCCTTTTAATAGCCTCGTCCTTTAGGGCGGAGATTAAAATAAAAAATATGATTCGGCTTTAGCCATTAATAATTTTGCATTAATAATCCGGAGGCAATTGATTTGCATTTATATCCCCAGGCT
>JBBJMM010000007.1:0-133839 GCA_037720515.1 Ferruginibacter sp.
TTTATGTTGCTCACGCTTCGCGCCTTGGTGCGTGTCACACGCAACAACTATTATGATCACGCTTCGTCCTTCGACGGGCTCAAGGTAAGCAAAACGACTAATTAACTTCTTTCCTGAACCCGCATCCAGCGTTCAGGTATTTCATTGTGACTTGCTTTCTGGTAATCTTTAAAACTGCAGGCGATGAATTTTTTATCGGGTAATTGCATCCACCATCTTCCCGTTCTTTTACTTTGCAGGAAGATAGTATCCACTTCAGCAAAAGCAGTATGAAATTCATTAAAATTGTTTCTTTCATTAAGGCTGCTTTCCTGCAGGCCGCGCTTCTTTCCGTCAATAAAATACCAGATCATCTGTGAGATCTGCATGGCGGACATTTCGTTTATATCTTCCTGGGGGTCGTAACCGTAAATGCCAAAACTATCCAGGTTGGAGCTCATTCCTGCATAACGGCTAAGGGTACATGCTTCTGTTCCATTAAATCCATTAGGACTTTGCCTGCTAGCCGGCGAATCGCTGTTTTTTATTGCATTTATATCAAAGCTCAGCATGTGCGAATTTCTCAATACCGGTTCCATTTCATCAATATCATCTTGTATCATCCCCACTCTGAAACAATCAAAACGCAATTTATCCAGGGTCTCAATCATACGCGGATGTACAAAGTAACTTTGAAACCCAATATGATTATAATGCCTTATCATAGTAGGCTCTCCTGTTAGCATTTCAAGCAAAAAATTTTCACTGCGTATGGTGCTTTCACTTCTGAGATCTATTGTTGCATCCACACATGCCACTTCAACAAAAAGTTCAAGTTCCCTGTAAGCATCATATTGCGCCAGTGTAAGGTCATGTGATCCACCAAGAATAATTACTGTTTTTTTTCTCCGTAGCAATTCCGCAACTACTGTTTTTAAAGCGGCATAACTGTCCTGTAACGTATCTCCTGTCTTTACATTTCCCACATCAGCGATCTTAACATCGGTATGCCAGTAATGTAACTGGTACAAATGTTTGCGTATCATATCCGGTGCAGATGGGCCACCACTTTTGTAAAAACCTACACCCCGCATTTCAGGTGCACCAATTAATATTACATCCATGAGATCGATCTCCGGCATATTGGAATCAGCTATCAGTATATGTTTTGCCAGTTGTCCGTCTGTAAGGCCGGAATCTTCCATAAGCTCCTCCATGGAAACAGGTTCCATAAAATCCAACAGGTCGTGCATTCAGTAAGTTTGCCGCAAACCTAAAGGAATAATCGGGAAATTTTATCATACCCTTGCAAATTTCAATTTAATTAAAATATTTCCTGCCTGTTTTTTCCTCAATATTAACTGCCGGAAATTTGAAAGAAATACTGCCCTTATACTTAGTAACTTTATTCAATAATTTTGCATAATGATCGAAAATCAGGAAGTCTTACAAAACGTGGTTATAAAGTTTGCCGGGGATAGTGGTGACGGTATGCAGTTAACAGGCAACCAGTTTACAAACAATACCGCGATGCTGGGTATAGACCTGGCTACATTTCCTGATTTTCCTGCAGAAATAAGGGCGCCGATAGGAACCTTGCCGGGTGTAAGTGGTTACCAGCTTCGATTCAGCAGCGACAGGGTTTACACACCGGGAGATGAATGCGACGTTTTGGTTGCCATGAATGCGGCCGCGTTAAAAGTAAATTTACAGGGATTAAAAAAAAGCGGGAAGATCATAGCTAACGTAGATGGCTTCGATAATAAAAATCTTCGCCTGGCTAATTATCCTGAAGGAGTCAACCCCTTAGAAGATAATAGTCTGGATGGCTATGAAGTAATAAAAGTGGATGTAACAAAAATGACCCGTGAAGCTTTGAAGGATTTTACCATGGGAACCAAAGAAAAGGACAGGGCTAAAAATATGTTTGTGCTTGGTTTTTTATATTGGATGTACAACCGTGATATGGACAATACCATTTTGTTCCTGAAAGAAAAATTTAACAAGAAGCCTGATATCATGGAAAGCAATATTAAAGTATTGCAGGCCGGATATAATTTCGGGGATACCACAGAACAATTTACCACGCAGTATACAGTAGAAAAGGCTAAAATGGAGCCTGGCACTTACCGTTCTATAATGGGCAACCAGGCATTGGCATATGGACTTATTGCAGCGGGACAAAAAAGCGGGCTTGAACTTTTTTTGGGTTCTTATCCTATCACTCCTGCTTCTGATATTTTGCATGAATTGGCGAAGCATAAATCATTTGGTATAAAAACCTTCCAGGCCGAAGACGAGATAGCTGCCATTACTTCGTCTATTGGTGCCAGTTATGGTGGCTCATTTGGTATTACAACAACATCTGGTCCGGGTATGGCATTGAAGGCAGAGGCCATGGGGCTTGCTGTGATGCTGGAGATCCCCTTGCTTATCTGTAATATTCAACGTGGCGGACCCAGTACCGGTTTGCCTACCAAAACCGAACAAAGCGATCTGCTGCAGGCATATTATGGTCGCAACGGAGAATGCCCCATGCCCATAATTTCCACTTCTACTCCGAGCGATTGTTTTGATGTGGCTTATGAGGCAGTAAGGATTGCAGTGCAACATATGACACCCGTAATTTTATTAAGTGACGGATACATTGCCAATGGTGCAGAACCCTGGAAATTTCCACAATCAGCCGACCTGCCACCTATCGAGGTAAACTTTAAAAAAGAATTGGGCCATGCAGAAGAAAAATTTCAGCCTTACCTGCGGGATGAAAAAGGCGTACGGCCCTGGGTAATTCCGGGTACAGCCGGACTGGAACACCGTATCGGCGGACTTGAAAAACAAAACATAACCGGAAATATAAGTTACGAAGCAGAGAACCACCAGCTGATGGTTAAAATAAGGCAAGAAAAAGTAGATAAGATTGCGTCTTATATTCCCTTACAGAAATTAGACAGTGGTTCTGAAAAAGGAAAGGTATTAGTGCTGGGATGGGGAAGTACCTACGGTTCTATAAAAAGTGCCTGTGCAGAATTGCAATTGCAGGGAGTGGAAGTTTCGCATGCGCATCTCCGTTATGTTCGCCCTTTTCCTTCCAACCTGGGAAATATATTAAAGAACTTTGATCACATTCTGATACCTGAATTAAATAATGGCCAGCTGATTAAGATCATCCGCGATATTTATCTCACAGATGCAAAAGGGCTTAATAAGATCATGGGTATACCTTTTACAAAAGGAGAACTGGTAGAGGCTATAAAAAAATTATTATAGAATTGATCACCTGATCCTTTGCCTGCCTATTAAAAGGGAAAGCTTAAGATTAAAAGAAAAGTAAGCATCTTTCTGAGCAGGACTTCCTCTTTTACCGCCACCTCCCGAAGGTGTAACTTTTTGTATCTGGCGGTCATTTAAAAATATTGCATTGGAAAGTTTAGCTCCTGTAAAATACTGTGAGAATAATGCCGGATCTATATATGATCTGCTTACATCATCCAGGTAATCTGTATTAAGCTTCCGGTAAACAAATTCTCCCCGCAGATTTAAAAGCGAAGACAATTCATATTTTACACCTGCCCCCAGCGAAATATTCATTTGGTTGAGTTTATAGGCCGGCCTGTCGGGGTATTCTTTGAAACCCTGGCCTTCTGTACTTAAGGGTTGCAAGTCTACCCAATTATTTCCTCTTTTTGCCTGGGGATTAAAAGAAAAATATCCTACACCTGCTAACAGGTAAGGCGAATAACGCGGTGGATCAATATCCCTGTCTTCCCAGTTGATAAAAATAAAAAATGGATGAATTTCTGCAAGTAATGAGATCTCTGTGATATTGGTCCTGAAACCAAGGTTGCGGTTATATCTTTCTTTTGCTATATCCGTTACTCCTTTTAAAACACTATCGTGTGCGCTCAGTTTACCAAAGGTTCCTTCCAGCCTGATGGCAAATGCACTTTTATAAATAACATTAATAAATACTCCGGCGGAAAGAGACGTATTTCCAATATTAAGATCTTTGAAAAATTTTTTGCCGATGCCTTTTTTTCCACCGATATCAGTAAGGGAATTCATTGCACCTATGGAAATTCCGCCTTCAAATAAAACCGGGTTATCATAATATGAATCATTGTAAAAATAATATTGTGCCCCGGCTTTTTTAACGGCCAGGATAAAGAACAAACAAAAAAATACAGGAATAAATTTCATTACAAATCATTGTAAAAATGATAGATAAATCTAACTTAAATTATACAATGGCTACAACAAAAAAACATTATATTTTATTTAATATATTTTTTATGAAGAATCTGCAAACGGGAGTCAAAGGACACTTACTACATTTAGGGCTTCTTGCTGTACAAATATATCTTCCATGAAGAATTAGCCAGTGATGTGCTTTATGAACATATTCCGACGGCAGATTTTTTATCAATTGCATTTCAGCGGCTACGGGTGTTTTTGCACCAGTTGTTAATCCTATCCTGGCACTAACCCGAAACACATGAGTATCTACTGCCATATTAGGCTGCTTATCTATTACTGAAGTGATCACATTTGCTGTTTTGCGCCCAACACCCGGGAGTTGAGTTAGTTCATTTACAGTCATTGGTACCGTACCGTTGAATTTAGTTTCCAGCATCCGGGCCATGCCTGATAGATGTTTGGCTTTATTGTTTGGGTAGGATACACTTTTTATCAATTCATATATGTCTTCTATTAAAGCCTGGCTAAGAGATAGGCTGTCGGGGAATATTTTAAAAAGTGCAGGAGTTACCAGGTTGATGCGTTTATCAGTGCATTGTGCCGAAAGTATAACGGAAACGAGTAACTGATAAGGATTATCGTAGATCAGTTCTGTTTCAGCATCAGGGTTGTTTTCCAGGAAATGTTTGATAACGAATTGGTAACGTTCTTTTTTGAGCATAAAAAAACCTGCATCTTTAGAAAGCAGGGTAAATTAAGCAAATGCAATGAATTAAGCGTGTGGCGTTAGTTCTTCCACCTTTTTTTCTGCATAATTCATTATAAAATCAAGGGTTGCTTTCCGGGGGGAAAGAGAAATGTTTTCAAGATTTTTAGAAGTTGTTTCTAATTCTTCCAGTTTTTCGCGTAAACTCCAATCTGTAACAAGGGCAGTTTTAATTGCCAGGGTTTTTTCGGGAGTCGTTTCTTTATACAAATATTGTAACAGGTCTTCGTGTGTAAAACTTTCCATAATCCAGTAAATTCTTTTAAAATTAAATAATCAATATCTTTTATCCGGATATATAACGGAGGTTTTAGAAGAATATTGTATTTAGGTTGTAAATGTCCTTTTTTTATGGGGAATTTACTATGAACAGGTCCTCATTGTCTTTTTTCATCAGGTACTTTTCCCTTGCATACTTTTCAATGGTGGCCGCACTGGTTTTCAAAAGGCTCAATTCTTTATGTGTTTCCGCGATCTGTTTATTGAAGTGTTGTTCACTTTTTTCCAGGTTTTCCAGCTTATCCCGCCTGGCTGTGATCAATGACCAGTCTTTCAGATCAAAAAACAACATCCACAGAACAAATAATAATGAGGTAATAATATATTTATTCTTAAAAAAAGAGAAAACAGTATTAAGCGCCTTCATGATTTACCGGTTACGTAATACAATATAATAAACTTCTATTTGTTATTTCTGCCAAACTTTATTTTTCCGGAAGGATATTCTCCACTGTTTGCAAGCATTTCCTCAATGCGTATCAGCTGATTGTATTTTGCCATCCGGTCACTTCTTGAGGCCGAACCCGTTTTTATCTGCCCGCAATTCAGTGCCACAGCCAGGTCGGCTATCGTGCTATCTTCTGTTTCTCCGCTACGGTGGCTCATAATTGTATTGAATCCATTTGACTGTGCCATTGAAACTGCATTGATCGTTTCAGTAAGAGTGCCTATCTGGTTAACTTTAACCAATAGGGCATTGGCTATATTTTCATCGATACCTCTTTCCAGCCGGGTAACATTTGTTACGAAAAGATCATCTCCTACAAGCTGGCATTTAGAACCGATCGCTTCTGTAAGCATCTTCCATCCTTTCCAGTCGTCTTCCGCCATACCATCTTCAATGGATACAATAGGATATTGTTTAGCCCAGCTTTCCCAGAATTTTACCAGTTGTTCGCTGGTTAATTTTTTATTATCACTTTTATGAAAAATGTATTTTTTTTCTTTTGCATTCCACAGTTCACTGTTAGCTGCGTCCATAGCAATTGCTATTTGGCTACCGGTTTTAAAGCCTGCAGCCTGCACCGCAGTAAGTACCATTTCAATTGCCTCCTCATTGCTTTGGATGTTTGGAGCAAAGCCACCTTCATCTCCCACATTTGTACTGTATCCTTTTTTCTTCAGCACTTTTTTTAAAGCATGAAAGATCTCAACACCCCATCTCAGCCCTTCGCTGAAAGATTCAGCTCCCACCGGCATAACCATAAATTCCTGGAAGTCTATTTTATTATCCGCATGAGCACCTCCATTTAAAATGTTCATCATGGGTATGGGTAATATTTTTGCATTTGTTCCGCCTATATACCGGTACAAGGGAAGGTTTGCTTCCAGTGCAGCAGCTTTGGCAACAGCCAAACTTACAGCCAGCATTGCATTGGCACCCAGTTTACCTTTGTTTTCAGTACCATCCAGCTCAATCATCATGGCATCAATTCCTGTTTGATCTGCTACATCCCAGCCAAGGAGGTTATCTGAAAAAATGGTATTTACATTCTTAACTGCTTTTAAAACTCCTTTGCCTCCATATATTTTTTTATCCTCATCCCGAAGCTCTACAGCCTCATGAATTCCGGTGCTTGCACCACTTGGTACAGCAGCCCTGCCGAGCCTTTCATTCTCTGTTAAAATATCAACCTCAATGGTTGGATTACCACGGCTGTCTAAGATCTGGCGTGCATGAATGGATGCGATGTAACTCATGAAAGAAGGTTTTTAATGGTTTTTAAATTGTTAGTATCAAGTATCCAGAATCAAGTATCAAGTATCCAGCATCCAGTATCCAGCATCCAGCATCCAGCATCCAGCATCCAGCATCCAGTATCCAGTATAAAGATAATTATGTAGTCAATGCCTTAAATATATTTTCTAAACTCTGCCTTTCACTTTGCAGGGAAACAATATTTAAATTATGCTCAATGCTTAGTTGCAATAATTGTTTCCGCACACTCTCCGGATCCGTACAGGTTATCTTATACATTGAAGGCGGAATATGCTGAATGTTTTGAATGCCTGAAACAGTATTCAGTAATGCTGCGGATACAGGTTCATTAAATTCTACCGCTACTACATGGCTGTCGGGCGAACTTTTCTGAAGATTGCTTACAGAATCATCCGCAACTATATTGCCTTTGTTTATAATAATAACCCGATCGCATATTGCTTCCACTTCCTGCATAATATGAGATGAAAATAATACTGTTTTATTTTTTGAAAGGGATCTTATCACAGACCGGATCTCAACGATCTGGTTAGGGTCAAGGCCGGAAGTAGGTTCATCTAAAATCAACACTTCAGGATCATGGATCAATGCTGCGGCTAACCCTACCCGTTGTTTATATCCTTTACTTAGCTGGCCGATCTTTTTACCTGACTCTGGTGTTAAGCCAACAGTTTTGATAACTTCTTCTATCCTGGA
Source organism: Ferruginibacter sp. (assembly GCA_037720515.1). Taxonomy (GTDB): domain Bacteria; phylum Bacteroidota; class Bacteroidia; order Chitinophagales; family Chitinophagaceae; genus Ferruginibacter. The sequence continues at coordinate 7,638 of JBBJMM010000007.1, forward strand.
TTTTTTTGTAGTTATCTTCCTCTCACTACCCTTTACACTATCATGTATATCAGCCATAAAACCCAGGTATTCCCTTACATACATATCCATATAAAGGGGGTTGGCTTCCGGGAGATAACCAATTTTTTTCTTTGCCTGTAAATTGCTTTCATCTGCTATCACTCCACACACTTTTATTTCTCCCTCATCTGATTTTAAAAACCCGGTTATCATTTTCATCGTGGTAGATTTTCCGGCTCCGTTCGGTCCGAGGAATCCTACGATCTCTCCTTTATTTATTGTAAAAGAGATCCTGTTAACCGCTTTTTGCTCACCATATGTTTTTGATAAATTCGTTACAGTTATAGACATACAATTGATTTATCCTGAGATGCATTCTTCAAAAGTAAAAATGACACTGGTTATTCTTTGTTAGCATCAGGGTTTTGCGGAGGCCTTGGTCCCCGGTTCTGTGGCGGGCGTTGTTGCCTTGCCTGTGAGGGAGGTTGCGGCCTTTGCTGGTTTTGGCCATCTTGCATGGGGCGTTGGGGGCGGTTTCCCTGGGGCGGCCGTTGCGGACCTCTATGATTTCCCTGTTTTTGCTGTTGATTATTTTGTTGATTGCGTTGCCTGTCATCAACCTGATCATTCCGGCCACGGTTTTGTGGGGGTTTTGGTCCCTGGTCTCTTTGTTGTTGACCTCTTTCTTTGTCGCGGCGTTTACGCGTAGTTTTTTCAAGGCTCTTCAAACTTATCTGGCCTACAATATCTGCATATTCCGGTTCTATTTCTTTAGGTTTTCCTGTAATAACTTCTGCAGTTTCCAACACTTCGGGCCTTATTCCTTCTTTGTTCTGTGCTTTTATTTTTTTCACCGTTTCAATGGTCAGCGGATAATGTTTGGTACTGTCTGCCATTGTATACCACATCAGGTTTTTAAAAATATCTTTCTTGATCAAAAAGGCGCGGCCTTTTGTTGTTTCAAGCATATCCGAATCGTTGGGGAAAAACTGTAATGCATCAAGATAAGTATCCAGTTCATAATTCAAACAACATTTTAACCTGCCGCACTGGCCACTTAATTTTGTTTGATTTATGCTAAGATTCTGATACCGGGCTGCATTAGTGTTTACACTTTTGAAATCTGTAAGCCAGGTAGCACAACACAATTCACGCCCGCAACTGCCTATACCGCCTACTTTTCCTGCCTCCTGCCTGGCACCGATCTGCCGCATTTCTACTTTAACCCTGAATTCAGTGGCATATAATTTTATTAATTCCCGGAAATCAACCCTGTCATCTGCTATATAAAAAAAAGTTGCTTTTTTTCCATCTGCCTGTATCTCCACTTCTGCCATCTTAAGATCCAGTTTCAATTGCCTGGCCATCGCACGGCTTCTGATCAATACCTGCGCTTCACGGTCTTTTGTTTCCCGCATTTTAACCAGGTCCTGTGTTGTGGCACATCTTAAAATTCTTTTTATATCAGCACTTTTTTCATCAATATTATATTTTTTCAACTGCAATCGTACCAGTTCACCCGTCATGTTTACAGATCCCACATCAAATCCATTAACGCCTTCCACAGCTACCATCTGGCCTTTCTCATAATAATCCAGAGAAGTATTTTTGAAATAATCTTTGCGGCTGCCATTGTTGAAACTAAGTTCAACTATACGGCAACTGCTTTCCGGATCGGCATAAGGTAAATTAGCCAGCCAGTCATGTACATTCATCCTGTTACAGCTTCCACTGGCGCAACTACCTTTGCTTTGGCACCCACCCGGTGTAGTGCTTCCACAACTTCCACAACTCATATATCTATTATTTAAAAATTATATAAGAGAGGGGGCAGTATAGCAATATTGAGCATCGTTGTGTCACTCCCTTTTACTTTTACAGCTGTTTGCAACAGTGCTGCTAAGGTATGTTCTAAATATTTTCAGAACAATCAAGAGATATATAGTGGAGAAAGCCTGTACAATAATTATCTCCTCACATTTCTAACTCAAGCGCATAGCCCGATTCCTCAGTTCATCAAAATTACTGATTTGTTACTAATAATGTGATACATCTTAATGGTGAGGGCATGAAACAAGATCTTGGCATTGGCATTTCTTTCTACATAGTAAGCTGCATTATCCAGTTCTTTAGCGATGGCTTCCTGCTGACTGGTATCACACAATTTATTCAGCCTTGCTGCAAAATCATTTGTAGACTGGCTTTCCGTTTTACCGGCTATGTCTGCTCCCATTGACCGCACCCGGATAGAATGATGCAAAAGATGCGTAAAATATTTTAAAAATTGTTTTTGCTTTTCCCGCCCGGTTTTACTGATCTCCTCGATCCATTTTACCTGGGCAGCGGGGCCGGTTCGAAGTATGCTGTTAAGCCAGTCGCGCAACAATACTTCCCAGTCATCATCTGCATGTTGTAATAACTGGAGGGCTTCATGGTAATTTCCATTGCTGATCGCAGCTATCTGCCTGGCTTTTTCAATTGATAATTGTTCACGTAACATCAATGCAGCTTCAATATCTTCCCTCAATAGTTGGGGGATCTTTATCAGTTGTGTACGTGACAATAATGTAGGTAAGATCAATGCATCATTTTCTGCCACTAAAATAAAAAGTGTATCCGGTGGGGGTTCTTCTATCAGCTTAAGTAATTTATTTCCTTCCCTGCCCAGCAACTCCGGCATCCATATTATTAAGATCTTATATTCTGCTTCAAAACTTTTGAGGCTCATTTTTTTTAATATATCCTCACATTCCAATGCCGGTATATTTCCCTGTTTGTTTTCCGCACCAATAAATTGCAACCAGTCATAAGTATTGCCGTAGGGCTGCTCTTTTAAAAATTCTCTCCATTCTTTGATGTAATCCGTACTTATAGGTTTATCACCAGGTTTTCTTGCAACTATGGGATAAGAAAAATGAATATCCGGGTGTACGAGACCCGAGGCTTTTTTGCATGCAGCGCATTCGCCACAGGAATCGGGAGGCTGAATACCGGAAGCCTGGTGCTGGATACTAGGATCTGTGTTCCTCTCTTTTTTCACTTTTTCACAAACAACATATTGTGCAAAAGCGCGGGCAAGAGATAATCCACCAGTTCCTTCTTTAGCCAAAAACAAAAGCGCATGGCTCAGCCTGTTGTGCTGAACCATTTCTATTAATTTCCTGGAAATTATATTCTGACTGATCAGGGATTGAAAAAGCATGGGCAAAGATAAAACATAGAAAAAGGATGAATTGCACTTTAATTTATTGTTTTGTCAGCCGTAGGTGTTCCCAATCACCATTGCCGCGTGGAGTTATCTCCAGCGGCTTAAACTAGGAACAGCTAGAATAATAGTAAACTATCAGTTGCAAAAAGCTGATAGTTTCTTTTATATAGTAAATAGGGACTGATTATTTTTTAATATGCTTGCCCACTATTTGCGATAGTAATTCGATACTCCTCTAAATTTGGGCCGTGGGTGACAACACCCTACGGCGGCGTCTGAAGGTTGGAAATTTTCATTCCGAAGAAAAGCACCTTTGAGCCGTGGGTGGCAACACTCAACGGCGGCCACAATTCATACATTATTGGGTGGTTGTAGTGGTTGGCACACTTTGTTAATTGTACAAATATTTATTGCATTTGATCAATGCGCTTTAAAAAATTCTGATGTTTTATGAACTGTATTTTTCCATGAATCTGTTAGCACTTCAAATCCATGATTTTCTCCTTTTATTTCTATGTATTGGTTGGGTATAGAAAAGGAATTTAAAAGTGTGTGATAGTTGATGGTATTTGTAATAGTACTTAGTGGCGAGGTGCGTAAAAAGAAATCATTCACTTCCGGCATAATGCTAATTGTTGGTTTGCCTCCTCTTGTTTTTGTTATCCAGTAAGCAGAATGGGCCATATAAGCAAGGGTGTTTGCAGGCACTGGCTCAAACCCTGTCCATCTGTAGACCAGTTCTTTGTAAAATAATGCATAAGGAGCATAAGGGCCAATAAATACAGAGGTATCGCAGGCTTGCGAAAAATCGGTTGTTCCTCCCCAATTACCTCCGGCTTTTATATCTCCATCATCATTAAGGGAATTAACCAAATAAAGTAGAGAAGTAATTGCACCTGCACTGTGTCCGGCCATGTACATTTTCGCACTGCCAACACCCCAACCTGATGCCATGCTTTTATATTTGTTAACCGCAGCATCAACGTCCTGCAGTACATCCGCAATTTTTACAGCTGATAGCTGATGAAGCGGAAGAGCATAAAACAAGCCGGTAGTATCTATTAAACGGTAATTAAAATTTATCACCACAAAGCCTTCGGTACAAAACATCTTTGCTTTGTCAGTAAATTGCTCTTTTGTTCCTTCATAATAGCCACCTCCATGCATTAAAAAAACCACCGGTGTGGAATTATTATAACCCAAAGGAAAATAAACATCCATTTTTTGTCTGGCATGGTTTCCGTAGGCAATGTTGATTTCCTCTTTTACTACATTAATTGAAGATATGAAACGGGTGTTATCACCTTTTTTACAAGATATAAGCATTGAAAAAATTATAACAATTGTTGCCGGAAGGAATTGATTAGCTTTCATAAGTTTACAAGTAATTCATCAGAATAAATGTGGTGTTCACTATAATGGGAATTCTGTATTGTATTAATATCAATATACTCTTTATAATACTTATATTAGTTAAAAGTTAAATAAAAAAATTTTTCACCTTTGAGCCGTGGGTGACAACATTCCTCCCGCTATTGGTGTTCCTAATCATCGTTGCCGCGTGGAGTTATCTCCAGCGGCGTAATACGAGGAGCAGGATAGAAATAATAGTAAGCCATCAGTTATATAAGCTGGTTGTTTTTTTCCCGCACTTAAGTGTTCCTAATCATCGTTGCCGCGTGGAGTTCTCCAGCGGCGTAAAATGAAAAGCAGTTTTCACTATTATTACCGCGTGGAGTTTTCTCCAGCGGCATTAAAAGAGTTGTAGGAATTGCCATTACAATTTACCCGTAATCTCAGCACTCATCGGAGTGGTTTTGCTGGGGAAGTAGGAAAGGAGATTACCGTTTTCATCCAATAAAAATTTATTGAAATTCCATTTTAACTCAGCATCCAATACGCCATTTTTTTCTTTACTGGTCAGCCATTGATAGATGGGTGCAACATTATCTCCTTTTACAGAAATTTTTCCTCCCGCTATTGGTGTTCCTAATCATCGTTGCCGCGTGGAGTTATCTCCAGCGGCGTAATACGAGGAGCAGGATAGAAATAATAGTAAGCCATCAGTTATATAAGCTGGTTGTTTTTTTCCCGCCGTTGGTGTTTCAACTCTCCGTCTTTGAAAGCGCCCTCGCCTGGTGTTGTCACCAGCGAGCGACCATTTTAGGGTAAGAAAATAGTAAACCTCTTCCGCTATTGGTATTCCCAATCATCATTGCCGCGTGGAGTTATCTCCAGCGGCTTAAAACGAGGGGCAGGACTCACCATTACAATTTTTCTGTGATCTCCGCACTCATCGGAGTGGTTTTGCTGGGGAAGTAAATTCGATAACTCTTCTAACTTTGTGCCGTGGGTGACAACACCCAACAGCGGCGTCAAAAAGTTGTTGTTTTTTTTGCTCCTCTTCCGCTATTGGTATTCCCAATCACCATTGCCGCGTGGAGTTATCTCCAGCGGCGTAAAACGAGGGGCAGGACTCACCATTACAATTTTTCTGTGATCTCCGCACTCATCGGAGTGGTTTTGCTGGGGAAGTAAATTCGATAACTCTTCTAACTTTGTGCCGTGGGTGACAACACCCAACAGCGGCGTCAAAAAGTTGTTGTTTTTTTTGCTCCTCTTCCGCTATTGGTATTCCCAATCACCATTGCCGCGTGGAGTTATCTCCAGCGGCGTAAAACGAGGGGCAGGACTCACCATTACAATTTTTCTGTGATCTCCGCACTCATCGGAGTGGTTTTGCTGGGGAAGTAAATTCGATAACTCTTCTAACTTTGTGCCGTGGGTGACAACACCCAACAGCGGCGTCAAAAAGTTGTTGTTTTTTTTGCTCCTCTTCCGCTATTGGTATTCCCAATCACCATTGCCGCGTGGAGTTATCTCCAGCGGCGTAAAACGAGGGGCAGGATTCACCATTACAATTTTCCTGTGATCTCCGCACTCATCGGAGTGGTTTTGCTGGGGAAGTAAGAAATAAGATTACCGTTTTCATCCAATAAAAATTTATTGAAATTCCATTTTATCTCAGCATCCAATACACCATTTTTTTCTTTACTGGTCAGCCATTGATAAATAGGCGCTACATTATCTCCTTTAACAGAAACTTTTGCAGCCATTGGAAAAGTTACTCCATAATTCTTTTGGCAGAAAGCCTTTATCTCAGCATTGGAACCCGATTCCTGTGAACCAAAATTATTTGCGGGAAAACCTACTACCACCAGTTTATCCTGGTATTTTTTATACAACTCTTCCAGCTCTTTGTATTGAGGAGTATATCCACACGCAGAAGCAGTGTTTACAATAAGAATTTTTTTTCCTTTGAAAGTGGCAAAATCTATTTGATCACCTTCTAGTCCCTCAACTTTAAACTGGTAAATATTTTTCGTATTCGTTGGTGGAGTTACCGGTTCAATTGTTTTTGCTGATCCTGTGTTGGTTGATTGTGATGAACACGAAAACAGTAAAGCGGATAGTGCAAATATTTTTAACATGCTAATAATTTATTTAAGAACGAAAATAGGTTTAATCAGGTTTGTTTATGGTTTTTCATAACTCCCCATATCCGGAATTCCAATATTCCTGGGATTATCGTCAAGATCTTTTGTAAACATGGTAACAACTCCTTTGTTCACACCCGGTGCCTGGGGGTTCTTTGTAATCCTGAAATCAAAAATGTTTTTATTAAGATCAATACTGTCGAATAAAGGATCCGCATTTTTAATAACTGCATTGAATATCGAATTTGCAGGATCGTTCATTGCTTTGTATAAGCTATAATCAAAAGTTACAATAAACGGATTAGTGCCTTTTTTGTTTACAACAACTTCATTATTTACATTATTGTCTCCCCAAAAAATACAATTTTTAAAGCTGGCATTTAAAGAGGAATAAAAAAGATTTCCATTAACAAACCCTTCATCAGAAACCGACAAAACGGGTTTGCTGTGTAATAAATACCGGGTTGAATAAGAGGCAACGGTACAATGAGTAAACGAATAATTACCACCTGCCTGTACGAGTATATTAGTGCCGCAATTGCTGATAAGTGAATTATTAATGTCTGCTGAAGAATTCACGCACAACAAGCCCGCATCAAAAGCGTTGTCAATGATCACCTGTTGCATTTTTAATTTGGGGTTTGCATTTAATGTCGGGCCCAGAACAACTACTGCCTGGTAAGCATTTTTAATTTCTGCATAAATAAAAAAATTATTACGACTGCGGTTTCTTAAATAGATCCCTGGCCAGCTTGCTGGAAAATTCCTGTAGGGTTCATCCAGGCGATCGCCGGTAAATATTATTTTATTATTCTTAGTTCCATTCAATAACAAAGTTCCATCTACAATGAAAGGCGCATCAGCATGCATATAAATTTTTGTGCCGGCATCAATTGTTAGTGTAGCGGCAGTGTCAATAAGAATACTTCCCAGGATTACGTAAGGAAGTGTTTTATTCCAGTTTACAGAACCGGATACTATTGTATTCCTTAAAAAATTTGCATTTTGTCCGAATGCTTCTAATTGCACAAAACGGGTATTGCCATTGTAATTGATAAGTATACTATCTCTTATAATAAACGGAAGGTTAGCTGAAGAAGGATTGATGGTAACTTTTACAAAAACATATATGCTGTCATTGGAGGCAATTTCCAAATCCCTGATCTCGTCGGCAGGCATACCATTTATATTGATCTTAAAGGGAGAGGTATTTCCTCCCATTAGTTTTATGGTTGATATCAATAACCGCTGGTCGTTGTCATTGAAAATTTTAAAGGACCTGGTAACTGAACCTGCGGTAGTAAAAACTGTATCGAATTTAATAGTATCGGCAATATTAATTCTTGCATCAGGGGAAGTAATGAAACCATCTTTTTTGCAGGAAAAAAAAAGTATGGCACTGACCAGGAAAAAAGGCAACAGGTTTTTGAGCATGAAACCAAATTTACAATAATCTATTTACTTGCATGAGCCAGGGAAGCAATACTTAAACTTGTTCCGTTAATTTTTAGTATACTCAGGCCACAAGCTTCTATAGTAGCACCCGTAGTGATAACATCATCAACAAGAAGTATATGTTTTCCCGCCAGTTTTTCAGGATTTTTTATTATAAAACTTCCTGCTACATTGTTCCATCTTTCCGCGCGGTGTTTGCGGGTTTGCGTGTCTGTTACCCGCTGCCTGGTCACATTACCTGGCATCATTGGAATAGATGTTGATCTGGATATACCCTCACAAATGATTGCTGCCTGGTTATAACCACGCCTGAATTCTTTTTTTAAATGCAGGGGGAGAGGAATAAGGTAATCTATTGATGTATATCTTCCGCTTTGCAGGAGAGAGATACCCAACATCTCTCCCAGGGAGATTCCTATTTCTTTATTGTTATTGTATTTCAACTCGTGGATCAGGTGCTGGATCAATTCATTCTTTGCAAAATAAAACTGGCTGTGTGCGGCGCTTACCGGTAATCTTCCCCTGAATATTTTTTCAATGGGATTGTTTTCCTGGCCTGCAAAACAGGTATGTGGTAATTCGGAGATACAAGCTATACAAAGCAGTTGGCCTTTTGGTAACAGGTCACTGCCACAACCGGTACAGTTATGCGGGTAGAGTAAATGAAAGAGTCCTGAGAAAATATTTTTGAGAGAGAGCATACACCAAGATAAAAAGTGTTGCTTACTAATACAGGGTACTTATCGGGGTAGTTCTTTAAAATGAAATATCTTTTAGGAAAGGTTTTATTTCATTCCATTATTGTTTTGATAAAAAAGTGGAGCAAAAAATCAAGGCTGCATAAAAAATTCCTAAAAATTTGAAACTGCAGGCTAAAGAAAAACAGCTGTTGCTCAGTCCCTCTCTTTTGGAGAGGGGTTGGGGTGAGGTATCAGAATAAATACTGGTACAATTCTTCCACTTTGCCCAGCTGCACTACGTCAATATTTAATTTTAATTTTCCGAGAGACTTTGCATTGTACTTACTAATAATGATCTTTTCAAAACCCAGCTTTTCTGCTTCGGCGATACGTTGTTCAACCCGGTTAACCGCCCTTATCTCTCCACTTAAACCTACTTCTCCTGCAAAACAGGTATGCTGTGGCAAGGCTACATCTTCATAACTGCTCAGCAGTGCACATACTATAGCAAGGTCAATAGATGGGTCTTCCGCTTTTATTCCACCAGCGATATTTATAAAAACATCTTTCACTCCAAAATGAAAGCCGCCTCTTTTTTCAAGAACAGCCAATAACAACTGTAATCTTCTCAGGTCGAAACCACTTACAGTTCTTTGAGGAGTGCCATAAACACTTTGAGTTACCAGGGCCTGTGTTTCTATAAGTAAAGGACGGATTCCTTCGATAGTAGCAGCAATTGCGATACCGCTTAACTCCGTTTCTTTATTTGTTATCAGAATTTCACTAGGATTATTTACTCCACGCATTCCTTCGCCTGTCATTTCATATATACCCAGTTCAGATGTTGAACCAAACCTGTTCTTTAATGTTCTTAAGATCCGGTAGGCATAATGCCTGTCGCCTTCAAATTGTAAAACAGTATCTACCATATGTTCCAGGATCTTTGGCCCGGCAATGGTGCCATCTTTAGTGATGTGCCCGATCAGGAATACGGGTGTGTTTGTTTCTTTTGCAAACCTTTGCAATTCTGCTGCACATTCTCTTATCTGGCTGATGCTACCCGGGGATGATTCAACAAAACTGGATTGTAATGTTTGAATAGAATCTACAATAACGAGTTGAGGTTTTAATTTTTTTATTTCTTTAAAAATAGTTTGGGTATCCGTTTCTGTAAGTAAATAAAAATTTTCACTGCTTATACCAACCCTGTCGGCACGCATTTTTATTTGCTGTTCACTTTCTTCTCCACTTATATATAATGTGCGGATCTCATTTAACTGTAATCCCACCTGCAGAAACAAAGTTGATTTACCAATGCCGGGCTCTCCCGCTACCAGGATGATGCTGCCTAATACAATACCACCTCCCAGCACCCTGTTCAATTCTGCATCAGAGGTAACTATCCTTTTTTCTTCTGCGCTGTTTACATCATTTATGGAAACTGTTTTTAATTTTGGTGATCCCGTAAAATCTTTCCAATCATCTTTCGAACTTTTTTCCGACCCTTTAACTATTACTTCTTCAACAAAAGTATTCCATTCATTACATGAGGGACATTTACCGGACCATTTAGGACTTTCAAATCCACAGTTCTGACAAAAAAATGCAGATTTAGTTTTGATCATCCGTAAATGTAATAGGTAATTGTAATAACAAAAAAATTCTATGATAACTGTAGAAGAAAATTGTGCGAAAGTAAAATTGAATTCTGCAGAAGCAAAAAAAGTATTTCTTAAAAGTAAAAGGGTCAACATTTCTGTTAACCCTTTGTACTTACTAACCCATTAAATTCTATTGCTAAATTACAAATTGCATCCACATTAAAAAATTAATTTTCCGGGTGTGAATAAGTTTGTCTTTATACAAAAAAATTAAATTTATTTTTTTAATTGTTATAACATATTAACTATTAATTAGTTAAACAAATAAAAGGGTAACTATAAAAGGTTCAAACTCATACATTATCAAATTAAAAAGAAAATAATAATTTGGTTTATAAAATAAACTACTCTATGTTTACAATAAATTTATAATAATGAAAATGTTGATTTTTTATGCAGGTATTTTATTCTCATTGGGTGTGAATGCACAGGTTAGAATATCGGGTAAGGTAGCTGATAACAATAACCGGCCTTTGCAGGGAGCTAGTATTGCAATAAAAAACTCATATGATGGAGCCACAACAGATTCCCTTGGTAACTTTATGTTCACTACTTCAGAAAAGGGAGAACAAACCATTGAAGCAAGTATTTCCGGGTACAGCTCATATGAGAAAAAAATAACACTTGATAAGAATATAGTACTCGATATTTCAGTGAAAGAGCTGATCACAGAGCTGAAAGCGGTAATTCTTTCAGCCGGTAGCTTTGAAGCGAGTGATCAAAAAAGGGCTACGGTTTTAAACTCGATTGATATTGTAACCACTGCCAGTGCAAATGCAGATATAACCGGTGCTATTAAAACTTTACCCGGAGCACAACAGGTGAATGAAGAAGAAGGCTTATTTGTAAGAGGAGGAACTGCGAATGAAAGCAAGACATTCATTGATGGCACTCTTGTTAATAATTTTTATTACAGCAGCAATCCCGGAATTGCACAAAGAGGAAGGTTTAATCCCTTTATATTTAAAGGAACAGTTTTCAGTGCCGGTGGATATTCAGCGTTATATGGACAGGCATTATCATCCGCACTTATTTTAGAATCCATTGATCTTCCGGAAAGAAGTTCAGCCCAGTTATCCTTTTCTTTCCTGAGTGTGGGCGGTGGTTTACAGGAGCTTTCAAAAAATAAAAAATTTTCTTGGGGTGTTACCTACAATTATACCGACCTGAAACTTGCATTTAAGATCATCAAACAAAAGCAGGATTATTTTAAGTTACCCGTTTTGCACAATGCTGATGCAAACTTCCGGTTCAAAACAAAAGGAGGAATGATTAAATATTATGGAATCTTAGGAACAACAGATGTGGGATTTCGTTACCCTGATATTGATTCAGCAGGAATGAAGGATGCATTTGGTTTAAAAAATCTGAATGTATATCATAACCTGAGTTGGAAAGAAAAATTAAGAAACGGTTATAGAATTACCACGGGAGTTTCTTACAGCACTAATAAAGATGACATCAATAGTGAATTTACAGATAACAATAACCAAAAGCTGATCCTGTACACATCTCCTTTATTTGCAAATAAAAATTTCAACCTTAAAGCATCGGGCCGCTATTTTAATGCTAAAATGATCCTTGAAAAAAAACTAAGCGGGTTGTCGGCACTACGTGCAGGAGCAGAATACAATTATAGTAATGACAGGTCTGAATTTACAAACTTCGATGGTTTTAAGGGTACAGAAACTGTAAAAGAAAATCTTATCGCAGGGTTTGCTGAAAGTGATATTTACCTAACCAATAACCTTGCAACTAAAATCGGGGTTCGTACAGAACATTCTGCTTTGCTGGATAAATGGAATACCGCACCCAGGATATCACTGGCATATAAATCCGGTACCAACAGCCAGGTATCTTTTGCCTATGGAATTTTTTACCAGAGCCCCGAAAGAAAATACCTGCCATCTGTAAACGCTTTGAATTTTTCAAAAGCAACACATTATATTCTGCAATATCAAAAATTAAGCAACAGCCGCACCTTTAGAACTGAAATATTTTATAAAAAATATGATGACCTTTTTAAGTTATCCACTACAGGAAGGCCATTAATAAATAACAATGATGGTTTCGGTTTTGCAAAAGGGCTGGAGGTATTCTGGCGGGATAAGAAAACGATTAAAAATGTAGATTACTGGGTTTCTTATTCTTTCCTTGATACTAAACGTGAATTTTTAAACTATCCTAAATCTATTGAACCATCTTTTGCAGCCAAACATACAGCTTCGCTTGTAGTAAAAAAATTCTTTACCAATTTAAAGAGTATGTTCAATGCATCTTATACATATGCATCCGGAAGGCCCTATTACAATATCATCCCGGATTATAACAATGGATCGAAAATAGCAGACCAGGGACGAACAAAAGATTTTAATAGTCTGAGTTTAAGCATCAATTATCTGCCTAACATATCGAAAACCGGGGCCAATAAATTTTCAGTCTTTGTTTTTTCAATAACAAATATTTTAGGAAGCAATAATATATACGGTTACAATTATTCTTACGATGGAAAGAATAAACAACCCATTCTTCCACCCTCTAAAAGATTTTTTTACCTGGGATGCTTCTTAAGTTTTGGTATTGACCGCACACAGGATGAAATAAATAATAATTTATAAACCTTAAATCTATCAACATGTCAACAATTCAAACAGAAGGAAAAGACGAAGCACTATGGGAGATTGCCAAAAAAAGAGCAAGCTTCCGCTCGCACCTGGTCGTTTATGTTATCATAAATGCATTTCTCTGGGGGATGTATTTATTTTCCGGCCACTCAGTAACAGATGATACAAGCAGGTTTCCCTGGCCTCTCTGGACCACACTGGGATGGGGTTTAGGGCTTGCCTTTCATTTTGCCGGAGCTTATGTATTTCACAATAGCAATTCAGTGGAAAGAGAATATGAAAAATTAAAAAATAAACATTAAAATTAAAATATAAAATAATGAAAAAATTAATTCTATCAGCGGTTGTTTTTCTTACAGCAATTACATCATCAGCCCAAAGTGAAAAATATACAAGTGCTATGAGATCAAATATTGCTGCAATGGATACGAGTTATCGCAATCCAGCAAACTTATTGGTGCTTGCAAATACTTTTGAAAGAATAGGTATGGCGGAAAAAAGTCAATGGCTACCTTATTATTATGCGGCCCTTATGCAGGTGAATTATGGATTTATGATCAATGATGTAACAAAGAATGATGCATTAGCCGATAAAGCTGCGTTACTTATTAGTAAAGCTGATTCACTTTCTCCCGGCAATTCAGAGATCAGTACTGTTAAGAGTATGATCGCAACCCTTCAGTTATTAGTAGATCCAATGACACGTTACATGGAGTTTGGCCAGGTAAGTGCCGGTGAATTGGAAAAAGCCATTGCCCAGGACCCTTCCAATCCACGTCCTTATTATTTGAAAGGCCAGTCGCTAAAGTACACTCCGGAGCAATTTGGAGGAGGATGCAAAACTGCCAAAGCACAATTGGAAACATCAATAAATAAATTTGCCACTTTTAAGCCTGCAAGTGAGCTGCATCCGGTATGGGGGAAAGAAAGAACCCAGGTGATATTGCAGGAGTGCCAATAATAACGATGCTATATTGCCGATAATTATTTTAATAAATGCATATGAATACACAAAGTTTCGCCCCCGATGAAAGCCTGCGCCTAATCAGAAGTATGATTGATAAAACCCGTCAGGATATTTCAGATAACAGTATATATTTTCTTATTTGGGGATGGGGTGCATTGATAGGGTGTATCGGCCAGTTTGTTTTAAAAGTTGTGCTCAATTACAATAACCATTACAATATCTGGTTTGTAACTATTATTTGCCTTATACTTTCAGTGTATGTTGGAATAAAAGACAGGAAGCGTGAAAAAGTACAGACTTATGTAGGAGAAAGCATGGGTCATCTATGGAGCGGACTTGGAATTACTTTTTTTGTTATCAGTATGATTTTTATGAGGATCGGCTGGCAATATTGTTTCCCTTTTTTTATACTGTTATATGGATTGGGAACTTTCGTTTCAGGAAGAATATTAAAATATACACCTTTAGTGATTGGCGGCTGTATCAGCTTTTTACTTGCAATGATCTCCACCTGGGTTACTTACGATTACCAGATGCTCTTAGCTGCCTTGGCTTTACTGGCCAGCTATATCATTCCAGGGCATATGCTGAGAGCTTCATATAATAATGCTAAAAATAAAGGTGTTGCAAATTGATGGGTTTAAATGAAAATAAATTTTATGAATAACGAACAGGAACTTACCAGCGAAAAAAGCCTGGAGATCATTCACCAGATGATCAGTAAAGCGAAAGTAAATATTACGGATAATGGTATTGGCTGGTTATTATGGGGATCACTGATATTCCTTGCTTCTATATGTACTTTCTTCCTGGCTTTAAATAATCATCCTGATTTATTTCTCGCCTGGAATGTGTTTGGTGTGATATCAGTTATTTTACTGATCTACCAGTTTACAAAAACTAAAAAACGTTCGGTGCGTACTTATGTGGATGATGTACTGCATTGGGTAGACCTGGGTTTTACCATAAGCCTGTTCATTATCATAATTTCCATGAATGTGTTGCATAATGTAGGCAGTGGTTTTGGCTACCTGTTGATGCTGTATGCATTTCTGATGATCATCCAGGGAGGCGCATTAAAATTCAGGCCTTTGATCATTGGGGCAGTAATTAACTGGGTAGGAGCAATTGCCATTTTTATCAATACTGATTTCAAATATGATATGCTTATTTCTGCGGCCGCTGTTTTCATTGGCTATATAATTCCGGGATTATTGTTAAGATCAAAATCAAAAAAAATAATCCCATCCGCTAATCAACATCATGGACTTTAAAGAACTCGATCCCATATTGCATTCTCAACTACGCCTGGCAGTAATGAGCCTGCTCATCAGCGTTAAGGAAGCCGAGTTCA
Organism: Ferruginibacter sp.; assembly: GCA_037720515.1. Classification (GTDB taxonomy): domain Bacteria; phylum Bacteroidota; class Bacteroidia; order Chitinophagales; family Chitinophagaceae; genus Ferruginibacter. Next base: position 23,084 of record JBBJMM010000007.1, read on the forward strand.
CTTTTATAAAAGAAAAAACAAATGCTACGGCGGGAAACCTCAGTGTACAGATAAACAAATTAAAGGAAGCAGAATACCTTGAAGTGACCAAACAGTTTAAAGACAATTATCCCCAAACACTTTGCAGGGTTACTAAAAAAGGGATTGATGCATTTGAGCAGTATGTATTTGCATTGCAATCTTACATGAAACTTTAACCCCGTGCTTTATTTTTAACCGGGCAGCAAACGAACATATTCGAACACCTGTTGTTATTCATTCTGAATAAATAAAATTCCTTCAACTTTATGGCCGTATATTTCATTACTTACATGAATTTTAGAATATCATGGCTCTTATAGAAGTTTCAAATCTGTCTAAACAATTTAAGGGAGTATTGGCGGTAGATGATATTTCTTTTACTGTGAATGAAGGAGATGTGTATGGTTTCCTGGGACAAAATGGTGCGGGTAAATCCACCACCATGCGTATGCTGCTCACACTAATTAAACCCACCAGCGGATCGATTCGGATCTTTTCAAAAGAACTTTCGGAAGGGCGTCATAAAATACTTCAGCAAACCGGGGCGATTATTGAAAAACCTGATCTGTATAAATATCTTTCTGCTTACGATAACCTCTCCATATTTGCCAGGCTTAGCGGGATCTCAATTACAAAAAATCTGATCATGGACCGGCTTAACAGGGTAGGTTTGGGGGAAAGAAGTAACAGTAAAGTAAAAACCTTCAGCCAGGGGATGAAACAGCGTTTAGGCATAGCCGTTGCACTGATACATGATCCCCGGCTTATTATCCTGGATGAACCTTCGAATGGACTTGATCCCCAGGGAATAGCTGATATTCGAAATCTTATATTACAGTTGCGGGAAACAGGTAAAACGGTTGTGATATCCTCGCACCTGCTGAGTGAAATTGAATTGGTGGCAAACAGGATGATCATTTTACACAAAGGGAAGAAAATCGTTGAAGGAAATGTAACTGATCTTCTTGATCCGGCTGAAACGATCGTTCAAATTGAAACTACCGATAATATTTTAGCCCGGGAGAAAATAAATTCTTCACCAGATTTTTCCACTAAACTGCAAAACGATAACAATGGTATCCGTTTAAAAATGAATAAGAACGAAGTGCCGGCTTTGGTACACCGTCTTTCAGAATGGGGCGTAGATGTAATTGCAATTCAACCCCGGCACTCTTTGGAAGATTATTTTATTTCGCTTACTAATTCTGAGAACCATGATGAAGCTATTAAGCATAGAGCTTTATAAGATATCAAAAAGGCCACGCACTTATATAGCCTTTATAGCTGTAACTGCTATAGTGGGAATATTTCAGTTTGCATTCAAGGCAGATGGCCAGAGTTACATGAACCTGATGTTGCAGAGTGTGCCCGATAGTTTTGACCTGGATATGCCGAAAGCTATAAATGGATATTTCATGTGTTACATCATACTTAACACATTACTTATACAGGTTCCGATACTTATAGCACTTATTGCCGGAGATGCAATATCCGGGGAAGCAAACATGGGTACACTGCGACTGATGCTAACGAAACCGGTTAGCCGCACGGAAATAATCCTGGTAAAATTTATTGCCTCTGTAATTTTTACCATCATGCTTTTATTATGGATGGCAGTAATGGCATTATTTGTAAGCCTCATAATATTTGGAGCAGAAGACATGCTTATCTTCAGGGTGAAGGGAGATGAATCACAAATATTACAGATAGCAAGCGACGATATACTCTGGAGATACCTGGCAGCTTTTGGTTATGCGGCAGTTGCGTTAACAGTAATTGCGGCGATTGGAATACTACTGTCAGTTTTTGCGGAAAATTCTATCGGCCCCATCATAGCAACGGTATGCATTGTAATTGTGTGTACCATAATATCCAATATAAATGTGCCGGTAATTGATGAGAATGTAAAACCCTGGTTGTTTACATCCTACCTTGTAGGCTGGAAAGGATTCTTTTATATTGCTACTACTGCAGATGGGGAGACTATCAAAGGAAGTTTGGAAAACTGGCCGGCGATTCGAAACAGCCTTTTTATATTAATTGCGCATATCATTATACTGGTTAGTATGTCTGTTTTCATTTTTAATAGAAAAGATATTTTATCGTAACAATATTATTATGAAAAAATTACCACTGATCTTTTTATTTTTCTCTACAACAATGTACGGTCAGGATGTAAATGTTCTTGTAAATACCGTAAAGGAAAAACTGGATAAAATAAATGATTACCAGGCTGAGGGCCGAATGAAAACCAATGTTGCTTTTTTAAAAGTTCCGGTAGCCAACATAAGTGTGTATTTTAAAAAGCCCAACAAGCTTAAAGTGAAAAGTGAAAAAGGGATTTCATTTATTCCTAAAGGTGCAGTAAGTATAAATATGAACAATGTTTTTGCAGATAATGAGTATACCATTATTGATGCAGGCACCGAAAAGATTGGGAAAGTTACAGTGAGAGTGGCAAAGCTTCTACCAGTAAATGATAACAGTGAAGTGGTATTATCCACCATTCATATCGACCCTCTTACTAATCTTATCTATCGCTCTAAAACTACGACGCGGGAAAATGGAACCTACCAGCTGGAACTGAGTTATGGAAAATATATAAGTTATGGTTTGCCTGACAAGATCATTTTTTCTTTCAATACCCGGGATTATAAATTACCGAAAGGAATGACCTTTGATTTTGATGACGGCACAAAACCGGCAGCTAAAAATGCAGGAAAAAATAAACAGGGAAAAGCCGAAATAACTTTTAACTCTTATATTATCAATAAAGGGATACCAGACTCAAAATTTAAATAATTAATCCTCTGTAATCCTTTCATCAACGGAATTGGCTACTACAGCAGCGCTAATCTTTTTTAGCGGATTTTTATATTGTTCAGCATTCTCCTTCCTTGCATTTATAATTTCCACACACCTGTACACCGCCTCCCTGAAAGACGATTCATCGGCGATCCCTTTTCCGGCAATATCAAAAGCAACTCCATGGTCAGGTGAGGTGCGAACTACATTGAGCCCAGCCGTATAATTTACGCCTTCTCCGAGTGACAAAGATTTAAAAGGTATCAATCCCTGGTCATGATACAATGCCAGTACTGCATCAAATTTCTGATACTGGCCCCGTGCAAAAAATGCATCTGCCGGGTATGGGCCAAAGCAAAAGATATTATTTTGTTTGGCTTCTTTGATTGCAGGTTTGATTATATCCTCTTCTTCACTTCCAATAAGGCCTTCATCACCTGCATGTGGATTTAAGGCTAAAACAGCTATCCTTGGTTTATTGATATTAAAATCTCTTTTCAGCGACTGGTGGATCACCGATAATTTATTTAGAATGGCCTCTCTTGTTACAAAAGCTGCTACATCTTTTACGGGAACGTGTTCTGTAAGCAATGCGATCCTCATATTCTCTGCTACCAGCATCATAGCCACATCTTTTGCACCAAAAAATTCTTTAAGAAAAGGAGTGTGGCCTGTATAATTAAATGCGTCCGATTGGATGTTCTTTTTATGGATAGGAGCTGTTATCAAACCATCCAGCTTACCCGCCTTTAATGCTTCTGTTGCTATCAAAAGGCTAACTATTGCATATTTGCCTCCCTGTTCATTGAGTATTCCGGGAGTGATGGCAATATCTTCTTCCCAGCAATTGTAAACATTGATCTGCTTTGAATTTATTTTAGAGGAATCTTTCACAATAGAAAAACTGAAATTGATATCCGGCAGGCTTTTACGATAAAAATTGATGAGCTTATTGTTTGCAAAAATAACAGGGGTACACAGATCCAGGATCCGGTTATCACCCAGTGTTTTTATTATTAATTCAATTCCGATCCCGTTCAGATCACCGCAGGTAAATCCAAGCAATGGCTTATCTGTACTATTCTGCATGTAAAAGATTTAGTGAAAGTAAAAATACAACATTAAAAATAACCGGATGCCGGTATTGGATAATCAACACGTTCTGGTAATAAGGATGATGATCCCTTGATCTGGTAAATAAAAAAAGCAGTCCTTTCGAACTGCTTTTAATTTATAAGGGGGGTTACTCTATTGTACAATAAATTGAATCGTCTCCTGTGCATTCATGGAAGATGCAGTTAACTGGTATGTTCCTTTTGCCAGCGCAGAGGTGTTGATAGAAAATGAATTTACACCCGGCAGCAATTTCACTGTTGAAACCTGAATTCTTTTTCCTGTGTTATCAGTGATCCGGATCTGCATATCTTTTAATTCTGTTGCATTTACATTCAGTACCGCATTTCCCATAGTAATAATATTGGGATGCAGGCTTATGGTTTGAGAAAGTATTGATTTCTGGTTAAGCAATATTGTATTACTATACCTGCTTGCTCCGTCAGCATCTGTCATATTGATCCGGTAAAAATTTTTTCCTTTTAAAGTATTTTCATCTGTAAAATCGAATGGCTGTCCGCACCGCATCTGGTCTGCATGTATATTTCCTATAGCATTATATTTTATGCCATCTCCGCTTCTTTCAATAGTGAAGTCTGCTTCAGTGGAAGTACAGGTTACTTTCCAGTTGAGATTGTTTTTATTTTCTGTTTGTGATCCTTTGAAATATTCAAGTTTGATCGGTACAGGTGCCAGTTGTGAAGCGGATAAATAAAATCCCGAAAAACCATTAACCGGTACCGTTACCTCCCACCAGGCATAAGTTGAATTCCATGTTACAGCAAATCCTGGTGTGGCCATGCTTAAAATCTCAAGCGCTCCTGTATAATTAAGTGGATTAGTACCGGTGCCATGATACTGGTATACTCTTAAATTATTTTTTCCGGATGCATCTGAGGGGCCGGTAGGTAATTTATTGTGGCCGCTGTCTGTAGCCTTAAGATTAAAATTATTGAATTCACTTTGCAGGTAATATAAAACGATATTAGCTGTAGCTGTACCCGGATTAAGAATAGGATTTATATCATATTTTCTCGCAGCAAACAATATAGCTGAACTTTTTTTGTTGGCCCCGGTATCAAGCTGGATACATGTATTAACGCTGTTTGTTAATGGGCTTGTTCCGGCAGGGGTAATCTTTGCAATTAGCTGGCAGGAGCCATCCCGGTAATATGTTCCTGCTGATGCTACGCTTATATTCTGACATATCGTGGCGCCGCCTGCAGTTGCAGCCAATACATAAGAGGCCGGATCCACATTTACTGTTATTGTATTATTAGCCTGGAGGCTGTTTACTGTGTTAAGAGCATTTATAGAATACGTTGTGGTTACAGTGGGTGTTGCTATCACAGTACCACCTGTACTGGTATTTAAGGTTGCTGACGGAGACCATGTATAAACTATATTATCCGGTGTAAAACGGTAAGAAGAGGAACCGGTTGTGATGTTCCAGTTCGTTTGATTATTTCTACCCGGTGCAGCAGTAGCAACAGTTCCGTTGCTATTTTCTATACCCTGTGTTTTGAATAGAGAAGTATTATTACAATCAGAGGTATGGATCTCTATAACATTGGAAGTTTCATACAATATAACCTGCACATTAGCCGTGCTGGTTCCGGAAATAAATTTAATATCTCCGTAATTAATAATAAATCTTCTGTTAGGAGGAAATCCATCCTGAAAATATTCCAGAATAGAATTATTAGAAGCGCCACCCCCGAAATTTAAGTCTGATGTTATTGCATGAATAACATTGTTGGGTGCTACTGCGTTAGGGATAGCCACATTAAAACCGGTTGTAGTAGTATTGGTACTGCCCAATCCAATCCATCCATTCGTACTGATGTTCACAGAATTAAAAATGTTTCCGTAAAAACGAAAAGTGAATGGCAGAATAATATTATCCCATCTTCCATCATCCAGGTTGCCTGTGCTTAATGGTGTTGATACCAGTGCCCCACTTTGTGCAAGCACATCTATGCCTTGCGTGATAGCCGGATTGGTAGTTATGGCGGTGGCCGTATATCCTATCGGAGCAGGGGTGGCAGTTAAAGTAGATGTTCTGCCCATGCACACTGTATTATTGGTGGCTGCAACACTAACTGTAAACTGTGCACTAGCAAAAAATGAGTGACTTACTAAGATCAGCGCTATATAAAATTTTTTCATGGATTTTGGATTCTAGTAGTCAGAACGCCTATTGTATACTGTTATTGTATAAATACGTACTCTACAAACCAGAATAGAAAAATTACTATACAATTAATAACTGAAGTGGTTAAGTTTTAAAATATTATAGTAAAAACACTACTCATTGTAGAAAAATAACTGATTTTTTTTCCGTACTACAATTTTCCAACAATATGAGCGTTTAAATATGTCTATATATCCCTTGTTTTAAAACCAAATGGTGTATCCAAACATGAACAAATTCTATCTTGCTATAACAGGCCTTACCCTGTTATGCTTAAACTCTCTGGCTCAAAACAAAATTGATGATGAACCTTTTTATCATAGAAAAGGAAATAATACAGGTAAAAACACTTCACAAAATGAATCTTCTTTTTCAGGATACAGCGGTGCTGGTGCAAACATCAATGTTACTTATCACCGTGCAATATGGACAATAAATCCCGACCTCGCTACTAAAACAATTACCGGCAAGGTGATCACACATTTTAAAACGATTGTACCAAACGTATCAACAATAACTTTTGACCTTAACCAATCATCTTTTAATAACGGTTCATTATTGGTCACTTATAATGGAATCACTTGTGTGAAAAGTTTTCCCACAACAAACATTCTAAGCATAACACTTCCGTCAAGCATACCGGTTACGGGTACACTCGATTCTGTTGTTATCAACTATTCGGGTGTTCCGCCCGCAGTTGTTGGTCCGGCACAAGGTTATCAGAAAGGGAATGTTTCAGGCATTGGCCAGGCAGGAAATTATATAACAACTTTATCGGAATCTTATGAAGACCGTGACTGGTGGCCTTGTAAGGCAGACATGCAGGATAAGATCGATACAATGGAAATAATGGTGAATGTACCCTGGGGCACACCAACAGTAGAAGATACATTTTGGGTGGCTGCAAATGGCAAACTCATTGATTCTGCAATAACCGGTACCAACCGCACCTTCTTTTTCAAAAGTACTTATCCCATTGCCTCTTATCTGGTAGCAGTATCTGTTGCCAGGTTCAATCGCTATTACAGAAATGTAAATGTAAATGGTACAAATACACAGGTAGTTTACAACTTATTCAGGGGTAAAAGTGCGGCAACTTACACAAGTATTTTGTCGGCTATGGATAAAGTAACATTGGTACTTTCTGCTTTTACTAACAAAATATCAGAATATCCGTTTAAAAATGATAAACATGGTTTTTATGATGGCCTGCTAGGCGCGGGTGGAATGGAACACCAGGGTTTTTCAGGAATGGCAACAGGTGCATTGAGCAATGTAAAAACATTGGTGCATGAACTGATGCATCAATGGTTTGGAGATAATGTAACTTTTGCTTCCTGGAATGATCTGTGGCTGGCAGAAGGATTTGCTCGTTATAGTGAAGCACTTGCAGGAGAATTGGTTCCCTCTACCGCGATCAATCCTTATACAACAAGAGATGGAATTAAAACTGCAGCGCTCGGTCTGAATGCGCAAAGTACATGGATACCTAATTCTTATGCTTCAAATTCCAGCCAGATATGGAGCAGTAATTATGGAAGTACTGTTTATGAAAGAGGAGCAATGGTCGTGTCTATGCTTCGTACACTGGCAGGAGATACAAAATTTTACCAGGCTTTAAATAATTATCAAACTGCACTGGCAGGTAAATCTGCAACAACAGATTCTTTAAGAAATCATTTCAACCGTGTTTTAGGCCAGGATATTTCTGAGTTCTTCCGCGATTATGTGGGTGGATCAGGTACAGGAGCAACTGCAGTAGGTGGTATCGGCAACCCTATTATATCAATAAATTGGAGCAATCCTGTTACGAATAATTTAAGGCTTGCCGTGGCCAGTCAATCCAGAACTGCAGGGTCTAATGTGGCTTATTTCAATGGTCCCGTAGTGGTGCATGTTACCAACGGACCCATACCTGGTTTTACAAAAGATACCTCTATTGTTTTTTATGATTGGGGTGGAGGAAGTTATTCAAAAGCAGGAAATGGACTTTCCGCACCGGTACCAATGAATTTTTTAGAATACACTTTATCTTTTAAACCTACGAACGTTTTTTTTGATGACAGTGCCCGTACACTTTCTACAGCAGGAACGATCAACCAGGTAACCCTTGTTAATCTGAATGTGATAAATTTTGAAGTTGAAAAAAGGTCAAACGGAAATTTCGCTTCACTTATTCTTGATGATAATGTAAATAATAATGAGATCATATTAGAGAGAAGCAATAACGGTGTAGCATTTTCAGAAGCTGGAAATATGCTGCCTGATCAGTCAGGTGTACAGGCAGGTTTACAATATGTTTTTAATGATGCTTCTCCTCTACCGGGAAATAATTATTACCGTGTAAAAATCAAATCCCTGAATAATGACAAGTATTCTAAAATCATAAATATTGTAAACGACGCTGTAAATAATTTCAGTATTGTAAATAATCCGGTAAAGGGTAAACTGAGAGTTAGAACTGTGGGTAACGTATCCAATCATAATTACAGTTTTACAATTTATGATGCCCAGGGGAAAAAAGTTTTCCAGGAGGATAAACAAGTAACCGGAAGCATTCTTGAATTTGAGACCGACAGGCTTACAAAAGGAAATTATTTACTGAGTATATTTTCTCAGGACAAAAAAAGTGAGACGCTCAAATTTGTTATAAACTAATAAGTATGTTCTTGAAATAACATTGGGGCTCCCGGGAATACGCATAAAGAAAAAACTATTTTATGAAAAAACTATTACTGTCTGCACTCTTATTCCTAATGGCATTCACCATTGTACAGGATGTTTGGGCACAACCCGCTACATACAATGTACCATTCAGTATAGGCAGGAATAATTGTGGATCAGGATCTCTTGATTCAGTTTATTTCTTTAATTATTCTAATTCTACTTTAACCAATAATACTTCGCCTAAAGGTTGTAAACCACTTTTATTACCCAAGCCTTTTTCAATTTTTGCAGCAAGTGTTTCTTTTAATCCGCGGGATGCAAACATGTATTATATCTGGACAGACTATGCACCCGCTGTACCCAGGTCATATATCTGGCGCTGGAACCCTACAACCTGCCCCACTGCCGGTCCGGGTTTAAATACAATTAACCAATTTGATTTTGATATCGGTGGTATCACATTTGACCCCGACGGATTTGCCTGGCAGCTGGAATTTTCAGCTGCACCGCCGTATAAAGCATATTTAAGGCAGCTTGATTTTGTAGCAGGTACAATAAATGGTGCTGATACCCTGGATCTTTTACCGGGGGCTGGTGGTATTGGAGATACACTATACAACGTAGGAAGTGGTGATATAACGATGACGCCTAGTGGCCAGATGTATTTTGTTTTTGATAATAAATTATATACTCCTGATTATGGAAGCTGGAATAATCCAACACACCATATCAAGGCAACGTATATTGATACAGTAAGAAAACCGGCAGGGGCAAGTTCCCTGGTAGGACTTGCTTTTGCTGATGGAGATCTGATCGCTTCTTATTCCCCGGGTTGTTTATACAAGAAGATAGACCCTATCACGGGAGATACTTCTGCAATTAATTACACGTATGGCGCAGGCCTGGGTGTACGCTCAACAGATATGTCACAGATCAACTCAGGATTAGGAGTTGCAAAAAGTCTTTTCTCCATTACTCCTACAGGCACACCTAATCAATATGATGTTGTATATGATGTGTACGTGAGGAATTATGGGAATGTACCTATCACAAATGTTCAAGTAACCGATAACCTGGGTTCCATTAACGGAGCTTCAAACGTGTCCAATGTAACAACTTCTTTTTCCAGTAACCCGGCAGGATTTACACGAAATACTTTATACAATGGAACAACCAATTTAAATCTTTTAAATGCCGGTCAAACATTGAATAATTATCCTTCCGCAAATAATAATTTTACCATAAGGATATCATGCCGGTTGTCAAATATTCAAAATGGTATAGTTTATAATAATTCTGCAATTGGTACAGCCAATGGTTTTAATAGTACAGCCCTGCGGGATTCTTCTACCAATGGCGGCAATCCGGATCTCAATCAGAATGACAGGCCGGATGATCTCGGTGAGGGCCAGCCTACTCCTTTTTTAATTACGATCACACCTACCACTCCTGCTTGTTCTGTATTAGAGCAAACGTTATATTCTCAGAATTTCGGTACGGGAACAGGCTTGCAGTCAACACTGCCGGCAGTACCTTCTGCAAGTACAACATTTACAGGTACAACAACTGCACCTCTACCGATTAGACGATTTGCAACTTCCAATAATGCATCACTCGGTGATCCAGCCAACTGGATAAGTCTTACTGATCATACAGGTGGTGTAAATGGAAGAATGATGCTATTGAATGCAGATGCGCCCGCAAATATAATTTACCGGGATACGCTACCGGTTGCCTGTTCGGGACAACAATATTCACTTTCATTCTGGGCAGCATTTATTGGTAATTCTACTTATCAATCAACCTGTGATGCATTTGGAGGATTTGTATACCCAAAAATTCTGATCAGGATACGTGACCTTTCTACAGGCCTGGCAATCACTCAATACACTACCGGTGATGTTATACCAACAACCTGGCAGCAACTAGGTATAAAATGGGTTATGCCAGCAGGGTTTACTAATGTAATCTTTGAACTGATAAATGCCGGTGCCGGAGGTTGTGGAAATGATTTTGCAATAGACGATATTGTTTTTGGTATCTGTGATCCCTTACCAAGAATTACAACTTCCGGAATGATGGGTTGTATCGGTGGAAGTTCCACTTTTAACAGCAATCTTACTGATGCAACTGTAATACCTGGTGCAAAAGATTATCAATGGCAACGCGCCACTGTAATAACCGGCCCTTATACAAATATTGCAGGTGCTACCAGCGCAACCTTTATTATAAATCCTGTGTTAGCAGCTGATACCGGTGTATTTTACCGCCTGATCGTTGCAGCCCAGGGTAATATTGGTGTAACAGGCTGCCAGTATTTATCAGACACATTAAAATTAACCGGAAAAATACCTTCAGTAGCCGCAGCCTCTGCTACAAGAAATAAAAATAATATATGCAGCGGCATTAGTGTAAACCTTGGGGTTACAGGAGGAACATTGGGTACAAATGCCACCTGGAGATGGTTTACAGGTAGCTGTGGAAGTACGCTGGCAGGAACGGGCTCAACACTAACGGTAACCCCTAGTGTAACAACAACCTACTATGTAATGGCGCAGGGCGATTGTAATACTACTACCTGCCAGGCAATAACGGTAACGGTTATCTGCAATATAGATAAAGATCGGGATGGAATTCCTGATTATGTGGAAAGCTATATGGGTGCTGCATTGACCGACCTGGATGGGGATGGTATATCCAATGCATTTGACCTGGATTATGCTGGATATATTGATATCAACAATGATCATATAAATGATAATTTCCAGGCAGATGGAGATTCGGATAATGATGGGATAGCCAATAATCTCGACGCAACGTTCCCGGGGAGGATAGACTCTAATTCAGATGGGGTGGACGACAGGTTTGATATGGACCGCGATGGCATCATAAATATGCTTGACCTGGATAGTGATAACGATGGTGTACCTGATGTGGTGGAAGCTGCAGGTGTTGATGCTGACGGTGATGCTAAAATTGATAACTACACTGATACAGATAATGACGGTCTTTCACAAAATGTGGATGTAAACAACACAGGAGCCCGAATATCCGGAATAGGCCTGGGCGTTGTGGACTATGACAATGATACTTATTCGAATACCCTGGACCGTGACAGTGACAATGATGGAGTGCCTGATGTTATTGAAGTTACAGGCCCCGATACCAACAATGATGGTATTATAGATGGATTTGTTGATGCAAACCTTGATGGTATCGCTGACAACAGGCTAACTGTTAACGCTCTTTTAAAAACAGGAACTGATATTACGAGTGATGGAAGAGCAGACAGTTATCCCAATAAGAATTTTGACAGTGATAAAATGCCAAATGTTTATGATGTAGACAGTGATATGGATGGTATTATTGATGTTATTGAAGCAGGTTTTGCTGATACGGATTATAACGGGTTTATTGATGGAGCTATTGGAACAGATGGCTGGAACGCAGCTGTAAACGCACTGGCAACCTTAACACTAACTAATACGGATACACGCGGAAACCCCAATTACATAGATATTGACGCGGATGATGATGGTATACCTGATAATGTGGAAGGGCAAACAACCGCTTCTTACCTGTTGCCTGTTTACCTTGACAATGACAATGACGGCCTCGATAATTCATATGATAATATTGTAGGATTTGGAGGAAGGGGCGTTTTCCTTTCAGATAAAGACATAGATGGCATTCCGGATTACAGGGACCTGGATACTGATGCTGATGGCCAGCCGGATATAAAAGAAGGAAATGATTTTAATCTGAACGGTACTTCCACCGATGATAATACAACATTAACTCTTTTAGATACAGATGGCGATGGACTTGACAATCGTTTTGATTCACTGAACTCTGTTACAAATATTAAAGGTACTTCTTACCGGATGGGAAATGGCGGAACACTTACAGGTGATGCAGCTCCTGGATCAAGGACGGTGGTGCAAAAAACCCTTGCGGTTGCAACAGACAGGGACTGGCGGTATGTTGGCTATGTATTGAATGTACAACTGGTAAACTTCAGGGGAAATGCACAGAATAACCTGGCAACCCTGGACTGGGGTATCATCACTCCATTTACTATCGACAGGTTTGAAATAGAAAGAAGTACAGACAATGTAAACTTTGAAAAAATATCTACTCTAACAGATAATGTGAATTTGAATGTGTTAGAGCATTTTGCGGTTAATGATGATATCTCCCTCGTAAAAAGTGAGTATATCTATTATAAATTAAAAGTGATCGCTGTGAACGGCCAGGTCAAATACAGTAATGTAGTAGTGATCAGAAAGTCTGTTGAAGTGGTACCGGTAGTTGTTTTTCCTAACCCGGCTTCTGAAAAATTCACCGTACAGTTTACCGCAGATAAAGAGGGAGAGGCCACGCTACGGATGTTTGATAAGATCGGGCGGGAAGTGCTTACAAAAAAGCACAATGCCCGCAAAGGATTAAATGAAGTGGTAATCACTAATCTCACACAGTTTCCAATGGGAGTTTATAGTTTACATTTTGTTCAGTCCGGTGGATCAGCAACGATAAAAGTAATTATACAGCATAAAAAATAAATTCTGATGATCTTATAAGAAGCCCTTTCCCGCAAAGAAGGGGCTTTTTTAATTAGATTTGCAGCCATGTATACATTGAAGAAATCTTTGGGCCAGCATTTTTTAAAAGATGAATTGATAATACAGAAGATAATCAGCGCGTTGAAAGAAGATTCATTTACAAACCTCCTGGAAGTAGGTCCGGGAGCGGGTGCTTTAACAAAAGAACTGATAAAGATCCCTGGTATAAATTTTCAGGCGGTTGAACTGGATGAAGAAAAAATAGAATACCTGCAGAAAAAATTTGATGCCCTTCATGCCAAGATCATTCATAAAAGTTTTTTACAGATCGATAAACCTTTTGAAGAACCCTTTACTGTTATTGGGAATTTCCCTTATAATATTTCCACGCAGATACTTTTTAAGATACTGGAATGGAAAGAAGAGGTACGGGTGGTGATAGGCATGTTTCAGAAAGAAGTAGGGTTAAGGGCCGCTGCACCTCCCGGAAGTAAAGTGTATGGAGTTTTAAGTGCACTGATACAACCTTACTATGAGATTGAATATTTGTTTGATGTACCACCAGAGAGTTTCAATCCTCCTCCAAAAGTACAGAGTGGGGTAATAAGGCTAAAGAGAAAAAAAACAACTTTGATCGTGAAATCAGAAAGGGCTTATTGGGTTTTGGTTAAAACAGCTTTTAATCAAAGAAGAAAAACAATGCGCAACGCTGTCAAAAGCCTTTTTAGTGCGGAAGAATTACAAAAGGAAATTTTTTTAAAACGGGCTGAAGCTTTGAGTATTGAAGATTTTGCTGCCCTCACTTTTAAAATGCTATAATTTTGAAAGCAGGCAGCTGCTATTTTGTTACTGTACAAGTGTGCGACGCCACTAAAGTTGAATGAGTTGTTATGCCGGGTAAAAATAATTTTAAAATACTATAATGAGTGTTACTGTTCAAAAGGTAAGGATCGTTACCGCTGCTGCCTTGTTCGACGGGCATGATGCAGCTATCAATATCATGCGGAGGATACTGCAAAGCAAAGGTGCTGAGATAATACATCTGGGACATAACAGAAGTGTGGCAGATATTGTTGAATGCGCAATAGAAGAAGACGTACATGGTATTGCTATCACCAGTTACCAGGGAGGGCACGTAGAATTTTTTAAATATATGAAAGACCTGCTTACAGAAAACAATTGCGGGCATATAAAAATATTTGGAGGAGGAGGCGGAACTATTCTGCCGGCTGAGATCGAGGAATTACACAATTATGGTATCACACGTATTTACAGTCCGGATGATGGCAGGCATATGGGACTGGAAGGAATGATAGAAGATGTGATCATTCAATGCGGAGGTTTTTTTAATAAAGATTCCGGATCGCAGCAACCCGATAATTTAAATGGTAGTGAAATAGATATGGATTCCCCTTTTTTTCAATCGGCAAAAAGCTGGAATGGCAAATTGCCACTGGGAGAAGCAAAAGATGTGAGAAAAATAGCACGTGCGATAACCCTGGCTGAAATGGGATTGGCTCAAAATATTAACGGATCTCAAATAAACACAGGAGATTGGAAAGGTGCGGTACTTGGGATTACAGGAACCGGTGGCGCAGGAAAAAGCAGTGTAACGGATGAGATTGTACGCCGTTTTTTAAATAATTATAATGATAAAACGATCGCAGTTATATCTGTTGACCCCAGCAAGAAAAAAACCGGTGGAGCTTTACTTGGAGACAGGATAAGAATGAATTCTATTTCTTCTTCCCGTGCCTATATGCGCAGTCTTGCCACAAGGGAAAGTGATAAAGCATTAAGTAAATATGTTCAGGAAGCCATTGACATTTGTAAAGCAGCGGGCTATGATTTTATAATACTGGAAAGTGCAGGAGTAGGGCAAAGCGATGCTTCGATATTAGATTACTGCGATATCAGCATGTATGTGATGACACCCGAATACGGGGCGCCCTCTCAACTGGAAAAAATAAATATGCTCGATTATGCAGATGTGATCTGCCTTAATAAATTTGATAAGGCCGGGGCATTGGATGCTTTGCATGATGTGCGCAAACAATATAAACGCAACCATACTTTATGGAATGCAAAAGATGAGGAATTGCCGGTGGTTGGTACTATAGCCGCACAATTTAATGATGCAGGGGTTAATGAACTGTTTGAAAGATTAATGGAAAAGGTAAAGGAAAAAACAGGCGTTACTTTTCATGGAGATATTGAGCACCATACTCATAAAGAAGAAACTGCCAGCCAGTCGATGATCATTCCGCCAAAACGCGTGCGTTATTTATCAGAGATCGCTGAAACTATTGCTGCCTATGATGATTGGGCCAATGATCAGAGTAAGATAGCTACCGCTTTATACCAGTTAAGAGGAGCCGCATCTATCCTGGATAAACAGGATGGAATATTTAAGGATAAGATCACTGAACTCGAAAACTCGCTGGATCCTGCAGCAAAAAAACTTATTGACAACTGGGCGTCTATGCAGGAACGTTATAAAAAAGAATTTTACGAATTCCAGGTAAGGGATAAAATAATAAAACAGCCCTTAACCTATAAAAGCTTATCCGGTACCACTCTCTCAAAAGTAATATTACCGCGTTACAGCGATTGGGGGGATATATTAAAATGGCAGTTGCAGGAAAATGTGCCGGGAGAGTTCCCATATACAGCAGGTGTGTTTCCATTAAAAAGAGAAGGCGAGGATCCTACACGGATGTTTGCCGGAGAAGGCGGACCGGAAAGAACAAACAGGCGTTTTCATTATGTAAGTTTAGGTCAGCCTGCAAAGCGCCTCAGTACTGCATTTGACAGTGTTACATTATATGGGGAAGATCCGGATCACCGGCCCGACATTTATGGAAAGGTAGGTAACAGCGGTGTAAGTATTGCAACTGTTGACGATGCAAAAAAACTATACAGTGGTTTTGATCTCTGTGATCCGAAAACATCTGTGAGTATGACGATCAATGGTCCAGCTCCTATGCTGCTGGCTTTTTTTATTAATGCCGCCATTGATCAGCAATGTGAGAAATACATTATTGAAAATAAATTAAGCGAAGAGGTAAATAAACTGATAGAAGCAAAATATAAGATAACCGACCTGCCAAAATATACAGGAACAGACGGTGAGCCTATCTCACCGCAACAGGGAAATTTTAAAGGCATGTTGCCAACAGGTAACAACGGACTTGGATTAAGGCTTTTAGGATTAAGTGGCAAGGATGTTTTGCCGGCGGACGTGTATGAAAAAATAAAAGCAAATGCCTTATCAACTGTAAGAGGAACTGTTCAGGCAGATATATTAAAAGAAGACCAGGCTCAAAATACCTGTATATTTTCCACAGAGTTTGCTTTAAAATTAATGGGCGATGTGCAGGAATATTTTATTGTAAATAAAGTTCAGAACTTTTACAGTGTCAGTATCAGCGGGTATCACATTGCGGAAGCAGGCGCCAATCCTATCAGCCAGCTTGCCTTTACCTTATCAAATGGTTTCACATATGTAGAGTATTACCTGAGCCGTGGAATGAGCATTGATGACTTTGCCCCTAATCTTTCTTTTTTCTTCAGCAATGGAATGGATCCGGAATACAGTGTAATCGGCCGTGTGGCACGTCGTATCTGGGCCAAAGCCATGAAAAATAAATATAAAGCAAACGGTCGTAGCCAGAAATTGAAATACCATATACAAACTAGTGGCAGGAGTTTGCATGCACAGGAAATTGACTTTAATGATATCCGAACTACCCTGCAGGCGTTGTATGCGATCTATGATAATTGTAATTCATTGCATACAAATGCGTATGATGAGGCTATAACTACGCCTACAGAAGAGAGTGTACGCAGGGCAATGGCGATCCAGTTGATTATTAACCGGGAACTGGGTACGGCAAAAAATGAAAACCCTAACCAGGGATCCTTCCTTATAGAGGAAATGACAGATCTGGTGGAACAGGCTGTGATGGCTGAGTTTCACCGGATAACAGAAAGGGGAGGAGTGCTGGGTGCTATGGAAAGAATGTACCAGCGCAATAAGATACAGGAAGAAAGTCTTTATTATGAGACGTTGAAACATACAGGTGAATACCCGATCATAGGAGTAAATACATTTTTAAGCAAGAAAGGATCACCTACCATTTTACCCACAGAAGTGATACGTTCTACCACAGAAGAGAAAGAATTACAGATCACAACTTTGGAGGCATTTAAAAAAAGGCATGAACAGCAATCTGCGTCTATGCTTAAACGTTTGCAGATGGTTGCTGTAAATAACGGTAATTTATTTGAGGAACTGATGGAGACTGTAAAGTATTGTTCTTTGGGGCAGATCACCAACGCTTTGTATAGTGTGGGCGGGCAATACAGGAGGAATATGTAGGGTGGAAAACAGGAATTATATTGAAAGTTTATATCAAAAGTGTATCAAAAGTGTAGGATAAGTGTCCCACACCTATAGGTGTGGGACACTTATCCTACAAATAAACGTTTAAAAATGGATAATTGTATTACATCAATCTACATTAGCGGATGGGTATAAATCCCCGCAATTATGCATTTTCATTCTGGAAATATTTATCATGTCTACAATCGCGGAAATAATAAACAATTAATATTTTATTCCGAAAGAAATTATTTTTTTTTCCTGGATAAAATTAAAAAGTACATTCATCCTCATTGTACAATTCTTGCCTATTGTTTAATGCCTACTCATTTTCATCTTTTAATTTATGCTGAAGAAAAAAGTGAAAGATCAGTTTCATCCAATTCTATTATTACAAAAAATGTGATAAGTGAAGGAATAAGGTTATTGTTAAGCTCTTATGCAAAAGCAATAAATAAACAGGAAGTAAGAACTGGGAATCTTTTTCAGCAAAAAACAAAAGCCAAAGCCATTATTCCTGATAATTTGATTGCGGGAAATCTCAAAGAATCTGCCTGTGATTATGGTAGCGATTGTTTTAAATATATTCATGAGAATCCCGTAAAAGCTGGAATAGTTATGCAACCAGAAGATTGGATTTTTTCTTCTTTTAATGAATATAATTCAGAAAGTAGTATACCCTTATGTGATAGAAAACTGGCCAAAAAGCTAGGTGTCCTACATCTATAGGTGTGGGACAACTAAAATAAACTTTCCACCTTTTTAAGCACCTGTTTTAAATTTATCCCTTTACCTAACACCCCTTTAAAAATATCTCCCTGTTCTTTGATCCGTTCTATAGAATTGAAAATGGTGAAATCTGTTATTTTTAATCCCTTTTTCACTTCTTCCCAATGCAATGGCATGGAAACAGGTGCACCGGGCTTTGGCCTTAAAGAATACACAGAAGCCACTGTAGCCTGTGGCCTGTTCTGTAAAAAGTCTATATACATTTTACCATTTCTGTTTTTTGTCTGCCTTTCAATACTGGTATAACCCGGGATCTGGCCATGCAAAATGGTTGCTATTTTTCTTCCGAATTCTTTTGATTCTTCATAGGTATATTTTCCACCCAGCGGAATATAAATATGCAGTCCGGTAGACCCTGAAGTTTTGCAGAAGGAAACTGCATCAATTGAATTCAATATATCATGTGTTAGGTTGGCAGCTTCAATCACCTGGTTAAAAGTATTTTTATCCGGATCAAGATCAATGATGCACCAATCGGGATTATCGGGAGTTTTTTTCCTGCTGCTCCACGGATTGATCTCAATACATCCCAGTGACGCAATGTATAAGAGGCTTGCCTCATTGTTACAGATAATAAATTCTTTCTCTCTTTCATCTGCTTCACTGTAATAAGGAAAAGTATCCAGCCATTCCGGTACTTTGCCCTTTACATCTTTCTGATAGAAAGCATCTCCTGTTATTCCATTGGGATACCTGTTCAGCGTCTGTGGCCTGTCTTTTAAATACGGCAATATGAATGGTGCAACCTGGTAATAATAATTCAGCATGTCGCGTTTGGTAATATTTTCTTTTGGCCAGTATACTTTAGAAAGATTCTGAAATTTTAAATCATGCCCCCCGATCTTTCTAACCTGTGATTCATCTGTAGGGTTTAAAAAAGTTTTCCGATCCTTAGTTACAGGAGCCTTGATCATATTTTTGTCTGCCAGGGTTGTATTCTTTGTATCAATAACAACAGGTTTTTCCCAACCTATGTCTGCAGGCAGCTTATCTTCCCTTAAACCTTTGTAAGAAGGATGGCGCAGGGCTTTGTCCTTTGTAAGTTCGCGGTAACTTATTTCGCAAACCAATTTTGGCTTAACCCAAACAACTTCCGCTTTTGGTGGATTGGGCCGGAACCGGGAAGGTTTATTGAAATCGGGGATTGTAGCAAAAGGGCAATCTGCAGTTTCAAATGGCTTAAGTTTTTTGATGAGATCTTTTTGCTGTTGTACGCTGAAGCCTGTACCCACCGGCCCAAGCGAGATTAGTTTTTTATTTTCGTATAACCCTAAAAGTAAGGCACTAAATGGTTTTGAAGTATTTTCATTTATTGTATAACCGCAAATAATAGCTTCCTGTCTTTTTTCAGTTTTGATCTTTAACCAGAATTTAGAACGGTTATCCGGGATATAGATGCTGTCTGCTTTTTTAGCCATAATTCCTTCCAGGTGCATCTTTTCGGCCAGTGCAAAAAAACTGCTGCCTGAGGCGTCAAATGTGGCACTGAGTTTAATTACCGGGTGGGCATCCGGTATTATTTTAATCAGGATGGCACGCCTTTCCGTTAATGGAAGATTCATAAGATCACCTTTCATCCAGAGGATATCAAAAATATAAAATGTAAGGTGGCCATCTGCCTCACTTCGCCAGTTTTGAAGATCACCAAAATCAGGAAGCCCTTTGTCGTTTACTACAACAATTTCTCCATCCACAACTGCATCGATCTTCCATTTCTGTAAGGCTTGCAAAATGGGATAAAACTTATCGTTAAAGCTTTTATTATTCCTGGATCTGATCTCAACTTTTCCATTCTGCAGATAAGCAATTGCCCGGTAACCATCCCATTTTAATTCATAAACCCATCCTGCATCATCAAAAGGTTTGTCGATCAATGTAGCAAGCATCGGCTTAATATCTGCCGGGAATGCAACACTCTTTAAACTTTTGCTTTTTTTTACACCTGCCATTGGGTTTGTTGATTTATAAATTAAATCTATAAATCATGCCAAAGAAAAAACTGGAAATACTCACTTCAGAAAGAAGCGGAATAATAAAAAACTTACCGTTTTATAAACTGTAAACTTTGTTAGCACCGGAAAGCGCGCAAATTTTGGTAATTCATAAGAGGAAAATAATTCTTCGATCAGGTGTTTGTTATTTTTTCCAGTGAACCGGTATTGTGATGTTTAGTGTCTTCAGTATGGATATGAAAAAAATTAAAGATCTGCTCCTTAATAAAAGTATAGAAATGCATTTCAGGATGTTGGGAAATGAAAGGAAGTTTAATTCCTACAAATCCTAAGATCAATACTAAAAATGGCAGCAAAGTTAATAGCAGAATATAAACTAGCATAGGTGTGATTTTTCGAGGTTCGCCACCTAATTACAAAAATGAATCCAGAATGCCTTAATAACGATAGGAAAAATACTAAGTAGAAATATAAACCAGTGATTATTAATAATTATCCTGCTTAAATTCAAAAAAAATAATTTGAATAGACAGGAATAAAGCCAGTTTTTTGAGAGAAATATAGTTATAAATCAGGATAAGGGTTAAGAATTCAGGGCCTGATTTCATGAAAATGTTCGCTAATTACTTTCAAAAGGAAATACCGGGTTATTGATGCCCGGTATTTCAGAAAAATTTTTAAACAGACACATTTCCGCCCCAGATTCCAAATACTTTAAGTAACCAGATGATCACTGCGATCACAACTACAATATTCAAAATAGATTTTATTGATGATGCCATCGGAATAAAACGGTTAATCAACCAAAGAATAAGACCAACTACCACTAAGGTGATGAGTACAGTAATTAAAGGAGTCATAGTAAAAAATTTATAAGTTCAATATAATCAATTAAAAATTGTACCAAAATTAAATAATCAGGTATTTATAAACTAATTTAGAAACGTGAATAAGAAAATTGATCAACTTCTCTTTTTTTATTTAATTTGACAGGAGGATTCTGAAATTATCAGGTTGTTTACATAGGTAATACTATTTTATCGTTTGAAACTGAAGATTTAGTTTCCATGAAGAGAACTTCATAGTAAAATAAACAGATATGGCACCCTTTATGATATATTATTTGAAATCTTTTTTTAACACTTAAACTCTACTACTATGGGCTTTTTATCTTGGATCGTTTTTGGACTTATTGCCGGAGCTATCGCAAAATTATTACACCGCGGTGATGATCCGGGTGGATGGATCGTTACAATCATTATCGGAATAATAGGAGCTTTTATTGGCGGAGCAATAGGTCGTTACTTGCTTAACTGGGATGATGCAATGGGATGGACATTCAAAAGTTTTCTATGTGCAATAGGTGGTGCGATTATAGTGCTGGCTATTTACAGAATGGTTACGAACAAAAGAACAACGAATATTTAATTTTCTATTGAATTGGATGCCTCCCCTCATAGCAGGGGAGGCATTTTTATTAATACATTGAGTAGTTCAATATCTTACCTGGCATTTCTTGCAAAAAAAAGTTCTGCGTTTTGTTTTACCGGGATACTTCTTCACCAGGGGGATTTCACACCTTTTACAGGTTCTTTTAGTGTGTGCAAGCCAGTTTTTTTTTAATACGAAAGCTTTTTTCCATTCCAGGAAATCAAAGCTATATTTTCTCGCCTCTTTGATAAGCTCAGATAGTTTTTTTGGTGACAGATCACCGATGTGAGTTTCAGGATGAAGTTTTATCCTGTACAAAACTTCATTCTTTATAATATTACCTACGCCGGAAAATATTTCCTGGTTAAGTAAAACATCGCATACTATTTCAGAAGGTATATTCTTTAATTTTTTTCTCGCAGCTTTGGGATCCCAGCCTTCATTCATCACATCCGAACTCCAGTCATAACTGTCATCCAGGTCACCTTCTATCAACCTTATCGCACAACTATAAAAATAAATGCTTCCTGAAGCGAAATGTAATTCGAGGCGTACTTGCTTTTCTGGTTTGGTTTTTTCATTTATGCTATAGGAGCCAAATAACAAAAAATGTATCCTGACATTCGCATTCTTTACAACTATAAAAAACTGTTTGCCCCAGCTTTTAAAATCAATTATTTTTTTATTGACAAGAATTGATTTATCAAATGTAGCATTGCCTGAAGCAGAAATTATTTTCTTTCCTTTAAATTGAATGATAGAATCCCTGAGTATAACTATTGAAGGACCTTCAGGCATTTTAGGCTATTTATGAAATTGTAGGAAAACAAATAATAAGCCATTGTGATACAGGGATCAATAACGGAATAACGGTAGCAGGTACTACTATCCGTAATTAAAAAACCAGGGCGTTAATCAGTATCTATATCTCTGCAAATTTTATAACCAGCAGTATTTTTTTTTCATTAGCATCTCCATCCATCAGTTTCGAATCTATGTTGATATGTTTTTCACTTCCTTTTTTTGGTTTATAAGTGAATCTCTCATTCTTAATTGACTGCCGGTTTATGAAAGAATCAAGAAGTTTTTTCCTCACCGAAGTATCTTTCCAGAAATCATTTTCAATTTGTGTCAGGCGACTGCCTTCAACCGGTGACGAACGCAAACTGAACATTTTATTGAACGCCTTATTTGATTTTACCACCTTCAAAGCAGAGTCAAGTATTATCAAAGAGGTATCCTTTATAGAATCAAAAATAGTATCAACAAATTCATTGCTCTCCATAAGAAAGCGTTCCAGTTGTTTTTGAGCATGTATATTATGTATTATTTTTACGAGATATTTTTCAGTTGCATGTTTAACGGATACTGATTCTCCCATAACCCAGATAAGGGAGCCGTCTTTATGTACCAGGTAATTGTTGTCACTTTTTGATCCCTCAGCAATAGCTACCTTGATCTCATTCTCCGGTTTTTTGATCTTTCTATCTGCTGTAGTAAAAAGCATTCTGAAATGTTTCCCGGCTATATCTCCGGCAGAGTATCCAAAGGATGTGGTAAAAGAACGGCTTGCCTTTATTATGTAACCACGTGAATCCATAATTATCAGCGAATTTTCCCGGGCATTCCTAAAGATATCCTTAAAAAAATTTTCAGAATTCATATTGGCAGTGAGTTTTATTAAAGATATAAAATGTGGAAATTAATCAACAAGTAAAAGTAAATGTATTTTACAAATTGTTTTTACGATTAAACATGGAATGAAATTTGAAATATTTATAAAAACATGGAGTATGATTTACATTAAAAATAAAAAAGTTGCTATTCTTACTGAAAACGGATTTGAAGAATCAGAACTTACTCATCCCAAAAAAGCATTAGAAGATGCCGGTGCCACAGTTCATATTATATCAATGCAGGAGAAGGTAAAAGGATGGGATCATGATCATTGGTCGATAGAATTACCCGTGGATGTGAATCTGAAAGATGCAGTGATAGGCGATTACGATGCTTTGCTTATTCCTGGTGGTGTTATCAATCCCGATAAGATGCGTGGTGAATTTGCCTATGTTGATTTTGCCCAGCAGTTCATGGAATCCGGCAAACCCGTTGCCGCTATCTGCCATGGCCCGCAGCTACTGATTGAAACCGGTATGTTAAGTGGCAGGGAAATGACATCCTATGCATCTATTAGAACTGATCTGGAAAATGCAGGAGCGATCTGGTCAGATAAAGAAGTAGTTGCAGACAATGGTTTAATTACAAGCAGGAGCCCAAAAGACCTTCCCGCTTTCAACCAAAAGTTTATTGAAGAAATTGCTGAGGGTGAACACCTGACCACTAGTGCCTTTACAACCCCTTTTATTAATCCTTAATTACCTCACCCCAATCCCTCTTCAAAGGAGAGCGACTAATTATCATCCTAATTCAAAATTCAAAATTTCTACCTCACCCCAACCCCTCTCCAAAGGAGAGGGACTAATACCATCCTAATTTAAAATTCAAATTTTTTTTTATTCTGTATCAGCCTGGCTGTAAGAATTATTTTCTTCATCTTCTTCACCTAACATTTCATTTTCATCATCATCTTCTGATCCGGGAACATCAAGGTCTTCGCCGGAGATGTCATCTGCCATACTTCCTTCATTAAGAAGTTCTCCGTCATTATCTGTATTATCCAAAGCAGATCTTTTCAGGTTGATATTATCTTCAGTAAGGCTGTTATCCATACTATCATCTAACAGGTCTCTTTCAACAGGACTAATATCGTTTCCTGATTCAGTTAAATCTGATTTTTTTGGGATACTCATATTATTACATTTATGTTTATAAACACAAAGGCTATGCCGTTAAGATCTGTTGGGATGTAATCGTTATTTTTGATCTTAATTATCATAAATTAAAAAGCTTATTATGAAAATGATCTTCTTGTATGCGATACTCCTATTAGTCTCCTGTAATTCGGCAAAAGAAACAGGTGAAACCGACACTCCAGTTGTAAAAGACTTAAATGCCACAACTGTTACAACTTTGTCCACGGGTTGTTACCAAATGAATATTGAAAAAGATACTGCTCTTATGAATATATCTGTTGACGGCAACGCAGTAACAGGTACTCTTTTATATAAAAGATTTGAGAAAGACAGCAACACAGGCAATATATCCGGCAAGTATGAGAATGGAAAAATTACAGGCTGGTATAATTTCCTATCTGAAGGGAAGTCATCTGTGCGGCAGGTGATATTCAAGGTCTCTGAAACCGGTATTACCGAAGGTTATGGTGATATAGAAATGACAGGAGATACTGTTAATTTCAAATTTCCTCACGCACTGCAGTACGAAGATCAACATCCTTTTAAAAAAATGGATTGTAAATGATCCGGCAACATCCCCGTTCTAAAAAAGGAACAATGCTTAACATTGTATTTAATTCTATACATTTTTATATGAATATTTTCAATCGTATTATCACAATACTTCTGGCATCCCTCCTGTTAAATGCCTGTTCACCCAAACCTTATGCTGCTACTAATAAAATTTATAAAGAGAATGTAAAGAAGTTTTCAAAGATCATACAGGCTCAGCCAATTGATTCTGTTAAGGCCGACTCAGTAAAATATCCCCGGGATTGGGCGGGCACTACTAATTTTGGAATGCGCAAACCTAATTTTGTGATCCTGCATCACACTGCTCAAAATAGTTGCGAAGAAACCCTCAAAACTTTTACACTACAAAGAACCCAGGTAAGTTCACATTATATAATTTGTAAAGATGGAACACTCCATCATATGCTCAATGATTACCTGAGGGCCTGGCATGCTGGTTCTTCTAAATGGGGTAACCTTACAGATATAAACTCTGCTTCCATTGGTATTGAAATTGATAACAATGGTAAGGATACATTTTCTCTTGCCCAGATCAATACACTGCTGGGTTTATTAGGGAATTTAAAAAAAGCACATGTGATCCCTTCTGCAAATTTTATTGGTCATGGTGATATTGCACCCGGTAGGAAAGTAGACCCTAATGTAACTTTTCCATGGAGACAACTGGCAGACAGTGGTTATGGCTTATGGTACACTGATACAACGAACATAATTGTTCCTTCAGAATTTAATGCAGCATATGCACTAAGAATAATTGGTTATGATGTATCCAGGCTAAATCAGGCTATCGAAGCTTTCCGCAGGCACTTCTTACAATCTAACACCCAGGGTGAATTACTTATGCCGGAGAAAAAAATTTTATACAATCTTATGCAAAGATATTTATAGAGACTGCTTTGCACACACCTCTCAGCCCTGTGCATGAGCGAGGTCATTTATAAGTGTGGTAAGTGCGATCTCTTCCAGGATCATTTTTTCTGACTCTATTTCTTCGTTGAACCATTTTACCAGGCGGATCTTTCCATCGTTTATCTCAATGCCAGTGATATCACCATCATTATAACAACAGCACCCCGTATTAAAATAAGTTGGGATGAGTTGATTCGTCACAGAACCGGTAGGTATATTGTTGGAAGGATGTTTGAAATATTTACCTGAGGCAAAAATTGGTTGATGGGTATGGCCGGTTATCAATATGAGATGTTTTCTTATACTGCTCCATTCATACATCATTCGGTTGTGTTTATTTCTTAAAGTAAAATCTGAGCTGGGAGAATTTACATTGATCCTTAGATAGCGTTGTAATGGCATCCACATATGTGCAACTATCCAGGTACTTAACCAGTTGTTGTCACTAAGCATATCCCCCTGGTGGCCATGAGTTAAAAAAATATCAACTTTAAGATTATTGTCTCTTACTACAATTCCTTCATAAACGGGCAATGGCATTTGGAAAATTTTACCAAGGTTCAATTCAACATCAAGTTTGTTTTTCCAAAGCAGGTCATGATTACCAAACGTTTTATAATACCTGCCAGGCTGAAATGCAGCTTCTGCCTCAAATGGCTTTTTGTTTTCAGAGATAATGTCCTGTATTTTGAATTTCCATAATTCTTCGCTGTCGCCAAGATTTATAAAAGTGAATTTATTATTATTGTAATGATTAAGCGCTGCCACATAATTTTTTTCACAGATCCCGAAATCATCAGCCCACGACCTGTTTCCTTTATGCTGGTCACTGAAAATAATAAATTTATCCTTTTGGAGATCTGAATCGATCACCATTACATTACCGGCTTTATTCATTTTGCTGCTGCGGTAAAGGGAACTTAGTGAATTAAAAACCTGTTCTTTTTTTGGAGAGGCTGATAAATAATTTGCCATCCACGTCAAAGGTTTTTTTAATAAGCGTTGTAAGATCTTACGCATGCACTGTTTATTTACCAGTTATATACCTGCCGATAAAAGGAAGTTTAGCAAGTTCTTTAGCCTCGATACGGGTTACAAACCAGGTAAAGAAAATAAAGAATGCCAAGCCTGTGATCAGGGAAAAAGCAAGGGATCCGTTGCTGAGATTAACTATACCCAGGTGAATGGCATAAATAATTACAACAAGTGAAATATAAGCAACCAGCTTTTTAACGGCATATGGAACCGGGTAATATTTTTGTCCCAGTTTAAAACTGGCGATCATCATAAAAAGATAACAGGTAAAGGTTGCTATTGCAGCACCTGTATAATGCAACAAAGGGATGAGCAGGATATTTAAAACAATAGTAATGATAGCTCCGGCAATAGTTATTAATGCACCATATTTATTTTTATTGGTTAATTTATACCAAACGCTAAGGTTATAATAAATGCCTAAAAAAATATTTCCCAATGCCAGCAAGGGTACAACATCTAATCCCTCCGACCATTGCGGATTAGCGAAAGTGATAAACAACCATTTGAATGCATCCAGGAACAAGGCAATAAAAAGAAACATGAAGCAACAGGCGATCACAAAAAACTTCATTACCCTTGCATAAATACGGACTGCATTTTCATTTTTACTTTGATTGAAAAAGAAAGGTTCTGCTGCCATTCTGAAGGCCTGGATCATAATTGTAATCAGCAATGCGATCCGGAAAATATTTGCGAATATACCCAGTTCATGATCTGCCTGTTCCGATGGAAGATCCACCACATGCCTGTATATTAGCCTGCTTAATACATCATTTACCATTCCTCCCAGGCCTACTATAATAAGCGGAGCACTGTAACGCATTACTTCTTTCCATAAGCCTGTATCAAACCTGAATTTTATTTGTATTATTTCTTTGGATAAGATCATTAAGGTAGCAAGACTGCCGCAGATGTTTCCGATCAGGTAATAGCCAAGGCCGGTTTCCGGATTATACATTGACCTGAGAAAGGTATCCGGGTTGTTTTTTACAATGCCGGGCAAGATACCCAGAAAAAAAATGACTACAAGAAGGTTTATAACGATGCCGGATATACGCGCAAAGGCATACCGCCTGGGCCGGTTTTCCTGGCGGAGTTTTGCAAACGGAAGAGTATTGAAATTATCTATCCCTAAAATAATTATCATCCAGAGCAGGTATTCAGGATGGCCACCGAGGTCTGCGGCACCGGCAATAGAATCCCGGAAAAGCAATAAGAAAATGGAAAAAATTATGGTACTGCCTATTAGTGAAATGGATAATGTACTGTATAGTTTTTCCCTGTCATGTGTTTGTGAAAACCTGAAATAGGCAGTTTCCAGGCCATAGGCATATAGAATATTTAAAAAAGGTATCAGAGTATAAACCTGTACAAGGTCAGCAGTTTTTGATGGCATTGCTACAAAAAAAGGCAACGCCATATTCATAAGGTAACCCAGGAATCGACTGGTAATGGTTGGAATACCATACCATAAGGTTTGGCCCGCTAATATTTTTATACTACTCAACTATCAGGATTATTATCAAATTTAGTTTTTTTGGCTCACCCTTGTCAGGCATTCATTAATTGTTACACAATATCTGTTGCTATTATCTCCTTTTTCGTTAACAATAGAAATTAATACAATACGTTATATACCACGCGGCCTTAGCTGCATAAAAAAAGATATGGATTTTTACAGGTATGGAATAATTTCTGGTATTACAAGTGTAGTGATTCTGATCGTAATTATTTTGTCTCCGCAAAATTATTTTATAATTGAATCAAGCCGGTCATACATGCAGGTAGGTGATCTGTTTCCTGTTCTGTTGCTGAGCTGGTTATTTTCTACTATAGCCCTTGCTTTTAATTTTATTTATATTGAGCGCCTGCACATGAATGTATTTATTCCGGTAGCGCGTCATAAAAAATTTCTACCCAGCATTCTATCTGTTCCTTCATTCATTTCATTTCTTTGGTTTTGTTACCAGCTTTGTAAGCTACTATAAAAGATGAGGATCAATGATCATTACCCTGCTTTATCCTCTGTATTGTATTGCCGGTTCCAAATCTTGGATCTTTTAGAAATGAACTGTCTGTTAAAGTATAAAGGAAATAAGTAAGATCGGTTTTTTCCTGTCGGGAAATAGCAATTTTATTTTTTAATAACGGATCTAAAGAACGCTGACTGATATCGATGTTAGAAGTATAATGATCAATAACCTGGGGAACAGAATAAATTCTTCCATCATGCATATATGGATAAGTTACCTGGATATTTCTCAGGCTGGGCACTTTAAATTTAAAAGAATCATTAGGATCCTGTGAGATCATATATCTTCCCAGGTCACTTTTCTTATGTAAAGCAAGGCCGTTATTTCTGTAACTGTAATCAGTAAACAATGGTTCGGGGTGGCAGGAAGCACATTTCACTTTATATATATTGTAACCTCTCTGTTCATACAATGTAAAAGTATTCTCACCTCTTTTTACTTTATCATATTTACTGTTGGAGCTTACCAGGCTTCCAGTAAACTGTGCCAATGCTTTTAAAATGCGTTGGCTATTGATCGGTTTATTTCCGAAGGCAGCTTTAAACATTCTTTGGTAGGAAGTATCATTTTTTATTTTGCTAACCAGGCTGTCTAAATTCTGTCCCATTTCATTTTCAGCAGTCAATGGAGACAGGGGTTGAACTTCAATGTGATTGATAGCACCATCCCAATGAAGTTCCTTCATCCATGCCAGGTTGAATAGGGCAGGTGCATTCCTGGTGCTGAAAGTATTATTAACACCGTGACTGAGATCATGATCAAAAGTAGAAAATGCGGCAAACTGCTGATGACAGCTTCCGCAACTTATGTTTCCGTCCCTGCTCAGGTTCCCATCGTGAAATAATTTTCTTCCTAATTGAAAACCCTGTTCAGTTAATTTGTTTTTTGTAAAAATATTACCGGGGGGCTTTGGCCAGCCGGGAGGTATATTAAATTTTATGGGATCCGGGGAATATAACGGGCCGGCTTCTTTTGAAGCACTGATCAGCAAAAAAGAAAAAAGCAGTAATAAGAACAGGGATATGATCAGGCGGCTTTTCAATTATTTTTTATTGAAAAAAGTTTAGGAAAGTTTCCCGCGATCTTTTTTGCAAGTACACCGGGAAGGGTGCATACAGGGCTTTCAGCTATCTTAATTATGTTGTTGGCCGACCAGTATTTATCAAGATCCATTTCAATAATAATTTCTGCTTCTTCATTTTCTTTTATTTTTATCTCTTTAAAATTCAATTCTACCGATGCTGCAACATTATTCCCGAAACGGTAGCCTCCTACATGATGTTCAATACGATTGTTGGGGGCTTCCGAAGAAGGTGATGTGCCTTCGAGCTTAAACATAACATAACCCGTATTCCATGTCCAGAACATATCATTCATAGGATCCAGAACACCCTCCTGCGCACCACTGCAGTTTCGGATACTGTCTACACCAAGTAAAAACTTTATTTTGTTATACTTACCTTCTTTAACAGGAATAGTAAAGCTTGTACTTTTATTTGCATCGATCAACTGGTAATTATTTACGTCTTCCAGGGGAAGGTTACCTGCCAATGAGATATTACTTATGTAATAACGTAGTTTTGTTACTGCATACTTTTCACCTAACGGAGTAGTATACATGCTATCCCTCAACACAAGAGGTTGACCGTTGATTGTATTTTTAAAGGAAATTCTGAGTCTGCCTTTTTCATTTTTTTCTGAAGTAGGGTTAAAACCCATCAGGATAATAAATATCAGCGAAAAAAGAATTTCAGTAATTAAAAAGAACTTTTTTTGTTTTTTATGTAAAACTCTATGATTCATTACTGATCTTTTTTCTGTCCTGCTTTAAGGCTCCGGTTTTTATCTTGCTTTCTACTCTTCTTATTTTCGAAGCCTTTGTCGGTTGGGTAGGTTTTCTCTTTTTATTTTGTTGTAAAGATCTTTTAATAAGTTCCTCTATTTTCCTTATCACTTCTTTTTTATTCTCCAGCTGGCTCCTGAATACCTGGCTTTTAACCAACAGGAAACCGTCGGAATTTATTTTATTGGCAAGTTTCACCTGGATACAATTTTTTTGTTCAGGTGTGTAAAAAGCAGAAGAACTGATATCCCAGTATCCTTCTACCATGGTTTCCACTTTATTTACATTCTGGCCTCCTTTTCCCCCACTTCGTGCAGACTTAAACTTTATTTCGGTTACAATACCTGCCATGTATTCAAAAATAACAATAATATGAACGAAATTGCCCGGCAGAGCCGGTAGGGGAGGTTAATATTTCGGTAAGAACGAAATATTTTACATTTTTGTAGTAAAGAGTTAAACGCCAGAAAATTGAAAGGAACATATCAGACATTGAAAGAAAGTAAACTCAGGGGAAGAAAGTCATTTGCTGTATTGATAGATCCTGATAAGGTAAACGATAAAAGCACAGGGGAGTTGATCAACCTGGCAACGGAGGCAGGTGTTGATTATTTTTTTGTGGGGGGAAGTCTGGTGATATCCAATTACCTGGATGAATGTGTTCAGCTTATAAAAAGAAGCTGCCAGATCCCCGTTATTTTATTTCCCGGAAGTCCTTCGCAGGTAAGTAAATATGCTGATGCATTATTGTACCTGTCTCTTATCAGTGGCCGCAATCCTGAATTACTGATCGGTCAGCATGTTGTTTCTGCACCAATAGTAAAGCAGAGTGGCCTGGAAATTATGCCTACCGGTTATATGGTGATTGACGGTGGGGCTCCTACAACTGTTTCATATATCAGCAATGCAGCACCACTCCCAGCAGATAAAAATGAGATCGCCATGTGTACTGCTATGGCAGGTGAGATGCTTGGAATGAAACTGATCTATATGGATGCAGGAAGCGGTGCACGCCGACCTATTTCAGAGAGTATGATTCAGAAGGTGGCCAGTTGTATAGATATTCCTTTAATTATAGGAGGAGGAATTCTTACTCCTGAAAAAGTATACCTTAATTGCAAAGCCGGTGCAGATGTTATAGTTGTTGGCAATGCCATCGAAAAAGATGCAGGACTGATAAAAGAAATGGCGGCTGCAGTGCATAGCGTGCCTGTAAAAGTTTGATATCTTTCTCGAGTAAAACCAGTTTATGGGATATTGTAAGTAGTATTAATTGGTATTTTAGTTATATGATACGGCTGCATATTTACGAGGAAGATAAAGACCTGCGGAAAGGCTTTTGCACGAATCTGAGCTAATGATTCACCAGAAGTTTTACAAGAACTTTTTTGTATTTAGGCAGCATTAAAAATTATTTTTTTAAGATGGGTACTAAGATATATTTAAAAATAATATCTCCCTTTGTGTACTTTTTTTTAAAGCAACAGATACTTGGAATGAGTTTTGTAAAGTGTGGGACATTTATAAGTGTGGGACACCTATTTTAGAAAATATCCTAAAAGTAATTCTTCTTTATAAATACCTTACCTGGTTTTGTGTTTTTAAGTAAGAGGCTAACCTGCCAGTACAACACTAAATCTTAATTTATTATTTCCACTCTTGCCGGAGTATCTTTTCCGTTAATGATCGTTTTACTGCTGATGGCAATGGCTTTTATTATCTCAGCCATATTTTTCATATCAAGCGTTTCAAATTCATCATCTAGAGTATGATAGAATTTTTCACTATCCATCTTGGAAGTACTGATGGTATGGGCAGGTACACCCAAAGCGGCGAGTGTGGCATTGTCTGAGCGATAAAAAAGATTTTGTTTCGGATAAGGATCCGGTTCAAATGTGAAAGCGCTTCCCTGTAGATTTTTCTGGAGTATTTTTCCCAGGTCAGATTTATCAAAACCCGTTATATAAGCACTGTTCTTACCCCATTTACTTTCTGTTCCGATCATTTCTATATTGAACATAGCAACAACTTTGTCCGGATTAACCTGTGTACTGAAATACCGGCTGCCATACCCCCCGGATTCTTCTGCAGTAAATGCAACAAATAATAATGTTCTCTCGTTGGATTTCAATTTATTAAAATAATCCGCCAGCATGATCATAGCTGTTGTGCCTGCTGCATCATCATTGGCGCCATTGTAAATAGAATCCCCTTCTGCATTTACTTTTCCTATGCCTAAATGATCATAATGCGCGGAAAAAATTACATATTCATCCGGTTTACTTTTACCTGGTATCATCGCTGCCACATTCGACAAAGTTGATTCAGCTATTTCATGCCGGATCAGGAAATTATATTTTACAGGATTGATATTGCTTAAAACAAACAATACACTGTAATTCATTTTAAAAGATTCTCTTTTAAAACGTTTTAACCTGCTAAAATTTTTTGAATGAGAACTGTCAACAAAAATGATATAATTCTTTTTTTCCTTAAGCAAACGGGAAGCCTCTTTCAAAAGATCCAGGGAACTATCGATCTTAAGTTTTGTATAATTAGAATATAGATTTATTTCCAGTGTATCATCTGTAGTGATTGCTATAATATTATCCTGGTTTATTGCTGTATCATTGATAGTGGCCACGGCAGAAATAAATTTTGTTTTATAGACTGTAAAAGTCTGCCTGTATGTGGTGAGACCCGCAAAGAAATCAAGTTTTGATCTTTTAAATTCCTGGGAAATAAAATCTGCAGCCTTTTCAATTCCAGGTGTAAAAGGCCTACGCCCTTTCATATCATCGGCTGATAATGTTTTTTCTATTCTTTCAACCTCAGATACTTTTATTATTTTATTGATATCCTGGCCATTGGTAAATATGGTGGTAACTAATGTTATCAGTAGAAAAATTGCTGGTTTCATAATTTAATATTCATAATTCATAATCGCTTTTACAGGCTCATCATCTCTTTAAATTTTACCGCCTGTCTTCTGCTTACTTCTATTTTTTCACCACCCTTAAGATCCAGTAATAATCCTCCATTGAAATACGGTTCAACTTTATCTATCATGCGCAGGTTTACAATATGTTTACGGTTGGCACGAAAAAAAACTTTTTCATCTAACCTTTCTTCCAATGCATTCAGAGATTTTAAGATCAAAGGTTTATTTCCGGCAAAGAACACTTTGGCATAATTACCAACGCTCTCGAATAAACGCACATCTGCCAGTTTCACAAACCAGCAGCGTTCTCCGTCTTTCACAAACACCTGGTCATTTTCTCCGAGCATTCCCCTGTTAATACCTGACAGAGAGGTAGCCATTTCTTTTTCTTCGGCCTG
The DNA here is from genome assembly GCA_037720515.1 of Ferruginibacter sp. GTDB lineage: Bacteria > Bacteroidota > Bacteroidia > Chitinophagales > Chitinophagaceae > Ferruginibacter. The sequence continues at coordinate 57,550 of JBBJMM010000007.1, forward strand.
TTGTAACTTATGCAGGGCATCAGCCAGCCGTTTAGGTTCTACAGGTTTCATCAGGTAATCCAGTGCATTTACCTCAAAAGCTTTTAAGGCGAATTCATCATAGGCAGTGGTAAAAATCACATGCGGTGCTTTCTCCAATTCACACAACATATCAAACCCGGTTTTACCTGGCATTTGAATATCCAGAAAGATGAGATCCGGAGACAGACTATCTATTTTTTCAATTCCTTCATTTGCATTAGCCGCTTCACCGATAATTTCTACTTCAGGAAAATCCTGTAATAATTTTTTCAACTCATTTCTTGCCAGTCTTTCATCATCTATGATAACAACTTTATGCATGGTATATTTTTTAATGTTTAATTACAGTACAACAGGCATGGTCACTTTGGATTCTACTAATCCGCCCTCAATGTCATGTATCTGGAAATCAGCTTTACCCTGGAACAACAGGTTCAGACGGTCCTGTGTACTTTTTATTCCAAAGCCTTCCGAATTAAGGGTTTTACTTCCGTTAAGCCTGCCGGAATTCTGCACAACCAGTTCGTAATGATTGTTTTTAAAATCTGAAATGATCCTTATCAATCCTCCGTTGATCTGTTTGCTTATTCCATGTTTTATAGCATTTTCCACAAGTGTCTGCAACATCATCGGTGGAATTGGCTGATTCAAAGTGTCTTCATCAATATCCATCTCTATATTGAGGCGTTCTTCAAAGCGCATATGTTCCAGGGCCAGGTAATCCTTTACAATGTTCAATTCCTGCTGAAGTGGAACGGTTTCCATTTTTTCAGCCTGCATACTGCTTCGTAAAATATTACTCAATTCAGTTATTGCAGTACGGGCACGTTGTGGGTTTTCATCCACAAGAGCACGAATGCTATTCAGTGCATTGAAAATAAAATGCGGATTAATGTGAGACTTTATTGTTTTTAACTCCAAAGATTTTACCACAGCCTCCAGCCGTAATGTATCCAGTTGCTGCCTTCTGTTGCTTTCCACATAATGATAAATATAATAGATCATATTCCAGATCAGTATCAGCCATAAACCATTGAAACTGCTAAGGAATAATCGTTCTGCCCTGCTGAATTTCTGAAGCCTTTCCGGGTTGTATCCTAAAAGATAATCCACCGATTCAGAGATGATACCAAGCAAAATAGAAAAAACAATAGTGAGTACAACGAAATATAGGATCTGTTTTTTTAATGGCTTTTCCAGTACTTTCAGAAAGAAAATGTTGAGCCTCATTATATGAGTGATGATCACACCCAGTATACAGGTACACAATAAACTCAGAAAATAAGCCTGGCTCGGTTTACCAAAAGTGGTTACAAAAAATACACTTATAGCAATATTTGCCAGCCACCCAATGATCTGGCACCACCAGTACCTTGATATTTTTTTCAACATAGACATACAAAGATAATTGGGCAGCTTCCCTTTTGTTTTGGTTGATTGATTAAAGGTGAAATGTAATGGTAAAAGGTGAATAGATCCGTTTTATTACCGGCATATGACAGTTCAGTTTGTGTTTGCAACATGTTACACGTAAAAAGATTCTACTTATTAATGTTTAGATTTACAAAATAGATAAAATTCAATAAATGGGTAATCCCAATTTAAATACTAATAAAGACCTTCTTCCACCTGCTGATAAAGAATTTGAGAATAATATCCGGCCTGTTGCTATAAATGAATTTAGCGGGCAGGCCCAGATCATAGAGAACTTATCCATTTTTATCAAAGCCGCCCGTTTAAGAAGCGAGCCCCTGGATCATATTTTATTCCATGGACCACCCGGGTTAGGTAAAACTACTTTATCCCGTATTGTGGCTAATGAAATGGGAGTAAGTATAAAAGAAACTTCAGGCCCTGTGATAGAGAAAGCAGGCGACCTTGCCGGCTTACTCACCAACCTGGAACCCAATGATGTTTTATTTATAGATGAGATACACAGGTTAAGTACCGTTGTGGAAGAATACTTGTATGCTGCCATGGAAGATTTTCGGATCGATATTATGATCGATAGCGGACCCAATGCCCGAAGTGTTCAGTTAAGCCTCAATCCATTTACATTGATAGGAGCCACTACCCGCAGTGGCCTGCTTACCGCCCCTTTATTATCGCGGTTCGGAATTAAATCCCGGCTGGAATATTATGATGCGGAAACATTGAAACACATTGTTCTCAGAAGCAGTAAAATTCTGAATACCATGATCACAAGTGATGCGGCAGCAGAAATATCCCGCCGCAGCCGGGGTACACCGCGGATCGCAAACGGCTTGCTGAGAAGGGTGAGGGATTTTGCCCAGGTGATAAGCAACGGAACGATCGACATGGCTATAACAGAACATGCATTAAAAGCATTGAATGTAGATCAGCATGGATTGGATGAAATGGACAACAGGATATTGAGTACCATAATAGAAAAATTCAAAGGCGGTCCTGTGGGTATCACCACAATTGCTACAGCCGTGGGAGAGGAAACAGGTACATTGGAAGAAGTTTATGAACCTTTTTTAATTCAGGAAGGATTTATGATGCGAACTTCCAGGGGGCGTGAAGTTACTGAAAAAGCTTACCGACACCTTGGTAAGATCCCTCCTGTGAAAGGTGGACAGAATAATTTGTTTGATGGGGGAATGTGAGCGAATTGAAAAGTCAAAAGTGAAAAGTCAAAAGAGAATGTGAAAAGAAAAAGGGAATAGATCATGGTCCATGGTCAATGGTCAAAAAAAATGCCCGCCTTTTTAGGGGCAGACATTTTTATAATTTTAAATTTTCAGATCTCACCTTTCATATTAATCTGATTGCACCAGCCTGAAACCATTTCCATGAATATTCACAATTTCAAGTTTTGGATCTTCTTTTAAATATTTACGGAGTTTGGCAATGTACACATCCATGCTTCTGCCATTAAAATAAGTATCGCTTCCCCATATTTTCTTTAAGGCAGCTTCCCGTGGCAACAGATCATTTTTATATTCACTAAGCATTTTCAGCAGTTCATTTTCTTTAGGTGAAAGCGTTTGTACCTTACCGTTAACCGTAAGCTCCCGCAGGCGGGGATTAAAATGATAAGTACCCAGGTCAAATTCTGCATTCACTTCTTCCCTGTGCATTTCTTCATTTCTCTTAAGGATCGCTTTTATTTTATGAAGTAAAACTTCACTGTCGAAAGGCTTGGTTATATAATCATCTGCACCCAGTTTATATCCTTGGATGATATCGTCTTTCATGGTTTTGGCACTGAGGAAAAAAAGCGGTACATCAGGATTTATGTCCCTTATCTCTTCCGCCACAGTAAATCCATCCATATTTGGCATCATCACATCAAGCAGGCATATATCAAACTTTTCGCGCTGAAATGCTGCCAGGCCCAAACGGCCATCTCTTTCCAGTATAACATCATAATCATTCAGTTCAAGATAATTCTTCAAAACCATACCCAGGTTAGTATCATCTTCACAAAGTAAAATTTTAGGCTTAACGGCTTCCATGTGTTCTTATTAATGTTTAAAATAAAAGTTCAATTATTAGAATAGCTAATATAGTGCCTATTTTTATGCCAGCCTAACGGCGGACATAGGCCTTATCTGTAAGGGTTTTTAGAAAGGCAATGATATCCTTTTTTTCTTTGGGTGATAATCCCAAGGGCTTCATTAAAGTACTATCTATATTTATCGCATTGTCGATAAAATGCCCCGGTGCATTATAATATGCCAGTACCTGTTCCAGCGTTTGAAACATTCCATTATGCATGTAAGGAGCGGTAACGGCAACATTCCTGAGGCCAGGTGTTTTAAATTTTCCCCGGTCTGCACTATCTTTTGTAATTACAAAACGCCCGGCGTCCCTGAATTCTGTTTCATTAAATAAGCCGATATTCCTGAAACTGTCATCAGTAAAATCTTCCATGAAATGACAATTAAAACATTTTGCTTTTGATCCTGTAAAAAGTAATCTGCCTCTTTCTTCTTCCTCGCTTAATCTTCCCTTGTCATTGCTCCAGTAATCAAATTTACTGTCCACTGTTTCCAGCGTTTGTTCAAATGCTGAGAACGCCATGGCCAGGTTCTTTTCATTGGGTAACTCTCCAAAGATCTTTCTGAATAATCTATTGTATTCAGGAGAAAGAGTTAAGCGTTTAACAGCTTCAGAAACGGGCAATCCCATTTCATCAGGATTTTGTAGAGGGATCAAAGCCTGTTCATGTAATGACAACGCTCTTCCATCCCAGAAATAATAAGGACGGTTTTTCATATTCAATACTGAGGGAGTATTCCTTGAGGAAGGTTTGCCACCAATTCCCATGCTGAATGCAATTGTATCAGCAAAAGCAAATGCCGGTATATGACAGCTGGCACAGCTTATTGTTGAATCCTTTGAAAGCATTTTCTCATTAAAAAGCTTTCGGCCCAAACCCGCCTTCGTTTTTATTTTTTCACTTTCCCATGATATAATAAATCCTGCAAAGCAGATCAGGGTGATCATAAACAAGGAAGCAGCAAAAAATTTATTCATTAGTGCAATTTACATTCATATTTTTATAGGGAGGTTTGTTCTATAAAGTGTAATTCTATAATTATAAGTAAGATGAAAGATAAAGCAGCATTCATTGAGTCCATCAGTAATGGCTATGGTTTTAAAGGAGAATCTGTTCAGATAGGTGCCGCAATGCTGGAAGGGGAAGTGATACCGGAAGCAGGGATCTTTCTTCCATTAAAAACAATGAACCGGCACGGACTTATAGCCGGCGCTACAGGAACGGGCAAAACAAAAACTCTTCAGATGATCAGTGAATACCTGAGTGATGCCAGTGTTCCGGTGTTGCTTATGGATATAAAAGGAGACCTGAGCGGTATTGCTGCAACCGGTGCGGAAAATGAAAAAGTAAAGGAACGATACCAGAAATTAAATCTTGCTTATAAACCTGTCGGGTTTCCTGCCGAACTAATGACATTATCCGGGAAAGAGGGAATTCATTTACGGGCCACCGTTAGTGAATTCGGGCCGGTGCTGCTCTCCAAGATCCTCAACTTGAATGATACACAGGGTGGTGTTGTAGCCTTGCTTTTTAAATATTGTGATGATAATAAACTACCCTTGCTCGATCTAAAGGATTTTATCAGGATGCTTCAGTTCATAGGCAATGAAGGGAAACAGGATATAGAAAAATTGTATGGAAGAATCTCAACCACTTCAACCGGAACGATACTGAGGAAAGTAATTGAACTGCAGCAACAGGGTGCAGATGTTTTCTTTGGTGAAAAAAGTTTTGAAGTAGATGACCTTATGCGGATAAGTAATGATGGAAGAGGAATGATAAGCATACTTCGGGTTGGTGATATACAAGACAAGCCCAAACTTTTTTCAACTTTTATGTTGCAGATGCTGGCAGAATTATATGCTACGTTACCAGAAGAAGGCGACCTTGATAAGCCAAAATTGGTTATGTTCATTGATGAGGCACATCTTGTTTTCCAGGAAGCATCCAATGAACTGTTGCAACAAATTGAAACAATTATTAAACTGATAAGGTCAAAAGGTGTGGGTATATTTTTCTGCACTCAAAATCCAATGGATGTACCCGCCTCTGTACTGGGACAATTGGGTTTAAAAATACAACATGCCTTGAGAGCTTTTACTGCAGCAGACAGAAAAGTTATCAAACAAACTTCTGAGAATTATCCCGAAACTGATTATTACAAAACGGAAGACCTCATCACACAATTGGGGATAGGGGAGGCGCTGGTAACTCTCCTGAATGAAAAAGGAATACCTACACCATTGGCACATACTATGCTTTGTTCTCCGCGAAGCCGTATGGATGTATTAACCCAGGGGGAAGTAGCAGCTATAGACGGACAGTCTAAAATGATCGTAAAATATAACCAAATCACAGATACTGAAAGCGCTTACGAAATACTTAATGCCAAATTGGAAGAAGCAGCAGAAAAGAACGAAGTAAGTAAAGAACCCCTAACCCGAAAAACCGCTAAACCAGAATTATCAACCTTTGAAAAGGTGGCAAATAATACTGTAGTAAAAGGAATGTTACGAACTGCCGGCAACGGAATTGTAAGATCTTTATTAGGGGCGTTAGGACTTGGTGGAAGAACCACCCGTAAAAGAACAAGGAGTTTATTTTAAAAGAAAAACTCATATATTTTCTGTTACTTACTAATAGTTAGCAGGTTATAAAATTTATGGCCCTTAAATTTTTGTTTAATTAAGTTATGGGTAAAATAAAACAGAAAAGGCTTGGAGATGTAGATTTTCACCTTTATCTTCGTTTCGGTTTTTCATAGGATATTGGATTTTAAAGCGGGACTAGATTTCTATCTTGGTCCCTTTTTTTATTTATAAATGTCTGGAGGAAGAATTGAAAAAATAAAACCTTCCTGGTCTGTTTCAATTTTATTCTCTGCCATTAAATAATCCAGCACTTTCCACAATTTTTTCTTTCCCCTGCTTTTAAATTTCTTTTCAATTTCTTTGATGTGAACTCTGCCGGATACAAGCATGTTTTCAATTTTACCGGTAATCTCAATAAATTCTTTATCTGAAACAGGCGTTTCTTTTTTAGCTAAACAATTATCGCAGATATTACAGTTTACTGCAATATTATCGCCAAAGTAATTACTGATCATAATACTCCTGCAAATGGTACTGCTATCAATATAATTTCCAATTGCATTAACCCGGTTTCGATATGCTTCTTTGCGCAAAAGATGATTTTTAGTATCGATTGTAAAATCATCCGTGTACATCCTGTTTCTCAAAAGAAAGATCTGTGGCTTATCCTTCTGTTGTACATATCGTACGATCCCGTATTTATGCAGCATTTCCAATCCTGCCTTTACAAGCGGCAAGGGGGTTTTTAAAAACTTTGCCAGCATTGTTTCATAAATGGTTGCGGGAAAATCAAATATCCCTTCATAATTACGTAAGAGGCCTTTTATAAAAGGTACCGCTTCGGGATATTGTATTTCAAATTCTTCAAGATCCTGGCGTGTGGTTGTAAAGACAAGAGTTGAGGGTTTAAAAAATATTTCATTGTAGCTTAGGATATCTTCTTTTGCCATAGCCTGGATGGCATAAGTGGCCTGGAGGATATTTAATTTAAAGTTTTCAGCAAAGGTCGCAATATCAAAATCAAAACTTTTCCATTCCCCCATACCCGCAGCTACCTGCAGGTGATTCATCAGGGCTATATAAATTTTCTTAATTTCCTCAAACCCGGGAAAACGAATATCGATTTGATTTTTTAAATTATTTATTTCCTCTGTTGCGTATAATAGAACTGCATATGCTTTTTTTCCATCACGGCCTGCCCGCCCCGCTTCCTGGTAATAATTTTCAAGGCAATCCGGTATAGCATAATGAACTACCACCCGCACGTTGGCCTTATCTATACCCATTCCAAAAGCGTTGGTACAAACAATTACCCTTGTTTTGTTATTGAACCAATTATCCTGGCGCTGTGTTCTTTGCTCGTGACTAAGGCCGGCATGATAAAATTCGGAAGAGATAGAATGGGTATTTAAGAGGTTATTGATCTCCTGGGCTTGCTTGCGGCTTTTACAATAAACAATGGAGGTTCCGTTTACATTTTGCAGTATCTCTAATAGTTTTGTTTGCCTGGCCGGGGGTCGAAAAACACTATAGGATAAGTTCGGCCGCGAATAGGACTGCGTATAGCGGGCATGATCTTTTTTAAATAAAAGTTTAACACAGATATCATCCTGAACAGATAGGGTAGCCGAGGCCGTTAGTGCAATAACGGGCACTTTTTTTAATTCACTTCTCAGCTCTGCTATGCGGAGATAAGAAGGCCTGAAATCATATCCCCATTGTGATATACAATGTGCTTCGTCTACAGCAATAAGGCTGGGTTTTAATGCAGGAAGATATTCAAGAAATAAAGAGGATTCAAGTCGCTCCGGCGAAACATAAAGAAATTTATATTTTCCGAAAGCAGCCTGTTGCAATGTCTTTTTTACATCGGCATGATCCATTCCTGAATAAACTGCCAGGGCTGGAATGTCACGCTGTGTAAGGTTTCTTACCTGGTCTTTCATTAATGCAATGAGTGGACTTACCACCAGGCACAATCCTTCCATTGCCATTGCCGGCACCTGGAAACAGATGGATTTTCCACCGCCTGTTGGCAAAATTGCCAGTGTATCCCTGTTTTTGAGAACAGATTCAATTATATCTTCCTGCAAAGGCCTGAAACTTTCAAAACCCCAGTATTTTTTTAATATGGTATGTATCTCTCCCAGTTTCTGAATTGTGAAAAGTATTCACTTTGCAAAAATAGTCTTTGAATGGTAGGTGAGGTTCTTCTTATTTTCAAAACGGCATGACTGCGGTTATTTGTATGTTACCGTTCCGTAATAAAAAATATCTTTGGCTATGGAATTAATGTTCAGCCTGGATGCAATTGAAGATGCTGCAAACAAATTTCTTTCCGCTGTTAACTCATCAAAAGTAATTGCCCTGCATGGCGAAATGGGTGCAGGTAAAACTACTTTTATTCATGCATGCTGCCGGCAATTAGGTGTGCAGGATACATTATCAAGTCCTACTTTTTCTATAATCAATGAATATCTTTTAAAAGATGGAAATATCGCATATCATATGGACCTGTACCGCTTGAAAAATGAACAGGAAGCTATGGATGCCGGAGTGGAAGATTGCCTTATTTCCGGAAATTTATGTTTGGTAGAATGGGCGGAGAAAGCCCCGGGTTTATTCAGGGAGGAAACATTGGATTGTTACTTATATACAATGCCGGATAACAATAGAAAGCTCCAAATAAATTTGTAATTTGTAAACTTAACTTCATCCGGTACAAAAAATATTTATGGCTACTTCCAAACCAATTGTCTCCCCTTCTTTTACCTATGAAACCTTAGAAGAAACGCTGGATGTAAAACCAAAGATGGAGACATTGTGTATCGGGATACCTAAAGAAGATTCATTCAATGAGAACCGTATTGCTTTAACTCCGGATGCTGTGGGGGTTATTGTAGCCAATGGCCATGAAGTAAATGTGGAAACCCACGCGGGAGATGGGGCCAATTACAGCGACAGGGATTATGCGGAGGCCGGGGCCCGGATCGTGATGGAAAAGGAAAAGATATTTGAATGTGACATACTTGTAAAAAGCGCTCCGGTAAGTCATACGGATTGCGAATTTCTAAAACCTAACCAGTATATTATTTCTCCTATACATCTTGCAGTAATGAAAAAAGAGATACTGGAGAAGATGATGGAAAAAAAGATCACTGCTTTAAGTTTTGAGAATCTGAAAGATGATAGTGGCCACAATCCGATCGTTCGCAGCATGAGTGAAATAGCCGGTAGCTCAGTAATGCTTATTGCCGGTCAATATTTAAGTAATGCAAATTTCGGGAAAGGCGTTTTGGTAGGAGGGATCAGCGGAATACCTCCTACAAAAGTTATCATAATCGGTGCTGGAATAGTAGGTGAATATGCAGCACGCACCGCCCTGGCTATGGGGGCAAGTGTAAAAATTTTTGACAATAGTATCTACAGGCTAAAGCGCCTTCAGAATAATATAGGTGGGCGTCTATGGACTTCCGTTATAGAGCCTAAAATACTGGCCAAGCAATTAAAATCCTGTGATGTGGCTGTAGGAGCACTTAGTGGGGCAGGTGGAAGAACACCCATTGTAGTGTCGGATGAAATGGTTAGCAATATGCGGCCCGGAAGTGTAATTGTTGATGTAAGTATTGATCATGGAGGCTGTTTTGAAACGAGTATGGTTACCACACACAAAAAACCTGTTTTCAAAAAGTATGACGTTATTCATTATTGTGTACCCAATATACCCAGTGGTTTTGCACGTACAGCTTCCCAGGCGATCAGTAATGTGTTAATGCCGTTATTGTTGGAAACTGCAGAAGATGGCGGAATAGATAATGTGATATGGTACAAAATAAATATCCGGAGTGGTATTTATTTATTTAAAGGAAGTCTAACCAATTTTCATTTGAGCGAGCGTTTTGATCTTAAGTATACAGATCTTAATTTATTGATCGCAAGCAGGAGGTGAAACAGATCATGGTCAATCGACCATCGACTATGGACCATCGACCTTACTTATAATCCCCGATCCTTATCACTTCACTACAAAAGTCATATTCCTTTTCATCATTACTGCTTATGATTACCAGCCTTTTTGTACCATGATTTTTTATCAAAGAATGATACAATACAATTCCTTCAGCATCGAGGTTGGTTAAGGGTTCGTCTAATAACAGAACAGGAGTATCACTGTAAAAAGCCTGCGCAAGCTTTAATCTTTGTTTCATTCCACTGCTGAAATAACGGATCTGCTTATCCGAAGATCTTGAAAGTCCGGATTCATAAAGAATATCTTTTATACCGGATACCAGGTGTTTAAATTTGGAATGGAAAACAAGGAATTCGGTGGCAGTCATCTCTTCCACCAGCTCAAGATATGGTGCCGCAAAAGAAAGAAATTTATAAGGTTCAACTATTTTCTGCTCCCGTGTTCCGGATTCATTGTGTACACTGACGGTTTTTGAAATATCATTCAGACTTTCATTTGTGGCCGCGTGTGGTTTGTTGCCCATAGACCCTTGTCCACCTTCATACCTTACTTCCCCTTCACTATGCAAAGTGGCACCTGCAATAACCTGTAATAAAGTGGATTTGCCTGAACCGTTGGCGCCGGTAATTGCATAATGCGTTCCCTGGAAAAAATCGTAATTGAGATGGCGAAAGATCCATTCCCTGTTAAAGCGTTTGCCTGCATTAAGCAAACTAATCGTCATCGCTGTCTTCTTTATTTGAAACTTTTACAATTCCTTTTTTGCTTTCCCTTATAAAAGAAACAATAGAATTTTTTTCTGTACTGGCAGGAAGCTTAAGATCTACGTATTCCAGTGACTGCGAAATATTCAAGCCTTTATTATAAATATTTCTATAGATATCCAATACTTCGTTGATGGTGCTGGAAGTAAATCCGCGGCGTTGCATGCCAACAGAATTTACACCTACATAACTAAGCGGGCTGCGGCCGGCTTTGATAAAGGGAGGAACATCTTTATTTATAACTGTATCACCCGCTACGTAAGTATGAGCGCCCACCCTGATAAATTGTGCAGCACCAGACAGGCCTCCGATTATACCATAATCTCCTATCTCCACATGCCCTGCCAGTTGAACAGCATTTGCCAATATTACATTATTTCCTAAGATACAATCATGTGCTATATGTGCATATGCCATGATCAGGCAATTCTTACCTATAACTGTTTTCCAGCGGTCTTTTGTTCCCCTGTTCACTGTTACACTTTCCCTGATGGTTGTATTATCACCTATCTCTACAGTTGTTTCTTCCCCAATAAATTTAAGATCCTGGGGAATGGCTCCAATAACTGCACCCGGAAATATCGTACACTCCTTACCGATAGTGGTGCCTTTCATAATAACTGCATTGGACATGATATGAGTACCATCCCCGATATTCACTCCTTCATGGATAACCGCAAAAGGATCAACTTTTACGTTTTTTCCAAGTACTGCATCCGGACTTATATGAGCAAGTGTACTTATCATATTATCGCTTTTGGTCTTTTTACGATCTGAGCCACCAAAACAGCTTCTGTTACAAGTTTATCCCCGATAAATATAGTTCCTTTCATTTCACAGATACCTCTTCTTATTGGATTAAGCAATTCCATTCTTAATATTAAGGTGTCTCCAGGTACTACTTTCTGTTTAAATTTACAATTTTCAATTTTCAAAAAGTAAGTATCATATTTATCTTCCGTATCCCTTGGTATTGCTAAGAAGCCACCTGCCTGTGCGAGGGCTTCAACCTGCAAAACACCGGGCATTACACAGTTCCCGGGAAAATGGCCTTGAAAATAGGGTTCATTATAAGTTACATTCTTTATGGCAATTACATATTTATCTGTAAGCTCCATCACTTTGTCTACTAACAAAAAAGGGTAACGGTGAGGCAGGGTTTTTTCTATCTCATGTATATCCAGTAAAGGAGTTTTTGATGGATCATATTTCGGGATATCATGCCTGGTCTTGATCTTTTTTATGTGTTCTTTTATTTTCTTCGCAAATTTTACATTGGAAGAATGACCGGGGCGGTTTGCAATGATGTGTGCTTTAAAATTATATCCAACGAGGGCAAGATCACCCACTACATCCAGTAATTTATGCCGGGCCGGTTCATTGGGAAAACGAAGTTTCAGATTATTCAGGATCCCTTCTTCACTCACTTTTACATCATGCTTATTGAAGATCTTGGAGATCCTTTGCACCTGCTCATCTGATACGGGCTTATCAACAACTACAATTGCATTATTGATATCACCGCCCTTGATAAGATTATTTGCAAGCAGGAATTCCAGTTCATGAAAGAAGCAAAAAGTTCTGCTTGAGGCTATTTCTTCATTGAACTCATTTATATTTTTGAGATCAGCATGTTGTGTTCCCAGAACGGGAGAATTAAAATCAATGAGCGTATTGATCCTGTATCCATGATAAGGCAGCGCTACCATTTCTACTTTCTTTTCTTCATCAATAAAAGTTATATTCTGATTTATCTCGTAATAAATCTTAGGGGCGTCCTGTTTTTTTATCCCGGCTTTTTCGAGAGCCAGTACAAAGGGCTGTGCACTGCCATCCAGTATAGGCACTTCTTCTCCGTCAATTTCAATCAGTATATTATCAATCTGCATACCTACCAAAGCAGCCATAAGGTGTTCAATAGTGCTTATTCTTGCACCCTTAACTTCAATTGTTGTACTCCGGTTGGTTTCAATAACATTGTCCACATCTGCTTTAACAATGGTTTTATCAGCAAGGTCTACCCTCTTAAAATTGATACCTGTATTAGGTTCTGCGGGCATAATGCGCATAGTTACTGCCTGTCCTGTATGTATACCCGCCCCCGAAATAGTTAACTCTTCATTGATAGTATGCTGGAAATACTGCTCCGAATCATTCATAATGTGCATAGCTGCAAAAATATGAAAACATTTGTATAAGAAATATCATTAGGCAGGGTGCAGTCATTAACTAAATCTCAGAGTTCCTGGATTATGCCAGATAAGAAAGTGAATAGCTTATTGCGCGCTTTGACGGAGTTCTTTAATGGTGTTTTCCAATTCAGATAACCGCCTTTCCAGCTCAGGTAAATTTCTGTTTACGGCCTGGCTGCGCAAAGCACTTGTATACTCAAAGGCCGGTGAACCGGTAACTGCAGTATTGGGAGTTTTTATAGATTTGGATACACCGCTTTGTGCATTGATCTTAGATCCATCAGCAATAATAAGATGGCCTACTATTCCAGCCTGGCCGCCTATCATTACATTATTGCCAATTTTAGTACTTCCGCTAACACCTGCCTGGGCCGCGATAACTGTATTGTTTCCTACTTCTACATTGTGCGCAACCTGAATCAAATTATCCAGTTTAGCACCTGCTTTGATAAGGGTTGATCCCAGGGTTGCCCTGTCTATTGTAGCATTGGCACCTATCTCCACATCATTTTCAATAATTACATTACCAATCTGGGGTACTTTTTTAAATGTACCGTCCCGTTGGGGTGCAAATCCAAATCCATCACTTCCTATTACAGCACCGGCATGGATCTTTACATTTTTTCCTATCACACAATTATAATAGATCTTAACACCAGGGTGTATGATAGAATCATCACCTATAATAACATTATTACCAAGGTAAGAGTTTGGAAATATCTTTACACCATTTCCAAGGATTACATTCTCTCCCAAAAAAACAAATGCACCTAAGAAAACATTATCACCCATTTTAACTGTTGGATGCATATAAACCGGTTGCTGCACTCCTGTTAACTGCTGGGTTTTGATCTCCTGGTATTTATCAAGCAAAATTGCAAATGAACTGTAAGGATCCTGAACACGTACAAGGGTTGCAGATAAAGATTGTTTTAACTCCAGTGTTTTATTTATAATAATTATAGATGCCTTTGTAGTATAAAGAAAATCTTCATATTTAGGATTTGCCAGAAAAGCAAGTTGCCCATCCTGGGCTTCTTCTATTTTTCCAAATGAAGAAACCGCTGCATTCTCATTGCCCTCAATTTCACCATTAATGATCTGTGCTATTTGTCCTGCTGTAAATTGCATTGGATTGATACTATTATGTGATCATCTTAAATAACAAATGTAATATTTTTTAACCTTGCCCCTGAGGTTTTCATTAATAAGGGCATTATCCACTTCCGATATATCCTTTACACTTCCATCTTTAAAGAGGATATGAATATGTTCGTCTTCAAAATTGTAAGTACTGCTTTCTGCATTGCCGGTAAATACCAGCCATTCAGCATCTTCTCTTTTTAGTTGTAATTTATCCTGTGCCTTTTGAATGAATTCTTCAAGCATGGTTGGAGAAACAGGTTGTGCAAAATATTTTACCCTTAATAAGTTACGGTCAATAATTCCTTTGCAAAGAAAAGAAAGCACAGCGTCTTCATGATCTCTCCATCCTTTTATTGCCATTAATACATCATTATCATCAATGCTGCAGAATTGTTCAAGGCTTATTGTTTCCAATGGTAAATTAATAAAACTATTAAGTGGTTCCAGGCAGGTTGCATTTAATAACCGGGCTCTTTTAATTATTCTTTGCAGCATTTGTTCAGCACTTAAAACTGTTTTGTGCAGGTAAACCTGCCAATACATAAGACGCCGGGCGATAAGAAATTTTTCAATGGAATAAATTCCTTTTTCTTCCACCATCAACTCACCGTTATGAACTGTAAGCATTTTTAATATCCTGTCGTAACCAATAGCTCCTTCACTTACTCCTGTAAAGAAACTATCCCGGGTGAGGTAATCCATCCGGTCAACATCAAGCTGGCCGCTCACAAGCTGGTAAAGAAATTTCTTAGGATACCGGTTGGTAAAAATATCAAGGGCTACCTGTAACTTCCCATTAAATTGTTCATTCAATTCATTCAATAACATCATTGAAATGTGCTCATGCTGCAGGCCTTCTGCCATTACCTGTTCCAGGGCATGTGAAAAAGGTCCATGCCCTATATCATGTAAGAGTATGGCGATCTTAGCTCCCTGTTCTTCTTCCAGAGTAATTTCAACCCCTTTGCTTTTTAATTCATGTATAGCACCACGCATTAAATGGTAAGCGCCTAATGAATGGAGTAAACGAGTATGCACAGCGCCGGGATATACAAGATGTGCCATTGCCATCTGGTGTATTCTTCTTAAACGCTGATAGTAAGGGTGAGAAATGATCTGGTTGATCAATTCATCATCAATGGTAATAAATCCATAAACAGGGTCATTGATAATTTTATGGAATGGCATCAGGGTGTTTAAATATTTATGTTAAAAGAATTACAAAGTGATCCAAAGCTACAAAGCATACTTCTAAAAAATTAAATTTGCAGGCACTGCTTCTTCTACTGTTAGGAAGCTTTATATTCTTTACAAATTACAATCTTTAAGTTTGCGGTAATCTAAAAATTCAGCAGTTTATGAATGTAGCTAAAATACTTTGGGTGGATGATGAAATTGACAGCCTTAATTCACAGATCATGTTCCTCGAAAATAAAGGATATGAAGTGCACACAAAAACTAATGGTTTTGATGCCGTTGAATATGTAAAAGAAAATATTGTTGATGTTGTATTATTAGATGAATCTATGCCGGGGATAACAGGTTTACAAACACTTCAGCAGATAAAAGAATTAAACAGCAATCTTCCGGTTGTACTGATCACAAAAAATGAAGCTGAGAATATAATGGATGAAGCTATCGGAAGCCAGATCAGCGATTATCTTATAAAGCCCGTTAATCCTAACCAGGTTTGGCTAAGCCTGAAAAAACTGATCGACAATAAAAGACTGGTAGCAGAAAAAACAACAGCTGCATACCAGCAGGAATTCAGAAGCCTTTTTATGGCTCTTAACAGCAATCCTGATTATAATGAATGGATGGAAATTTATAAAAAGCTTGTGTACTGGGAACTGGAAATGAGAAAGAGTGACAGTCCGGAAATGCAGGAAGTTTTTGAAACGCAAAAGCACGAGGCCAACAGTGAATTTTTTAAATTCATTTCAAAAAATTATGCATCATGGGTGTCACCAAAAAGCAATGATGCTCCTATCATGAGCCATAACCTGTTAAAGTATAAAGTGCTGCCACATCTTGAAAAAGGTACTCCGCTTTTTTTTATTTTAATAGATAATCTGCGGTTTGATCAATGGAAAGCAATACAATCAACTTTTGCAGAAAGCTTTCGGATACATGAAGAAGAAACTTTTTATACGATACTCCCCACTGCTACCCAATATGCGAGGAATGCAATATTTGCCGGAATGCTTCCTGTAGATATTGAAAGAACATTTCCAACTCAATGGAAAAATGACGATGAGGAAGGCGGTAAGAATTTATATGAAGAAGAATTTCTTCGCGCTCATTTAAAAAGAATCGGCAAATCTGACATTAAGTTTTCCTATACCAAGATCACCAATAATCATGATGGGCAGAAACTGGTGGACAACATGCATAACTTCCTACAAAATGATTTTAATGTTATTGTCTATAATTTTGTTGACATGCTCAGCCATGCCCGCACCGAGATGGAAGTTCTTAAAGAGCTGGCGGGGGATGAAACCAGTTACCGCAGTATCACACAAAGCTGGTTTGAACATAGTCCGTTGCACCAGGGATTGAAAAAAATAGCTGACAAGAATATAAATGTTATTGTAGCTACTGATCATGGCAGCACCCGCGTAAAAACTCCGGCAAAAGTGATAGGTGATAAACAAACAACTGCAAATCTTCGTTATAAACACGGGCGGAACCTGAATTTCGAAGCAAAGGATGTGCTGGCATTCAGGGATCCAAGAGAAGCAGGGCTTCCGGTGCCCAATGTAAATTCTACATTCATATTTGCAAAAGGGGATATTTTTTTATGCTATCCTAACAATTACAATCATTTTGTAAATTATTACCGCAATACATTTCAGCACGGTGGTATCAGCCTGGAAGAAATGATAGTTCCGGTAATAAGAATGACGAATAAATAATATTTTCTCCTGTAATGTCCCACACCTATAGGTGTGGGACAAAGAATGTGGAGAAAGATATTTTTTTCTATACTCCTTATTATAGAAGTTGCATACAAATGAAGCATATGTCCCACACCTATAGATGTAGGACAAGGAAATAAAATGAGGTACAATCAACATACTTTAGATAAAATAGAAAAGATCATCGAAGAATCGGGTTATGTTATCCGGTATGAAAGAGGAACTTTTCAAAGCGGGTATTGTATACTTCAGGAAAAAAAAGTAGTGGTGTTGAATAAATTTTTCCAGGTAGAAGGAAGGATCAATACATTAACCGATCTTTTGCCACAGCTCGAGATCAATGTGGATGCAATCACACATGAAAGCCAGAAACTGTATGAAGAATTAATAAAAACCCAGGCATCTACCTGATACATATATCCTTTTTTTTTAAAAAAAATACCAGATACCTACAAGCCATTTTTTCCCTTTAAAAAGAAATTTATTTTAGGATAGTATTTTTATCATTCCACTTTTGTCTTGATACCTCACCCCAACCCCTCTCCAAAGGAGAGGGACTAAGATCATCCCATTTCATAATTCCTTATTCCCAATTACTACTGTCCGGTAAAAATTATACTCTTTCTTTAAAATACAATACCAGAGCCCTTTAAAAAGAAATTTATTTTAGGATAGGTTCTATTTCATTCCACTTTTGTCTTGATACAAAAGTGGAGCAAAAAATCAAGGCTGCATAAAAAATCCTAAAAATTGAAGCTGCAGGCTAAAGAAAAACAAGTTCCATCTTCATATAAAAACCAAGCCAGGTGCGACTTACCGACTAAAAATATAACTCAACTGTAGTAACATCTGTTTTTCTTCTTAACGCCTTCCGCTTCAATTTTCTTAACGGATTTTTTATGAGGCCGAATGAACAGCATTTTAACCGGACAATAGTGATTCAAAATTCAAAATTCAAAATTCTCAACTCCATTTGCTTCTTCTTATTTCTTAAATTTGCGCGTGTTTTGCCCGCCATTAAAAATTACTTTTTTAGGTACCGGTACCAGCAGTGGTGTACCAATGATCGGATGTAATTGTTCAGTGTGCACTTCCGAAGATAAAAAAGACAAGCGATTCCGCAGCAGTATACTCGTTGAAAGTGAAACCACTTCGATAGTTATTGATACTACTCCTGATTTCCGCTCACAGATGTTACGCAGCAATGTTACAAAACTGGATGCTGTGCTGATAACACACCATCATAAAGATCATATTGCAGGACTCGATGACGTAAAAGCATACAATTATTTTCAGCGCAAACCCATGAAAGTGTATGCAAATGAAGCAACGCAGGCAGCCTTAAAAAGAGAGTTCACTTATATTTTTTCTGAAAATAAATATCCCGGAGTTCCCGATATAGATCTTCTTAACATTGAAGAAGATACATTCATTGTGGGTGATATACCAATAACACCAATTAAAGTTTGGCACTTATACATGCCTGTACTTGGTTTCCGGTTTGGGAAATTTACATATATCACAGATGCAAACAGAATTGAAAGTTCAGAAAAAGATAAGATCAAGGGCAGTGAGATACTGGTATTAAATGCACTGCGACACGCAAAACATATTTCTCATTTTACGGTAGATGAAGCTATTGCTTTGTCGGATGAATTTTTTATCCCTCAATTGTACCTTACACACATCAGTCACCAGATGGGTAAACACCAGGATGTCACAAACTCATTACCTCCTAATCGCGAGCTAGCCTTTGATATGCAACAAATTTTCACCCAATAGGGTTATTGTATGAATAATTTGCTACGGTTATTTTAGCGGATGCAAAAAAGACAATACGGCTTTTTCTATTTTACAAAAAAAGAAAGGAATGGTACACTGTTTTTATTGCTGATCCTCTTTTTAGTTTTGCTTTTTCCTCGTATCGCTTCATTTTTTCAAACAGAAAAGATCTTTTCAGCATCAGAATATTCTGATGAAATCAGCAATTTAAAAAAGTTGAAAAAAGATAGCGTTAAAAAATACGATTCCTATAAAAAATATACTAACCACTATAGCAAAGATCATTATGAAGAAAAATTAACATTGGCAGGAAGCTTGTTTTTCTTTGACCCAAATACCACTTCTGCTGCTGATTGGAAGAAATTAGGTGTTAGAGATAACACCATCGCCACTATTCAGAATTACATTTTAAAAGGTGGAAAATTTCGGGAGCCCGGGGATATAAAAAAGATATGGGGCTTGCAGGAAAAACTGGCAGAAAAATTAATACCCTATGTAAAGATCAAAGCAATTATTAATACTTATAAACCTGAAGCTGAATTTGAGAAAAAATTATTTGCAAAAAAAGAATTTACCCCGGTAGAAATAAATGAGGCAGATACAGCTATGCTGATCGCACTACCCGGCATTGGTTCCAAACTGTCTCAACGTATTATAAACTACAGAAATAAACTGGGGGGATTTTATTCAACTGAACAGGTAGGGGAAACCTTTGGCCTGCCAGATTCAACTTATAAAAAGATAAGGCATTTCATAAAAATTGATAATGTAAAAATACACCAGATTAATATCAACACTGCCACTTTGGAAGAATTGAAAGTTCATCCTTACATAAGATACCACCTGGCAAATGTGATGGTGGAATACAGAAATCAGCATGGTAAATACTCATCAATAAAAGAGATAATGCATATAATGCTGATAAATGACAGTATCTATCGTAAGATCTCACCCTACCTTACCGTGGAATAAAACTATTATGCTAACGGCTGTTAGTATTTTTAATTTCTTAATTTGCATGTTCAATTTTATTTATGGATTTTTCGAAAGACGAGATAACATCACAGGTGGCACATTCTGCAAAAGAATTTGCAAGGCAGTATATCAAACCTTATTTAATGGAGTGGGATGAGAGCCAGGAGTTTCCTGTGCATATATTTAAGGAGCTGGGAAAGTTAGGAATGATGGGTGTGCTGATACCTGAAAAATATGGTGGTACAGGGCTTGGTTATTTTGAATACAGTACGATCATCCAGGAAATTTCAAAAGTTTGCGGATCAATAGGTTTGTCACTCGCGGCACATAATTCTCTCTGTAGTGGTCATATACTTTCTTTTGGCAACGAAGAACAGAAAATGAAATATCTCCCTAAGCTGGCAACCGCAGAATTCATAGGGGCGTGGGGACTTACAGAACCTAATACCGGAAGCGATGCAGGTAATATGAAAACTACTGCAGTAAAAGAAGGCGATAACTGGAAGATCAATGGTACCAAAAGCTGGATCACACATGGTAAGAGTGGGGATGTTGCAGTAGTTATCTGCCGAACCGGGGAACCAAGATCTAAAAATAATTCAACTGCGTTTATTGTTGACCGTAATACACCCGGGTTCAATGCAGGGAAAAAAGAAAATAAACTTGGTATGCGTGCAAGCGAAACTGCAGAAATGGTTTTTGATAACTGTATCATTCCGGATGCTAACAGGCTTGGTGAAATAGGGGAAGGGTTCAAACAATCGATGAAAGTTTTGGATGGTGGAAGAATTTCTATTGCTGCACTTAGCCTGGGAATTGCAAAAGGTGCTTATGAAGCGTCGGTGCAATATGCAAAAGAGCGGCACCAGTTTGATCAGCCTATAGCTAATTTCCAGGGCATCTCTTTTAAGCTTGCCGACATGGCCACAAAAATTGAAGCCGCAGAATTACTGATCAACCAGGCCTGTGATCTTAAGATGAAAAAACTTCCTATGACCAAGGAAGCAGCTATGGCAAAATATTATGCAAGTGAGATCTCAGTTGAAATAAGTACGGATGCTGTTCAGATATTTGGTGGATATGGTTATACAAAAGATTTTCCGGTTGAAAAATTTTACCGGGATAGTAAACTATGTACCATTGGTGAAGGCACGAGTGAAATTCAGAAACTGGTAATTGCACGGGAAGTTTTAAAATAGAAAAATGAGACTGATCTTCTTTATTTTATTGTGTACTTGTTTATCCTGCAGCAATACACCTCAGCCAAAATCAGATACTATTACTATCCCTGTAGCAACCCCGATAACTTCAATTGCAAACGGAGAGAAATTATTCAAAATAAATTGTGTACAGTGTCATCGCCCTGCGGAAGATTTTGCTGCACCTGCAATTGCCGGCAGTGAAAATAGATGGAAAGATAAAACCCTGTTATATGAGTTTGTGCGCAATTCACAGGATGTAATCAAGCGCGATAAATACGCTGCTTCCCTGTTTGAAAAATGGAACAAGGTATATATGCAGCCATTTTCTCATTTAACGAATGAAGACATAGATGCTATACTGAAATATTGTAACCAGGTTGCAAAACAATAAAATACTAATTCAGGTTTTTACCTTCAAACAACTGGTCCACCGCTCCCGCCATCATGGGAAATTTTTCTTTCACAAAATCTTTTATTGTCTCTATAGATTTCATAGCCTGTTCTTCTGTTAACCCTGCTTTTGTTTTTAACTGTTCAATTAACTCTTCCATATATTTAAAATTTAAAATTCAAAATGCTCTAATCACTAACCCCTAAACACTTAAACCCTAAACCCTTATCACAATCACTCCGTATCATACCTGTCTACTCTTTCTATTCCCGGCAAATTAAGTAATTCATTAACCAGGCTATCCAATTCTTCTTTGTCGTGAACAAACACCCGCACATTTCCTTCAAAGATCCCATCTTTTGCTTCAATCGTCATTGCAGAAATATTAACTCTTAATTCGCCGCTGATAAGATTAGTGATCTTATGTATCACTCCCACATCATCAAGGCCAATGATTCTTAATCCTGTTAAAAAAGAAATTTCTTTGTTCTTGGCCCACTTGGTTTTTACAACCCGGTGCCCATAATTTGCCAGAAGCCGCGCAGCGTTCGGGCAGTTAGTACGGTGTATTTTCAAACCTTCCCCTGTTGTAATAAAACCAAAAACATCATCTCCTGGGATCGGCTTACAGCAGTTTGCAAGTGTATACATGATCCTGTCACTGCTCTCTCCGAAAATTATCAGCTCCGCATCCTTTTTCGGGTGTTTTATTACTTCCTGTTCATGCTTTTCCTCGATTATTTTTATAGGTTTTGGAGGCACCAGCTTATCACCATGCACAGTAAATTCCTTCAGTTCTTTTAGGTCTATTTTCTTAACAGCAATGTCATATAACAGGTCAAGGGTAGAATTTAATTTATAGAAATTGGTGAGCTCCTCCATATTTGAATTGCTCATAACTGCGTTTATGCCTTCCAGTTTCTTTTGTAAAGTATACTTTCCATCCTCAGCCACTTTCCTTTTTTCTTCCTTTAGTGTATCTTTTATTTTTGATTTGGCTTTGCTCGTTACAACAAAATTCAGCCACTCCGAATTGGGTTTTTGTTTCGCGCTTGTAATAATCTCTATCTGGTCGCCATTACGTAACTTATAACTGATAGGTACCAGTTTATGATTCACTTTTGCACCAATACATTTGCTTCCCACAGCAGTATGAACACTGAAGGCAAAATCGAGTGCAGTAGCCCCGATAGGAAGCATTTTTACATCTCCCTTTGGAGTATACACATAAATTTCTTCTACTAAAAAAGACGTTTTAAAATCCTGCAAAAAGTCAAGGGAATGAATATCATGGTTGCTTAGCGCTTCCCTTATCTGGTGAAACCATTTGTCAAACCTGTTCTCATCATCCTTACCTTCTTTATATTTCCAGTGTGCAGCCAGCCCTTTTTCTGCTATCTCATTCATACGCTTGGTTCTGATCTGCACTTCTACCCATTTTCCTGCTGGTCCCATTACGGTTGTATGCAGCGCTTCGTAGCCATTGCTTTTCGGATTGCTGAGCCAATCACGCAGTCGTTCCGGGGAAGGATTGTATTCATCTGTAATTATACTGTACACTTTCCAGCAATCTTCTTTTTCTTTTTCGGGGGGTGCAGTTACAATGATCCTGATCGCAAAAAGATCGTATACTTCTTCAAAAGCAACCCCTTTCTTTTTTATTTTATTCCATATGGAATGAATGCTTTTAGGCCTGCCATGAATTTCAAAAATAAAATCTGCTTTATCAAGTTTCTCTTTGATAGGCCTTATAAAATCATTGATATAACGGGTTCTCTCTCTTTTGGTATCTTGTAATTTCTGGGCAATGTATTTATAAGTATCCGGCTCCATATATTTCATGGCCAGGTCTTCCATCTCCGTTTTTATGCTATACAATCCCATACGGTGAGCCAGCGGCGCATATACATATACTGTTTCCGAACAGATCTTTAATTGCTTCTCCCTTTTCATGCTATCCATGGTACGCATATTATGCATACGGTCGGCCAGCTTGATAAGGATAACACGCGGATCATCAGTGAGGGTTAATAATATTTTTTTGAAATTTTCTGCCTGCTGACTTGTATTTGTGTCTAATACTGTGGCAATTTTAGTAAGTCCGTCTACGATCTTGGCTATTTCCGCACCAAATTCCCTGTTGATATCATTCAGCCGCACATCTGTATCTTCCACGGTATCATGTAATAAAGCGCAGATAGTACTTCGTATACCTAAACCAATCTCTTCTACACAGATCCTTGCCACTGCCAGGGGATGTAAAATATACGGCTCGCCACTTTTGCGTCGCATTGTCTGATGCGCTTCAGCTGCCATTTCAAAACCTCTTCTCAGCAATTCTTTGTCTCCGGGTTTCATTTTCGACTTCAATACCTTTAATAAACCGCGGTATTGCCGGAGGATCTCTTTTCGTTCCTCTTCTTCTGAGAAATTATAGGTTTGTATGATATCGGAAGTTTCCATGTAACAAAACGAATTTAGTTCAAATAAGGCAAAGCTTTAAAGAGAGAAGTCTCTAAGGGGCTTTATAACTTTTCTTTTTTAATATTCTTTAGTCATTATACAGGTACCGATCCTGGGACTTTAAATACTTTAATTGCATATAGTTTTTTATAAGTTTTTCCCCTAATTTTGCCTCCCGTTTGTAGCCGTTTACAATAAGGCTCTACGGTGATAGTAAAGCGGATATGGCGAAATTGGCAGACGCACCAGACTTAGGATCTGGCGCCGCAAGGCATGTAGGTTCGACCCCTATTATCCGCACACATACACATACACACCCTCTCCCGAAAGAGAGGGTTTTTTTAAATAGAATATTGATAAAATGGCAACAGTAATTAGAAAAAATATTGGTTTATTGAATGATAAGCTCATCGTTAAAATCCAAAAGGATGATTATCTCCCTTCCTTTGAAAAGAAACTAAAGGAATACAGTAAAACAGCAAATATTCCAGGGTTCCGGAAAGGCATGGTTCCGGCCGGTATGATCAAAAAAATGTATGGTTCCTCAATTTTCAGTGATGAAATACTGCGTGGCGTAGAAAAAGAATTATACAATTATCTGAATACAGAGAAACCGGAAATTTTTGCACAGCCACTTCCTTTAGAAAGTGATATGGGAAAAATAGATATTAATAATCCTTCTGATTATGAGTTTGGTTTTGAAATAGGATTGAAACCCATTTTTGAACTACCTGATTTTTCAAAAGCAGGCCTTACCAGGTATAAAGTGGATGTAACTGAAGAGATGATAAGTGAAGAGGTGAACAGGTTACAGATCAAAGCCGGTAAAATGACGGAACCGGAAACAATAGACAACGAAGAAAATGTTATAAATGTATTATTTACTGAATCAGATGAAAGCGGTATCCCAGTTGAAAATGGTATCAGTAAAGAAAATTCAGTGCTCTTAAAATATTTCAGCGATCCTTTACAAAAACAGTTAAAGGGTAAAAAGGCCGGAGATAGTTTTATATTCAAATTGAATGAAGCTTTTTCCGGAGATAAACTGGAGATAATTTTACAAGACCTCGGCTTTGAAAAAAATGATACTGCCTCAGCCGAAAAATATTTTAAATTGGAAGTGGTGATAGTAGGGCTTGTTGAAAAAAGAGAAATGAACGAGGAATTCTTTAAGGAAGTATATCCTGGAAAAACTATCAATAACGAATCGGAATTAAGGGATACATTAAAGAATGAGATACAACAATACTGGGATGTTCAAAGTTCTAACCAGTTGCACGACCAGTTGTATCATTTTATGCTTGACGAAACAAAAATGGATTTTCCGGCGGATTTTTTAAAAAGATGGCTGCAAACAAGTGGTGAAAAACCTAAAACAGCTGAAGAGGCTGAAAAAGAATATCCGGGTTTTAATGGCCAGCTAAAATGGACACTCATTAGCGACCGCATCATGCGGGATAATAAACTCGAAGTAAACAATGAAGAGTTAAGAGAATATATGAAAGGGGAAGTGATGCGTTATTTCGGTACAATGGATATGGGCGAAGATATGAGCTGGCTGGATGCTTATATGGACAGGATGATGAAAGACGAAAAACAGGTTGATGCAACTTACAGAAGGCTTGTTACAGAAAAACTGTTTGCTTTTGTAGAATCAAAAACAAACCCGGTGGAAAAAAATGTAACAGCAGAAGAACTTACAGCCATGCAACACAATCATAAGCATTGATGATATATTTTAAAATCTTAAGACCTCCCATAACAGGAGGCTTTTTCAATTCTATGTCTCGTCCTGAAAAAAGTTGACTACCAAGTCAACAAATATGGAACAATTAACGATCAGATTAAAATCAGGCATCCCCTGTCCACATTACAGTGAATCATTCAAAAAACAAATAGTCCGGGAATATGAACAAGGGCTATTAAACAAAGGTCAACTAAAAAGAAAATACGGAATTGGTGGTAAAAGCCGGGTTTTAGAATGGTGCCGTAAGTATGGTAAATTTGCCTATCCCAAACAAACAGCTACTGGCAGACCAATGAAAGATCCCCAAAAGCAACGCATAAAAGAACTGGAATCTAAACTCAAAGCAGCAGAGCTTAAGCTCAAAGTTTACGATAAACTAATTGAAGTGACCAATCGTGAGCTTGATAGTGATATTGTAAAAAAAATCGAGGCCAGGTTGTCCGAGAGTTGGCAACAGAAAAAAAGATAAGCATTACAGCTGTTTGTCGTCAACTTGGCTATAGTAAACAAGCCTATTATAAATCAAAAAGTAATCAACAAATGAAACTTTGCTATCGTAACATAGCCAAACAAAAAGTGTTAGGGGTAAGGCAACAGCTTCCCCGTACCGGAACCAGAAAGCTGTATTACTTGCTGGAAAAGGAGTTTAAACAAGCGCATATTAAGGTTGGTCGTGACAAGCTGTTTTCTATCCTGCGTGATGAGCAGCTATTGATAATTAAAAAGAAACGCTATACTAAAACAACCGATTCGAAACACTGGCTGCACAAGTATCCTAACCTTGTTAAGGGGGTGAGTGTTATCAAACCAGAACAAATATGGGTAGCTGATATTACTTACCTATCAGTTGAAAAAGGTTTTATATATCTGCATTTAATTACAGATGCTTATTCAAAACAGATAATGGGGTATTGCTTAAGCGATAACCTGGCAGCAACATCCACCATTAATGCATTACAAATGGCGCTATCGAAAAGAAAATATAACAACCAGCTTATTCATCATTCAGACAGAGGATTACAATATTGCAGTTCTGGTTATGTAAGCCTTCTGAACAAAAGTAATATTGATATTAGCATGACCCAGGACGGTAATCCCTACGATAACGCAATCGCCGAAAGGATCAATGGAATACTTAAAGACGAATTTGCATTGGACGATATTTTACCAGATTTACAACAAGCACAAAAACAAACCGACCAAGCAATATCACTTTATAATAACAAAAGGCCCCATTTAAGTTGCCAAATGCTTACTCCCAACCAAATGCACAGCCAAACCAAGCTGAAAATAAAAACATGGGCTAAAAAAAATCACAAGAACTTTGGTGGTTCTTGTGATTTTTTACCATTACTTCAACATTTATAAACCAGTCAACCTTTTTTAGGACTTGTCACTAAATATACATTGCAACACAAGACAGTTCCAATTATTTCTAAGCCAGCTCATACAACTATCATACGCCGCTGCCGGAGTTTTCACCGGTAGCATCAAATTCAAAGAAGTAGCGAATTAACTCCAATGTAGATCAATATCAATTTTATGCGATGCAGGTGATAACACCTGCATCGGCGTTGAAAGCCCCAATTTTTTAGGGGCTTTACGCCGCTTCCGGTGTTTTCACCGGTAGCATCAAAATTCAAAGAAGTAGCGAATTAACTCCAATATAGATCAATATCAATTTTATGCGATGCAGGTGATAACACCTGCATCGGCGAAAAGGTTGTTGGTTCCTGCGTTATTGGAATTGAGTTGATAAAATCCCCACATATGGAAAGTTACAGTCCGTATTTTGTATTGTATTCCTTGTGGGGTAATAGAATGGGAAATGACATTAAAGCCCTTCCGTCGTTGGTGTTCCCAATCATCATTGCCGCGTGGAGTTATCTCCAGCAGCATAAAATCTTGCCTTGTGGTTATCACACTCAGCCAATTATTCAAAATAAAAAAACTAACACCCTTCCGTCGTTGATGTTCCCAATCATCGTTGCTGCGTGGAGTTATCTCCAGCGGCGTAAAATCTTGTCTTGGTGGTTACCAAACTCAGCCAATTCTTCAAATTAAAAAAAACTAACAACCAGATGTAAACCTTACTTTACTTTCATCTATCAGAATATATAATTCCTTCCCATTATAGAAAAGAATAATCTTTATTTAAATAAATTATCATGATTTATTAATATAGTATAATTTACGTCCTTTCTTATTGTACAACTAAATTTCAAATATGCATTTTTATAAAGCGGTAAAAGGGTTTGTATTTTTCCAGCTGTTTGCAACAATTGCCTCAGCCCAGGTAACTTTTCCTGTTAACGGAGTTGCAGATAAACGAGCAAGTACTTATGCATTTACAAATGCCACTATTATTAAGGATTCAAAAAATACTATTCAGAATGCTACGCTGGTAATTAAAGAAGGTAAAATTGTATCCGTAGGTTCTAAAATAAATATTCCCGCTGAAGCTATTGTGATCGATTGCAAGGGTAAATATATTTATCCTTCTTTTATTGATATTTATACTGATTATGGTATTCCTGCACAACCGAGAAGTAGCGGAGGATTTAATTTTAATGCTCCGGCACAAATTACAAGTAATACAAAAGGTGCTTATGGATGGAATCAATCTATAAGATCGGAGATCAATGCTGTTCAGCTTTTTTCAGCAGACGAACAACAGGCAAAATCACTGCGGGACATGGGTTTTGGCACTGTTCTTACTCATCAGAAAGATGGTATAGCAAGAGGAACTGGTGCAGTTGTTACATTAAAAAACAGCAAAGAAAATCTTATCATCCTTAAAGAAAAAGCTTCCGCTAATTATTCTTTCAGCAGAGGTACTTCAACACAGAGTTACCCGCAAAGCCTGATGGGAAGCATCGCCTTATTAAGACAAAGTTTCCTTGACGGGCAATGGTATAAAAAACTATTGGCTGACCCGCGTGGTGTCTCAAAAGAAGAAGGCATCAATCTTACATTGCAGGCCTGGAACAATAACCTGGTGCTTCCGCAAATATTTGAAGCAAATGATAAATGGAATGATCTGCGTGCAGACAGAGTGGGCGATGAATTTGGTGTTCAGTTTATTTTAAAAGGAAATGGAAATGAATACCAGCGTATAATGGAAATGAAAAACACCAAAGCAAGTTTTATCCTGCCGCTAAACTTCCCGCAGGCTATGGATGTGGAAGATCCAAATGAAGCACGTTTTATAGCATTGGAAGAATTAAAACACTGGGAGATGGCACCGTCAAATCCTGCAGCTTTTGAAAAGGCAGGCATAGATTTTTGTTTTACCACTGCTGACCTTAAAGACAGCAAACAATTTCCCTCAAATTTGCGCAAGGCAATCGAATATGGTTTAAGTGAAACCAAAGCATTAGATGCTCTTACCAGAACACCGGCCCAGTTATTAAATATTTATGAAGAAACAGGAAGTATTGAAACAGGGAAGTGGGCAAATTTTTTAATTACGGATGGCCCGGTTTTTTTAGAAAAAACCAACCTGTTACAAAATTGGGTGCAGGGAGAAAGATACCTGGTAAAAGATGAAGCCTCAAAAAGTAATCCGGGCGTTTATAACCTGGTAGTAACAAGTAATGCCGGAGTTAACAATTATAACCTGGAGGTTAAAAATAACGGTTTAGCTACTTTATCAGGCAAAGATAGTTTAGCTGTAAAATACCGTTCAGATGGTAAGCTGATCAACATCAGCTTTTCACCGGTTCCGGTAAAGAAAAAAGCTGCACCACAACAGGCACCGGTTACAACAGATACAACAAAAAAGAATGTAAGTGCACAGGAACTTTTATTAAAAACGGATTCTCTTGCAATCGCCAGTACACCTGATGACCAAATGCCTCCCAAAAAACCAGTTACTACACCGGTTAATCCGGCTGCAAAACCTCCACTGTCAAGTATTACGGGTGGTCCGTCTATAAGGTTGAATGGAGTTATCAATGGAAATGTTATGCAGGGAAATGGTGTAGATACTTCCGGTAATCCTTTAACATGGACGGCCACATTTGTGAGAGCAGTGGAGATCAAACCCGATACAATAAAAAAGAAAGACATCCCTGTTATGGGTAAACTAACCTTCCCTAACATGGCTTATGGCTGGAGCGAAGCACCGAAGCAGGAATCTGTTATTATAAAAAATGCAACGATCTGGACTAATGAAAAAGAAGGTATTGTACAAAATGCAGATCTGCTTATTGAAAATGGAAAGATCGCAGGGATCGGGAAAAATTTATCAGCTTCCCCCGGAGTAAAAGTTATAGACGGAACCGGCCGCCACCTTACTCCTGGAATTATTGATGAGCATTCCCATATTGCAGCAGCTTCTATAAACGAGGGCGGACAGTCAGTTTCATCTGAAGTAAGGATCGGTGATAATATAGCTCCGGATGATATTAATATTTATCGGCAGCTAAGCGGTGGCGTTACCTCCTCGCATATATTGCATGGAAGTGCAAATACCATTGGCGGACAAACTCAATTGATCAAGTTAAGGTGGGGAGCAGATGACAATGATCTGAAATTTAAAGGGGCAGATGGTTTTATAAAATTCGCATTGGGTGAAAATGTAAAACGAACTCCCTCTTCCAATAACAACAGGTTTCCGGATACACGAATGGGAGTAGAACAGGTACAGGTTGATGCATTTACCCGGGCAAAGGATTATGAGAAAGCTCTAAAAGGAGCCGACAGTAAAATTGTACGAAGAGATCTTGAATTGGATGCGCTGGTTGAAATAATGAATGGAAAAAGATTCATTACTTGTCACAGTTATGTGCAGAGTGAAATTATTGAAACCATGCGCATGGCAGAAATGTTCGGTTTTAAAATAAATACATTTACGCATATCCTGGAAGGTTATAAAGTGGCAGATAAAATGAAAGCTCACGGAGCCAGTGCTTCAACGTTCAGTGATTGGTGGGCATACAAACTGGAAGTACAGGATGCTATTCCGTACAATCCTGCAATAATGCATGCTGTGGGTGTAAATGTGGCTATAAACAGTGATGATCCGGAAATGGCCCGCCGGCTAAACCAGGAAGCAGCGAAAAGTGTAAAGTATGCACGGATGGATGAAGAAGATGCACTTAAAATGGTAACGTTGAATCCTGCAAAGATGTTACATATTGACAGATCCGTTGGAAGTTTGAAAGTTGGTAAAGATGCTGATGTAGTTTTATGGACGGACAATCCGCTGAGCATTTATGCAAAAGCAGAAAAAACCCTGGTGGATGGCATCGTTTATTTTGATCGTGAAAAAGATCTCCAGATAAGAAAACAAATTGCGATCGAAAGAAACAGGATCATTCAAAAAATGTTGGGAGATAAAAAAAGTGGTGGAGCAACAGTTCCAGCCCGGCCAAGTTTTCGCCAGGTAAATGCATGCGAAGATCATGATCACAATCATGGTATTCTTGCTTTGGATGATTCAGAATAAATAAAATCTTAATTTAAAAATACTCAGATGAAATTTCTTGTAATATTTATTTTTGTTGTAAGTCTTGGTACACCTGCAATAAGCCAGGATGATATTTATCCCGCTCCTCCTAATATGGGAATGATATTTATTAAAAATGCAACCGTACATACTGGTACCGGAGAGGTTTTGGTAAATGCCAATATCCTGATAAATAAAAATAAGATCGAAAAAGTTGGGCGTGATGTAACTCTGCCTTCCGGCAATGTAAAAGTTGTAGATGCGTCAGGAAAACATGTTTACCCAGGATTAATATTAGCCAATACAACTATTGGACTCAGAGAGATTGGTTCCCAGGTGAGAGGCAGTAATGATTTCAGGGAGATCGGTGATTTAAATCCCAACGTTAAAAGTATTGTAGCTTACAATACCGATTCCAGGATCATAAACACTTTAAGAAGTAACGGTATACTTATGGCGCATGTTATACCGGAGGGATCACTATTGAGCGGTAGCTCTTCCGTGGTTCAGTTTGACGGCTGGAACTGGGAAGATGCAACATATAAAAGTGATAATGGTTTGCATTTTCAAATGCCTTCCTTATTAAACAGGAGCCGGTTTAATATTCAATCTATTATACCCCAGGCTGATCCTTTGAAACAGTCTATGGACAGGATCGAAATGGTAAAAGCTTTTTTTACTGAAGCAAAAGCATATAATCAAAATACGCAGACTGCAAACAAAAATCTGAAACTGGAATCTGTAAAAGGGCTGTTTAACAGATCGCAGCGCTTGTTCATTCATTGTGATCTTGTAAAAGAAATGCTGATCGCAATAGACTTTGTAAAAGAATTTAATTTTGATGTTACGATCGTGGGGGGAAGTGAAAGTTTTCTAATAGCAAATCTTTTAAAGCAAAACAATATTTCAGTTATTCTGCAACAAGTGCATAACCTGCCCACATCTGATGATGACGATATTGACCAGCCTTTCAAAACCCCAGCGATCTTACAAAAGGCAGGCGTACTGTTTGCATTAACTGACGAAGATGGAACCACTACAGGCAGAAACCTTGTATTCAATGCCGGTACAGCCAGCAGCTATGGATTAACAAAAGAAGAAGCACTGCAGTCAATCACATATAATGCAGCCAAAATTTTGGGGATCGCAGATAAAACAGGAAGTATAGAAGCAGGTAAAGATGCCAATATTATCATCAGTGAAGGAGATATTTTAGACATGCGTACCAGTGTTATTACCAAAGCCTTCATTCAGGGAAGGGATATCGATCTGAATGATAAACACAAACAACTGAATGAAAGGTATAAATTAAAGTATGGGATTAAATAATTTCTATTATCCGGGAAAAATGCTGTGATATTGAGCTTGTCGCTTGCTGTCATCCTTAGCTAGTTGCTTTGCTATCATCCTGTCCCGAGCTATCGGGAGTCGAAGGACGAAGCGTGAACATAATAAAAAGAAAACGAGAAATTACAATTTGATCTCTTCATCACTGTCATCATAAAAATGAAACTCAGTGAGATGATAATTTGAATTGGACTTCACTTTTATATTCTGTTTGTATTTCCAACTCCATTTCATTCTTCTTGAAATAAATCCGCAGGTAAGATAACTGTGAACAATGGGGTGTACCTGGATAGTAAGCCCTTTGTGTTTTTGCATGATAAGATAACTCAGGTTTTTAACTATGTCATCTTCAAGAATTAAGGTAGAAGAAATTTTACCAGTACCATTACAACTCGGGCAAACTTCACTTGTATTGATGTTCATCTCAGGCTTCATGCGCTGCCTGGTAATCTGCATCAGTCCAAATTTTGTAATAGGAAGCACTGCGTGTTTAGCCCGGTCAGAATACATGAACTGATCCATGGCATCGGCAAGTTTCTTCTTATTTTCCATGAGTTTCATATCAATGAAATCCACTACTATGATACCACCGAGATCGCGTAAACGCAATTGCCTGGCAATTTCCTCTGCGGCTTCGAGGTTTGTTTCCAGTGCATTTTGTTCCTGGTTATTGCTTACACTTTTATAACCGCTGTTTACATCAATTACATGTAAAGCTTCTGTATGTTCTATGATAAGGTATGCTCCGCTGGGAAGGTTTACGGTTTTGCCAAACGCAGCCTTTACCTGTTTTGTAACTCCAAAATTGTCAAATATGGGGAGGCCATTATTATAATAAGCTACTATTTCAGCTTTATGGGGAGCAATACGTTGAATATAACTTTTTGTATCCGCAAAGATATTTTTATCGTTTACAACGATACGGTTAAAATCTTCATTCAAAAGGTCACGTAAAATACTGGTGGTCTTTCCCTGCTCACTTAAAATTTTTGCAGGGGGAACCGCTTCTTTTAAATTTTTCTGGATAGTGGCCCATGTAGCAACAAGGCTTATAAGGTCAGCATGCAATTCAGCAGTTTGTTTTCCCTCTGCAGCAGTACGCACGATCACTCCAAGGTTTTTGGGTTTGATCGCTTCTATGATCTTATGCAATCTTTTCCTTTCATCAGAAGAATGGATTTTACGAGACACTGCAACAATATCATTGAAAGGAGTAACTACTACAAAACGGCCAGGTAAAGACAACTCACAACTTAGCCGGGGGCCTTTAGCAGCAATGGGCTCTTTTAAAATCTGAACAAGTACATTCGGCCTGCCGCTTAACACCTCAGTGATCTTGCCGGTTTTTATTATTTCAGGCTCTACTTTAAAATTTGCAAAGTCAGTTCCATTGTCAGATTTTTCATTAATGGATTGATTGGTAAATTTTAAAATTGATCTTACATATGGACTTAGATCTGTATAATGGAGGAAAGCATCTTTTTCAAAACCTACATCAATAAAAGCGGCATTTAATCCCGGGATAAGTTTTTTAACCTTTCCAAGATACAGGTCTCCCACAGCAAAATTCGCATCAGTTTTTTCACTGTGCAACTCTACCAGTTTTTTATCTTCGAGCAGGGCTATTTCCACACCCTGGGGTGCAGCATTAATAATTAATTCCTTGGTCAACGTACAAATTTTGAAAGACCATATATATCACGGGATACAGTAACCGCATACAACTACCGGAAAAGGATCTCAGTAAGTGTATGCTTGATTGGTGCCGGCATGAGGATATCCGGCACCTGTGATAAAAAGGATTACTTCTTCTTATGACGGTTTTTTCTTAAACGTTTTTTCCGCTTATGTGTAGCGATCTTATGACGTTTTCTCTTTTTACCACAAGGCATACCTAGTCTTTTTTGTTATTAATAATAATTTTAAATATTTTATTTCTTTCCGTATTATCGCAATTGCCGGATCCTCTCATCAACTTCTTTAGAATAATGCGGATCGTTAGCCAGTTGCTTACTTATGTTATACCATTTTACCGCTTCTTCTTTTTCTCCTTTTGCTGCATAAGTATCAGCCAGATAAGCAATTGCTTCCAGGTTTGCCGGCTCACGTGTTACAATTCTTTTAAACCTTTCAAGGGCTTTATCATATTGTCCCGAAACAAGTCCGCCAACCCCCAGCACTAAATGAGCTCTCATATTATTGGAATCCTTTCTTACAACTGTAAGCAGCTGCTGAATTCCTTTCATGGTTGCTTCCGCATTTCCTGTACGGCCCTTTCCATAAACATAAGCACTGCCAATTCCTATTTTAAGATCATCATTGTCAGGATCCAGTTTCAAAGCTCTCTCAAAAAGGTCGATCGCTTCTGCTGTTTCCCAGTTCAATTTCGCTTCATTCTGTTCCTGACGAAGGTTATCTAACATCAGGCGGGCAGCAAAGGTGAGGCTTTTTTGTGAATTATCCAACTTCGCTCCTTCTATCGTATAAAAAGCATAAGGTTCAAAGGCTTTTATACTGTCTTTCCAGAAATTAGCCAGGCTTGTATAATTATTTATTTGCTGGGATGGAACATCTCCCCGGCTGATACCATTCTCTAATTTACTTACATAAATAGCATGGGCCGGCGTGAGAGACCTCTTAAAAGAATCAATTACTGTTTTAATACCATATGATAGAGGCTTCTCTATTGAAGTAGTTGCCTTTTTTTTCTCAGCGGTTCGGCCAAAGATGAATAGCAGGATAACCAGTGTAAGACCGGAAAGAGCAACAATCAATTGTTTATTCACGAATTAAATATTTGAGCTTTTTTTGCTCCGCAAAGGTAGGTTAGTCTTCCTCTTCTTTCAGTTCAGGTTCAGACTTAATTTTTGAAGATGATTTAATATCCTGTACAAATTCTTTTGCCGGCTTAAAAGCAGGTATAAAATGTTCCGGAATAGCTACAGCAATATTCTTTTTAATATTTCTTCCAATTTTGGCAGCCCTTTTTTTAATTATAAAACTTCCAAAACCACGTATATAAATATTTTCACCCTCTGTGAGGCTATGTTTAATTTCCTTAAACATCGTTTCAAGAGTTACTAAAACATCTACTTTTGGTATTCCGGTTTTATCAGAAATCTTATTAATAAGGTCTGCTTTTCTCATACATTTAGTTTGACTTAAATGGAAGTATTTTTTTGATAACTAACTTAGTGATAATCAATCTTTTTGAATTATATATCCCTTTGTTTTACTATATAAAATCATGCCGAATCATTGTTTACTTTGCTTTAATTGAATTTATAGATGGATTACAGGGTTAAAAAATTCTTTACCAATGAGTTAATGAGCTGGAATGCCACCGAAAATGGTAGAAAAATGCCATGGAAAGGGGAAAAAAATCCTTACAGGATCTGGCTCAGTGAAATCATATTACAACAAACAAGAGTGGGGCAGGGATGGGATTATTATTTAAAATTCATTGAGAAATATCCCACAGTTCAACACCTGGCTGAGGCACCTGAAAAAGAAGTATTTAAGTTATGGGAGGGTTTAGGATATTACAGCCGTTGCAAAAATTTAATTGTGAGTGCCCGGTACATTACAAAAGATCTGCAAGGCATTTTTCCACACACATATGAAACCCTGCTTCAATTAAAAGGTGTAGGTCCTTATACGGCAGCAGCCATTGCTTCTTTTGCATACAATCTACCCAATGCGGTAGTGGATGGAAATGTTTACCGGATCTTGTCCCGGTATTTTGGTATAAATATTCCCATTGATTCAAATGAAGGAAAAAAATATTTTGCATCTCTTGCCACAAGCTTGTTGGATAGATCTCAACCTGCTGTTTATAACCAGGCTATCATTGACCTGGGAGCAACTATCTGTAAGCCTTTGCCGCTATGCAATGTTTGCCCTTTGCAAATGAAATGTTTTGCTTTTAAAACCAATACTATTTTTAAATATCCATTAAAAGAAAAAAAAATAATCAAAAAAGTACGTTGGTTTTATTACCTGGTGGCAGAATTCAATGACCAGCTATTGATAAGGAAAAGAACTGCGAAAGACATTTGGCAAAATCTGCATGATATGATCTTAATGGAAAGTGAACATGAGATGAGTACAGAAGAAATTAGACGGTGTGACCTGTTTAAAAAAATGACGATTTTAAATAACCACTTTGAAATTTCTGAGTTGTACCAGCAACAACTTACACATCAAACCATAAAAGCAAGATTTATTTACTTACCATTGGTAGAATTACCCAGTCTGGAAGAATATCAATTAGAAAAAAGGTCAGAAATATCCAGGCTTGCTTTCCCTAAAATTATTACGACTTATTTTGAAAAATCGGGAGTTCTCTTATAATTTTCTGCAACCATATGATACAGAACTACTGTGAAAATCGCTGATGGTATTTAAGATTAATAGTATCTTTAAAAGGGGTTTAATTAATAAGGAAACAAAAAGAAAATTTATGAGAGGTGTAAACCGGGTAATGCTGATTGGGAACCTCGGAAAAGACCCAGATATAAATTTCCTCGAAGGAAATATAGGGGTTGCTAAATTTTCCCTTGCCACTACCGAAACCTATAAAGACAGAAGTGGTAAACTAATTTCACAAACGGAATGGCATACCGTGGTTTTATGGCGCGGACTTGCAGAACTTGCACAAAAATACCTTCATCGCGGCAGCCTTGTTTATATTGAAGGAAGGTTAAAAACAAGAAGCTGGGAAGATAAAGAAGGGAACAAAAAATTTGCAACTGAAATTGTAGGTGATAATCTGATCATGCTGGATAAAAGAAATGATGGGCAGTCTCACGGGTTGGATACGGGAGAAGGCCATGGGCAAGGGGAGCCTCCACCACATGAAGAGGGGCCTGAAGAAAAATTACCCTTTTAATTGAGGTTAAGCTGGTTTATTTTTAATATAAAATATTTGTTTTGGATTATTATTCGGTCCACGCTTCAGGAATAAATATGATCGCATTCCTGGCAATAACACCTACCGCAGCAGGTATTCTCATATTTGCGGCCTGTGTTTTACTTATCCTTTCTTTTTTAGTGGCAGGTAGTGAAGTAGCTTTCTTTTCCCTTACATCAAAAGATATAAATGTTCTGAAAACAAGGCGGCAACCCTCTTTCAGAAGGATCGTTCATTTACTTGAACAACCAAAACACTTGCTGGCTGCAATGCTGATGACAAGTAGTTTTATAAACATTGGAATTATCCTTATAGCCCACATCCTTCTTGATAACTGGCTGGTAAGTTTTCATTTTACAGCCTGGGGTGCGTTTTCAATAGAAGTTGCCGTTGTTGCATTTATTCTTATCCTGTTTGCAGAAGTGTTACCCCGGGTATGGGCCACACATAAAAAGATCTGGTTCGCCACTACAGCCTCACTCGTCATTGAAATTGTAAATAGCATATTCTATACATTAAGCCGAAGACTGGTAAAATTCAGTGATAGTTTAGAAAAGAAAATGTCATCTGAAAACTC
The DNA here is from genome assembly GCA_037720515.1 of Ferruginibacter sp. Taxonomy (GTDB): domain Bacteria; phylum Bacteroidota; class Bacteroidia; order Chitinophagales; family Chitinophagaceae; genus Ferruginibacter. The sequence continues at coordinate 95,529 of JBBJMM010000007.1, forward strand.
CTCCACTATGAATGAAAGGCATATTGATTATGCCATTGATCTTTTACCGGAACACGAAGCAACGCATGAAGAAAAACAGATCTTAAAAGGAATCAGAAAATTTGGTGGTACTTCTGTAAAGCAAATAATGCGTACCCGCCTCGACGTTAGTGGTGTGGAAGTAAACAGTTCATTTGAAGCAGTAATTAAAAAGGTGGAGGAACTTCAATATTCCCGGCTACCTGTTTACCGGAATAATTTAGATGACATAGCCGGTATGTTGCACACAAAAGACCTGCTGCCATATATCAATGAACCGGCCAGTTATAACTGGGGATCTCTTATTCGTACTCCGTATTTTGTACATGAACAAAAATTAATTGAAGATCTTTTACAGGAATTCCGGACGAGAAGGATACACTTTGCGGTAGTTGTAGATGAATTCGGCGGTACATCCGGTATCGTTACCCTGGAAGATATTATGGAAGAAGTAATCGGGGAAATAGAAGATGAATTTGATGATGAACAAAGTGCAAATAAAAAAATTGATGATTATAATTACATATTCGAAGGCAAGACAATGATCAATGACGTGTGTAAATCAATGAAAATTGCTGCAGATACCTTTGAAAATATCAGGGGGGATAGTGATTCCCTGGCGGGATTGGTTTTAGAAATAGCAGGCGAATTTCCGCAGGTTAATGAAAAACTGGAGAGCGATAATTTTACTTTTATACCGCTGGAAATAAATAAGAACAGGATAGATAAAGTGAAAATAATTATTCATTCAAATCAAACCGGCGATGCCAGGAGTTAGCTAATGAAAAGGTTTCTTACCTACAAGATCAGGATATTTTTCATTGTATTATTTATTTTCCAGTTTACTGATTGTAACTCTGTATATACTTCTCGCAAGAAAGGATATTTTGATATAGATCTTCCTGCTCATTCCTATAAAATTTATGATCAATCCGGTTTCCCTTACACATTTGAATACCCGGCCTATTCCATCCCCGTAAAAGACAGTACTTATTTCGATAGCACACCTGAAAATGATTATTGGGTAAACATAGATTTTCCCCAGTTTGAAGCCAGGATATTTCTGAGCTATAAGATCATTGGCGGAAGTTCGGTTTATAAATTAAAGAACAGTGATGGAAGTTACCGGGATTCAATAGGGCTGAACCAGTTTGATAAAATGGTTAATGATGCTTTTAATCTTACCAATAAAAATGAAGCAGTAGCTACATCAATAAAAGACAGCCTTTTTCGCACAAAAAATAATGTGACCGGCATCTACTTTAAAGTGGGTGGAAACGCAGCTACCGCCACACAGTTTTTTTTAAGTGACAGCTCAAGGCATTTTTTAAGAGGAGCATTGTATTTCAGTGCCACCCCTAATGCTGATTCAATAAAACCTGTTCAGGATTTTATTGAGGAAGATATAAAACACCTGATCAATAGTTTTAAATGGAAGGATAAAACTTAAATGTATAATGTTTGTTTAAAGTTGAGTGCATCTAACAATGAGTTAAACAAAAACAAAGAACTCTTTTTTACAAAAATGGATAAACTAACTTTGCTTTATGATAGCAATTGATAATGTTTTGGTAAGTGACCAGATCATTAATGATGAATTTGTTTGCGATCTTTCAAAATGCAAAGGAGCATGTTGTGTGGATGGCGATGCCGGCGCACCACTCGATAAAAATGAGTTAAAAAAAATTGATGAAGTTTTTGACCATATACTTCCTTATCTCAATGAAACAAGCAGGATCGAAATAAATAAACAGGGACGTTATGTTTACAATAAAGAATTTGGCTGGGTAACACCCACCATAAACAACGCAGTATGTGTGTATGGTTTAAAAGACAAAAACGGTATTGTAAAATGTGGAATTGAGCAGGCTTACCTGGATGGAAAAATAACCTGGAAGAAACCCATCAGCTGTCATTTATTTCCGGTAATTGTTACAAAAAGCCGGGATGGCGTAACTGAATTTGCTAATTATGAACCACGGGAAGATAATTGTAAAGCTGCCTGTGTTCTGGGAAAGAAATTAAAAGTACCTGTTTACCAGTTTTTAAAAGAGCCACTGATCCGCAGGTTTGGAAAAAACTTTTATGCTTCACTGGAAGCTACTGCAACCCATCTTAAAAAGAAATAAATTATTCCTGTGAAATCAATCCTTACTTTATCATTCTTTATTATTTCTTCTTTTCTTCTTACTTCCTGTTCCGTTAATAAAGCAAAAATTGATAATTCATTTAAAAAATATTTTGATGCAAATAAAGCAGAGGGATGTTTTACTATGCTTAACAATGCTGATGGTGAAATTACCGTTTACAATATGGAATTAGATACGATGCGTTTTACACCTGCTTCTACTTTTAAGATCATGAATTCGCTGATTGGTCTTCAAACCGGTAAAATCCTGGATACGGATATGATAATAAAATGGGATGGAGTAAAGCGTTCAAATCCTGAATGGAACAGGGATATGACCATGAAGGAAGCTTTTAAGGTAAGTAATGTAGGATATTACCAGGAAGTGGCCAGGCGTATTGGAATGGATACAATGAAAAGATGGATCGATTCCGTTGCCTATGGAAACAGGAATGTAAATGGCCCGATCGATTCATTCTGGCTGGATAACACAATAAAAATATCGCCTGACGAACAGCTTGGCCTGATGAAAAGATTATATTTTGATCAATTGCCTTTTCGCAAGAGTGTGCAGCAGGCGGTTAGAGAAGTGATGCTGCAGGAAGACAATACTGCTTATAAATTAAGTTATAAAACCGGTTGGGGCTTTGATGAAAATAATAACAGCATCGGCTGGGTGTCGGGCTGGATCGAAGAAAACAGGCATGTTTATTTTTTTGTAACACTGGTTAAATCAAAGGATCCTCAAACAGATATGAGAACAGTAAGATTAAATATTACAAAAGACATTCTTAAACAACTTGGATTTTTTGAAGGTAAAAAATAATACCACACCTTCTTTATCTTAAAATAGTAACCTTTTACGTTCAGTTAACAACCCCGGCGTATTTATTGTTTATTTTGCATCGTGTTTACTTTCGAACATATTGAATTTTTATTAGTACTGGCAGGAATACCTATCCTGCTGATATTATTTTTTCTTGCAGTGAACCGTAAAAAAAGAATCGCTGCAAAGATCGGTGATAAGACACTTGTAAAGGAGCTTACGAAACAATATCATCCCGGTAAATTTACTCTCAAGTTTTTTTTAATATTAATTGGTTTTAGTGCGGTTGCCGTTGCATTTGCCAATATAAGAAGTGCCGGTACCAACGAGAATGTTAAACGAAACGGTGTTGATATCATGATTGCGCTTGATGTAAGCAATAGCATGCTTGCCCAGGACCTTTCTCCTACAAGACTTGACCGCGCTAAACAGGCCATATCTAAATTGATCGATAAACTGGATAACGACCGGGTAGGCTTAGTGATTTTTGCAGGTAAAGCATATTTACAGATGCCACTTACCGGCGATCATGGAGCTGCAAAAATGTATTTATCTGCTGCCACACCAGAATCCGTTCCTACACAGGGAACGGTGATCGGCGAAGCATTAAAAATGTGTCATCTCTCTTTTAACAGCCAGGAAAAAAAATATAAGGCGGTTATATTGTTGAGTGATGGGGAAGATCATGAGGAAAGTGCAATAAAACAGGCAGAACAAATGTCTGAACAGGGAGTAGTAATTCATACTGTTGGTGTTGGAACTGTACAGGGTTCATCGATCCCGGATCCTGAAACAGGTGACCTGAAAAAAGATAATGCAGGTAATGTTGTTGTAACCCGTCTTAACGAAGAACCCTTAAAAAATATAGCGTCTATTGGTAAAGGACAGTATCAATTGTTTTCTTCTACAGATGCTGTTGTTTCAAATTTAATTGCCCAGTTAAAAACTATGGACCAAAGAAATATTACAGACAAATCATTATTTAATTATAAAAGCTATTTCCAGTATTTTCTTGCCCTTGCCTTTCTTTTGTTGGTGATTGAACTTTTCATTTCAGAAAAGAAAAGATTAAGCCGGAAAGTAAAACCATTGGTTACAGTTTTATTTTTATTAATTTCTTTTTCAGCCTATTCACAGGAAGATAAAGAACTTGTAAAAAAAGGGAACGCTGAATTTAAAAGAAAAGATCATCCGGCCGCAATAATTTCTTATAAAAAAGCAGCTGAAATGAATACGGATAACCAGGCAGCCATTTATAACCTGGGTGGGGCTTTATACAAAAACGGAGACAGCAGTAAAGCTATAACTACCTATGAAGTTGCAACTAAAAGTGCTAAAGATCCTTTAGATAAATCAAATGCATTTTATAATAAAGGAGTGGTGTATCACAACAGTAAAAAATTGCCTGAATGCATAGAAGCTTATAAAAGCGCTTTGCGTATCAATCCTAATGATGAAGATGCGCGGCAAAATCTTCAGAAAGCTTTGCAGGAACAAAAACAAAAGCAAAGTGGTGGAAGCAACCAGGACAAAAATAAAAATAAGTCACCAAAACCTCAGCCTTCAAAATTGTCACAGCAGGATGCTGAAGACAAACTCAGCGCATTACAGCAAAAAGAAAAAAACATTCATGACAGGCTTAAGAAAACGAGTGCCAATGCGAGTGATAAACCTGAAAAAGATTGGTAATAGTTACTTAAAAGCGTTTACCGTTCTCCCTTTTTTTCATTCACTATCTTTGTAATGTTAGTAAAGAATACAAGAACTTTCTATGCAATTCTATTGTGAATCACTTACTGAATACAGCCGTCTCGTAACGAAAGAAGTAAAAGTGGGAAACCTGTTACTGGGTGGCAATAATGCAGTAAGGGTGCAGACGATGACCACTACAGATACCATGGATACCACAGGCACTGTAGAACAAACAATACGTTGTATTGAAGCAGGTGCTGAACTGGTTCGTATCACGGCGCCATCGAAAAACGAGGCTGAAAACCTACTCCCTATTAAAAAGGAATTGAATAAAAGAGGTTATGAAATTCCACTCGTTGCAGATATACATTTTACTCCAAATGCTGCAGAGATCGCCGCACGCATCATTGAGAAAGTGAGAGTAAACCCGGGTAATTATGTAGATAAGAAAAAGTTTGAACAGATAGAGTATACTGACGCCGAATATGCTGAAGAAATAGAAAGAATAAGAGACAGGTTTTCCCCCCTCGTAAAAATATGTAAGGAATATGGTACTGCAATGCGGATAGGTACCAACCATGGTAGTTTGAGCGACAGGATCATGAGCCGTTATGGTGATACTCCCAAAGGAATGGTGGAAAGTGCAATGGAGTTTTTGCGTATTGCCAGGAATGAGGATTTTCACCAGATCGTTCTTAGTATGAAAAGCAGTAATCCTCTTGTAATGGTTTATGCTTACAGGTTATTAATAAACCAGATGACAACAGAATTCGGTGAATGTTATCCTTTACACCTCGGGGTTACAGAAGCAGGAGATGGAGAAGATGGCCGTATAAAATCCGCAATTGGAATTGGCAGCCTTATGGAAGACGGAATAGGAGATACCATCAGGGTAAGCCTTACAGAAGATCCGGAATTTGAAATACCCGTTTGCAAAGACCTTGTGGAACGTTATAAATATAATCCCCTAAAAAAAATTGATCAACTGGATATTGCCACTCTGCCTTATTCGCCTTTTGAATATAAAAAAAGAGAAACTTTTACTGCTTTAAATATCGGGGGTAGAAACGTTCCAATTGTAATAGCAGATTTTATGCTGGCAAAAACAATTTCTCACGAGGATCTCCAGGGTATAGGATATATATATGACGAACTAACTGATAAATGGAAAATAGGGGATGCAGCAGCAGATTATATTTATACTGCTGATAAAACAATTGATTTTAAAATACCCGGCACTTTACGGGTGATATGTGACTCTTCATTATGGAGAACTATTGATGATAACGGTATGTACTACCCGCTTTTTAAAGTAGATGAATTCCTGGCCACAGATAAAAAATCTCCATTATTAAATTTTATTGCTGTTGACATAGATACGGATCAGTCAATTTTACTGAAGAGAATAATTGAGGATAAAACAATTGTGCTTTGTATCTATTCTTCGTTAAAGAACGGAATGCAACAACTGAGAAATTTTGTTGTTACATTAATGAAAAACAGGATCAGTTGTCCTGTTATACTGGCAGTAGAAAGTATGCATACAAGTATAGATGAACAACTCATTCATTTTTCTGCACAGGCAGGTGGTTTGTTTTTAGATGGAATGGGAGATGGTATATGGCTTATGAATGACCCTTCGAAAATTCAGCATACAAAAGTAAGCGGACGAACCTATCTTGAAACTAAAAGCAATCACCAGTTTTTGAACAATACTTCTTTTTCAATTTTACAGGCAGTGCGTACGAGGATATCAAAAACTGAATATATCAGTTGCCCGAGCTGTGGCCGTACTTTGTTTGATCTGCAGGAAACAACTGCTAAGATCCGCAATGTAACAAGTCATCTGAAAGGATTAAAAATTGCTATCATGGGTTGTATTGTTAATGGTCCCGGTGAGATGGCTGATGCTGATTTTGGTTATGTTGGCAGTGGAGCAGGTAAGATCACTTTATACAAAGGAAAAGAGGTTGTAAAGAGAAATATAGATAGTGAGATCGCGGTTTCAGAACTGATAAATTTATTAAAAGAGAATAAAGTTTGGATTGAGCCGCAACCAGCGGGTAACTAAACGTATAAAACTTTTGCTATTATAATTTTTTAATTAAAATGGTCTCCTCATAAATTAATTCATGCAAACAGATTTTCTTGTTATTGGTTCAGGTATTGCGGGGCTCACGTATGCGTTGAAAGTTGCACAGGAATGCCCCGACAGATCAGTGACCATACTTACAAAAGTGCAAAGTGACGAAACAAATACTAAATATGCGCAAGGTGGGGTGGCCGGTGTTATGGACTTTGATCAGGATAGTTTTAATAAACATATAGAAGATACTATTATAGCCGGTGATGGGCTTTGTAATCCGGATATCGTAGAAATAGTTGTGAAAGAAGGTGTACAAAGGATTCAGGAAATTATAAGCTGGGGTGCACAATTTGATAAGGAGCCCGACGGAGATTATAAATTGGGTAAAGAAGGTGGCCATAGTGAAAGCAGGATCCTGCATCATAAAGATGTAACCGGAAACGAAATGGAAAGAACATTACTGGAAGCCATTAAAAAGTGTTCCAATATAAACCTGGTTACGCATTGTTTTGTTTTGGATATTATTACACAACATCACCTTGGCTACCTTATCACTAAAGGCACACCGGATACGGAATGTTATGGGGTATATGTGATGAACAGGGGAACGGAAAAGATTGAAAAGATAATTTCCAAAATCACATTGCTGGCGGCAGGCGGTAATGGCCAGATCTACCGGAGTACAACCAATCCCGCCATTGCAACTGGTGATGGGGTTGCTATGATGTACAGGGCCAAAGGCAGGATTGAAAATATGGAATTCATCCAGTTTCATCCAACAGCTTTATATGAGCCGGGAGTAAAAGGCCATTCCTTTCTTATCACAGAAGCGGTGAGGGGAGATGGAGCAATTCTAAGAAACGAAAAGGGTGAAGCTTTTATGGAACGCTATGATCCGAGAAAAGACCTGGCACCACGTGATATAGTTGCACGTGCAATAGACAACGAAATGAAAATTAATGGTACTGAATACGTTTATCTTGATTGCAGGCATATGGATTCAGAAAAATTCATTGAACATTTTCCTAATATTCATTTAAAGTGTATCAGTATAGGAATTGATGTTGCAAAAAATATGATACCAGTTTCCCCGGCAGCTCATTATAGTTGTGGTGGTATAAAAACAGACGAATGGGGACAAACATCAATCAACAATTTATATGCAGCAGGAGAATGTGCAAGTACGGGTTTGCATGGAGCGAACAGGCTGGCCAGTAATTCACTTTTAGAAGCTATGGTGTTTGCACACCGGAGTTTTATGGCAGCGGTAAAAAAAATAAATTCAATACAATTTAATGTTGGCATCCCAGATTGGAATGCTGAAGGCACAATGGACCCCCGGGAAATGATACTTATAACACAAAGCCTTAAAGAAATGAAATTGTTGATGAGTGATTATGTAGGTATTGTAAGAAACAATGAACGCCTTAGCCGCGCTAACCGCCGTTTGGATCTGTTACATGAAGAAACGGAATCATTATATCAGAAAACAAGGGTCTCACCGCAGTTGTGTGAATTACGAAATATGATCACAGTTGCCTTCCTGGTGGTAAAAAGCGCAGAACTCAGGAAAGAAAGCCGGGGCCTTCATTTTAATACAGACTTTCCCGATAGAAGTGAGATACTACAGAATACTGTTTTATAGAACAGGATTCTTTTTCTGAAAGGTTCATTCAATATGCGGGAAACGAAAACGCATAACTTTGCTTAACTATAATTTAAAATGTATTATTTAATTTCCGGGGTTCTTTTTATTTTATCTCTCTTACCTTTTTTTGTTTTATATATTATCAGTGATATAGCCTTTTTTTTTATTTATCATATTGCCGGTTACAGGAAAAAGGTTGTTATGAATAACCTCGATATTGCTTTCCCTGGAAAAACTCCGAACGAAAAAAAAATTATTGCCAAACAGTTTTATAAAAATCTTGTAGATACTTTTATTGAGACTATAAAAATATTGAGTATCTCAGAAAAGGAATTTGATAAGCGGGTCTCAATAGATACCAAAACCTGTAATGAAATTTTAAAATACAATAACATTCAATTTCATTCCGGCCACCAGATGAACTGGGAATATGCTCAATTGGCTTTGGCAAGAAATTTAAAAGTACCCTGGGTAGCTGTGTATTTTGAAATGAATAATAAAACTATTAATCGTTTGTTTTTAAAAATCAGGCAAAGGTTTAATTCAGTAATGATCTCTACAAATGATTTTTTTAAACAAATGCGGAATATCTCTGCAGAACGTTATGCACTTGGTCTTATAACCGATCAAAACCCCGGCTTACCGCAAAGTGCTTTTTGGTTAAATTTTTTTAACAGGCCTGCCCCTTTTATCATGGGTGCTGATAAAGGCGCTATCCGGAATAAGACGGCAGTGGTATTTGTAAATTTTGTAAAAATAAAACGGGGATATTACAGATTTGATCTTAAAGTAATCACTGAGAATGCCGGGGAATTTAAGCCCGGAGAACTTACTCTTTTATACAGGGATTTCCTGGAAAATACTATTCGGAAACAACCCGCAAACTATTTGTGGAGCCATCGCCGTTGGAAAAGGGAATACAAAGTGGAATACCGGAGAAGATGGATCGATAAAACTTCCCCACCTTACTCATAAACTTTCATTCAGTACTTTTTCCTGCGCTACATATTTCATCGTAGCTTCTACCCTGTTTCTTACACCCATTTTACGATAAATACTTTTAACGTGTTTCTTCACTGTTTCTTTAGAAATAAATATTTTAACAGCTATCTCTTTATAATACAATCCTTTTGATAATTCACTTATCACTTCTTTTTCCCGCCTTGTGAGATCATTGATATTTTCTGGCTTCATAATATATATTTAGAATACAAAGCTGCCTGAATATTTATTTAATTATAAGTTGCAAACCACTTCTATTGAAAAGATTTTTCTCTTCTTATGTGATGGAGGTTAAAAAAAAAAGACAACTAAAAGTTGTCTCAAAATTTCTCAATTGTTATCCTTCTTAAATTAAAGTACTACAATTAGTTCTCTTTTAATTCAGCATACTTGCTTCTTTAATAATATCCGCTTTCTCCTGTAATTTTATTTTTGACCATCCTCCTAATACATTCCTGATATTGTGAATTCCTTCTCTTTTAAATAATGAAGCAGCAATAACACTCCGGTAACCTCCTGCACAATGTATATACAGGTTCTGATGATCTTCAAATTGTGCAAGGTGAACTACATCTGTCATATCACTTAGGGGAATGTTTACTGCATTGGAAAGATGCCCGTCAGCAAATTCTGTTTCCCGGCGAACATCAACTATCTGCAGATTTGGATCAAATGGAATATCCATCATTAATTCATCTGCTTCCACATCAATGATAATATCAATCTTTTCATTTGCTTTCTTCCATGCCTCAAATCCACCTGCCAGGTATCCTTCCATTTTATCAAACCCAACTCTTGATAAACGAATTATAGTTTCTTCCTCTTTACCTGCGGGAGTTACCAATATCATAGGTTTATCAAAAGGCAGGATACTTCCGGCCCATTCGGCAAAACGTCCTTCAAGACCAATAAATACAGAGCCTGGTATAAAACCTTCTGTAAATTCCGTGGCTGTTCGGGTATCAAGTATTAAAATACCTGCATTCATTGCACTTTTAAATTCTTCTACAGACATTGCCTTCATACCTGTTTCTTTAACTTTATCCAGGTAAATATATCCTTCCTGATTTATTTTAGCATTGATGGAAAAATACCTGGGTGCACGGTTCAAACCTTTAGTAACAGATGTTATGAATTCCTCCCGCGTCTGGGGTTGAAGAGCATGATTTGTTTTTTTTTCTTCACCCATTGTACTTGTGGTATTAGGGCCAAGATTTTTTCCACAACTGCTTCCTGGTCCATGTGCGGGATATACAATTACATCATCTGCAAGTGGTAATATTTTTGAATGGATGGTATCGTACATAATTCCGGCTAACTCTTCACTGGTCATATCACCACTGCTCAGATCAGGCCTTCCAACATCACCTACGAATAATGTATCACCGGTAAAAAGAGCATGAGGCTTTCCTTCTTCATCTTTTAAAAGGTAACAACTGCTTTCCAGAGTATGTCCGGGTGTATGTAAAACTTCCAGGCTAATTTTACCCAATTTAAATATCTCGCCGTCTTTAGCGCTATGAATACTAAAACTGGTAATGGCTCCGGGGCCAAATACTATAGGTGCCCCTGTCTGTTTAGCCAGGTCAAGATGCCCGCTTACAAAATCAGCATGAAAATGAGTTTCAAAAATGTACCGGATAGTGGCATTCCTTTCTTTTGCCAATTCAATATATTCGTCAGTATCTCTCAGGGGATCAATTATTATGGCTTCTCCTTCACTTTCTACGTAATATGCCGCCTCACTCAGGCAGTTGGTATATAATTGTTTTATAAACATATAAATGCTTTTTACAAATATAAAAAGAAAGATGCGGAAGAATAAACTTCCGCATCTTTCTAAAAATGGTTTACCATTATCACGCTACCAGTTCCTGTACAAAATTATTAAGTTCATCAATCCTTTTGTAATTTACTGTGTAATAAATAAATTTTCCATCACGTTGTGTTACAACTATGCCGGCACGACGCATAATGGCAAGATGTTGTGAAGCAACGGATTGTTCCAGACGCATGCGTACATAAATTTCTGTTACAGTAATTTTTTTCTCTGTTTCTATCAGGGATAAAATCTGCTGGCGTAGTTTATGATTTAATGCTCTTAATACAAGTGATGCCTTTTTAATATTATGGTAATTGATATTTACAGCTTCCGCTGAAATGGACGTCCCGTTAGCAGATACGTTGATCTCTTCATTCGATTGTGTAGCAACCATCATAGGCTAATTTTAAAAATGCTTGAACAAATTAATTTAAACACAAATATACATTGATGTATATTTTTAAATTATCAGGGTTTGTTAAATTACTTTAATATGACTATTACTATAAACTGATTTAGGTACCGGTATAAAATTCTTTTAGATAAAAAGGTTCACTGTAAATCAGGTCAGTAAACGATTTTGAGAGGTACAACTCGTAAGTATGCTGCGATAAAGCAAAAGGTATATTAACATTTTCTATGTAGAAAGCGTTTTGATTTTGAATGATATTTTTCAATTTTTCACTTCCGTTACCAAAAAAAAACACTTTGTTATTCATTAAAAAATCATCGTAAGAATTATTTGTCAATATCATGGTGCATGGTGACAATATTTCAGATAAAGTGTTATTATAAACAGCAGTAAATACTTCCATTCTTCTTGCATCGATTACAGGGCAGAACAATATATCTGTACCGGAAGTATGATTTAAAATTGCATCCTTTGCAAGCAACAGTAATGTATTAATGGTAATTAAAGGAATATTAAGCGCCAGGCTTAATCCTTTTGCGGCAGCCAATCCAACCCGTATACCGGTGTAAGAACCCGGTCCGGCAGTTACCGCTATAGCATCCAGGTCACTAATCTTTCTTTCTCCGGATTGTAATACTTCATTTACTGCCGGATGAAGAAATGCGGCATGGTCTTTTTGAATAGTATTACTAATACTTTTTAAAACTTTACCGTCTTCAGCCAATGTGATGGTTGCAAAATCTGTAGAAGTGTCGATATTTAAAATAAGGCTCATGACGTAATCGCGGATTCCTTAACAAGTAAAGGGGCTGGTGTATAACTTAAATCGGATTGTGTAAGCCTGTTAAGCAGTAGTAATATATTTTGCTTTCCAATTAATTCTGCCCATTCAAAAGGGCCTTTAGGATAATTTGTTCCCAGTTTCATAGCAATATCTATCTCTGTTTCAGTACTTACATTTTCCCCTCTTGCAAAATAAGCTTCATTAATTATCATTGCCAGGATGCGCGCGGATATGAAACCAGGTTCGTCAGCAACAGCGGTAAATTTTTTTCCAGTTTCCCTGAATATTTTTTCAGCGGCTGCATGTATATTTCCGGATACCTCCCATATATCCCTTTGTAAAAATCCATTCCAGCCATTGAATCTTATTAAATTTTTATTTTGTTCTATATCTTTTAAAGGGATGATCACACTATTGATAAAAATGAGTTTTAATTCTGGAGAGTATACTTGCGCAGCCGCATCATTATTCAGATTAAAAAAAGCATCTGCATTTATATGATCATTAAAATCTTTTGTACTTTCTACTTCTATCCAATCAATATTTTCATTCGTTTTTTTTAAAGCCTGTCGCGATTCTTCAGATCCGGTTAAAACAATTTTCATTTTTTTTACAAAAATAGGTTGTTAAGAAAAGATATATTTGTATATATCACTTGTATATATCAAAATTACATAATGGCACACAAGATCATAAATACAAAATATGCACCTGCACCGATAGGCCCATACAACCAGGCTGTCTCTACAGGCAATCTGCTTTTCATATCCGGTCAAATCGCTTTGATACCGGGTACACCCGACCTTTCGATGGACGATATTGAAACAGAAACAACCCAGGTAATGAATAATTTGAAAGCAATTTTATTGGAAGCCGGAACTGATTTCAGTAGTGTTGTTAAAACAACCATTTTTCTCAGCGATATGTCATTGTTTATAAAGGTGAATGAAATTTATTCCACTTTTTTTACAGGAAATTACCCGGCCAGGGAAACAGTTGCAGTTAAAGGATTGCCCAAAAATGTTAATGTAGAGATCAGCATGATTGCTGTAATATAATGGTAATCATAACAGCAAAATCCCACCCTATACTCCAGGCAACACTTGAAAAAAAAGGTTTCCAGGTTATGTATTCTCCTTATATAACTTATAATGAGTTATCGGAAATAATTTCGGATGCTACTGGGATGATAGTAACTACCCGCTTAAAAATTGACAGGCCTTTATTGGAAAAAGGCAAAAAACTCACCTGGATCGGCAGGTTGGGAAGCGGGATGGAACTGATAGATATGGAGTATGCAGTGAAAAAAAATATTTTATGTGTAAGTAGCCCCGAAGGTAACAGGGATGCTGTAGGTGAACAGGCATTGGGAATGCTATTAAATCTGATGCATAATATTTCAAGAAGTTCTGCAGAAGTAAAAGAAGGTAAATGGCTTCGGGAGGAAAACAGAGGTATAGAATTACGCGGTAAAACAGTTGGCATAATAGGTTTCGGAAATACCGGAAAAGCCTTTGCCAGGTTACTCGAACCTTTTGGTGTAACCGTTTTAGCTTATGATAAATATCACTTCGGATTTGGAGGCGCGCATGTAAAGGAAGCCAATCTTGAACAGCTATGCAAGTATTCTGATGTTATAAGTTTTCATGTTCCGCTAACCGATATAACTTCTAAAATGGCTGATTCTTCGTTCTTTGATTCCTTACTCAATCAACCTTTTATAATAAATACTTCAAGGGGTGGTGTTATTGAAACTACTGCTCTTGTGCAGGCTTTGAAAAAACAACAAGTCAAAGGAGCCGCTCTTGATGTATTAGAAAATGAAGAATTAAATTCTTATTCATTAGAGGAAAAAGAATCTTTTTTTTATTTAACTAATCACCCTGATGTGATAATTACTCCGCATATAGCCGGTTATTCCCAGGAAGCTTTTTTTAATCTCAGTAAAGTATTACTGGATAAACTCGATTTATAAATCTTATTTTCCTTTATCGGGGGGCATCTTTTATTAAAACTTAAAACCAGAGGTCTTTAAAAGAAATTTGTCTTGGAGTGGGATCAGTTATTGGATTTCATTTTCTTTTTATTGTGTCGCTTCGTCCTTCGACAAGCTCATGATGACAGCAATTTTTTTAACGGATTTTTTATGATGCAGGAGAACAGCATTTTAAACGAATTGTAATAATTTAAAATTCAAAATTTAAAATATCAGTTTGAATGGACTTATAAGTATCCATGTTGAAACCGTATAAAGCAATAATAGAATTCTATGTATATTTGTTCACATGCAACGCTTTAGTAATACTGAAGCGTTGTATTTTTTTCAGATAGTTAAAAAATTTTTATGTCAGATACTAATTATGTTACGCAGGAAACATTTGATAAAATGCAGGTTGACCTTCACCGGTTAAAGTCCGTAGACCGGCATGCAGCAAGTGCTGCCATAGCGGAAGCAAGAGAAAAGGGAGATCTAAAGGAAAATGCAGAATATGATGCTGCAAAAGAAGCGCAGGGTTTGCTCGAAGCTAAAATCAATCACCTGGAAGGTATTATGGCAACCGCACGTATCCTTGATGAAAGTACTATTGATACAAGTAGGGTAAGTATCCTTACTAAAGTAACTGTAACTAATATGGGTACTAAAAAAACCGTTACCTATCACATCGTTTCAGAAGGAGAAGCGGATCTGAAAGCCGGAAAAATTTCGGTTATTTCTCCGATAGGCAGTGGTTTATTAGGTAAAGTGGTAGGAGACATTGCAGAAGTTACCGTACCTGCAGGCACATTAAAATTTAAAATTGAAAAGATCGCAATATAATATCCAATAAACAAAGACTGTTGATTTAATTATTATGTCTGTATTTTCTAAAATAATTTCCGGCGAGATTCCTTCTTTCACAATAGCAGAAGATCAGAATTTTATAGCATTCCTGGATATATCCCCCTTGGTAAAAGGGCATGTACTTGTAGTGCCTAAAATAGAAACAGATAAGATCTTTGATCTTAGCGATGATCTTTTATCCCGAATGCTATTGTTTGCTAAGCCTATTGCGAAAGCCATAGAAAGTTCCATGAACTGCAGGCGATGCGGCATCAGTGTGATCGGTCTGGAAGTGCCGCATGCTCACATGCATCTTGTTCCCATTAATTCCGCAGATGACCTCAATTTTACCCGGGAAAAATTAAAAATAGGGAATGATGAAATGGAAGAGATTAAAAACAGGATAAAAAATTCCCTTTAACTGGCAGGTTGTATATCATTTGATCCTTCCGGGATTCGCTGCAACAAATGCTTTCCAGTTAATTGTTTTTGCTGCAGAAGGCAGACTCGAATTTTGCTGAAAGTGATGGCATACTGCCACAGCCAATGCATCGGATGCATCCATGTAATGAGGATTTTCTGAAAAAGAAAGAAGCTGCTGCAACATTTTATTTACTTGTACTTTATCAGCGTTTCCATTTCCGGTAATAGATTGCTTTATCTTTTTGGGCGAATATTCACAAACAGGTAAACCACAATGCATAGCTGCTGCAATGGCCACTCCCTGTGCTCTTCCCAGTTTAAGCATACTTTGAACATTCTTGCCAAAGAAGGGAGCTTCAATTGCAAAACCATCAGGCTTAAATTCTTCAATTAAAAGGATAACCTTACGGTATATTTTTTCGAGTTTTTCATATGCATCTTTTTGTGTAGAAAGTTTGAGGACATCCATTTGCACAAGCTTCATCTCAGAACCATTGATCTTTATTATTCCATATCCCATTATCACTGTTCCGGGATCTATGCCTAATATTATTTTTGGTGTATTTTGCAAGCTGCAAACAATTTATATTATAAATCCTGCCTTGAACAAAAGTATTAAATTAATATTCAACTACCTGCTTGCCCCTGTATTGTTCATTATTCTGTCATGGAGTCTTTACTACCAGATAATAAATCAGCCTGATCTTCCAGACAGGTGGCAACATGTAAAAACCAGCTGGCACCAGGGGGCTTTTTGGTTTGTATGTTTTTTAATGACAGTGAACTGGGGTTTGGAAGCAAAAAAATGGCAGTTGCTTATATCTCCCCTTGAAAAATTTTCTTTTATAAAATCTTTTAAATCTGTGCTTGCCGGTTGCAGTATCACCATGCTAACTCCAAATCGAATAGGTGAATACGGTGGCCGGATCATATATGTTGAGGAAAAAAACAGGCTGAGTGCAATTTCCGTAACAATACTGGGAAGTATCAGCCAGATGACTATTACCATGCTGATGGGCTCGCTTGGTTTAATATTTTTAAGGATCATGCCGAAGAACCATCAGCAAGTGAGTACAATGCCGTGGCTTACAGGAAACATATTATTATATGTTAGTATCACCTTTACCGTTATATTACTGATCTTTTATTTCCGTATCAGGTGGGTATTGCTTGTAATCGGCAAGGCCGGCCTTATAAAAAGTTTTATCCGGCATTTAAGGTTCATCGAATTCTTCACTAATAAACAATTGTTAAGAATATTGGTTCTGTCATATACACGGTATATCGTGTTTATTTTGCAATACGTTCTTTTATTAAACGTTATGGGGGTTAATGTGTCAATGATTTTGTGCTTCTGGTTATTAACTATATTCTATCTTGTAATGGCTGTAGCACCAACTATTGGTTTTATTGAATTGCCGGTACGGGCGGCGGTGAGTGTTGAGTTGTTCAGGATGTACAGCATTAATATTATAGGTATACAGGCGGCAGCCCTGGGAATTTGGATAATTAACCTGGTAATACCAGCTATTATAGGAAGTATATTAATTTTCGGTATTAAAATTTTGAAGGACAGATGATAAAATTTGTAAAATTTTTTCTTTTGGCAGTTTGTTTTTTATTGAGCAGTCATACTCCTGCTCAAAATGATTTTTGTGGAATAAAAAATACTGCTTTTAAAGCAGGGGAAGTGGTTACTATGAAAGTCTTTTACAATACCATGGGTGCATATATAGGCGCAGGTGAAGCTACATTCACTACTAAACTGGAACGTTACAATGGTAAAACTGTATATCATTTTATAGGAGAGGGTAAATCGTATTCTTTTTTTGATAAATTTTTTAAAGTAAGAGACCGGTACGAAAGTTATGTGGATACAACTTCATTGCTGCCTTATAAATTTATCAGAAATGTAGATGAGGGCGGACATAAGATCTACAACAATGTAAGTTTTAATCAAACTACTCAAACAGCTACGAGTAACAAAGGGGTTTTTAAAACTACCAAATGCATACAGGATGTTGTAAGCTCTATGTATTATGCACGAAATATTAATTTTGATAAATATAAGCCGGGTGATAAGATACCTTTTGATATGTATCTCGATGACGAAGTTTATCATCTTTACATAAGGTATGTTGGTAAAGAAAAGATCAAAACCAGGTATGGTAAATTCCATTCCATTAAATTTAAACCACTGCTTGTAAAGGGAACTATGTTTGAAGGCGGAGAAAAAATGACAGCCTGGGTAAGTGATGATCCCAACAGGTTATTATTGCGTGTGGAAAGCCCGATCTCAGTGGGTTCTATTAAGGTGGATATGATGGGATATTCTAATCTTCGCTATCCACTTACTTCATTGATGAATGTGAGGTAAATATTTTTATACATCTGATAAAGAGAATTTGTCTTTCATCCTTACTCCTTTTTCGGTTAACTCCAGGGTACAGCATTCTATTACAGGATCATGCTCAAAAAATAAAATAAAATCATTTTGCTGTGCTTCCAATAAGAAAGATTTTTTCTCCGTAAGAGTTGTAAGGGGGAACATGTCATAAGCCATTACATAGGGAAGCGGTATATGTGCTGCAGAAGGTAAGAGATCAGCCATGAAAATTATAGTTTTGCCATTGTATTTTACCTGCGGTAACATCATTGCATCTGTATGGCCGAATGCCTGGCGTATCCATACATTTCCTGTAAATTCATCAGTGCTGTTCTCAATGAATTGTAACTGGCCACTCTGCTGTATAGGTAAAATATTTTCTGTGAGAAAGGAAGCTTTTTCTCTTGCATTGGGTTCTGTAGCCCATTTCCAGTGCCGCGCATTGCTCCAGTAAGTTGCATTTTTAAATGCCGGGATGAGTTTATCTTCTTTCCTTATTATACTTCCGCCACAATGATCAAAATGGAGGTGGGTGAGCAAAACATCTGTTATATCATCTTTTGAAAACCCATGTTTTGCCAGGGATCTTTCCATTGTATCTTCACCATAAAGAAAATAGTGATCAAAGAACTTCTTATCCTGTTTATCGCCTATACCGGTATCCACCAGCATCAGTCTTTTACCATCTTCTATCAGCAAACAACGCAGTGCCCAGCTACACATATTATTGTTATCTGCAGGATTTAATTTATTCCATATGCTTTTTGGAACTACACCAAACATAGCACCTCCGTCCAATTTAAAATACCCTGTATTTATTGAGTAAAGCTTCATGATGGTTTATTGAATGCAGCAGTTTTTAATTGATTTTGTTTGGCCAGTGCAAGAAACAGAAACAATAAACCTAAGGCAAAGAAAACGATCAGGGATAAAACTGAATTTCTCATGCTACCGGTTTGTTCTTCTATAAATCCAAATGAAGAAAGGCCGATCACTATAGCTATCTTTTCTGTGATATCATAAAAACTAAAAAAAGATGCTGTGTCTTTTGTAACAGGCATTAACTTGGAATAAGTGGAACGGCTCAATGATTGTATACCACCCATTACCAGTCCTACAGCAACAGCCAATGCATAAAAGTGATATTCAGTCTGCATATTATACCCGGCTATACATACACCAATCCAGAAAATAACCACAGAGATAAGTACAGGAAGGTTTCCGAATTTCCCCGAAAGCCGCGACATTATGAATGCACCGGCAATAGCAACCAGTTGAATAATTACGATAGTGATGATGAGATTCACAGAAGGAAGATTCAACACTTTGCTGCCAAAGTTAGTGGCAGCCAGCATTACGGTTTGTACTCCCATATTATAGAAAAAACAGGCAACCAGGAACCTTTTTAAAACAGGCAAATTTAATAGTTGCCTGAAAACCTTTTTTAATTCCAGGAAGCCTGCCGTAAATACATTCCGTTTATTATCCTGGATCAGGGGTTTGTTGTTTGGTAGTCTTCTGAAAGGTATCTGTGCAAAACCTAACCACCATATCCCTACCAATAAAAAAGTTAGCCGTACCGCATCACTGGCATCTTTAAAAAAAGGAATTTTCTCCCAGAAGAATACAAGTGCAAAGCCTACCAGTTGCATGATCACACTTCCAACATATCCGAAGGAAAAACCTCTGGCACTAACACGGTCCCTGTCTTTTTCTGATGCGATCTCGGGCAGATATGAGTTATAAAAAACAAGGCTTCCGTAAAATCCATATGCCGCAAGCATCATACATAAAATTCCAATCGAAAAATTTTCTTTATCAAAAAAATAAAGACTGCTGCATGCTATGGCACCTATTGTACAAAATGCCTGCATAAATCGTTTTTTATTTCCTTTGTAATCTGCAATGGAAGATAAAATAGGTAAGGTGAAAGCAACAAGAAGATAAGCAGTTGCAAGTGCATAATTGTACAAAGCAGTGTTTACGAAAGTGCGCCCCAGAAAAGTTACACTGCCGTTATAGGGAGCAGCCTTGGTTATTTCAGTGTAATAAATAGGAAAAAATGTTGTTGTAATTACAAGGTTATATACCGAATTGGCCCAATCATACATTGCCCATCCGTTAATTACTTTTTTTGAAGCAGTCTGCATAATGAATTATGAATGCTGAATGTACAAAAACAAATGATAATAAAGCCTTACGGTTTAATGTAGCCATTATATATTAGTATAAGCAGAATAATTCCTACAATTATCCTGTAAATACCCCATACCCGGAAGCCATACTTTTTAAGAAATCCTATAAAAAATTTAATAGCTATTAATGCAACTATGAACGCTATTGCATTTCCTATTGCGAGTTGCCCGATCTCATTGTTTGTGAAACCATTACTTTCTGTATAATGTTTATATAATTTATATACAGTAGCAGCCAGCATAGTTGGCACAGCAAGAAAGAAAGAAAATTCTGCAGCCGCACTCCTTGTTAATTTCTGTTGCATACCACCAATAATAGATGCGGCGCTTCGGCTTACCCCCGGAACCATTGCCAGGCATTGCCATAAGCCGATAACAAATGCATTTTTAAAAGTGGTTTCTTTTTCGGAATGTATTTTTGGATTCCTGAATAATGAATCAATAAATATTAAAATGATACCTCCGATCAAAAGAGACACTGCAACAGTTACCGTACTTTCCAACAAGGCATCTATCTTTTTGGAAAATAATAAACCTAAAATAATTGCCGGGATAACACCTACTCCCAATTTTAAATAAAATTGCCAGTTTTTAAAATCAAAGAATTTTTTATAATACAATACAACCACTGCCAGGATAGCTCCCAGTTGAATTGTTACCGTAAACATTTTGGTAAAATCATCATCCGGAACGTTCAACAATTTTTCTGCAATGATCATATGCCCGGTAGATGAAACGGGTATAAATTCTGTGAGGCCTTCTACAATTGCAATAATTACGGATTGGGTTGTAGTCATTAGTAGTGGTATAAAAAAAATATGTTTATAAAATAAAAACGCTGTAAAATACAGCGTTAAAGTAAAGAGATCTTAATTTATACTTAATCAACCAGCTTAGGCTTCTTCATTATTGCATATATCTCGATTATAAATCCTGCAATAATTAGAATGGGAGCTAAAGTTATCCTTACCGGACTGTAAACGTCAGCCTCCTTAAAAACATTTGGGTCAGAACTCTTTCCACCGGCCATTAGGATGAACCCCAATGCAAGTGCAGCGGCACCGATCAGCATCCACATATAATTTTCTTTGCCAAAGAGACTATTCTTTATTGTCACTTCTTTTTTTACAGCAATCTTATTTTCTTTGATCATGATTTTTAATTAGAGGTGCAATATAACAGATTTTAATTTTTTTACTTTACCATTTAAAAATTAATAAAGGTCATCCAGCTTCATCCGCAGATATTTAATAACGGAGCGATGTGTACTGGACAGTGATATAATGATCCCTAAAGCGATAATGATGAGAAAGAGTATAAGCAAACCTGTATTATCATGCAATAATTTGAAATCCGGAATAAAACTTTCAATTAATAGGATACTTAACCATATTGCCGCAATGGCAATACCGGATGATATCAGCCCGTTAATAACAGCTCTCTGATTAATAGGCCTTGCGATGAACCCCCGTGTTGCTCCCACCATTTGCATTGTTTTTATAAGAAACCTGTTGCTGTACATAGCCAGCCTGATTGTATTATCAATTGAAAAGACCACAAGAATGGTTAAGATAACTGCTGCAATTAAAAAAATGATCCCGGCTGTGCGAACATAAGAGCTTACTTTAGAAACAGTTTCAGTTGGAAACTGGAATTCAGAAATCACTCCGGGAAAAGTAGTTTGTAAGTTATTCGATAATTGATTGAGGCTATCAGCTTCAACATAATTGGCTTTTACAAAAAAATCAATGCTTTCCGGGAGGGGGCTATTGGAAAGAAATTTCTTCCAGGTAGTATCATTCTCACTGTTCCATTTTTCAATGGCTTTCTCTTTGGTTACATATTCTACCCGGTTTATATAATTTAGTGAGGTAATATATTTTGTAAGGCTGTCTATTTTATTTTTAGATGCATCCCGGTTCAGATAAGCATGTACCTGGATATTCTCTTTAAAATAATCTCCTGTTTTGCGAAGATTTAAAAAAAACCATCCCACGATTCCGAATAAAAATAAAACCAATGCTACACCAATGATCGCGTAAGCATATGTTGGTTTACTTTTCTTACTCCCGGCCTTTCCAAATTGAGCCATAAAATTTCTGATTTAATATACGTCAGTTTATTGTGATGCCGGCAAAAATAAAGGTTTTTAAAGTGGTTTGTTTTACTTTTGCGGACTACTTAAACGATTGCCTGCCTAAATTTATTTTTATTGTTGAATGAAGATGTATTTATTTTTATAAAATAACTTTTCATTCACATACTGATTTTCATAAACAAATACAGTGCATATTATTTTGTATTCACGAAAGGTTCAACTAAATGGAATATAATTTTAAAAAAATAGAAGATCACTGGCAACAGAAATGGAAAAGGGATAATGTTTACAAAATAAGCAATGAATCTGACCGCCCGCCTTTTTATGTATTGGATATGTTTCCCTATCCCAGCGGAGCAGGCCTGCATGTAGGGCATCCTTTGGGATATATTGCAAGCGATATTTTTAGCAGGTATAAAAGACTGAAAGGATTTAATGTATTGCATCCGATGGGTTTTGATAGTTTTGGGTTACCGGCAGAACAATATGCATTGGAAACCGGCCAACACCCGGCTGATACTACCGAAAACAATATTTCCACTTTTAAAAAGCAACTCGGTAAGATCGGTTTCAGTTACGACTGGAGCCGGGAATTGCGTACCAGTGACCCTGATTATTATCGCTGGACACAATGGATATTCTTAAAATTATTCAATAGTTATTTCTGCAACACGAAAAAAAAAGCACTTCCCATTTCTGAGCTTATAGATAAGTATGCCGCTAAAGGCGCAATACCTGCTGATGGAATATTTATAGAAGGAAAACATTTTACTGCAGAACAATGGGCAGGGTTTTCAAAAAAGCAAAAGGAAGAAATCCTTATGAAGCGAAGGCTTGCTTTTTCTGCTTTTGGTGAAGTGAACTGGTGTGAAGCATTGGGAACTGTTTTGGCAAATGATGAGGTTGTGAATGGTGTAAGTGAACGGGGCGGCCACCCGGTTATAAAAAAGAAGATGCGCCAATGGTATCTCAGGATAACTTCCTATGCAGACAGGCTGCTGGAAGGGCTGGACAAAGTTGATTTCAGTGAATCAATGAAAGAGATGCAACGAAACTGGATAGGTAAAAGCGAAGGAGCAGAAATATCTTTTCCACTCATACAAGAAACTGAAACCGATTCAGAAAGCGGGCTTACAATAAATGTATATACTACCCGGCCTGATACAATATTTGGTGTTGATTTTTTAGTGATAGCCCCCGAACATGAACTCGTGCAGATGATCACTACCTCAGCACAACGGCAACGAATAGACGACTATCTTACGTATGTTAAAAGCCGTAGCGACAGGGAACGTATGTCGGAAGTAAAACAGATAACAGGTTGTTTCACCGGTGCATTTGCTATAAATCCCTTTAATAATAAACCCATCCCGGTGTGGATCGCGGAATATGTTTTAGCCGGTTATGGCACCGGTGCTATCATGGCTGTGCCTTGCGGTGATCAGCGGGATTTCTTATTTGCCAGGCATTTCAATATTCCTATCACAAATATTATTGGAAAATTTTTTACCGGTGAAGAAGCCAATCCTACAAAAGAAGCACTATTGAGTAATTCAGGCTTTATGGATGGACTGGTAATGAAGGATGCCATACAGGTTGCACTGGATAAAATTGTGGAAATGGATATCGGTAAACGCAAAGTGAATTACAGGATGCGGGATGCAGGATTCAGCCGGCAACGTTATTGGGGAGAACCATTTCCAATTGTTTGGAAGGATGGAGTTGCCCTGCCTTTGGATGAAAATGAATTGCCTCTTCAGCTGCCTCACCTGGAAAAGTACGGACCGGGGCCGGAGGGGGAAGGGCCTCTGGCAAATGCGGTAGAGTGGACCTCATCCCCGACCCTTCTCCACGGGGAGGTTGAAGATAATTTTGACCTCACACAGGAAGCTTCTAAAGATGATTTCGTTAACCTCACCCAGGAAGCTTCTAAAAATGATTTCGTTGACCTCACCCCTAACCCCTCTCTCAAGGAGAAGGGAACGAGAACTCAAAATACGAATGATGTTCCCAGGTATATTACTGAGTGGAAAAAGACAATTGCTTTTGCAAAAGAAAACAGGCATCTGCCCACTGAAGCGGAAGATACAATGTGGCAAATTTTAAGGAATAGGAATGTGGATGATTTAAAGTTTAGAAGGCAACATCCTGTTGCCGGTTATATTCCGGATTTTGTTTGCCTTGAAAATAAATTAATTGTTGAGATTGACGGAGGATACCATGATGAACAAGAAGAAAAAATATTTGATGCTGCAAGAGAAGAGTGGTTAAAAGAGTTTGGTTTCAGCATGATTCGATTTTCGAATGAAGAAGTAAAAAATAATGTTGAAGCGGTAAAGAAAAAAATAAGTAACGCAATATCTTCCTCCCCTCTCCTTGACAGAAATGCCGACAGCGGAAGTTCTTTCTCCCCTCTCCTTGGGAAAGGGGTTGGCGACGGAAGTTCTTTCTCCCCTCTCCTTGACAGAGATGCCAACAGCGGAAGTTCTTTCTCCCCTCTCCTTGACAGAGGGGTTGGGGGTGAGGTAAAACAAGACAGTAAAGCTAAACGGGAAACCTCCACCATGCCCGGTTATGCAGGCTCTTCCTGGTACTTCCTCCGCTACATGGATCCTAAAAACGCAAACACTTTTTGCGACAGAAAAATAAGCGATTACTGGGGACAGGTAGATGTATATGTTGGCGGTACGGAACATGCTGTGGGCCATTTGTTATACAGCCGTATGTGGACAAAAGTATTGTATGACCTGGATCTGATCGGATTTGATGAGCCTTTTAAAAAACTGGTTAACCAGGGAATGATAACAGGCAGATCTTATTTTTTTAATGTTGAAAAAAACAATGAAGGAAGTGTAATTACATCTTATAATAAAAACAGTAATTCAACAGAACTTATCCGTTTCAAATATGGACATCAGTTTGTAAATGCAGAAGGTAAATTATTAAAAAACAGCTTTGAAGAAAGTAAGATGGAGCTGCCTTATGATATAGTTTGGGAGAAGGAAGGAGGCGAGGAATATATTATGCTGAAGGAAGAGTCTGAAAAAATGTCTAAGTCAAAATTTAATGTAGACAATCCTGATGATATAGTAGAAAAATACGGTGCAGATACTTTCCGGATGTATGAAATGTTTTTAGGACCGGTGGAACAAAGCAAACCCTGGGATACAAAAGGTATTGAAGGAGTTCATCGTTTTCTCAGGAAACTCTGGCGTTTGTTTTATGACGATATTAAAGGACAGGTATGGGATACCCATGAAGCAACCCAGGCAGAATTAAAAATATTGCACAGGACCATTAAAAAGATCGGGCAGGATACCGAGAATTTTTCTTTCAATACTGCTGTAAGTGCATTTATGGTTGCGGTAAATGAACTTACAGATGTAAAGTGTCATAAAAAGACAATACTCGAAAAATTATTGATCTTATTGGTACCTTATGCACCCCATATTTCTGAAGAACTCTGGACTCTGCTTGGAAACTCAACAAGTATTCTAGATGCATCTTTTCCTGTTTATGATGGAAAATATTTACTGGAAACCTCGAAAGAATACCCGGTTTCTGTAAATGGCAAATTAAGAACAACGATCAATATTTCTTTAGATGCAGCGCAACCGGAAATAGATAAAATAATCCTGGAGAATGATATTATAAAAAAATGGCTGGAAGGGAATTTGCCTAAAAAAATAATTTTTGTGAAAGGCAAGATGATCAATGTTGTTATTTAAAATTTACACGAGATCCTTCAATCATTACAATCTTTTATTTACCATTTAAAATTTATAACGAAAATTAGGGAGTAACGTTTTTTATATTGGGCCATGAAAAAATTATTTTTAATAATTGGTTTGTTCATTAATTTTTCTTTACATGCACAAACCCCTGCTACTTTATTTGGTGAAGGCTTATTTACTAAAGGAGGTGTTTTCGGATTAACCCTGTCATCCAAAGGCGACCATATGCTCTGGGTAAATTCAAAAGGGGGCAGGGATACATTGTTGATCATGGAATCTTTTAAAGTAGCTGGTAAATGGCAGACACCTAAACTGGCATCTTTTTCTCCGCAGCCGGGTGTATGGAAATATATAGATCCTATGTTCACGCCAGATAATAAAACATTGCTGTTTCAATCCAACAGGCCTATTGGTGAAACACCGGAAAGAAAAAAAATGCATATCTGGGCCGTTGATAAAACTCCCACCGGTTGGGGTGAACCATATAACCTTACAAACTTAAATACAGATTCCTCGGAATCTTATGCCTCTATGGCGAATAATAGAAATATTTATTTTACAGGAAACAGGAAAGATTATTTTGGAATTAGTGATCTTTATATATCAAAGTTTGAGAACAATAAATATCAGCCACCCTTGAACCTGGGATCTGATATCAATACCTCGGATATGGAAAATAATCCTTCCATATCACCAGATGAAGATTATATTATTTTTTCTTCTGACAGGCAAAAAGAACGCTATAATGGTGACCTGTATATTAGTTTTAAGATAGCTAATGCATGGAGCAAACCTCTTCAATTAGGACCTGAAATAAATACGGGGATCAGTGAATTCTGCCCTTTTGTACATAAAAAGCAAAGTAAAATTTATTTTTCCCGCCTCGACAGGAGTGGAGGAGGCTTTAATGAAAATATTTATTCAGCTTACATCAATATAAAGAAACTCAGGCGCCAGGCTCTGTTGGCAAAATAATTTATAGTTTAAAATATTCTATGTTTACAGCGATGATGTCAGAAAAAAATTTGAAGATGTTCTGCTGAAGAACAATCTTCATTTTCATCCTGTGGTTCAGTTTGATCCGGTAAAATGATAAACGTAGGTATATAATGCAACGGGTAGTTAATTATTTTAAGGCTGAAAAACTGGAAAGCGCAATTTTTGTTGTGGTTGGCATTATAGCGGTCGTTATTTCAATTTATTTCCTGGTTAAACTACAGCAACCCTATTATAACGGAATGGCCTATGCGCTGATTGCGATTGCCTTATTGCAGTTAACGGTAGGTGCTTCCGTGTATCTGCGCAGCGACAAAGACATTGCCCGGGTAAACCAAATGATAGCGAGCAATCCTGATCAAATCAGCACCATCGAAAAACCAGGAATGGAAGTGGTGATGAAAAAATTTGTATTATATCGCTGGATAGAAATTGCTCAGATCATAACAGGTATTATTTTGTTTTTTTCTTTTCAGCATGGCTCAAGTTGGAAAGGACTAGGCTTGGGCATGATGATAACTGGGGGTCTCATGTTGCTTTTTGACCTGGTGGCAGAAAAAAGAGGGCACACTTACCTGGCATTCCTGCAAAACTTTATCAATGGACAATAAAAATATCACTGATCTATTACAGCTCAATCAAAACCTTTTCCACCCGGTGGTAAATTTTGATGGCAACAAAGAAAAAATTGCAAAATTGGATCTGTCTGCAACCAACCTGTCTTTCAACAACGGCATTTACAACGACATGAATTTGTTTCAACAATTCATTAATGAGCAACACAAGGCAAGCAAAGCAAAATACCTGGT
Source organism: Ferruginibacter sp. (assembly GCA_037720515.1). Lineage (GTDB taxonomy): Bacteria > Bacteroidota > Bacteroidia > Chitinophagales > Chitinophagaceae > Ferruginibacter. The sequence continues at coordinate 123,409 of JBBJMM010000007.1, forward strand.
GGGTGGTTACAATGAGCTAAGAGAAATGTATCGTCGCAGCGAATTGTTTGGTATTAAAGAAGAGCCACGTTCTCTTCATTTAGGCATTGATGTTTGGGGGCCGGCCGGCACCAAAATTTTTGCACCCCTTGGCGGCATGGTGCACAGCTTTAAGTTCAACAATAATTTTGGCGATTATGGCGCTACGATCATTTTGCAGCACCAGTTAGACACAGTAAATTTTTATACTTTATATGGCCACCTTTCTTTAAAAGATATTGAAAACTTAAGAGTGGGCAAGTTCATTACACGAGGCGAAAACTTTGCACATTTCGGTCCGCCGGAAGAAAATGGACAATGGCCGCCACACCTGCACTTGCAACTCATTGATGACATTGGCAATTGGGAAGGAGACTATCCCGGGGTGTGCAAGCCAAGTGAAGCCGGCCGCTATCTTATCAATTGTCCGGATCCGCATTTCCTGCTAAACTTGTAAGTTTTTACAACTATATTACCACTGGTGTGTTAATCAATACATATATCTTATTAAAGCTTAATTTTACATTTCATTATTTAATACAAAAATGATCACACCCGGCGACTTATTGGCACATATTGATTCACCTGTTGATTTAAAGAAATTAAATAAAGATCAGTTACCTGAAGTATGTGATGAATTACGTCAATACATTGTTGACATTGTAAGTGTATATGGCGGCCATTTCGGTGCCAGCCTCGGGGTTGTTGAACTAAGTGTAGCACTTCATTATGTTTACAATACTCCTTACGATCAGCTGGTGTGGGATGTGGGCCACCAGGCTTACGGGCATAAAATTTTAACCGGTCGCCGGGATAATTTTATTACCAATAGAAAATACAAAGGCCTTAGTGGTTTTCCAAAAAGAGGCGAAAGTGAATATGATACTTTTGGCGTAGGCCATTCATCTACCTCTATTTCCGCTGCTTTGGGAATGGCCATGGCTTCTCAATATAAAGGTGAAACCGACAGGCAACACGTGGCCATTATCGGGGATGGTGCATTAACAGCAGGTTTAGCGTTTGAGGCGATGAACCATGCAGGTATAGAAAAAAGCAATGTTCTTATCATACTCAATGATAATAATATGAGCATTGACCCCAACGTGGGTGCATTAAAAGAATATTTAACTGATATCACTACCTCCCATACTTACAACGACCTGCGTGATAATGTATGGAAAGCTTTAGGAAAACTACCGGTAGGCAAAAGTTTTAGTCGCGATGTAGCCAGCAAACTGGAAGCAAGTTTAAAAGGTATGGTGAGCAAAAGCAGTAATCTTTTTGAAGCATTGCAACTGCGCTATTTCGGTCCGATTGACGGACATAATATTATCAAATTAGTTGATACACTTTCCGATCTTAAAGATATAGCCGGACCTAAAATTCTGCACATTAAAACGATAAAAGGAAAAGGATATGAGCTGGCAGAAAAAGACCAAACCAAATGGCATGCACCCGGATTATTCGATAAAGTAACAGGGGAGATATTTAAAAAGAAGTACGACATACCACAGCCGCCCAAATACCAGGATGTATTTGGACATACGATAATTGAACTGGCAGAATTAAATAAAAAAATCATTGGTATCACACCGGCAATGCCGAGTGGCTGTTCTCTGAAATATATGATGGAGAAAATGCCTGAGCGTGCGTTTGATGTGGGGATTTGCGAGCAGCATGCAGTTACCTTAAGTGCCGGTATGGCCACACAGGGAATGAAAGTTTTTTGTAACATCTACTCATCATTCATGCAGCGTGCATACGACATGGTTATACATGATGTTGCCATTCAGAAATTACCGGTAATATTTTGTTTAGACAGGGCAGGACTGGTAGGGGAAGATGGTCCCACGCATCATGGCGCTTATGATATAGCGTATATGCGTTGCATACCCAATATGATAGTAAGTGCACCCATGAACGAATCAGAATTGCGTAACCTGATGTATACTGCCCAACTAGATAAAACGGTGAATCCTTTTGTGATCCGTTATCCGCGCGGTGAAGGTGTGTTGCCGGAATGGAGAACACCTATGACAGAAATTGAGATCGGCACCGGCAGAAAACTAAAGGACGGAAAAGAGATTGCCATTTTAACGATCGGGCATCCGGGTAATTTTGCTGCATCAGCAATAAGAGATTTAAAAACAGAAGGAATAATACCTGCGCATTATGATATGCGTTTTGTGAAGCCCCTGGATGAAGTGATGTTGCATGAAGTGTTTGCAAAATTTAAAAAGGTCATAACCATTGAAGACGGAACGGTGGTAGGAGGCTTCGGCTCCGCCATTTTAGAATTTATGAATGAAAACGGCTACAAGGCTGATGTTAAGATCATGGGAATTCCGGACAGTATTATTGAGCATGGAACTCCCAAAGAACTGTATGCCGAAATTGGTATAGATGCAAATGCTATTGCAGAAGTCATTAGGGAATTTTCGAAGGTGGGGTTGGTAACGGTGTAGGGTAGGGGCGGGTTTGGTTCGTGGCGCTGCCATGGTTTGTGGCACACGAAACATTTTCCTCTAAGGTTCGAGGCACAGAAAACATCAAGCCATAGTTGTTGACATACGAAAATTTCAATTATGCGCTTTCACCTTCATATCTTTTCTCAGCATTAGTTCCGGCTTTCGCTCTTACTCCGCCACAAGTCAGGCACAAAACCTTCAGCCGGGTAACTGCTCTATCCGGCAGCGTATGGTTATTTACACCAATTCATCCATAGTTACTTTTAATGGAGACTACTAATTAGATTTCTGACTGGTAACTTGTAATTTAAAATTTCACTTAGAAAAAGCAAAGCAAGTTATATGGCAGATGTACATACAAAAGAAGTAAGAAGATATAACATGAGCCGCATTAAAAGCAAAGACACCAAGCCTGAAATGCTGGTACGTAGAATTTTACCTGCAAGTAGCCTCACGCTAGATTAATTCAACACCTAATTCTTTTAGGTACCGAAACGTACTATTATAATATTCTGGATTTCTTGTTCCATCTTCTATGTCTCCGTAGGGTATAACAATTACCATCCCCTGTCTTGCTCGAGTCAGTAAAACCCGATATGCATTTATGAGATATCTTTTCCGTTCTTCTTTATGTATGTTTTGCCATTTAGTTCCAACAAATGAAAATGATTTCCATCCCGCATTACTATATCTTAAGTCACCATCCCAAGTGACACATGCCCAATCTAATTCTAACCCTTGCACTTGAAATTCTGTTGCAACATCTTCTAAATAATAAGAAGAACGAATATCATCTTTATCTCCTAAAAACCAATAAACGGGATTCATAGGAGACTTCACATCAATCGCCAATGGCTTTAATCTTTGAGCTTGTGAGGACACAACAATTCCGTACCGTTCTGTTCCTCTTGCTTTTTCTTTTAGCCATTTTTTTGCTTTCGTTAAGTCTCGTGTTAAAACAATTGGATAATTTTTATTGATTAGGTTATAAGTATTTTGAGCTGCATTTTTTTCTAAGTCTAAAAGTTGTTTAACAAAAAGTGAAACACTTTCAGCTCTATAAGATCTCATTGAAACGGCTAAATGTAAATCAGCATTAAACCTAGTAACATGACCTACTTTTATTTTTTCTATTGCGTCTATCGCTGAATATTCGCTATCTGTTAAATTGGGCGAAATGGCAACCTCCCACTCAGGAAATCTATCAACAATAGCATTTAACCACTCCGAAATACCAGCTTCGCCTGTGTTTATTTCCTGACCACCTCCAACTAAACAAATCATAACTGCCCAATCCTTGTGCCTATCTAAGCAAGAAATCAAATATTCAGGTTCCGATTCATCAAAGTTTGGCTGGTTCTTTTTAGTTCTCATAAACTTAACCGTCTGTTCTTTGTCCCATACCCTTTGGGCTTCATCAAAAATTGCCACGTGATCGTATGGCGCTTTAGGATCAACTAAATAAGCATCTCTGTAATGATGAATAATTTGTATAAATGCTTTTACTGCTTCTCTTGCCTTGCCTTTTGTTATTTTATTACCAAGAGCTTTCTCTCTTTTTACTTTATCCCTTGTTAATGCCTCCTGCAATATGGCAACCAACGGCGCATTACCCGATAAAAACACACTTGTATTTCCTTTTTCCTTATCTAAATGGGTTGCTGCAACTTTCAAACCTACTAGAGTCTTGCCTGCACCAGGGACTCCGGTAACAAAACAAATAACTTTCTTATGCTCTTGTTTGGCATAGTCTATAATTTCTGAAATAGAATTTGTTGTCAAACTTAAATTAATGGCGTCTGCATCATTTCTTGTTATTGCCTCAACGCTGTGGCTTTGAAAAAGATTTACTGCAGCTTCAATTATAGTAGGTGTAGGAGAATAGCTTCCTTTTGCATATGCTGCTTGATCGAGTCTTATTGCATCGGAAAACCAGGCTACTGTATTGCCGATTACAACGCGTAGTCCAAGTTTATTAGTTTTTAATGGTAGAATTAAATTATCATCATGTGACGTTGTAATAATATTAATAAAAGAGTCTGTTGCTTCCGTCGCAACTAAAACCGGGGCAATAACAGCAGAATGACTTGGCTTGTGAAAATTCTTTAAATCAAGTGCATAATCCCAAACTTGTTCAATATTGTAATTTAAATATTCAGTTTCTCCTACTTTGAATTCGATAACAAAAACTACATTTTGGATTAGTAGTAAACAATCAATTCTCTTGCCCATTCTTGGTATCGAGAACTCAAAAAACAAAATGCCTTCAAAACCTTGTAGCGCAGATTTTAAAATTATTATTTGTTGTTCCCAAGCGTTGTTTTGATTAAGTGTTGAATCAAAATAATTAGATAGGGTTATAGCCCCGATTATTTCCTCTATGCTATTAGTTAAAAAATTATTTATGGAAGCCGAATAATAATAATTTAGCATAAAAAAAAGTTGATTAACAATTAAACGCTGGACTTAGTAAACGAATTTTCTAAACAATAGCACATACGTGACTTAAAAGCAAATGCAGTTCAATATTAAGCTTTTAAATTGTGTACTGAAACATACCGGTATTGTTCCGCTGTTTCCGGAGATTTACCCTAAAACATAATCAATGTATAAACCAACAGCTAAAGGATATTTCTCTGGTTGCGGAGGAATGGAGATCGGGATGATGCAAGCAGGAGTAAATTTAATTCAATCTCTAGACCTTGATTCCGAAGCTACAGACTGTATGAAGGTCAACAACAATTATTTTTCTCATTCCATTTTGAATATTGACATAAAGGATAAAAAAGTTTTAGAACAACCCAAAACAGATATCATTGTTGGCACTTATCCTTGTACTAAATATTCTCCCATCGCAGACATTCATCACACTCGGACGGGTGATGATTTGTTTTTACATTTCTTTAGACATATCGCAATTGAAAACCCTGAAATGTACATTGTAGAAAATGTACCAGGCATGAAAAAGTTTGAAGTGGTTATGGAGGCCATGACTAAACTTCCAGGATATTATGTAAATATTTTTTGTCCTGTTGATGCTGCACTATGGTTACCTCAACGGCGGAAGAGATTAATACTTTTTGGGACGAAAAAGCCATATACAATTTCAGCACCCAAACACAAAAATAATGTACGGACAATAAAAAGTTTGCTAGAAAAAAATCCTGAAGTTTCAATGCCTGATTATGTGGTAAAGAGAATTAATGGTGGATACAGAGATTTTCCAATCATCATTGAACCTGAACTCCATAATGCAATTGCACCAACCTGTGTAGCGCATTATTCAAAAGATCTAAGTACAAGACTTGTAAAAGATAGAACCGTTAAATACGGCTTAAGGCCATTTTCTGTAAGGGAGTATGCAAGGCTACAAGGTTTTCCAGATGATTTTTATTTCCCCCCAAAGAAAAGCTCATATCGATTGATTGGCAATGCAGTACCTGTAGATATGGGTATGTGGATTGGAGATGTTGCAATGAAATATTTCAATTAAAGGAAGAAGATTTTTTCAGACTAAATCCCATAGACTTAAATCTTAAGCCTCGGTGGAATACGAAAACCACGTTTTCGGATGAAGCCACTCATAATTTATTCCGGGAAAAGTTCGAGGCCGGAGACAGGGTTGCCTTTAAGGTTCCAATCAAATATCATCCGGTTAATGGTAAGGCGAAAACGGTGTGGTATGATGCATTTCTTGAGAAGGACACTACACTAACAAAACCCGAATATCTTTTTGTAAGGGATGGCATAACCATATCGGGAATCAGTTCGCTGGACAGAGGCCTTGTCAGGGGAATTGTCATCATTCATGATATCGATCTTGCCCGCATGCTGGGTGATTCCGAAAATCCTGCACATACTGAATGGCAGCCGGATTCCCGAAACTTCAAAGACAAATATATTGATGGAAAGGAGGCATTGATTTTTGTTAAGAGTAATCTGAAAAAAATTTATGATCAGTTGCAAAGACCTGTTGAAGGAATACAAAAGGACCTGCTGATTGATTTCTTCTCAATCCCAATTGAAATAAAAGAAGAGAAAAAAGAAAAGAAATTACCTAAGGATAAAAAACCCGGTGAAGAAGATGTGGAAGAACCTGATCTTGAAGAAATCATTTCAAAGAAACGACCATTGGTAATTGAAAAAATAAAATCTGGATTAAGGATTATCAAAAATCCGGAAGCGGTGGATTTCCCTGAAACTGTGCAGGTGAAATTTGGATATGATGTACCCAGAGGTAATCCGGTTAACAGTTATCAGGAACTTGATTTTGATGTGTCGAAGCCTCCGATTATAATAGAATCGGCTGGCGTATACTTTACCAAAAAAGAAAAGAACGAACTGGAATTTGAAATAGAGAACAAATCAGATTTTGAAATTAAACTCACAGGTTTTGATGAGAAAAGAGACCTGTTTGTAAAAATGTAACTGATGATACGCAGGCTTAATTATACGGGACGGGTGAAAATTCCAAGGAGCAGGATTAGTATTTCTTTGCTGAACGATAAGCAGGGAAAATATTTTCATGCGAAACTTGATTTCGGGGGATTAAATTTATCCCCTGATGCAAAAATTTATATTGAGCCAAATTACAAAGGTGTATATCAAAGGTTTTATTTCGGCACAGTTGCACAGTTTAAAGAACCAGATAACACTTTTTTGAATGAATTACCCGAAACCGAACTCGCCTACTTTGATGTATCTGTAGTTGATGAATCAGGAACAGTTGGTTTGTTACTCGGAAGCGCAAAAGGAATTCCGGTAATTACAGATGGAACGCCGAATGACAGAATACCGTTGCTTCCCGTAAATCCAGCGGACTTAGGGAATCAATTCTGGAAACTTTCGTTCGATTCGGGGGAAGAAGGAAGACCAATACTGGAGATAAACAGAAATCTGCCTGATCCTTTTGAAATGGCAAGAAACGATATCAAATTTATCAGTCTTGTGTATCCTGTGGCATTTCGTGGAGTTTTGGTACGATTAATACAGCAACGAATAGAAATCTCATTGCGGACTAAAATGATTTATCACATGTCAACGGGATTTGGCGGATTATGGTATTTAGACCCCACCTTGTTTGTTAGCCAAAATTTCACACTTAATGGCATTACTAAAACCATACATTTACATACACTTGATGAGCTAAAAAGAGAATTTAACCGAAGCCAGGAGACTTTTATCAAATACCACAAAAACCGTTACCCCAATCAAGATGCTGATGCGTGGAAAATTCTAGAAGTTGCTTCCATGGGAACACTTTCTAAACTTTATAAAAACATCAATCATCACTTCCTCAAAAATCAGCAATAGCAAAAGAAATGGGGCTAAACCTGCATAACGAACTTTCAAGTTGGTTAGAATCTATTACCTATGTAAGAAATATTATTGCACACCATTCCAGGCTATGGAGTAGAAATATGGTAAAAACTCCGATTGAAAAATTGAATAACCCAATGGGACCATGGTTCCAAAATTCTTTATTAACTGTCCAATACAAAAAAACTTTTCTTATTATTTCCTGCATGATTTACCTATGCAATTTTGTAACACCCGGGCATCATGTTAAAACAAAAATTCTTGAATTGTTTTCAAATAATTCAACTATTCCTATTTATAAGCTTGGATTTTTAAATGATTGGGATAAAGAACCAATATGGTCATAGTTAGTACAACTGCATAATAAAAAATTGTTGTAAGGGTGGCGTAATTTACCAGAAAATCACCCCCCCCCCCTCACCCCATCGGCACTTCCACCACCAGCAACTCCGCATCTTCAGTAGCTTTTATGGTTACCACATCACTTTCTGAAATAGCCGCTGCATCACGTTGCTGTAAGGTTTCATTGTTTACTTCCACACTGCCACTGATCACTACCAGGTAAATTCCATTGCCGGCAAATGCAGTTTTATAATTAATGGATTTGCCTGCATCCAGTTTGGTTAAGGCAAATACGGCATCCTGGTTTATCCAGAGTGCTTTATCTTTTTCGTTAGGAGATACTACCACCTGCCATTTGTTTGCACGTTCGTTTATGTCAAAAGTTCTTTGGTCGTACCTCGGTGTAATATTTCTTTCTTTCGGAAAAACCCATATTTGAAAAAGCGTTACTGGTTCTGTTGCAGATGCATTTGCTTCAGAGTGGCGCACACCAGTACCGGCACTCATAATTTGTACATCACCGGATTGTATAATTCCTTCACCACCCGTACTATCCTTGTGCTGCAATGCACCGGTAAAAGGAATGGTGACAATTTCCATATTGTCGTGCGGGTGCGTAGGAAAAGCTCCACCACCTTCAATATAATCGTCATTCAATACCCGTAGTAAACCAAAATGCACATTAGCAGGATCGTGATAGCTTCCAAAACTGAAATAATGTTTTGCTTTTAACCATCCATGGTCGGCACCGCCACGGTCTGCGGCTTTGTGTATGGTCATTTTCATAAAATAAATTTGATAAGTAGTTATCAAAAACAATACCCTGTCGATTTCCTGCCATTGTTACAGGGTGGGGAAAATGTCTTTCAGATTTAACCACAATGGACACAAAGGAAAGCACAAAGTTGCACAATGAAAATACAGCCTTTAAATTGAAGTCCTTTTGTGAGTCTTGGCGCCTTTGTGGTTTAAAAGAAAATGGTGCATCAATTCAAATTCGTCCAGTCATCTTTGGTAAGTACCGTAAATAATTCTTCTTCCCGGTTCTCATTGTATTCAAGAATAAAATTATTGCGGCCTTCACCCGTAAGGATGGTAAGAAATTTTTGTTGCACCAGTTCCAGCATATTTAAAAAAAGAAATATTGCATGTATCCTGTTTTCAGCTACTTCAAATATCTTTTCAAAACTCAGGGTCTTTTCTCTGCGGCTCAGGTCCAGCATATATTCCCTGATCTCCTCCATAGTATAATTGTATTGTACTACAGTATGTACCGGCCTGTTGTTTTTTTCGTTCAAACGCACCACCACTTTTTCAAAAGCCTTCATCAGTTTAAAAAGAGATATGGTTTGTATCTCTGTTCCTTCACCTGCCTCTTCCCCTATCTGCGATAATTCATTTTGCAAATTCCCCCGCCTTATCATTAGCATCCGCACCGCTTCCATTTCAGCCATTTTTGCTGAGGCTTCTTTAAAACGCTTGTACTCCAGTATTTTTTCAATGAGTTCCTGACGGGGATCGATCTCATTTCCCAATGCATCCAGTTCTTTACGTGGCAAAAGCATCTTGGCCTTTATACGCATCAGTGTGCTGATAAATAAAATAAACTCACTGCTTAATTCAATGTTGAGTTTTTCAGTGAGATGTATGTGATCTAAAAAATCATTGGTGATTTTGGTTATGGGTATATTATAAATATCCAGTTCATCTCTTTCTATAAAAAAAAGTAACAGATCGAATGGACCTTCAAATTCATCTAGTTTTATCTGGTAAGATTCTGTATTAGCCATAATTTTTACAAGGTCATTGCCTTAGAACAAAAATATCATTTAGTATTCAGGAAAGGATCGTTTATATCTGATGCAATTTCAATGTGGATAAAAAAATACAAGAGTGAGGTATGAGTAGCATCTTTCTTCAAAACACAATACTTGATATTTTAAATTTTGAATCGGAATGATTTTAGTCCCTCTCCTTTGGAGAGGGGTTGGGGTGAGGTAACAGCATTCTCCTTTGGAGAGTGATTGGGGTGAGGTTTGATTTTCGTTTTCTTTTTATTAAGTTCTCGCTTCGTCCTTCGATAAACTCAGGATGACAGCATTTTTGATTTTCGTTTTCTTTTTATTATGTTTATTGCTTCGTCCTTCGATAAACTCAGGATGACAGCATTTTTTTTAAATCGCAAAGATTTTAGTCCCTCTCCTTTGGAGAGTGATTGGGGTGAGGTTTGATTTTCGTTTTCTTTTTATTATGTTCTCGCTTCGTCCTTCGATAAACTCAGGAT
>JBBJMM010000008.1:0-131625 GCA_037720515.1 Ferruginibacter sp.
CTTCGTCCTTCGATAAACTCAGGATGACAGCATTTTTTAGGATGCTGCATTAGTCTCTCTCCTTTGGAGAGGGGTTGGGGTGAGGTGGCTTTCGTTTATTTTTATTATGATCTCACTTCGTCCTTCGATAAACTCAGGATGACAGCAAAGAGACGAACTCAAGTATGACAGCTAAGATACGAACTCAAGTATGACAGCAATAATTTAAAATTCAACATTCAAAATTAATTTAATGGCACTTAAAATAATCAAACGGCTCTTTACAACTAATACATTGGTATAAGGCTTTGCAGGCAGTAGAGCCAAACTGGCTGAGTAATTTTGTATCCCTTGAATTGCATTGCGGGCATTCTACAGCGTGGAGATCACTATCATCTTTTAATAAATGAGGGGCTGCAATTCCATATTCTTTTAATTTACTTTTCCCTTTTTCTGTCATCCATTCTGTGGTCCAGGCTGGAGAAAGTACAGAAATGATCTTTATATTTTTATATCCATGCGATAACAATTGCATCCTGATATTCATCGCAATCATATCCATTGCCGGGCAACCTGAATAAGTGGGAGTTATGGTAACCGTAACATCACGGTCATTGTCTTCTGCGGAGGGAGTAACGATAACATCTCTTACAATGCCAAGATCTAATATTGAAAGTACCGGAACCTCGGGATCACAAACCTCTTCAAGAAGATCATATACATCCTTCACTTCCTTTTGTTTTAAAAGGTCAGCTTCCGCAAGTATGTTCATTACCTCATTCATCAAATATTTTCTGTCTTTATTTATTAACCTTACCATTCTGCTCCCGGATAAGTTCGTTGCAGGTATTGTAAATCTGCCAATACGAATCCAAGATGTTCTGTATGCTTACCTTCTTTTCCACCTGATTGCATATAAGTCCCGTCAGGTACAGGTAATGTAGCTTCTTCGAATACACATTTAATTTTATCCATCCACTTTTCCTTTACTATTTCATGATCAATATTCATAATTAATTCAAAAGAGGCCGGTATAAATAATTCTCCTGTGTACATCCAGAGATAATCAATTGCTTTTAACATCCTTTGGCGACTTTCTTCCGTACCATCCCCCAGTCTTATTAACCATTCACTGCTCCATCTCACATGGTATGTAACTTCTTTAATTGATTTTTCAGCAATAGCCGAAAGTTGTACATCAGAAGAGTTTTGCATTTGCTCATATAACAGGTATTGATAGACGCTGAAAAAAAACTGGCGGAGAATTGTCTGCCCCCAATCACCATTTGGAAGTTCCACCAGCAAACAATTTTTAAATTCTCTTTCTGTTCTGATATAAGCGAGACTGTCTTCGGTGACCTCACCCTTTGCGCCTGTTGAACCGGAATAAACTTTATCCGAAGAGGAGGATGCTAAAGTGTTTTCGTTTATTAACTGCGCTGCATATTGATAAAAATTTCTTGATTGCCCGATCAGGTCAAGGGAAATATTAGTGATGGCAATATCCTGTTCAAGTATAGGCCCATGCGCACACCATTCACTATTTCGTTGTGCAAGTACCAGGGTATTGTCTGCAAGGTGAAGGGTATAGTTGATGAGTTGATTCATTGTAATAAGTTTCTTTTAGGATATATTTTCTTTCATTCCACTTTTGTTACCTCACCCCAACCCTCTCCAAAGGAGAGGGACTAAATCACACCAATTCAAAATTCAAAATTCATCATTCATAATTTCCTACATATGCTTTACTTCATCCGGAAGATCATAAAAAGTGGGATGACGGTAGATCTTATCGGCTGCAGGTTCGTATAAACTTTCCGCCTCATCCGGGTTGGAAGCATGAATGTATTTGCTTTCCACCACCCAAAGGCTTACTCCTTCCTGCCGGCGGGTATAAACATCTCTTGCATTTTCCATTGCCATAACGGCATCGGCTGCATGAAGACTGCCGGCATGCTTGTGATCCAGCCCTTGTTTACTCCGTATAAAAATTTCCCACAATGGCCACAATCCTTTTTCAGAAATTATTGTTTTTTTTGCTTCACTGTCACCCGTATTTTCTTCAGGTATATCTCCGTAATAAAATTTTCTGATTTGAATTTTCATAATGACTTTATTATTGAATTTGCGATTTAGTATAAGAGTGCGACACTTCTACCGGTGATGTATTCTATTGCTGATGATCAGGCAACTTTTTTTACAAAAGAAGCTTCTCTCTTTTTGGCATAAGCAACGGCAGCTTCTCTAACCCAGTTTCCTTCTTCATGCGCTTTATTTCTTGCTTCCAGTCTTTGCTTGTTACAAGGCCCGTTTCCTTTTACCACATTCCAAAATTCTTCCCAGTCGATCTCACCAAAATCATAATGATTATTTTTTTCATTCCATTTTAATTTATCATCGGGTAAAGTCATGCCCAGTAATTTTATCTGTTCAGCTATCATATCTACAAACTGTTGCCTCAACTCATCATTGGTTTTTCTTTTTATCTTCCATTTCATACTTTGATCGCTGTTGGTGCTTTCGCTGTCTTTAGGTCCGAACATCATTAAACTTGGCCACCACCACCGGTTGATAGCATCCTGGCACATTGCTTTTTGTTCGGGAGTACCTTTGCTCAACACTAATAAAGTTTCAAAACCCTGTCGCTGATGAAAACTTTCTTCTTTACAGATCCTAACCATAGCTCTTGCATACGGGCCATAAGATGTGCGGCATAACATCACCTGGTTTAGAATGGCAGCACCGTCAACCAGCCAACCCACTGCACCCATATCAGCCCAGGTTAATGTTGGATAATTAAATATGGAAGAATACTTGGCTTTTCCACTGTTAAGGTCAGCTATCATCTGATCCCGGGAAGTACCTAACGTTTCAGCAGCTGAATACAGGTACAAACCATGGCCGGCCTCATCCTGAACTTTTGCAATAAGAATGGCTTTTCTTTTTAAAGAAGGCGCACGGCTTATCCAGTTACCTTCCGGTAACATACCTACGATCTCACTGTGGGCATGCTGACTGATCTGCCTCACATTGGTTTTGCGATAAGCATCCGGCATCCAGTCTTTAGGTTCTATTTTAATTTCTTTATCTATTTTCTCCTGGAAAGCCGCTTCAAGCTGATGTAGTTCCATATTAAAATTTAAGAGTATAAAGATAGCAAAAACTAACGCTTGTTAGTATAATTTATAGTTAACTATTTCTTCTGTCTGGTAAAGTTAGTATCCTTCTTAAAACACCATTTCAGAGTCTTTAAAAGTAATTTCCTGCGGGATGGGGTCATATTGTTTTTCGTTTTCATTTTATTATGATCACACTTCGTCCTTCGATAAACTCAGGATGACAGCATTTTTTTAAATCAACTTCAAATTTTAGTCTCTCTCCTTTGGAGAGGTATTGGGTCTCGTTTTCTTTTTATTATGTTCACGCTTCGTCCTTCGATAAACTCAGGGTGACAACATTTCTTTAAATCAACTTCAAATTTTAGTCCCTCCATTGGAGAGTGGTTGGGGTAAGTATTGGACTTTTTCTTTTTATTATGATCACGCTTCGTCCTTCGATAAACTCAGGGTGACAATATTTTTTTAAATCGACTTCAAATTTTAGTCCCTCCATTGGAGAGTATTTGTGGTAAGTATTGGACGTTTTCTTTTTATTATGTTCACGCTTCGTCCTTCGATAAACTCAGGATGAAAACATATCGATGGGCTCATGAAGAATTAATAGATCGTCTTTCATACAAAAGGGTATTGCCATTTGGCAGCCCTTTTTTATTTATGATACATATGCTGTATTGACCGGTTAAGAAAAAAATTGAATTTTTGCTTTTCAAGTTTACCAAAATTTAAAAGCAAATGAAAAAAATAACCTTAGCCCTTTTATTTTCTGCCTTTACCCTTGTTACTATGGCGCAACCTTCTGCAGTTGATGCAGAACTTGCAAAATCTTCTGAGATAACCGGTGCCGGCACATTTTTTAAGCCCAAGCTGATCTACAGCCTCACAAAGCTGGGATTGGCACAGCTATCAGTGGGGTTTAAACAAGTATCCACAAAGTCGGTTACCAAAAGAGAAAAGAAACCTGGCGTATTCGGAGGTCAGCCTGGAAAAGCTGCAACAGGATCTGTATCAGCTTACCTGAACATAACAGACGATGAACTTACTGATGCGGATTACCAGGAGATAACAGATCATTTCTACAATTATTTTCAAAAAGTTTTGAAGCAAAATAATATTGATACAGTAGCATGGTCAACGATTGCTAATGCCGAATTTTTTTAAGATGGAAAGGAAGCCAATGCAAAGGATGAAGATAAAGAACAGGCTGTTGTTTATTACAATGCAAATAATGGAAATTCAATGTACAACGGTAAAATAGGATTTGCCTTTGGAAAAATAAAGAAAGCAGCCCGATTCTGTGAGGAAATAGGAGCCCCCGCAGCTTTCATACATACCACGGTAGATTTTGCAGATATACTGGTTGATGTGGAAATAAAAACCACAGGTTATAAAAGCACATGGACACCAAGTTATAATACTGTTGGACAGGTAACAAAGTCCAAATCCAAAACTTCAGTAGCCGCATTTATGAAAATACCTGCTTATTCAGGCATTTCACTTTTCTATAATGAAAAATCAGCTACTGAATTATTTACGGTGATAAAAGATATTCCTGCAGAAATGAACTATGCAGATGAGCTAACTGAAGACCCTTCATTACTTAAGAAAAGAAGCAAATTATTTTCAGTATCATTTTCAAAGAAGCTGGAATCAACTCCGGTAGTGATATCCTCAACAAAGCTTCAATATAAAAATGCTGCAAAGAAAGCGCTGGAAAGATATGCTGATGCACTTGTTGCAAAATCCAAAGGCTGATACAAATTTAAAACGGTTGTAGAGTTAGAAATGGGAATTGAAGATCTGTTATCAATTCTCTTTCTTTATTTATACCCACCTGTATTTATGTGCCAAACTGATAGCCTGGGCTTTTGAATTTACATGAAGCTTTTCATAAATTTTACTGGTATGTGTACGAACAGTAAACGGACTTATAAATAATCTTCCTGCTATCTTTTTATAGTCAAGCCCTTCTACCATTAGCTTTAATATTTCCGTTTCCCTGTCTGATAGAATTTCATTTTGAGGTTGAATTTTATTATCCGGAAGTGCGGCAGGCTTTAGCCTGCATTATTGCATATCCATATATTGCCTTCCCTATCTTCAAATGAACTTAATACATAATTGCCTTCAATTTTATTACCAGGACTTTCAGCACTGAATTTTATCCATTTTTCGGAAAGTGAAGGCACTATAAAAAAATAATAGGCAGAGCTTATCAATATTCTTCCCCTGGAGTCGGTAGCAAGATGCATGATACCTGCGTTATGCAGCAAAGAATTTTTTGTAGTGAATTTTTTTATTACGGAGCCCTGGTTATTGATGACAATGATACCTTCTCCCTGTATGGCGGCCCATACATTCTGAAAATGATCTACAGTTAGTGCAGTTACACTTATACCCGTTAGTACCGGTATAAATTCTTTTTGTAAAAATGCATCATTATAATTTTTTATTACATACAATCCGCTGCGACTGCCTGCAAAAATTTTCAGACCGGATCTTGCCACAGATGTGATCACATCATTGGTAACAGGTGACTTTATAATTAAATAATTTTCAAAAGAAAGATTATTTACGGCAAACCCATTACCTGCAGTACCAACCCATAAATTTCCTTCAACATCTGTATAAGTGGCTAGTATGTTACCTGGTGGAAGGCTATTGTTATTGCGGGGATCATTTTTAATAATGTTAGCTATTCCCTTTTTGTTTATTCTTAAGATGCCTTTTGTTGTTGCAATATTTATAACTTCCCCGGAGGCTGCACTTAAATGTATAACAGGAGCCGGCAGAGTAAGGGGCACTTTCCATTTTTTATTACGAACCAGGTATGAAAAAAGTTTAGTTGCTGTTTCCTTATTGTATATAAATATTATACTGTCACCTGAAACATTGATCTCTGTATTTTCAAATGTTGAGATATCATTATAAGGTGATAATCCTGCAAATTCAAACAACCCATTTCTGATATCCCGGGATGTATATATTTGATTGTGTTTATTGATCAGCCAAACTTTATAATCACTTGAAATATACCAGGAGCTTATAAAATTTCCCGGTGCTTTTATCCCTGTAACTGTATTAAGTTTTGGATTGATGATATACACAGAATGCTTCCTGGACACCACAACATTTCCATCTTCCTGCAGAAAAAAATCATTATAGTCCGATTGAAAAATATGTTTTTCTGAATCAGATATATAATACCTGCTGAATTTTCCTGTTTGTTTATTAAAACGGTTTATCCCATTTCTTGTTCCTATCCATAAAAAACCATCTTTATCTTCTTTGATCTGTAATACGAACTGGTCACTTATAGTGGTTGTATCTTTTTCATCATGGCGGTAAATGATGAAATTCTTTCCGTTAAAGCTATTGAGGCCATCCTGCGTACCGATCCACATTAAACCATCCCTGTCTCTGAAAATTGCATGTACACTATTTTGTGACAGGCCGTTTTTAACTGTATAATGAAGAAACCTCGGCGGTTGCTGTGCCGTACAATCAATGGTAAGTAAAAAAGAGAATAAGAAAAGCAGCGCCCTGGTCAAAAAAATTTTTTATAAATCTATACCAATTACTATTTATTTTATATCAAAGTCTACTAATATTTCTTTAGTTAGGGGATGACTCTGGCAAGTTAGTATAAATCCTTCCTTAACTTCTTCTTCTTCCAGGGCATAATTAACATCCATTATAACTTCTCCATGTACCAACCTGGCCCGGCAGCTGGCACAAACTCCACCCTTACATGCATAAGGAAGGTCTGCACCCGATTGTAAGGCAGCATCCAGAACACTCTGCCCGTTATAAGGTAATAAAAATTTTATGGTGCGTCCATCCAATTTTACACTTACCTCGCTTTTTTCCTGCGAAATTTCCTGCTCCTTAACTACCACATTTTTTGTTATTGATTGCCCGGGTGTAGTAAAAAGTTCAAAGTGAATTTTATTTTTCCCGATCCCTTTTTGAAGAAAAAAATCCGTTGCTGAAAAAATCAGTTCTTCCGGGCCACATAAATAAATGTTGTCGAAACTTGCGTAGTCAACCAGGTGCTGGAGTTCATCAAGTTTTGTGTTGTTGATCCTTCCATAATTAATGGCTGCATCTGTTCTCTCGCGACTTAGTATGTTGATGAAAGTAAACCGATCCATGTTTTTATTTTTGATAGCTTCCAGTTCATCAAAAAAAATAATGGAACTACGGGATCTGTTATTATAGATTAGAGTAAATGTACTTTCCTCCTGTATAAGCAGCGTATGTTTGATTATGGAAATAACAGGTGTGATACCACTTCCTGCAACAATTGCTAAATAATTACCTTTTACACCTTGTG
Organism: Ferruginibacter sp.; assembly: GCA_037720515.1. Classification (GTDB taxonomy): domain Bacteria; phylum Bacteroidota; class Bacteroidia; order Chitinophagales; family Chitinophagaceae; genus Ferruginibacter. Next base: position 7,432 of record JBBJMM010000008.1, read on the forward strand.
TGATCTTTGCATTGAATTTTCCGGTAGGTGGCAGCACCTCAAGCTGATCCCCTTTTTTAAGAATATCATTTGCAAAAACAGAAAATATTCCACCTTCTACTTTTTTAACAAGGATCTTAAGCAATTTTTCGTGTGGGGCTGTACAAATAGAATAAGTGCGTCTTATTTCCTCCCCATTGATATTTTTCTTTATAGTAAGGTTTTGCCCTTCTTTGAACTGAAATTCCGCCAGGAGGTTCACCGGGATATCAAAAACAATAGAAATGCTTTCTTCAGTTTCTTTTTTAATATTTCTGATAGTAAGCGGATGAAAATGTACTGCCATCTTATTTTGTTAAGCCTTTTAATAAATGAATGATCATACCTTTTTCCAATTCTGTGGCGCTGATATTTTTTTTATTTCGATGCCAGCTTTCGATACCTCTCACTGCAGATAAGATAGTGAGTACAGCCACATAAGGATGAACATTTTTCAGATCCCCTTTTTTAATCCCTTCTGAAACAATACTTATCAGTGAATTCTCATATGTTTTTCTCTGGATAAGAAAATTGCTAAGAAAAGGTTCCTGCAATTGTTTCCATTCATGATTTGCCACAAAAACTTCATCAAATGAATGGATCATAATATTTATATGAAAGCGAATGATCTCTCCCAGTTTGTTCAGAGCACTCTCTCCTTTATTTTCCACCTGTGCTAAATGTATATTAAAATCGTTGGCTACTTTAAAACATATTATTTGTAAAATTTCACTTTTGGAGCCAATATGATTGTACAGACTTGGTGCTTCTATGCCTAAACTTTCTCCCAGTTCCCGCATTGAGCTGGCTGCGAACCCTTTTTTCCTGAACAAAGCTGCTGCTTTTTTAGCGATCACATCTTTTTTTGTGCCATTGCGTGAAGCTTTGATCTTAGCCATCGGGGTCCTTTCTGCAAAACTAACGGATAATAGTTTTTTGTATGCTCTTACTGCTTACAAAAATATTATTGATTAAATTTGCATTTGCAAACTTCATTACATGCAACTGAAAGCAATAGATAAGGTAGATACTATTTCTCCGGCTGATTTTAAAAGGAAATATTATGATACTATGACGCCCGTTGTAATAACCGGGCTCGCTAAAAAATGGCCAGCATATAAGAAATGGAACTGGGATTATTTTATTGATATGGTTGGTGAAAAAGAAGTAGGGGTTTATAATAATGTCAAAAGTGATTCTTATACACCGATAAATACCGCTGATGCTTACATGAAATTTGGAGATTATTTAAGAAAGGCCAGATCAGGGCCACTGGACCTGAGGATCTTTTTATTTAATATATTTCAGCACGCACCACAAATAACCCAGGATTTTACCTGGCCAGATGAATTGATGAAAGGGTTTGTAAAAAAATACCCTATGCTTTTTGTCGGTGGCCAGGGTTCTATAACTCATATGCACTTTGATATAGATATGAGCCATATACTGCATACACAATTTGCCGGGAAAAAGAGAGTTCTATTGTTTCCTCACGAAGAGCAATATAAGTTATACAGGAAACCCTGGGAAGTATTGAGTCTTGCCAATTTTGCGAATTATAAGGACACCTTTGATTATGAGAATTTTCCCGCTGTGAAACTGGCTAAGGGATATGAAATTATATTGGAGCATGGTGACACCTTATTCATGCCGGCCGGATTCTGGCATCATATGGAATATATTGAAGCGGGTTTTGCCATGAGCCTCAGGGCACTTCAGGCAGATATGACCGGAAAATTGGGCGGCATCTGGAAATTATTCGGAATGCGAGGCATTGATACTTTAATGAAGAAAACCTTGCCCAAGTGGTGGTACAACCGAAAAAGAGACCAGGTGATGCAAAATGCAAAGAAAGAATTAGGAGCTACTTTAATAAATATTTAAAAAAATTTTCTTTGTTAACTTAATTGTCTTAATTTTACAACCTGCTCGTTTAAAACCTCTTTCCAATATTATCTTGTTAAAAGACCTGAAAAGGATCACTGATCTCAATAAATTATCCAAAAAACTTACGTTTATTAGACTGTTCTGATATATTATTATAATACGCCTCAATCTTTTTTTCTTGTGGTTTCAGAGGTAAGCAAGGCCGGTGATTTTTATCACTGGCCATTTTTTTTATTCACTGGCCCTGTTCAGGAAACTGATCATGGGTTGTAAAATTTTAAAACTTTTAGCGAGGTGTTTTTTTAAACCAGCACTTGTCAGTTCACTATCATTAAGAGGTTGCCTGGCAATAAAACTTTTCAGTTTGAGATGTTGTATTCCTGGATTTTCAATTTCATAACCCTTCGGTGGCCTTTTTAAACTATCATCCATACTTAAACCACCCGGGAATGATCTTTTAAAGTCACTTTTGTTAATGATCTTTAGCCATTCATTGTAATTGTAATCGATCTCCTGTCTTATTTTAGACAAGGGAAGGGCTTCCGGCATCCATAGTCCGCCTGCCAACATACTTTTTCCGGGCTCCAGGTGAAAATAATAACCCGCAGTATTTATCTTTTTTCCACCTTTATTAAAATAAGCTCCCATATTAATTTTATATGGACGTTTATCTTTAGAAAACCGAACATCACGGTACTGGCGAAACGTACAATTCTTAACCTGCAGTTCTGCTATATCTTTATCGAAGCCGGATATTTCACTGATTAGCTCTGCAACCAGTTTTTCAAAATCCTGTTTGGTTTCTTCATACCAGAGTCGGTTCTCTTCAAACCAGGCCCTGTTATTATTTAAATGTAATTCGGTTAAAAAACGCAGGGAATTTTTTGCTAACATGATTATTATTTAAACAAAATTAGCATAACAAAAAAGGAACCGTTAAGTTCCTTTTACTGATCAATATTTAAAAGTAATGCCATGGGGCATCTTGTTTTTATTATTTTATCCTGCTCCAGTTTTCCCCGCTTTTTATCCTGTATAAGGTCATTTCACTTACATCATATTTAGCCGCCATTTGCTTATAAGTTAATTTTCTTTTTGGATTAGATATAGAATCTTTTATCGTTTTAACCTGTACTGCCGTAAGTTTAAGTCCGGTTGTACGATTGGCCTGGCGTTTTTTATAGGCTATTTTTTCCGGGCTTTTTTGCTGGTGATCACTCACCTCTTCCTGGGAAGCCCATTTCAGGTTCTTTACATTATTATCTTTCTTTTTATGATTTATATGAACTACATATTTATATTTTGGAGATTTTTTCTGGCAGAATAACCTGGCTACTTCCCGGTGAATATATATGGTTCCGTTTCCATTTTCAACATGCAAATTAAGAGTCCGGTAACCTGAAGTAAGAGAGCCATTTAATAATTTTCCATCTTCAATTACATTTGTTGTATAACTCGCAGCCCTGCCCGTATTGGATACAGCATATTTTTTTCTTAACTGTTTGTGACCCGTAAAAAGCATTTGTTTCCAGGTCTCTCCAGGTATTTTTTTAATCATGGCAATGATTTAAAAAGTGAGGTCAGCATAAAGCTGATCAATAACATTCAGCTAAATATAAAAATAAAATTTCTAACTAGGTAGCATTTTTAAAAATTCTTCTTCAGTTATGATCTTGATACCCTGGATCTTTTTTGCTTTTTCGAGTTTACTTCCGGCATCTTCCCCTACAACCAGGTATTGTAACTTGGTACTAACCCCGTTTATTATCTTACCTCCGTTCTTTTCCACTCTTTCTTCCGCTTCACTTCTTTTTAAAAGAGAAAGAGTACCGGTAAATAAAAACGTTTGTCCGTTGAGGTTACCTGAAGGCATTTGTTTTTTTGCATTTTTCATTTCTACTCCCAGTGCATCCAGGCGTTTTAGCATGGCAACATTATCAGGATTGGAGAAAAATTCAAATATACTTTTTGCCACTTTAATCCCTACATCATCCAGCCTTTGCAATTCAGCTTCTGATAAAGAAGCTAATTCCATTATATCCGATACAGACTGAGCAAGGGTTTTGGCAGTAGTTTCTCCTACAAACCGGATACCTAAACCATAAATTAAACGGTGAAGTGGCTGGGTTTTGCTTTTCTCAATAGCTTGTTGAAGGTTGGTAACCGACTTAGCACCCATACCTTCCATTTTGCCTATTGAAGTGAAATCAAGGGTATAAATACCAGGAATATCTTTAAGTAAAAGCAGTTCAAAAAATTTTTTTACGTAAGCTTCACCAAAACTCCTGATGTCCATAGCATCTTTGCTTACAAAATGAATAATGCGTTCCACCACCTGGGCCTTACAATTGATATTAATACATCTCCATACAGCTTCATCTTCAGTTTTGTGTAATGCATCACCGCAAACAGGGCAGGTAACCGGGTAAATGATATTTTTTTCCTTTCCGTTCCTTAGTTCAGGCAGTACCTTAACTATCTGGGGGATCACATCTCCACTGCGTTCTATTAAAATATTATCGCCTATTTTAAGATCTTTCTCTTTGATATATTCCTGGTTGTGAATGGAGATGCTACTAACGGTAACGCCCCCTACCTGAACAGGTTCTATTTTAGCAACAGGCGTTACCGCCCCGGTACGTCCTACCTGGTAAATAACATCCAGTAACCGGCTGGTAGCCTGCCTTGCTTTGAATTTATATGCAATGGCCCATCGTGGATGGTGAGATGTCATTCCCAGTTTTTCCTGCAACTGCAGTTCATTTACTTTAATCACCATTCCATCTATCTCGTAAGGAAGTTCATCCCGCAGGATCTCATATTCTGATATGTATTTAATAACACCGGATATACCTGTAACCACTTTCATTTCTTTTTTCGGACTTCTGAAACCAAGCTGCCATAACATTTCCAATGAACCACTATGAGTGAGCAATTCTTTTTTTGTCGGCTCATTGCCTGAGAAGGAAAGATAACTTACATGATATAAAAAAGCTTCCAGTTTGCGGCGGCCAACTTCAAGCGGATCTTTTATCCGAAGGCTACCTGCAGCAGCATTTCGCGGGTTGGCCAATGGAGGTGAACCGGCTTCAACCTGCCCTGCATTGTATTTTTTAAAAGCAGGTTTTGTCATCATTACTTCACCCCTTATCTCTATCTGCTCTATGCCATATTTGCTAAAGTTTGCGGTAAGAGGTAATGAACGCACCTGCTTTATATTGGGAGTTATATCATCGCCCGTTTCCCCGTCACCGCGTGTAGCGCCTCTTTCAAGGTGGTCGTTCTCATAGATCAGTGAAATGCTAGCCCCATCAAATTTTGGTTCTATGCAATATTCAATAGTATCCAGTCCTGTTAATTCTTTTGCTTTGCGGTCCCAATCTATAAGGTCATCGGCATTGTAAGAATTCTGTAAGGATAACATGGGTACAAGATGCTGTACTTTAGGAAAGTCTTTTATCAATCCTTTGCCAACCCTTTGTGTAGGCGAGTCTTTAGTTATGCTTTCTGGATGAAGGATTTCAAATTGTTCCAGGTTTTTAAATAACAGGTCGTACTCTTCATCACTTAAAAGAGGATCATTCAGGACATAGTAACGGTATTCATGAAAACGCAGTATATTTTTCAGCGTCACTGCAGACTGCAAATCGCTTACTGGAGATTTAAAAAAATCTTTGCTTTGTTGCTGTAGTTTTTTAACCTGCTCTGGAGTATTCATAATGGTAGCTGGCAAAGTTAAAAACTTTGGAAGAGTTTACTCAACAGGCAATAGAAATAATACGCTGATTATTTCTGAAGATCAACATTGATGTTCCCGATATAAACATCCATTTTCTTTGCTTTGAAATCTTTTTCAATGGAAGCAAGAAGCTTCTTGCTGAGTTTAGGAGAAAATTTAGCCCAAACGTAATAAATAATAAATTCATGGTTTGTGCCAGGCTTTACTCCATCAACCAATGAAACAGTATTTTGAATATTTTCAAACCTGTACCCATCTTTTACATTCCATGCCCCGGAAGAATGTATAGAATCAATCTGGTTAACATTTGCCCACACACAGGTTTTACTTTGATAAATGTTTTGGCGGGCCTTGTTAAAGATTATTACGTTTGGCACACTTGAACCGATTGAATCAATAAAATATTTTAAAGTGCTATCGTTTTTAATGATATACAATCCGTCATAATATTTTCCGCCTAAATGTTCTTTAATAGAAGCCGGGGTTTCTCTTTGTGGTTTTTTATAAACTCCGGCAGCTTTATAAAATAAGGTACAACTGTAAAAAAAAGGCAATGATAAGAGAAGTGTTAGTATAGATCTGCTTTTCATAATAGAACATTTATATTTTTTAGGAATAAAAATTACCTAACCCTAATTCTTCTCCAAAGGAAAGGGACTAAATTGATTTCGTTTTCTTTTTATTATGTTCACACTTCGTCCTTCGACTCCCGATAGAGCTATCGGGACAGGATGACAGCATTTTTTTGTAATTGAAAATGTAAATGCAGGGATCGACAACCGATCCCTGCATTGCCATCATTTAGTTACCTCTACATTAAATATAACGGTTCCGAATCTGTTTGTTGAATAATCAACTTTATAAATACCGGGTTTTATATTAATTGATGATTGTCCTAATCTCTCAGCTGTTGCCGGGGATAATGATAAAGCATCTTCTTCTGTAATTGTCATTACGGAAGTATTTTCTCTTGCCAGTGAAGGATCACTGCCAACAATGTCTCTCGTAAAATTTAAAGTTAACGTATTCCCATCCAGTTCAGCTTCTCCCGGTACACCTGCCAGGCGTTCCCAGTCAATATCTATATTAACATCACATATTCCAAAAGCTCTTTTGCAATCCTCGGTTTGTTTGTGAAGTTTGGCTGTTATTTTTATTTTGATCTTTTTTGGTGATTCAGAAGTATTGAATGCGAATACAACGATCCCAAAAAACAGCAGCAAAGCACTAAGAAGAATTTTGATACCTTTTTTCATGATTAATAATTTAAGATTTTTTCACCTACTCTGGTTACGGTTTTCGGTTAACCCGTATCATGGCCATTGATAGTTCAAAAGTCTTTTATTTATCATCAAACAGTAAACTTTTGCACTTAACTTATTTCAGTATTACTTAAACTTTTTTGAGCCGGAGACAATTGATTATTTAAGCTTCAACCTGTAGTGTTTTAATTTGCGAATTAGCCGTAATTTTTTAAATGTCACAAAGCCTGATTGGTCACTTATTAAGTGGAAAAAGAAAACACAGAATCCTAATAAATTTTTTGAGTTGAATTCAAACTATTAAGAAAAAACTTACGATCGTTAATGCATAAAACTTTATTAAGACCGTTGCAAAAATCACCACTTCAATAGGGGATAATAAAAAAGAAGAAGGTTAGAAACACCTTCTTCTTTTAAGTGGAAAAATTATTTATGGAAATTCCCAAAAAAAACTTCTTTAAGTTCTGTAAATAGTTATCATTGAATAATCACCTCATCTGGTTATTTGCCTTTTCGCTTATTGAAAAACTTTACGATTGGAGGAGCAAAGATGCCACCAGCTACAGCCACTTACAATCAGGTAAATAATTCTTTCAATATCCGACATTGTACTATAAATTTTAAAATAAAGAATTGATCCATTTCGCCGCCTTCCCTACTTCACCTGTTGAACTGGTAACTGCTCCCATAACTGCAGTTTGTCCTACAGACCTCCATTCTACTGAACGACTCCGAGACCATTGTAATATAGCAGTCGTACTTGCGCCAAATAAAGCACCCGCTATATCCATTCCCACAACGGGCGCTACAAAATTATTTCCTGATAGAATTTCTCTAAATTATTCCTGTTCCTTCATGCTATTTTTTTTGCTTTTAAAAATCAGAATTATATCAGATATTATTAATAATAAACAAGGGAGTAGAACCGTAAATATAAAAAACCAATTTTTAAAGTTTACGTTAATGGCTGCCATAATGGAAAGAAAAATAACAACAAACAAACTATCTTTAAGAAGTTTTTTCATACAAACTATTTTGTAAAAAAAGCACTTTCTGAAGTAACAATAAATGCGGTTATTAGTGACTGCTTCTCCGTTTCATTTAAAGCCGAATTTGACACACTATTTATTGCACCATTTATGAGGTTTTCCAAATCAGATGCTGAATTACAGTCTAAATACTTAGCGAAAAATGCATCATAAATATTTTTGCCATCAACAGTCATATAGTTACTTCCCACTAAGTTAGTCGAAACCATTTCATAATTGTTCTGTCCTCTAGTTGCTGCAAGCCCCAAAGTATTCAGATCGGTAAACATTTGTTGTATTTTTGTTGAATTAATGATCGACATATCCTGAGGAAGTAAGACAGTGGTGTAATAATTTTGGATATTTTCACCATTTATAAAGTTATATTGTAGTACACGATTGTGTGCCTTCCCAATCTCGGAAAATGCAGAAAATTGTTGAGGAATTAAAATGTTTAAATTTCCGAAGCTTACCTCACCAGTATGTGGTAATGATCTGTTTAAGCCATGATAAGCGCCATTAGAAGCCCCTGCTGCTCCAACGACCGCTACTACTCCTGCTACAACAGCGGCGCCGCTTCCTCCGGTTGAAAGACCTACAGCACCTATAACACCCATTGAACCAGTAACCCCTGCATAAGCACCTGCTGCGTCCGCACAAACGATAGTACAGGCATTCAATAAGGTTTGCCACCACTTTCTTTCATTTGAACCCTCTGGATATTTTGGACTCAATTGAACATTTATATTTTGAATTTGCGCTACTACATCAAAAGACGATTGATTAATTTGAGAGAATGAATGTAATGCGGAACAACAAATAAGAAAAATTAAAAATAGTTTTTTCATTGTTTTTATTTTAAAATTCGCTTACTCTTTTTCACCGGTTTTCGGCTTAACCCGTATCATGGCCATTGATAATTCAAAACTCATTTATTAAAAAGCATTTAGTAACCTTTTGCACTAAACTTATTTAAGTATTACTTAAACTTTTTTGATGCCGCTTCATTAATTATTTAATCTTCAACGCGTAATGTTTTAATTTGCGAAATAGCCGTAATTTTTAAAAATCACAAACAATAATTACGATGATTAATTCAAACAACATTATTAACACAGTAGCAATAATCACCACTTCAATAGGGGATAATAAAAAAGAAGAAGGTTAGAAACACCTTCTTCTTTTAAGTGGAAAAATTATTTATGGAAATTCCCAAAAAAAACTTCTTTAAGTTCTGTAAATAGTTATCATTGAATAATCACCTCATCTGGTTATTTGCCTTTTCGCTTATTGAAAAACTTTACGATTGGAGGAGCAAAGATGCCACCAGCTACAGCCACTTACAATCAGGTAAATAATTCTTTCAATATCCGACATTGTACTATAAATTTTAAAATAAAGAATTGATCCATTTCACCGCCTTGCATATTATACCTTTTGAACCGATAACAACTTCCATAATTAGCTTCTCCTACATGTCAAAAATTAATAAAATTAGTGCCTGAAAGTTCAGAAGAACATAGATTTGCCAGTCACCAGGGATATATATTTATAACGTTTCAACCCTTTTTAATTTACTATCGAAATCGCAAACTGATACTCATTATCCTTTAAGATGAATTATTTGCCCCCACGAAATTTTTTAAACTTATTTATTTTTTTTAACCATTTAATGAAGTTATAAGTTATTATAAATACTGAAAAAGCAATGGATAAGTAAAATATAAATTGCAAAAATGTCATTATCTTATTTTCTTTTAGTGTTTGATAAAAAAGCAAAGCTTATTAACGTATGTTATTAGCCAATAATTTTTTTTATTTTTTTGAAGATATTTTTTTAGATTTTGAAAGATGTATTAATATAAAAAAGTGAAATAAATATGTATTTGGTCTTCTTAATTAAACTAATATTACTATAAATTAAAGTTGTCAAATTAGCCAAAAGGAAAATACTTTTTTATTGTTGCGATAACTTAATTGAATGAATACTAGAATAACTGTTTTTTAATCAAGTTTGTTTATAAGTTAACACTAAATTTTCATTTATAAGTATCCAAATAAAATGTCTATAAAAAGATATAGGGTTTTGGAATCTATGACAATTGTTGTTTTCTAATGCAACCTCGAAATTACTTTCAACATTCTATAATTTCTTTTCTTACTTTAATAATAGCGTAGCTTAATTATTATGAATGGGCAAGATCAATTTTAGATAATATTCGATAAGTAATTCAGACTTCAATCCGCCCTTTTTATTGAGTCCAAAAATTTTATAATTGAAACATTTTGCCAATTATATGCACCATAGACTGTTTTCACTATTTTCCTATTTTTCACAATGATCGTTTTAGGTAAGAATTCGGGGACTTTAAAAACTTGTGTATCACTTAATACAAAAGCGTCAAGGGTCCAATTTTTTGCGAGTATAGTCAATAATTGAGTATTGGTAGAATCAAATGACACTTGTATAATTTTAACCTTGCTGTTTTTTGATAGAAGTTCTAAAGATGGTTGTTCCTGTATGCAAGGAGCGCACCATGAGGCCCAAAAATTTAAAATTATTAAATTTTCTGTTTCAATTGTATCAGTGAGATTGGTACGAACATTCCTAAAATACAGTAAAGAAGGTAACATCTTATTTTCAATTCTGCTAATTTTATCAAGGGCATGAAATTTTTTTACGAAAAACGAAACTGAATTGATAAAAAATAACAATAATATCAATGATAGAAAAGAAAATAATAATATAATTTTTTTCAAATTAATTTTTTAAAAGAATAATTCGAAATACAACGACGAAAAGTAAGTATAAAGAGCAATTTTTTCTGCAGTCTTTTTCTGTGCATTTGTTTGAAATAAAAAAACCATTAGGTAAAACTACTCTTTATAGTAAAACATTAATTATAGGTTTATCCCGATTGCCATCATCGTACGTAATTTTTGATTTTAAGTAATCAACAATTCCAATAGAACTAAACTGACTGGAAAACTTCGAAAATTCTGACGAAGATATAAAACTGACAATACGAGAATCTGTGTCCCTTTGCGTTAAGGAATTAAGCGCGGATAGCGCTAATCCAAAAAATAAAAAATATTTTTTCATTTAATTAATAATCGCCTACTCTATTTCACCGGTTTTCAGCTTATCCCGTATCATTGGCCTTTGATAATTCAAAACTCATTTATTTAAAAGCCTACAGTACACTTTTACCCTTAAATTATTTCAGTAATACTTAAACTTTTTTTGATCCGGATACAATTGCCTTATTTTTGAAAAAACATTTTATGTCTTATAAGATCAGCTGCATTTTCCCTTTATTGATTTTAATATTTTGTGGCTCCTGTAAGTTCAGGCAGAAAGCAGATCTGCTTGTACACCATGCACAGATATATACAGTTGATAATAATTTTTCAGTAGTAGAAGCCATGGTTATAACAGATGGAAAAATTATCGCTACTGGAAGTAATGATGAGATACTTAAAAATTATGAGGCCACAGAAGTGATTGATGTAAAAGGAAAAACAATCTTTCCGGGATTCATTGATGCGCATTGCCATTTTACCGGCTTTGCCACAGATATGTGGAAATGCAGTCTTACAGGAACTACATCATTTGAAGAGATCGTGGATAAACTCAAAACTTATGCAGCGGCAACACCTACAGAATGGATATACGGAAGAGGTTGGGATCAGAATGACTGGCCGATAAAAGAATTCCCTGATAAAAAAATACTGGATAGCCTTTTCCCAGACAGACCGGTATTTCTTAAACGCATAGATGGGCATGCTGCTCTTGTTAATCAAAAAGCACTGGATATAGCAGGGATTACCTCTGCCACTGTAGTTAATGGAGGTAGTGTGGATTTAAAGGATGGAGTTTTAACCGGAATTTTAATAGACAATGCTATGGATATTGTTGACAATAAAATTCCCTTGCTTGCTGATTCCCTCGCCCGGAAATTTTTTATAGATGCCCAGCAGCTTTGTTTCAATGTGGGCCTTACAGGTGTTCATGATTGCGGTGTGGGAGAACATACAATAGAAATGGTGGATGAAGAACAAAAAAAAGGGAACCTGAAAATGAAAATATTTGCATTGCTGGCAGACAGTGCTCAATATTATGATAAGTGGATAGCTAAAGGCCCTTACAAAACGGCGCGCCTTAATGTGGGTGGATTTAAATTATATGCAGATGGTGCACTAGGTTCAAGGGGCGCATCTATGCTGGAAGAATATTCTGATAAACCAGGCTGGAAAGGATTTCTTTTAAGTGATACTTCTTATTACACCAGGATGGCAAATAAACTGGCGGCTTCAAAATTTCAGATGTGCACACATGCTATTGGTGATAGCGGAAACAGGCAGATACTGAATACCTATGCAAAAGTTTTAAAAGGAAAAAATGACAGGCGCTGGAGAATTGAACATGCGCAGGTTGTACAGGAAAATGATTTCCCACTTTTTGCATTATATAATATCATTCCTTCTGTTCAGCCAACCCATGCAACCAGTGATATGTATTGGGCAGAAGAAAGAGTAGGAAAAAACAGGATCACCAATGCGTATGCATATAAAAAATTATTGGGCGCTAATGGCTGGATGCCCTTGGGTACTGATTTTCCGGTAGAAGATATTAGTCCGTTTAAAACTTTTTTTGCTGCTGTTATCAGAAAGGATGCTAAAGAATTTCCAGTCAATGGTTACCAAATTGAGAATGCATTAAGCCGGGAGGAAGCAATACGCGGTATGACAATTTGGGCCGCACGTTCTGCCTTTGAAGAAAAGGAAAAAGGAAGCCTTGAAAAAGGAAAATACGCTGACTTTATTATTCTTGATAAAGACCTGATGAAATGTAAGGAGAAAGAAATATTGCAAACGCAAGTTCTCTGGACTTATATCAACGGAGAGAAAGTTGCCGGTAAATAAAATATTACTCCCTGATAATTTTAAACGCTTTGTTTTTATTCCCATCATGGTAGGTAAGAATATACATACCGGGGGAAAGATTTTGCAAATCAATGGTGTTTGTGCCATTGCGTATTTCTTTTTTTAATACTACCTGTCCCCTGTCATTGTACAGGACAGCAGTAGATGTAAAACTGCTAGCTGTATTGGTAACATTTATATTTACTACATCTTTTGTCGGGATCGGATATATGAATTCAATATTGGAGTGACAATTTATTTGTAAGGCTATGATTTTTGAATATTGATACCTGCCATCCAGGTCAGTTAATTTTAACCTGTAAAAACCTTTTCCGGGAAGCGGAGAGGTATGTTCATAATTGTAGGTGGAAGGAGTTAATTTATTGGTTGCATTTATTTCACCGATATTTTTAAATTCATTTCCGTTCACACTATATTCTACCTGGTAATTTTTAAAAGAAATTTCTGATTCTGATATCCATTGCAATTTTGTATTGCAATTATTAACAGCTGCAGTAAAGGAAGAAAGTTTAACAGGCAAAATACAGGAAGGAGTTGCACAAATAAAAGCATTATCAATATTGGTATAATCATCCATTACAAATCTAAAAACATAATTTCCTGCTGGCAACGTAACAGAACCTGTTACCTGTTTCCACACTTCCTGGCTTTCAGTGGCAGTAAAGCTTACAACACTGGAAGTGGCAACAACAGCAAGTGAAGAATTAATGATCTCAATAAAGCTGTTAAAACCTGTACCTCCTGATTCTCTGCGGGAAAAATAGCCGCTGTAATCCAAAGTAGAAACACATGTTAAACTAAACTTCTGTTGAACAAAACCGCCTGCATTGGTAATATCTACATATTGATTACCATCCTGGGCATTATCAGGACCGCCAGGATAAGCCGAACCATCTGTTTTTATAATATTAAAAGCTGCACCACTGGGGATGGTCCAACCATTAAATGTAGCACTGCCGGTTAAATTATTTCCGATACCGGGTTGAACAGGATTTTCAAAACTTGGATTGAATAAATAATTAATGCTACACTGTCCTTGTGATTGATTAACAAAAAAGAAAGAAATAAGTATAATTAAAACATTGCGCCGTACGTTTATCATATTAATCATTTATCACTAAATATATTAAAAATATTTCACTGTAGCCCGCGTAGTTTCTAACATTGCATCAAAAAACGTTTACAACTTCCTGTAAAATGATAATGAAATAAAGCGTCTTTTTAATTTTAATTTTTCAGTTCTTACTTTATATATGTGAAAAATATCATCTTCGATTCCTATTCCCATAGCAATAAGCAGATTTTTATAAAGTTTTGATTTAAATGAACCCTGTAATAAATAACTCATAGAATACTCATTGTTTTTTATGAATAACACGCTGTCGTTTTCGTATTTGAATTTGTGTAGCAGTTTGAGATTATTACAAAATCCTAATTCCAGGTTGTAAGAGGAATTTTTCGAAAGCCTGTGATCTTTTTTTATTGACACAGGCAGTGTTATATAATGAATGGTATGAAAAAGTTGTAAATGGTCTTTGCTGACATTATCATATTGAATGGTTGCAAATCCAAAAGCAAAACAAAATTGAAATTCGTATGCAAACCACCTTTCATAACCGATTGTATGACTTTTATAATACATGAGTTTTTTAAGAGTTGCATTTTTGCCAACCGCTATCCCTGCATTTCCTGTATATTTTAACTCCTGAGAATAGGTAAAAAAGGGAATACACATTAAGAGAAAAAATATTTTCATTTATGCGAAGTTTGATCAGCACAAAATTCAATTGGCTCAGTTCTAAATCCGGAGTTTTATCCTTAAATTTTTTAAGTATGCCTTAATATTTTTTCACCCAAAGACGCAAATAAGAAATTTTGAATTTTGAATTTTAGATGAATCCAAATGATGTTACTCCCCTATTTTTTGGGGAGGAGGGCTGGGGTGAGGTGGGGGCACAAAGACTAAAGATTTGCCTACGTTTTGTTCTTTGCGAAACTTTGTGCCTCCTGTATTTGCGGTTAAGATTAATTGCAGAATTCTTTAATAAAATATCTAAGCATTATTTTTGCTGTTTATCAATCACTTATAAAGATGTAAATTAAAATAGTTGCTTAATTTCTTGTTTGATGCCTGTGTCTGCCCTTACCTTTGCACTCCAATAAAAAAAGCATAAACTTTTTAAGTTGTTTATCGGGATAGCGATAAAAAACATTTATAAACCGGTTTCCGTTTTAAGATAGCGGCAACCAAAACAAAAACAATGAGTAAACTACATTTTACAACAAAGCATGCGAACGAGGCTACCGTGCAGCGTAATTGGTACGTTGTTGATGGTGCTAATCAAACCGTTGGTCGTATGTGTGCTAAAATTGCCTCTATATTAAGAGGAAAAAACAAAGCTTATTATACACCACATGTTGATTGTGGTGATTTTATTATTGTGATCAATGCTGAAAAAGTTAAGTTCACAGGTAATAAGCTGGAAGATAAAAAGTATCTGACTTTTAGCGGGTATCCCGGTGGACAGAAAGCTGAAACTGCAAAAAACCTCCAGGCCCGCCGTCCGGAAGTTATTATTGAAAGGGCTGTTAAAGGAATGTTGCCTAAGAACAAACTGGGCCGGCAGATGTACAAAAAGTTATTTGTATATAAAGGTGCTGAACATCCTCATACCGCACAAAGAGCTGAATCTTTAAATTTTAATCAATCCAAATAATTACAGCTGATCGCTGAATAATACAAATACAATTTAATGGAAAAGCAAAAAAATGCAGTCGGCCGTAGAAAAGAAGCTGTAACGCGTGTATTCCTTTCTAAAGGAAGCGGTAACATTACTATAAATGGTAAAGACTATAAGGTTTACTTTCCTCTTGTTTATTTACAAAATCAGGTTGAGGCACCTCTGAAAACTATTGAGAGTGCTGATAAATTTGATGTTGTTGTAAATGCAACAGGTGGCGGAGTTAAAGGCCAGGCAGAAGCAACCAGGTTGGGAATCTCCAGGGCATTACTGGAAGTAAGTCCTGATTATCGTCCGGCTTTAAAAGCAGCAGGTCTGCTTAAACGTGATCCCCGTGCAGTGGAACGTAAAAAACCAGGCCGTAAAAAAGCAAGGAAGAGTTTCCAGTTCAGCAAGCGTTAATACCAGATATCAGATATTGGATACCGGATATCAAGAAAAAAGAAACAAGAAACAAGAATCAAGTATCAAGAATCAAGTATCAAGTATCAAGTATCAAGTATCAAGTATCAAGTATCAAGAATCCAGAACGCATCAACAATTTTAAAAACATCATCAATAATATACAATGGAAAATAACACTTCCTTACAACAACAACTTCTTGAAGCAGGCGTACATTTTGGCCATTTGAAGAAAAAATGGAATCCTAAAATGTTACCCTACATTTTTGCTGAAAAAAAAGGTATACATATTATAGATCTTAATAAAACTGTGGAAGGTTTGCAGGAAGCTGCCTCTGCAATGAAAGCAATTGCACGCAGTGGAAAGAAGATCATGTTTGTGGCTACCAAAAAACAAGCTAAGGAAATTGTTCAGGAAAGTGCGAAGCGTGTAAATATGCCTTTTGTTACAGAGCGCTGGCTTGGGGGAATGCTTACTAATTTTAATACTGTTCGTAAGAGTGTTAAGAAAATGCAGAGCATTGAAAAAATGCTGGGTGATGGCAGCGCTGAAAATCTTACAAAAAAAGAAAGACTAACACTTACGCGCGATAAAGATAAAATGGAAAAGGTGTTGGGTGGTATTGCACAAATAAGCCGTGTACCTGCTGCTTTGTTCATGGTGGATATAGGTCATGAGCACATTGCTCTTGCAGAAGCCCGCCGTTTGAACATCAATACTTTTGGTATGGTAGATACCAATTGCGATCCCAACAAAGTTGATTTTGCAATTCCGGCAAATGATGATGCAACCAAATCAATCGCCATTATTGTAAATTATATTACGGCTGCAATAGCAGAAGGTTTGCAGGAACGCCAGGCTGATAAAGATTCTGATGATGAGCATGTTGATTCAGAAGAATCTGCGGAAGCAAAAGCTGCGCGTTTTGAACAAAAAGTAGATGGCGGTGATGACAGGAATAAAAGAGGCGGCGGTGGAAGAGGTCCGGGTGGCCCGGCTAAACGTCGTGTTGCTGGTCCGGGTGCCGGAGGAAGAAGGCCTGCAGGCGGAGGTGGACCGAGGTAATGCCTTTGCTTTACTTAAATAAGAAAGTAAAAATAAGGTGATATTTTGAGCCAGGCATATTCTCTTTACTCAACTTCATTGGCGTCGCACTCTTGTGCAGCAGTTAATAATGTAACGCTAACGGCTAAGTGCTTAACATCAGATTACTAATTTAAAAATAATTCCCTTCAGGGAACCAGGAGGATATAACTATGAGTGCAACAATAACAGCATCGGATATAAATAATTTGCGCCAGGCAACAGGTGCAGGTATGATGGATTGCCGCAAAGCCCTTACAGAAAGCAATGGTGATTTTGAAGCTGCTATTGACTGGTTAAGGAAGCAGGGACAAAAAGTGGCGGCTAAACGCAGCGACAGAGAAGCAAAAGAAGGGGTGATCATTGCAAAAACTACGGCTGATCATAAAGCAGGTATCGTATTGTGTATAAGTTGCGAAACCGATTTTGTAAGTAAAAATTCAGACTTTGTTTCCTTTGCACAAAGCATAGCTGATGCGGCAATAGACAAAAATGTTAAGTCTGCTGAAGAATTAAATAATGTAGAGATCAACGGTTCTAAAGTTTCCGATATGATCAATGATAAATTAGCTTCCATCGGGGAGAAAATTGCTGTTTCTAAATTTGAAAGAATAGAAGCACCTTATGTGGCAAGTTATATTCATGGTGCAAACAGAATGGGTGTGTTGGTGGGTATGAATAAAGAAAGTGCTGATGCAGGAAAAGATGTAGCTATGCAGATAGCAGCAATGAATCCTCTTGCAATTGACGAATCTTCCATATCTCCTGAAACAATAGCGCGTGAAAAAGATATAGCAATTGAGCAGATCAAAGCTGAGGGCAAACCTGCAGAAATGGCTGAGAAGATCGCAATGGGTAAAGTAAATAAGTTTTTTAAAGACAATACCTTATTGGCTCAACCATATGTAAAGGACAACAGTAAAAGTGTAGGGGATTACCTGAAGAGTGTGGAGGGAGATCTTAAAATAACTGAATTCAAGAGAGTGGCTTTAGGATAAAAGAAATGGTAACCCCGCAGATAGCGGGGTTTTTTATTGTGGATTGTGGCCATACTATAAAAGACAATTTTTTAAATAAGGTGTCCCACAACTATAAATGTCCCACACTTTACAAAAGTCATTCCAAGCAACTATTACTTTTCTAAAAGTACACAAAGGGAGATATTATTTTTAAATATATCTTCGCACCAATCTTAAAAAATAATTTTAATGCTACCTAAATACAAAAGAGTTCTTTTAAAACTTTCTGGTGAATCATTAATGGGAGATAAAAATTTCGGCCTTGATTCCGCTGTCATTGCGCAATATGCACAGGATATTAAACAGTTAACAGAAATGGGTGTACAGGTTGCATTAGTGATAGGGGGAGGCAATATTTACCGTGGCATGAATGAAGCGGAAACGGGTATTGAGAGGGCGCAGGGTGATTATATGGGAATGCTTGCAACAGTGATCAATGGCATGGCAGTGCAGAGTGGCCTGGAAAAAGCGGGCGTTTTTACCCGTTTGCAAAGTGCGATAAAAATGGAACAGATAGCTGAGCCTTATATCCGCCGGAGAGCAATGCGTCACTTGGAAAAAGGGAGAGTAGTGATTTTTGGTGCAGGAACAGGCAATCCTTATTTTACTACAGATACGGCAGGTTCTTTAAGAGCTATAGAAATAAAAGCTGATGTAATTTTAAAAGGTACAAGGGTAGATGGAATTTATACTGCGGATCCTGAGAAAGATCCGACTGCCACCAAATTTGAAAAAATTTCTTTTGCTGAATGTATCTCAAAGAATTTAAAAGTTATGGATATGACGGCTTTTACTCTCTGTATGGAAAACAATCTGCCCATTATTGTTTTTGATATGAATAAGCCAGGCAATCTTCTAAGTGTGGTTACAGGTAATAAAGTAGGGACACTTGTAAGCTGATCAGTAATTTTAGATTAGTACTGTTCGGTATAAGTTATCGTCTTTCTTTAAATCATAATAAAACCCCTATAAAAAGAAACATCTTGCGGAGTGGTAGGGTGTGTAAATTAAACTGTGTCAAAGATTTTTTTAGCTAGCAGAAGAGGCGGTGTTGGCTCAGTTACAAAGAGCAAGGCGCCGCCTCTTCCTGCGGCAAATTATATAATAAGTTTCAATCTTTGTTCTCCAAAAATTATACTTAGCTGCGATACCGTTATACCCCAATTCTGTAAAGGCATTGTCCATTTTTTCTCAATGTTTTTAGTTGCCAGGTATATGAGTTTTAATAATGCCATATCAGATGTAAAGGCTCCTTTGGTTTTTGTGACTTTACGAATCTGGCGATGGTAACCCTCTATGGTGTTCGTCGTGTACACCACTTTTCTTATCTCAGCGGGATATTTAAAATACGTGGTGAGCTTGTCCCAGTTGCGTTGCCAGGAAGATATTACTACGGGATATTTTTTATTCCATTTTTCTTCCAGCTTTTCGAAGTTTAGTTGTGCAAGGTCTTTGCTGACTGCCTGGTATACAGGCTTTAAGTCTTTCATAAATTCTTTCTGATCCTTACTGGCCACATATTTCATGGAGTTGCGTATCTGATGTACAATGCAGCTTTGTATGTCAGTTTTTGGAAACACAGTAGCTATTGCCTCTGCAAATCCTTTCAGATTATCAATAGAGGCAATTAGCATATCCTCTACGCCGCGGTTTTGCAAATCCGTTAATACACTAAGCCAAAAGTTAGCACCTTCACTCTCGCTTATATACATACCTAGTACTTCCTTGCGGCCTTCAGTGGTAATGCCTAAAATATTGTATACACAACGAGTTGTTACACGCCCATCTTCCCGTACTTTATAATGCATCGCATCCAGCCACACCATGCAATAGAGACTATCAAGTGGACGTGCCTGCCATTCCTTTACCAGGGGTATAACCTTATCTGTAATCGAGGATAAGGTAGCAGCCGAGATATCGGTGTCATACATATCTTTTATGTGCGTCGAGATATCTCTGAAGCTCATACCCAGGCCATACATCCCAATGATTTTTGACTCAAGACTTGTTGCCAGAATGGTTTCTCTTTTCTTGACAATGTCTGGCGAAAAATCACTGTTACGATCCCGTGGCGTGTCTAGCTCAATTGTTCCACTAGCCGTCTTTAATTGTTTGGTAGTGTAACCGTTTTTTCGGTTCTGGTGTTCATCTTCTTCATTATCGAGATGATCATTTAGTTCAGCCTGAAGGGCAGCTTCTAAAAACTCCTTCAGTAAAGGAGCAAAGGCCCCGCCCTTGCTAAATAAATCCTTGCCTGAGCGAAACTGCTCTAAGGTCTTCTTTTTGAGTGCTTCGTAATCGAAGGCTTCTTTTTTCTTTTGCATAAAAAAACTGTGTTTTAAAGTTCAGAATATTTTGAACTTTGACACAGTTTATTTTACAGTCTCGAGTGGTATGATTTATTAGTTTTGTTTTCCTTTTATTATGTTCACGCTTCATCCTTCGACTTGCTCAGGATAACAGCATTTTTAGATAGGATCTTTTTCCTTCCACTTTTGTTCTTACAACTTATCCCAACCCCTCTCAAAAGGTGAGGGACTAAATCCTCCCCAATTCAAAATTTAAAATTCAAAATACTTTATTCTATTCCCTAATTCATAACTAATAATTCTTAACTCCCGAGCCTGAGCCTTTTTTAATTCGTGCAATTCGTTACGTAAATTCGTGTTAGCCTTTTAATAATTACTTTTATAAAAAATTGTAAGTGCTTTCTGAAGAACAAATAAAACATCTGAAAAGTGAGAATGACCTTCTTCAACTTCAAATAGCGGATGTAAACTACATGATAGGTTTAAGGGAAGAAGAACTTGAAATTTTAAGAGGTAAGGCAAAACATGCAGTGATGTTGCAAAGCCAGCTCGAATCTACTTTTGATGAGTTAGGGCAAATGCAGCAGTTTATTGGAAAACAACAGCAGGAAGCAGAAGGTGCTTCCAGGAGAGAAGCTTCCATGGAAAATGAGATCATTCAATCGATCAATATTGAAAAAGAATATTATACGGTAAGAGACCGTTTTGCAAGTGCTACGGCCGCATTGAATGATATTAATACAGAACTTACTGATACCGCAAACATTTACAAAGAATTATCCAAAGCAAATTCCCGCATAGCAGAATTGGAAAGTTCCATTGACATTGCTACTGAAGAAAAAGAATTTCTTCAGTATGAACTTCAAAAAGAAAAGAAAAAAAATGAAAGACTCCAGAACGATACGAATGAAGAATAAAATGTTATGATTGATATATCAGCTATAAGAAAAGATTACAGGTTTAAAGAATTAAACGAAGCCGAAGTGAATTCCGACCCGATCATTCAATTCAGATCGTGGTGGTCTGATGCAATGGAGAGCAAAATTGAAGAAGTGAATGCTATGACCCTTGCTACTGCAGATGAAAATGGAAAACCTTCTTCCCGTATTGTATTATTAAAAGGATTTGATGAAAAGGGATTTGTTTTTTTTACAAATTATAAAAGCCGGAAGGCTGCCGATCTTGAAACAAATCCACAGGCTAGTCTTGTTTTTTTTTGGAAAGAACTGGAAAGGCAGGTAAGAATAGATGGTGTTGTAGAAAAAATAAGTGAGAAAGAAAGCGATACATATTTTCAATCGCGGCCACAAGGAAGCAGGATAGGGGCCTGGGCATCTCCACAAAGCCAGGAGATCACAAGTCGTTTGGAAATTGAAAAAAGAATGGAAGAACTGCAAAAAAAATATACCGGGTACATACCCTGTCCCCCACACTGGGGCGGATATATAGTTAAACCTTTGCAGATAGAATTCTGGCAGGGGCGCCCAAACAGGCTACACGACCGCATTTGCTTTACACTTACAAAAAAAAACTGGGTAATAACCAGGCTTGCACCTTAAGGAATAATTATTACCCGGTTGTTTACTTTGTTTTTTTAGCTTCTTCTTTTTTCGGAGCTGCTTTTTTTACAACTTTAGATGGCCTGCTTTTTCCAAAACTACCGGCAAAAATTTTTCCTTTTTTTGTTTTAATATCTCCACGTCCCATTTTATATATTTTTTATTTTCAAAGGTACAAAAAAAGCAAGGCACGACTGCGCCTTGCTTTTTACTGTGATTCAGCAAACTACATTTTACTGGATAATTCTTTTCCTGCTTTAAATTTAGCAACCTTCTTTGCTTTAATTTTAATAACAGCTCCTGTTTGAGGATTACGACCATTGCGGGCAGCTCTTTTAGAAACAGAAAAAGTACCAAATCCTACAAGTGTAACTTTATTACCACTTTTTAAAGTTTTAGTAACTGCTTCTATAAAAGAATCTAAAGTAGCATTTGCCTGTGTTTTTGTGATGCCGGCATCATCAGCAATTTTTGTAATTAATTCAGCTTTGTTCATAATTAAGTTTTTGAAATTTTAACTCAGACAAATATAGAAGGTTTTGGAATGGAACAAAACTTTTTTTCATTTATTTAAAAATTTTCAAATTGGCTGAATCCCGCAAGCAACAAGGTTTATACGCTGCCACCTGCAGAAAAATAGAATTACTACCAGCAAGTTTTCTGGCTGAAACTATTGCCAGCACTGGGTTTTATAAATAGAAACCTTATAATCCTGTAGGGATAAGGCTTTAGGGGAATAGCATTTTAATAAAAATAATGAAGAATTATTTTTTGCACAATTAGTGCACAACCTGCATTACAGACCGGAAGGCAATGAATTGGCCTTGCCATTTTTCTAAACTTTTGGTTCGCATGATACCTGCATATTTATCAATGTACAAGTTGTAATTTGATTTACTCACAGCATGATATTGAATAGCATAGGTTGGCCCGTCAGACTCATCCACTTCAAGAAGTTTTAAAACAGTTGCTTTTGAGAAACATCCGGTAGATAGCATATCCGGTATATGTTCATTGTTTATCCATTGAAGCCATTCTTCAGCAATTGCATTATCTACTTTTACAGTAACGTTATAAAGTATCATAATTTAAAAAAGCGGGTTGAAGTCCTCAACGGGTGGTTAACTCCGTATATCCGTAATAAAAAATCTATATTTCTATATCTGCAAAAATTGGGCAATGATCACTGTGTTTTACTTCAGGGAATATTGTAACGGCTTTGATTTTATCTTTTAAGTTTTTAGTTACATTGATATAATCAATACGCCATCCTTTGTTTTCCAGGCGGGTACTCGGGCGCAGTACATTCCACCATGTATATTGATGTGGTTCTTTATTCAAATGACGGAACCCATCGATAAAGTCATTATCTAAAAATTTATCAAACCAGGCTCTTTCTTCAGGAAGAAAACCTGTTGTTTTTTTGTTGGAAACCGGGTTGTGCAGGTCTATTTCTTTGTGTGCAATATTATAGTCACCACATACGATCAGTTTTTTCCTCTTTTTCTTAAGTTCATTCAGGTAATCCAAAAATTCATCCAGCCATATATATTTATATGATTGCCTGATATCTCCACTGGTTCCGGAAGGAAAATAGGCACTTATCACACTAACATCACCAAAGTCAGCACGGATAACCCTGCCTTCAAAATCACTTTGTTCCATATTGCATCCTTCAATAACGTTTGTTGGTTTTAATTTAGAGAGGATGGCTACACCACTATACCCTTTTTTCTGCGCACAAAAATAATGTCCATTATATCCGGCAGCTTCAATGGCTGCTACATCTATATCCGTAATATGTGCTTTAACTTCCTGCAGGCAGATAACATCAGCCGGGTCTGTTCGCAGCCAGTCGAGAAAACCTTTTTTAATCGCGGCTCTTATTCCGTTTACATTGTATGATATGATTCGCATTTTTAATTTTGAATATTGAATGTAAGGCAACGTTTTCACACAAAACGCAAGATTGGATTAATTCAAAAATTATAAATTCAGAATATAAGATCATTCCAGGATCGGCCTGAGCCATCTGGTCATTTCATCAATGGTCATTCCTTTTCTTTTAGTATAATCTTCCAGCTGGTCTTTTTCAATTTTACCAACTCCGAAATATTTGCTATTCGGGTGTGCAAAGTACCAGCCACACACCGAAGATGCAGGGTACATAGCTAAGGACTCTGTTAGGTTGATTCCGGTTGCTTCTTCACCCCCTAACAATTCAAATAGTTTATATTTTTCTGTATGATCTGGGCAGGCAGGATAACCCGGGGCCGGCCTGATGCCACTGTATTCTTCTTTTATCAGCTGCTCTGTATTTAATTCCTCATTTTTATCATACCCCCAAAATTCTTTTCGCGTTCTTACATGCAACAATTCGGCAAAAGCCTCTGCCAGCCTGTCTGCCAATGCCTGTAAGATTATTTTATTGTAGTCGTCCAGTTCTTTCTCAAATCTTTTTATATGCGTTTCAATTCCCTGGATGGTAACAGAAAAAGCACCTATATGATCTGTCTCCTGCCCATTACCGGAAGGTTGAATAAAATCAGCTAAAGAAAGGTTAGGCTGGCCTGCAGTTTTCTTCATTTGCTGGCGAAGGAATTCAAGTTTCACACTTTTATTTTCATGTGATATCTCAACAGTGTCGGGTGCGGTTTTAGTAGCCGGCCAAAAGCCTGTAACACCCTGGGCCGTCAGCCATTTTTCTTTAATTATTTTATCCAGCAATTTTTTAGCATCCTCATACAAGCGGGTAGCTTCTGTGCCGATAATAGAGTCAGTTAATATCTGTGGAAATTTTCCATGCATCTCCCAGGCAATGAAAAAAGGCTGCCAGTCGATATACTGTGCAATTTCTTCTAAAGAATAATCTTTAAAAATCTTGGTACCGGTAAAAGTTGGCACCACAGCCTTATGCTCATCCCATTTTATAGCAGTTCCGTTTGCCTGTGCCTCCTTAAAAGAGACCATTTGTTTTGCTGATCTTTTATTTCCAAAATCAGTTTTCAGCTTATCATATTCTTCCCTGATATTTTTGAGAAACGCGGGCTTTTGTTCGGGACTTAGTAAACTACCGGCTACGGTTACACTACGACTTGCATCCAGTACATGAATGACACCATCATCGTATTGAGGAGCAATTTTAACTGCGGTATGCATGCGGGAAGTAGTAGCTCCACCGATCATCAAAGGAAGCTTTATGCCACGCCTTTTCATTTCGTGTGCAATGTGTACCATCTCATCCAGGGAAGGTGTGATCAAGCCGCTTAATCCAATGATATCAACTTTTTCTTTTATTGCAGTGTCCAGAATTTTATCTGTGGAAACCATAACACCCAGGTCAATGATATCATATCCATTGCAACCCAGTACTACACCCACAATATTTTTACCAATATCGTGTACATCGCCTTTAACGGTAGCCAGCAATATCTTTGCGGCACCTGCTGATTCTTCATTAACTGTACCGGCTGCCAGGTGAGCATTCTTCCTGTCTTCTTTTTCCTGTTCAATGAAAGGTGTAAGTACAGCTACGGCTTTTTTCATTACCCTTGCACTTTTTACTACCTGGGGCAGGAACATTTTTCCAGCTCCAAACAGATCTCCTACTATATTCATTCCATCCATCAGCGGGCCTTCAATTACATCAAGGGGACGAGGATATTTAACCCGTGCTTCTTCTGTATCTGCATCAATATAATCTGTAATGCCATTTACGAGTGAATGTGCCAGTCTTTTTTCCACCTCATCTTCCCGCCATTTTTCATCGCGGATATTTTCTTTTCCTTTTGCTTTTACAGAATCCGCAAACACGATCAGTTTTTCAGTGGCACTGTTATCGTCGTTTCCGGTATTCAGGATCACATCTTCACATAATTTTTTAAGGTTGGGCTCTATCTCATCGTAAATTACCAGCTGCCCGGCATTAACAATACCCATATCCATTCCGGCTTTGATCGCATAAAAAAGAAAAACACTGTGTATTGCTTCCCTTACATGGTCATTGCCACGAAATGAAAAAGAAACATTACTAACTCCGCCACTCACTTTTGTTAAGGGCATACGGTTTTTTATCTCGCGGGTAGCCTCAATAAAATCTACTGCATAATTATTATGTTCTTCTATACCTGTGGCTATAGCGAAAATATTGGGATCAAATATGATATCCTCCGGCTTAAAGCCAACTTGTTCTACAAGGATCTTATAAGCCCGGCTGCAAATTTCAATTTTCCGGTCTTTGGTATCTGCCTGTCCTGTTTCATCAAACGCCATTACAATTACAGAAGCTCCATAACTTTTACAAATTATTGCCTGTTCAATAAATTTTTCCTCTCCTTCTTTCATGGAGATAGAATTCACGATGCATTTACCCTGAACACATTTTAAACCGGCCTCAATGATCTCAAATTTGCTGCTGTCGATCATTATGGGAATACGGGCAATATCCGGCTCTGACTGCAAAAGATTAAGGAATGTTGTCATTGCGGATACTCCTTCCAGTAAGGCATCATCCATATTCACATCCAGTACCTGGGCGCCATTCTCTACCTGCTGGCGGGCTACTGATAAAGCTTCTTCGTATTTATTATCCCTTATAAGGCGCGCAAATTTTTTACTACCGGTAACGTTTGTACGCTCTCCTACGTTCACAAAATTTGTTTCGGGCCGAACTACCAGGGGCTCAAGGCCGCTTAAGCGCAGAAAAGGTTTTATATATTTAGTTTCACTCATGTTTGTTGTTTTTGCCACAAAGGCCTTTAACTAAACCAATTCTTCCTCTAAAACAGGCAGCTCTCTCGGTGCATATTTTTCCACTTCCATTGCAATATGCCTGATATGATCTGGCGTAGTGCCGCAGCACCCGCCTACAATATTTACAAAGCCTTCTTTTGCCCATTCCTCTATTATATGTGCCGTTTCATGTGGCTGTTCATCATATTCACCAAATGCATTGGGTAAACCTGCATTAGGATATGCAGAAGTATAACAGGAGGCGATCTGGCTAAGTTCCTCAATGTGTGGCCTCATTTCAGAAGCGCCCAATGCGCAGTTCAATCCTACACTTATCGGGTTTGCATGCATAACTGAAACATAAAAAGCTTCCAGTGTTTGTCCACTGAGCGTTCTTCCACTGGCATCAGTAATAGTACCGGAGATCATTATTGGCAATTCCTGTTTTTTATTTTCCCGGAAATATTTTTTGATCGCATAGATACCGGCTTTGGCATTGAGCGTATCAAAAATGGTTTCAATCAGTAAAATATCAACACCGCCGTCCACCAATCCTTTGATCTGTTCCAGGTAGGCATTTGCTACTTCATCAAACGTAACTGCACGAAACCCGGGGTTGTTTACATCGGGAGAAAGCGATAAAGTTTTATTCAGCGGGCCAATTGCTCCGGCTACGAAACGTGGGCGGGAAGGGTCTTTAGCTGTATAATGATCGGCAGCATTTCGTGCACACTTTGCCGAAGCTACGTTTAGTTCATAAGCCAGAGATTGCATATCATAATCAGCCTGCGCAATAGACGTACTGCTGAATGTATTGGTTTCAATAATATCAGCGCCCGCTTCTAAATAAAGTTTATGAATATCTTCAATTATCTGTGGTTGGGTGATACTGAGCAAGTCATTGTTCCCTTTCACATCAGTATGCCAGTCTTTAAACCTTTCACCCCTGTACTCTGCTTCTTCCAGTTTATGCCGCTGGATCATTGTACCCATTGCGCCGTCAATAATAAGAATACGTTTTTCCAGACATTCCCTGATCGTTTTCATTTCGTTTTTTTTAATTAAAATAGTTCAGCTTTTTAAGCAGCTATATTATTCACTATAAAATTTTAATTTAAACTTATAAACGAAATTCAAATCCGGGAGAAGTGGAGATGCCTGTCGTTTATTAGTTCAAAAATTCATTAATTGCGGGGCTGAACAATAAACAAATCCGCCGCTGCAACGCTGCAAAGCTATAACAAGTAAGCCGTAACACAAAATGTCACGGCTTTTTACACTTTTTACAAAATTTGCATTTTGATAGTGGTAAAGGCTGGATTATAAACGGGCTAAACGGGAAAAAAGTATTTATTATTTTACAAATTGCAACTTATCATCCTGAGCAAGGTTATCTTCTTTTGCCAATAGTGAAAACACGGGAAATATTAAATCCAAAGAAAATATCTCCTTTATCCCATTTCCCTGTTGTTTCATTTATAAATGTGCGTTCGCTCATACCTTGCGAATTTGTGAGATGAAGTTGAAAAACGTGGCCTCCGGTTTCTATATCAAAACCGATAGAAAGCGAATTTGTGGTATTCGTTAATTTATAATCCGGCAGCTGATAATAATACTCTGCATTCAAACTTACTCTTTTACTTAGTTTTTGCCTGCCCCCGATTCCGATAGCAATCAGGTCATTTGATTCGGAAGCCAGGTTTACCAGATTACGGTGTGAATAGGTGGGCATCAATTGAATGGAAGTTTGTTCAGAAAGCTTTCTTCCTATAATAAGCTGGTGAGTAAAATAGAGCCTTGATGAAAAATAATTTTTGTTCGATGGGTCAATGGATTTTAAAGTTTTCAAGGCAATAGTGGGTACATAACTCAAAGTAAGGGGCATATTTTTACTTCCTGATGATTGACGTAGTAATTTTATTTTAAGAAAGGCATCATAGGTTTTTTCAAAAGTACTTCTTCCAATACCTACCATTAAACGGTTAGTTATCCCATAATCGAAGCCCATACGCATCGTTGCATTATCGAGTCCAAAAAAGTTATAACCGCCACCGTTTACTTTCCCAAAACGATGGGAAATTTTAAAGTCCAAAACTCCTTTGCCTACATTTTCTACTGTGTGGCCATTTACCAGCCTGGTTGTTTTAAATGTGGCTGTTGTATAATTAATATTATTATTATCATCCTTTGATACTTCCTGTTCCAGTGGGGCCATCAGGTCAGTTGTATCCTGTGAATGTGCAGCATTAAATAAACAGAGAGCGGCAATAACAAAAACAAACTTAAGTTTAAGCATAAAGTATTTTAAATATTATTTATAATTTCTGATCATAGGTGCAGGCAACACTGATGTCAATATTTTCAGCAATATTATCTTTTACCAATTTTGGAACAGTGATTCCGTAATCTTTTAGTTTTACCTTAAATTTTGAGGAGGCTGAAGCAATACCATTCTTAATAGTTATCACACCCGGTGTAGTTATTTTTTTAGTAATCCCATGTAAAGTAAAATCTCCTGATGAAACTACCGGATACGATCCGTCTTTAGAGAAATTAACCTTAGCCACGTCAGTAATAATACCTTTGAATATTGCTTTTGGAAATTTTTTACTTTCCATATAATTTTCGTTGAAATGTTCTTCCATTAATGCTTTTTTAAAATGAAATGCTTTAATGATTACTGAAAATTGTATCTCACCTGTCTGGCTGTTCAATACACTCATCACCTGGTTATTTTTAGCTTCAATATTTTCTAACGGTGATTTGGAAAAAAAAGTTATGTTGCCATTTTTTGTATAGGCTTTCTGTGCAAATAAATTTGAAGTAAGTAATAATAGGATCGAAATAAATGATATTCTTTTCACTGTTTTGTGTTTAATACATTTTGTTTTTAGGACTTATAGATTAATTATTAGGCGTTCCTGCATCTATCCATTTTTTTATTGACTGTATCTTACAAACGCTGAGTTTAGGTGCATTCTGAGGCATGGGAACAAATCCCGGGCTATGAGAAGCAGCCCCATACATCCTGTTTGCATTTGCTTTTGCATCATTATAATTATCAAGTCTTACCGCACCTGCCGGGTTGTTGCCGGTGTGGCATGGATAACAAGATGTAGTTATGATTGATACAATGGTTGTGCTGTATCTAACAGCAGCAGTATCACAGGTACCGGAACCCGGATTCAGCAGTTCTTCTTTATTATAATAACAACCGCTTATCCCGGTTACCATTACGACGGTAAAAAAGAGCATTAAAGAACCGATAGAAATAAAACATTTTTTCATTTTTAAATTTAGTATTATTCTGGAGCGCCACCTTACACATTTTTTTAGCTGTGTTATTTTACAGTAAAGTCCCCTGCTTACATCCTGAAAAAACTGCAATGCCTGTGCAAATAAAATATAAAATTATTTTTATCAGTCAGCAATAATTGAACGGGTTAAATAGACATCCCCGGGTATTCCCAATTCGTCATCACCCTGGCCAATGCCATTGCAAACTCCTTTAATAGTTACTACATTTCCTTTACTCAAACCCTTTACCGGTTCATCCATTGTGCAATTTATATTACCTCCCGTACTGGAGGTCTTTAACAATATTACAGGTTGATTTAATGCATTTTGTGTTATTTCGGTTATCTCTCCTGTAATTCTTAAAACTTTATCATCATATTTCTGATGAGCTGCCACACTGTCTTTTACATAAAACGTATATAATTCATTTGGGGTTGCTTCAATTCCTTCCTGGTTCTTTACATCAACTGGACCTTTATTGTATAAATAATACCCGATAATGAAAACGGCCACAAATAAAATTGCAGCACTAAGAAGAATGATTTTTTTTGTAGATATTTTCATAATAAAAGTATAAGCCAATATCTGATACCTGGTTAATTGAAAAGCAAAATAAGTTGATGAATTGATTTACCCTGCTGTGGAGATGTAATTTTCTACAGGGATGCGGTTACTGATGCTTTTAGCCAGGGTAAGCTCATCGGCAAATTCAAGTTCACCTCCAAAGGCAATACCACGTGCAATTGTAGTGATCTTTACAGAAATATCTTTTAATTTTCTACCAATATAATAAATTGTGGTATCTCCCTGGATATTGGGGTTTAAGGCAAATATAACTTCCTCTGTTTTTTCATCCTGTATCCTTTTGATCAATGATTCTATATTTAACTGATCCGGACCTGTTCCATCTAAAGGAGATATAACTCCACCTAATACATGATAAATTCCATTGAACTGTTGTGTGCTTTCTATAGCTATCACATCTCTTATATTTTCAACCACACAGATCATTTCCTGTTTGCGCATTCGGTTGCTGCAGATATTGCATGTTTCTTTATCAGAAATATTATGGCATCTGCAGCAAAATTTTATTTCCCTTCTCATAGAAGCAATAGTTTCACTGAAGCGGGTCACATCCGGAGTATCCTGCCTGATCAGGTGTAATACAAGCCGTAAGGCTGTTTTTTTTCCTATGCCCGGTAGTCTTGCAAATTCATTGACAGCATTTTCCAGTAAAGTTGAAGAGAAAACCATTGTATAAAGTTAATGAGGTATTATCGCAAATAAACTTAAAGTGTTATATCCCTTTCATTATCCCAGTTTGCCCGGATACTAAGAGTTTGCGGCAGTGTGATGACTTTTTCCGGTTGTAATTTTTGCATATAATTTCCAGGATCCCACATGCGATTGTTATTGGTATCAAATAATATACGGATCTCATAATCTCCGGGTAAAAACATTTTATCAGACCATTCCTTTGCAGTTACAGCAGAAGAGAATTTTATTTCACCGTTTTGTATAAACTGAAGTACCGGTTTCATTGAAAGATCCAGGTTTTTAAAACGAAAAAGAACCGTTCCATAATCTTCGCTCTTTTTTGTTTTAAAACGGATAGTATCGGAACGCAGTAAAGAATTTCCTGCAGAATCCAGGATCGAAGTTTTTGGAATGATTAGGGTATAATTCAAATCAGGTTGCCAGGTTGTTTTTATCTCAAGCTTTTTTCTCGTACTGTCAAAAATGTAAAAGGCATTTTTCACAGGCCTGTAGTTTGTATCAGTTAACACCAATCCAGAATCCAGCGTATTAATGCTGTTATTGAAAGTTAATTCAAGTGGTTTTAAGATATCCTGTGATTGTGCATTCAAAGTAGAAGTATACCTTAATCGTTTTTCAGGCTTTGTCTTTAATTGTGTTTTGATCTCTGTTTTACTTTTTATTTCTTCATATGCATATAAAGTTACAGGTGGAGTATTTTGAGAAATTATTGTGTTTGAATCCAAAAAAGCAAATGCTTCCGTTTTTGAATTATAGGTTTTGCCGCCATCACCGTCTTTTAATGCATATGTTTTATAGTTACCTGGCGGAAGATTATTAAATGTAAAATCACCACTCCCGCTAACCCGGGCAATATACAAAGGCCTCATATTTAAAACAGTACTGTCTGCTGCGTTGCGGTATAGCATAGCTACAAGCGTACTATCTGTTTTCCCTGTTTCAGCCATAATTATTTTACCACTAAAAGAAAGGGAATCCAATACTTCACCTGTTGAGAATATATAAACAAAATCTTTTAAAGGATTCCCTTCATTCAGATCTTTTAAAGCATTGCCGAATTGAATACTGTAGGTAGTATTAGGAAGAAGTGTATCCCTGAACCTGATTGTAACAGTCCGAAAATTAAAGTTTACCGAAGGGTTGTTCTTTTGTAAAGGAGAGATCAATACATTTTGCTGCACATCCTGCACATCAATATACTCATCAAAGGAAAGAGTGATCTTGTTTCCGGTAAAATTCGTGGATAGATTTTCCGGTTCTGCTCTTAACAATACAGGTGCAGCTGAATCTCTGTCGCCACCGGTTGGTGCTCCTATCTGTGCACAGCCACTGCTTAATGAAACAATAGCATACCCTGTAATTATCAATAGTAAGAGTGTAAAAATTCTTTTTGTCACCATGCAAAAGTACAGGGATTGAAACAGCCTGTGTGCGTTAATAAAAATATTTATATAAAGTTTAGGTTTCAACCTCACCTCAACTATACCCTAATAGGAAGGGCTTTAAAGAACCTGCAACTAATTTTCTTCATCAGGTTCATGCAATGCCACTGCCATTTTATTATCCTTTACAAAGTTGCACCAGTGACAATCCTCTTTACCGCAGCCAATATAAAAATCGCGGTTCTGTATCTTTTCCCAAACTGTCAATATTTGCTGTTTTACAGTTTCTGTATCAGCCGGGTCTATAATGATCTTTTCCTTTCGGTAATTTTTCTTTTTATCGGGTTCAATAAAATCAAATTCTGTACTGATCACTTTCCAATCCTTTAATCCATAGTTGTCTACTAATATTTTATAGAAAACTGCTTGTCGCCAGTAATCCCCACCGTTAGGTTCTTTTTCCCCCGGGGGCTGCATTTTAGAAATAGCCTTATCAACATCACCGGTTTTATAATCCACTACATTTACTTCCTTGCCTGTAAACTCAAGCTTGTCAAGTTTTCCTTTTAATGGCACACTATTAACAACAACTCCTTTTATATTTCTTTCAACTGCAACTATTGTATTCCAGCTATTGATATACTTTTCATAATATTTTTCAAGTACACTTTCACCATATTCTACCCGGCGATCGAAGGCTTCTTTTGTAAAATTCTCACGGTGCCTGTGAATATACCATTTGAATTCATTGATCAATTCTTCTTTAGAAGGGAATGTATCCGTTTTACCATCCTGCATTTTTCTAAAAAACTTTTCCAGGGCAAAGTGAATGGCACTTCCAAATTCAGTAGCTTCATTTTTACCCGATGGTATCCGGATTAGATTTTTGTAATAGAAACCAAGAGGGCATTTCAGGTAGTTATTTAACGCGGTAACATTCATTTCGAATTTCATAAGAAGATTGGTTATAAAGTCTTCCTCATTCTTTTGAATTTCCGGCAACTGCGCAGTGAATTGTAATAATTCAAATTCGGCAAATTGGTCGTCTGTAGTTGTTTTTTTTGCTACAAGATAATTATGCTCATCCTGGATCTCATCAATGAACATGGATCTTTCCAAAGGTTTTCCATCATTTTTATTTGCAGCATAAGATAAATAGAGATGTTTCTGAGCCCGGGTGAGGCCGACATAAAACAATCGCCTCAGTTCTTCAATTTCCCTTGATTTAGGCAGGGAAGTAAACATGGTATCAGGTAATTTAAATCCACCCGGGGGATTTTTTTTCTTTTCCCAGGAAGTTGCGGTAAGCCCGGCAAAAAAAACATATTCATATTCCAGGCCTTTGCTGCCATGTGCAGTGAGCAGGTTAACTCCATTATCTGTGCCGCCCACCTGGTCCATGCGGATAGGCAGCTCCTCTTTTTCCATCAGCTCAATGATATTAATAAGACCATTGAGTGATAAAGCAGGATCCCTGCTGGTTTCCTCTTTAATAAAATCAAAAAGAGTAGTAAGTATCTGCATCAATGCAATTTTATCTGAGCTCTTTAATATGTATTGAAGTACTCCTCCTTTTTGAATTATGTTTTCAAATAACTGTTGTAAGGTTACATTGGAAACGTCAGCGATCAACTGCTCCAGCTGGTTAGTTATATTTTTTAATTTTTCATCCAAACCTTTATCAAACAAAGTAGCCGGTGGCATGTTTATTTTATCATTCAACAGCCGGCGAATGGAAGTTAGTTCGCCGGAATATTTTTTATTATTTACTTCCACTGTCAGCTTTGCGATCTCAATGGGAGGAATGGTATAGAAATCAAAATGCAGGATCTCGAAAAGCATTTCGTCTCCACCATAGGGTATATCATGTTCTGCATCCAGGTATCTCAGCAGGTTAATTATTTTTTTTGCAAAGGGGTGCTGCAGGATATTGATACTGCGTTTACTGTATACCGGTATATTTTTCAGTCGCATGTATTTGGCAAGTTCTTCTCCATATTTATTTTCACGGTAAATGACCGCTATATTTCCTGGAGCCACATGGGTAAGCAGGTCACTGATCTTATAAGTTATATCAGCCATTTCTGCCTTAACATTTGAATATTCATTTATGATCGGAGTATGGGTAAGCAATTTTATTTCCTCGTGGGAAGACAGTAATTCTTTTGTTAATCCTTCCATTTGCCTGATAAGCCGCTCTTCATTTTTACTGATAAGTGTTTTTGATATATCGAGTATAGGTTGTGTGCTCCTGTAATTATTGGTTAATACAACGGTCATCAGTTCCTCTGTATAGGTTTTTGCGAAGTCAAGCATATTTTCAACATTGGCCCCTTGAAATCTGAATATACTTTGATCATCATCGCCTACTACAAAAACATTGGGTTTATCCCAGTAGCTGATAAGAAGTTGTACCAGCCGGTTCTGTGTACCACTTGTATCCTGAAATTCATCAACGAGTATGTACTGGTATCTTTCCTGGTAGCTACTCAGTACATTCTCATTTTCCTCGAATACTTTTATAACCCAGTTGATCATATCATCAAAATCATATCGGTTTTTTTTCCGCATGAGTTCCTGGTATTTATCAAATTCATTAGTGGCAGACCTTAACTTTTCTATCCTGTCTTTTTCATCATAGTAGGAAGGTTTTAATTCGCCTTTGTTCCATTTTCCTGCACGGGAATTTTTATATACAGAATCTTCCCGGTTAGGAAGGTCAGTTAAGTATTCATCTATCTTCTGATTTATAAAAGCTGGAGGCCATCCTTCCCGCTTCATTGATGAAAATAAATTGCGAAGATTATTTATTTCATAATATACATCGCCCCTGTACCTTTTTAATGCATGATTTTTTGGAAAATCATCTATGAGTTTTTTAAACAACTGGATGTTTTCCAATTCAGATATTGCATCTAGAGAATGTTTATCAAAAAGAGAAAGATTGTCCTGTATCACATCATTACAAAAGGAATGAAAAGTATGAATGTGTACTTTATAAGCATCAGCCCCGATAAATGTTACCAGCCTCCTGCGCATGGCAATGGAACCTGCGTCAGTATAAGTAAGGCATAAAATATTTTCGGGAACTGCATCAGTATCAAGTAGGATTTTTCCAATGCGTGCAGCAAGTATCTGGGTCTTTCCTGTGCCGGGGCCGGCTATCACCATTACAGGCCCTTCAATAGTATCGACTGCCTTTCGCTGATTTTCATTAAGTCTTTCATATTCCTCTTTAAATTTCTGTTCCAGTTTTTCCCTGTATGATTGCATTGGTTGTTTATTATAGGATAAAGTTAACCAGTAGAAAGTTTGTTGTTCTCAATTGTTTTAATATTAAAGGAATTGATTTTTTTAAATCTGCAACCATTTATTTCCCCGTTTGTTATCAGACAAATCATTGGAATGAGTAAAGTGTATAGTTTTAAAACGGTGCAGGTTCTGCCGGTAAGTCTTGATGTAGCCTGGGATTTTTTTTGTGACCCTGCAAACCTGCAGACCATTACACCTGGCCACCTGGGTTTTAGGGTGATATCTTCCCATCACGGAACAATGATGTATCCCGGCCAGGTGATCGAGTATAAAGTAAAGCCTGTAATGGGAATACCTTTATACTGGATGACAGAGATCACGCATGTATCTGAGAAAAAATATTTTGTTGATGAACAGCGGATCGGACCGTACAGTCTGTGGCACCACCAGCATCATTTTAAAGAAATAAAAGAAGGTGTGGAAATGACTGATATTGTGCATTACAAACTTCCTTTATGGATAGCAGGAGATATTGCTAATTCTCTTTTTGTAAAAAAACAATTGAAGCAGATATTCGATTTCCGGTTTACAAAAGCAGAAGAAATGTTTAGTGAAAAGAGGAGAGAAATTTGACTAGGGGCTGCTTGATACTTGATACTAGATACTTGATACTAGATACTTGATATTGGATTTTCGCACCTCGAACACTTTTTGTCTTGATACTATATAATAAGTACTTTATACTATATACATGTACCATAGATTACCCGGGCATCCTCGTTATATATTTTTCGATCTGTTTTATCTGATCAACAATTTGGGGAGTAGTGGCTTTAAAACCTTTTGCTTTACGGAAATATTCTTTAGCAGCCCTGAATTCTCTTTTATTCATCATAATGGAACATAATTGCAGATAAGCTGCTGCATTGTTTTCTTTATCCGGAAGCCCTGCACGTATCGCCTGGCGAATGTATGCTTCCGCTTGTTTCATTTCCCCTTTTTGCATGGAGAGCATTCCCAGTTGTAATTTATTCGGACCTTCCTGCTGTTTAGTTAAAGCACCCCCGCCTAAAGCAAGACTTTGTTTCATGTGTTTTTCTGCTGTATCGAAATCCTGGTCAGCCATAGCCAGGTTTCCTTTAATAGTAAAGTATACAGATCGCACAGGCTTTATCAGCAATGCCGGGAATTGTATTCCATTTACAATTTTTTTAGCTGCTTCCATATCACCATCTTCCATGGCTGTCTGGATAAGGCGCATAGGGCCAAAAAGAAAATGGCCGGCGATCAGTACAACTGCTATAAGATATATAATGAATGAAGGCCAGAAACTGGTTTGATAATTTACAAAGATTGCAACGGCAAGCAATACTATACCTAATAACAGGCGGTATTTAATTAAGACATTCATCCATTTCATAAGGAAAAATTAGGTTTGCAAAGATAGTAATGAAAAGCGGAGTTTAAGTGATCTTCACAGAGCTATTACCAGCAGTTATATCTTCATCGCAGAATCGGTTGTAAAGAAAAATTGATTCAAAAAACAATTCTTTGCTTGCAATAAAAATGTCATTTTTTATTTGATCATTTATCTACTGCTGATATTTCTTTTACCTGCTTTGCCGGCAGGATAACATTAAACACTGCACCCTCTTCGGAGCTTCCGATTGCATTCAGTTCACCATGATGGTTGACTGCGATCTTTTTACACATTGCTAAACCTATCCCTGTTCCTTCATAATCCGATTTTCTGTGAAGCCTTTGAAAAATATGAAAGATCCTGTCGGCATATTCTTTTTTAAATCCAATACCATTGTCCTGGAATTTAATTTTGTAATAAGTAAGTTCAGGGGAAAGGTGGGTGTTTTCCAGTTCTTCCCTGCTTATTTTTGAAACGCTGATGGTTATAACCGGTTTAATATCACTCCTTGTAAATTTTAATGCATTCCCCAGTAAGTTTCCAAAAAGCTGGGTTATCTGAAGAGGTATGGCTTCCACTACAGGCAGATCTACGAAGTTAATTGTGGCTTCTTTTTGTTCTATTAACAGGTCGTAATCAGCTTCTATATTTTTTATAACTGAATTGAGATCCACTTCTGTAAAGATTTCATTTTCTTTCACCAGTTCTGAATAAGCTAAAACATCCCGGATCAGGTTTGTCATCCTTGATGTTGAGCTATTTATTTTTTCAAGATATTTTTTTGATTTCTCATCTATATTATTGCCTATACTGCTTTGTAGCATTTGCGCAAAAGTTGCGATTTTCCGGAGAGGCTCCTGAAGATCATGAGAAGCGATGTATGCAAATTGTGCGAGTTCTGCATTTGATTTTTGCAGGTCGTTATTGGCATTTTCTAATTCTTTGGTACGTTCTTTAACTACCTCTTCTATTTTTTGTCTTGCTACAACCTGTGCAGTAACATCTATTGCAACGGCAAGTATGCCTGATATTGTTCCATTGCTTTCCCTGTAAGCTTGATACACAAAATTTACATATACCTTTTCAAGCCTGTTATTCCGAGGTAAATTAACCGGAACATCCTGCGCAGAAAAGTTTTGGCCTGTATTGTAAACACCGTCAAGCAATTCTTCAAAACCCTGGTTTTTTGCTTCAGGCAAACCTTCAAATATAGGTTTGTTCATTACATCTTCTGCAGGTTTACCCCATAATTCAAACATGCGTTCATTGGCAAGTTTTACTACATGATCCGGTTCTTTGAACATACACATAGCAACCGGGGCCTGAAGAATTGTATTTCGAAGATTTTGCTCACTTTCTTTCAATGCCTGTTCTATTTTTATCTGGTAAGAAATATCTGTATTTGATCCAAACCATTGAACCAGGGTTCCTTTCTTATCATGAACGGGTAAAACACGGGTTAAGAATTTTCGGAAATTTCCATCAGCTCCCTTTATTGGGAAAACCATTTCGAAAGGCTGTGCATTTTTAATAGACTCCTGCCATTTGGAAAGAACAGAAGGTAATTCTGTCGGATCGTGAACTGATTTCCAGCCCCAGCCCTGCATTTCTTCAGGAGTTGTTCCGGTGTAGTCATACCATTTTTTATTATACCAAAAAATCCAGCCTTCTGCATCTGCCATCCAGGCAAGGTTGGGAATATTATCGATCATGTTTCTGAAGCGGAGTTCACTTTCTTCAACAACCTTGATGTTCCTGAATTTTTCCGTTGTTTCCGTACAAATACATAAAATCCCCTCAATTTTTTTTGATTCACCTATCACCGGACTATAACTGAAAGTCCAGTACACATCTTCTGTTTTTCCATTCCTGTAAATGGGTATTAATTGATCTTCACTCCATATCGATTCCCCTGTTTTTAATACTTTTTTGATCACTGGAAAAATAACATCCCATATTTCAGGCCAGCAGTCTTTTGCTTTCTGCCCTAAAGCAGTAGGATGTTTTCCTTCATTGCCAAGGCTGGGCCTGTATGCATCATTATAAAACTGTATCAGATCTTCTCCCCACAATAGTATCATGGGAAACTTCGAGGTAAGCATTATGGAAATAGTGGTTCGTAACCTTTCTGGCCAATTTGCAGGATCACCCATGGATGTAATACTCCAATCCCTGGACCGGATCAATTCTCCCATTTCACCACCCCCGGATAGAAAATACAGATCATTTGATTTTTCAGAAGCAATTCCCATATTAATTATTTTACCTGACAACTATATATGCGCTCATTGGAACTACAATGTATGTAATAAAATATATGCTTTAACCTCAATAAAAATACATAAAAAGCCAGTTCTGTAATTAATGTAAATAAAGTTTTACAATGAGAAAGTGGGATTGGAAATTTGGTGAAGTATGTAGTGGTTTGTTGTAGTCCCGACAGGAATCGAACCTGTATCTAAAGTTTAGGAAACTTCTATTCTATCCATTGAACTACGGGACCAGGGATTTTAAAAATTCTTTACCAACTCCTGATTTTAAATATTTTTCTCTTTTTCTTGCTGCTTCCCAATCTGGATGCAATTCACAATATATTTTTTTCCATGGCTTTAATCCTTTAGTAAATCTGCTTTTGCCTGAGTTATGTTCTTTAAGCCTATTGTCTGGGTTTTTTGAGATTCCAACATAAATATCACTATTTATTTCACTTTTTATTGCATATACTGTTATCATTTAATACGAGTTGGAATTAAAAGTTTAGGAAACTTCCCTGCCTGCCGGTAGGTAGGTATTCTATCCATTGAACTACGGGACCAGGGATTTTAAAAATTCTTTACCAACTCCTGATTTTAAATATTTTTCTCTTTTTCTTGCTGCTTCCCAATCTGGATGCAATTCACAATATATTTTTTTCCATGGCTTTAATCCTTTAGTAAATCTGCTTTTGCCTGAGTTATGTTCTTTAAGCCTATTGTCTGGGTTTTTTGAGATTCCAACATAAATATCACTATTTATTTCACTTTTTATTGCATATACTGTTATCATTTAATACGAGTTGGAATTAAAAGTTTAGGAAACTTCCCTGCCTGCCGGTAGGTAGGTATTCTATCCATTGAACTACGGGACCATCAAATGAAATAAGAAATGTAAAATAAGGAAAGTAAAAGTGATACATCCTGATCGTACCTCTTATCATTTTTCGGATGGCAAAAGTAAGGTTTTCTTTTTTTAAGTAACGGGTTCATATCCATTCTGTTTACAGTCTTTAAAAATCCATAACTTCCCGAATATAAAATGATCGTATGAAAAAATATTTCAGTTATTCATTTATTCTTTGTTTCGCATTTCTTGGTGCATTTGCACAGGAAAATATAGACGCGGATGTTATCAACCGGATAAAAAAAGAAGGCCTCGAAAATTCTAAAGTAATGGACATCGCTTTTAAATTAACTGATGTAAGTGGTCCCCGTTTAACAAATTCACCGGGTTTTTTTCGTGCGGCAAACTGGGCAAAAGAGGAGTTGGCAAAGTGGGGACTTTCCAACACAGCATTGGAGCCCTGGGGCGATTTTGGTAAAAGCTGGGAATTAAAAAAATCCTATATCGCCATGACAAGCCCATATTACCGGCCATTGATAGGGTTTCCAAAAACCTGGACAAAAGGTACAGGTGGATTAAAGAATGCACAGGTAATACTGGTCAAAGCAACTGATTCTGCAACGCTGGAACCATACAGGGGCAAATTGAATGGCAAGATCGTATTGTTATACCGTACAGATACATTAAAACAAACATTTAAAACCGATGCCACCCGTTTCACGGATGAACAATTAAGTAAAATGGCCGGTGCTATCATTCCAACACCTGATACTGCGGCTATGCGTCGCCGAAACCAAGCCGTTCCTGTTACACGTGGATTTTTACCCA
Source organism: Ferruginibacter sp. (assembly GCA_037720515.1). Taxonomy (GTDB): domain Bacteria; phylum Bacteroidota; class Bacteroidia; order Chitinophagales; family Chitinophagaceae; genus Ferruginibacter. The sequence goes on from JBBJMM010000008.1 coordinate 48,714, forward strand.
TTTCAGCCCGTGTAAGGAATATGGCGATGAGTGAAGGGGCGATAGCAATTTTAAGCACTGGTGCCCGAGGCCATGATGGAACTTTATTTGTACAGGGAGGCGGTGCATATGGCGGTAATGACCCGGAGAATTTTACGGATATTGTTATAGCATTCGAAGATTATATGAGCCTGGTAAGACTTGCAAATGGCGGTTACCCGGTACAGTTAGAAACAGATATTAATACCGAATTCAGCAGCAAGGATCTTAAAGGTTACAACGTTATAGCTGAGATAAAAGGATCTGATCCTAAATTAAAAGAAGAACTGGTTATGCTGGGAGGCCATCTCGACAGCTGGCAGGGCGCTACCGGGGCTACTGATAATGCTGCAGGCTGTGCAGTAATGATGGAGGCAGTAAGAATAATAAAAACACTGAATCTTAATCCAAAAAGAACCATACGTATTGCCTTGTGGAGTGGTGAAGAACAGGGTTTGCTTGGATCCAGGAACTATGTGAAAAAACATTTTGCGGATCAGGCAACAATGACCCTGGAACCGCAACATTCAAAAGTATCTGCTTATTATAATCTTGATAACGGAACGGGGAAGATCAGGGGCATATACCTTCAGGGCAATGAAAATGCAAAGCAGATATTTTCAAAATGGCTGGAGCCTTTCAATAGTATGGGAGCCCAAACAGTAACCATTTCCAATACAGGGGGCACAGATCACCTTGCCTTTGATGGTGTCGGAATCCCTGGTTTCCAGTTTATACAGGATGAGATAGAGTATGATACCCGTACGCATCATACAAATATGGATACTTACGATCACCTGATTGCTGAAGACCTTAAGCAGGCATCGATAGTAGTAGCTGCCTTTATTTATCAGACAGCAAACAGGAATGAAAAAATACCGCGTAAAGAATTGCCTAAACCCCGTGTACAAGGGCAACGATAAACTTATAATGTGGAAGTTCTAAATAAAGTTCTTTATGAAAAAGTAAAGAACATAGCTATGAGTTTTCCTGGAGTAAGTGAAAAGCCTTGTCATTATACTCCTGCCTTCTATGTAGAAAAAAAATTGTTTGCCCGTATTAAAGAAGATGGGCAAATTCTGGTATTATATAATAAAGACAGGGACGAATGGATAGCCAGGAACGGTGATATTTTCTTTTTTACAGAGCACTATAGAAAATATCCCATGTTACTTGTGGACATTGGATCGGTGGAAACCCAAGATCTTATCTCTTTAGTACCTGCTTTCAATTTAATTGTCCCACATCTATAGGTGTGGGACAAAGAATATAAACTGGAAGGATCATTGAAATACAGATGCTCTGGAAAGAGGCAGGTTGAATTGGAAAGGGGAAGAAAAGATCTATAATAAACTTTATAAGTATCGGTTTTTTAATCAATTGTCCCACACCTATAGATGTGGGACAATAACAGTATCCTTTTTACTGAACATTTAAAATTTTCTACACAAATAAGCGTTTTATATAATCTACACATATAAACCATATTAAACAAATTAACATCTCATTAGTCTATGAGTTGAACTTACCCGACTTCAAAAGCAATAATTATATGAAAAAGATCATTCAATATTTCTCACTGCTCCTTCTGCTGCCTGCGCTTTCTGCAGTAATTTCTTCATCTGTATTACCGGCAGAAACAGCCTATTCTTTCAGGTTTCCTTATCAAAAAGCTGGTTTAACTGAAAAAGAAGCTGCAGCACATCTGATCAGTCGTTTCAGCTTTGGAGTTACCCCGGGGCAAATTGAAGAAGTTAGTAAAATGGGTGTTGAGAAGTGGTTTGAACAACAATTAAATGGCAGTTCCCAGGATACAGAAACAGACGAAAGGATATCTCATTTTGAATCCCTGAAAATGACCAACCAGGAGATAGTTCAAACATATCCTAAGCCCGGACAGGTTTTAAAAAAGGCTGTAAAAGCCGGGGATATCGAAAGAGATTCTATAAAGAAAGGAGATAAAAAAGATTATAAAAAAGACATTAAAAATTACATGCAGGAAAATGGTCTTAAGCCACAAGCCGATTTACTAAGAGAATTGATGTCTCAGAAAATATTGAGAGCTGCTTATTCCAACAATCAGCTTCAGCAAGTGATGACAGAATTCTGGTTCAACCATTTTAATGTAGCCGTTTCAAAAGGAGGTATTCAACAATTTGTAACCTCATATGAAAGAGATGTAATTCGTCCGAACGTAGTGGGAAAGTTTGAAACATTGTTGCTTGCAACAGCTAAATCACCCGCTATGCTTACCTACCTGGATAATAACAAAAGTTCTGTAAATGCAGAAAATATGATGGAAGGGCAAAAGAAACTCATGCAAAGAAGACAGGAAATGGTTGATGAAATGGATACTTCCATGCAGAAGAATGCAAATGGCAAGATCAAAAAACCAAAAATGCAGGGTTTAAATGAAAATTATGCGCGCGAAATAATGGAATTACATACGTTAGGTGTGGATGGAGGTTATACTCAGGCAGATGTTACCCAGGCCGCAAAAGTATTAACCGGCTGGAGCCTTAACCCCGGAATAGAATATAATGTAAAACCCAAAAACCTGCCTTCTGCAGAAAGAATTAAGAGGATGGGTTTTGTATACGATGACAATTTTTTATTCGCCGCTAATAAACATGATAAGGGAGAGAAAAAAGTTTTAGGAAATGTTTTTCCTGCCGGTGGTGGGTATGAAGAAGGAGTGAGGCTGATCCATATGCTGGCTACACATACGGCTACGGCAAAATTCATCTCAAAAAAATTGGCTGTACGCTTTGTAAGTGATAATCCACCCCAAAGCCTGATTGACAAAATGGCTAAAACATTCCTGGAAAAAGAAGGAGATATCAAACAAGTATTAATTACGATGACATCAGCCCCTGAATTCTGGAGTAAAGAAGCATTGCGTGAGAAAACAAAGTCTCCTTTCGAACTTGCAATCAGTTCTGTGCGCAGTACAAATGCTGAGATAGAAGCCCCATACCAGTTGTATCAGTGGATAACTAAAATGGGACAGAAAATGTATAATTACCAGGCTCCTACAGGTTTCCCCGATAAAGGGCAATACTGGATAAACTCCGGATCTCTCTTAAACAGGATGAATTTTGGGCTGGCACTGGCATCCGGAAGAATACCGGGTATTAAAGTAAACCTGCTGGCATTAAATAACAATCATGAACCCGAAAGTGCCGAATCAGCCTTAAAAATATACAGTAAACTTTTAATGCCTGAAAGAGATGTGGATGAAACCGTTAAACGTTTAACCCCTATGCTTAAAGATCCTGAATTGGCAAAGCGAATCGAAAATGCAGCTTCTCAAACAAGTACTGCAAAAATGGAAATGGAAGAAGAGGATACAGAAATGATGAGCGATAAAAAAGCGGGAAATAAAACGGAAGGTAAAATATCAAAAAAACTGAATTCTAAAAAAGGAAACAATGGCCAGATGATGCTGGCTACAGGAAACAATACCATGCTTGCACAGGTGGTAGGGATAATCATTGGTTCTCCGGAATTTCAACGCAGATAATAATTAAATTATAATCGTATGTCTTCAAGAAGAGTTTTTTTAAAATCAGGCGGACTTGCACTTTTTGCAGCCGGGCTGGGTGGAGTACCATCTTTTATTGCAAAGGCAGCAGAGAGCAGAAAACTTTGGGCTCCCTACAAAAAAAATAAGATCCTGCTTTGTATTTTTCAAAGAGGTGCAATGGATGGATTAATGGCAGTAACACCTTTTACAGATAAATATTTGCAGAAGGCCAGGCCCAATTTATTTATGTCTGCTTCAAGTTCTGCGAATAAACCATTGATAGACCTGGATGGAAGATTCGGATTACATCCATCTATGAGTAGTTTTGAAAATTTGTTCAGAGAAAAAAAACTGGCAATAGTACATGGTGTAGGATCGCCCAATACAACACGCTCTCATTTTGATGCACAGGATTATATGGAATCAGGCACTCCTTTTAAAAAAGGAACAGATAGCGGCTGGCTGAACAGGGCAGTGGGCTTATTGGGGCATGAAACTGCAACACCATTCCAGGCGGTAAGTCTTACTTCATCTTTGCCGAGGTCACTATACGGAGATGAAGCAGCAGTGGCAATAAGCAATCTCCAGGATTTTGGGATACAAATGAGGGGGAATCCAATGGGCACAAATACGGCAGCAAAAAGCTTTGAAGAATTATATGATAATACTTCTTCTAACCTTTTAAATAAAACAGGTAAGGAAAGTTTTGAAGCCATGAAGATCCTGAAAAGTGCTGATGTAAAGAATTATAAGCCTTCTAACGGTGCCGTATATCCGAATTCCCCTTTGGGTAATTCTTTAAAGCAGGTAGCACAACTTATTAAAATGGATGTAGGCCTTGAGATCGCTTTTACAGAATGTGGCGGTTGGGATACACATTATAACCAGGGCACAGAGACCGGAACTTTCTCCCGGAATGTTGCAGATCTTAGTGGCGCGATCAGTGCATTCTGGATGGATATGGGAACTGCTTACCAGGATGAAGTGGAAGTGATGACCATGACGGAATTTGGCAGAACCGTTGCCCAAAACGGGTCTAATGGAACAGATCACGGCCGGGCTTCCTGTATGTTCATTCTGGGAAATGATATTAAAGGGGGAAATGTGTATGGTAAGGTACCGGAACTTTCAAGAGAAAACCTGGAAGATTACAGGGATCTGCCTGTTACTACTGATTTCAGAGCTGTATTCAGTGAAGTGGCAACAGCTCATCTTAAAATAAAAGACAACGGTAAGTTATTTCCTGAATGGACAGGTAGTAAATTAGGTTTGGTTTCTGTGTAAGATATTAATTTGTTTTCCCTCCATGGTCCCATTGATATCCGGCAGGAGAAGTTCCCGGACTTACCGGAACAGTGCCTCTTAGATCAGGCAAGGCAAAATTAGTTACGCCATCTCCTCCATAGGTTGTTCCTATCAGGAAAACAACGGATCATAATCGGATATATTAAGAAGCTGGCCATTACAAAATGCCCAGCCTGCCGGTGCAAAATTAAATGAGATCAATTTATTTCTCCAAGATAAGTTTGATTTAATAGCGCTACTCCGCTTAGGTTCGGGAATAATCCCCCCAAAGAAATAATATAATACATCCCCAAAGCACCATGCCCTTTCTTTAAGCCCACCCGGCCGCTTGCATTGGATTTCATTAAAAAATCATAGGCTGAACCCCCGGAATTAAGAGTAAGTGCATTGGCTTTTACCGTTCCATTTACATCCAGTTTTTCGGCCGGCATTGGAACACCTATTCCTAACATTCTGTGCAATTGCAATATTGCAGGAGAAAAGTGTAAGTATTATTATAAGACGTTTCATAGTTTCTTGTTTTTGTGAGACAGGAAGTACAGAAATTTTATTTTTCTAAAACAATGTATATAACCGGAGGAATTAAATAATTTAAATTGATTTTAAAGCAATCATTTTAGTTTTAAATTTAAATAGTAACTATGAAAATTTTGAAACGTTTTGGGGAAAAAAATAAATTGTTCTACAAATAAGTAATATGGGAGGGAGGATCAAAATTATTATTTTCTAATTGCTTATTGTTGTGAAAAAATATTATTAGGTTAATACTAAAATGTGGTATAATTTTTCTACAATATTTTAAAAAACCATTATGGCTAAAGCATCAAAAAGCAAAAAATCTCCTGCTCTTTCACCAGGAGTAAAAAAAGATTCAACGGGATCTGGTAAAAAAAATACTCCAGACACAGAGAATGGCTTATTAGATTTATTTGTAGATGGAATAAAAGATATTTATTGGGCAGAAAAACATCTTACCAAAGCAATCCCGAAAATGATAAGATCCTCTTCTTCTAAAGAGCTGGCAAATGCCCTCACTGAACATTTGGAAGTAACTAAAACCCAGGCAGTGCGGTTAGAAAAAGTTTTTGATTTATTGGGTGAAAAAATTCAGGCTAAAAAATGTGATGCAATGGAAGGCCTTTCCAAAGAAGGAGAAGGTATAATTGAAAATACTGACCCCGGAACTGAAGCTCGCGACCTCGGAATAATAATGGCGTCGCAAAAAGTAGAGCATTATGAAATAGCAAGTTACACCGGCCTTTCAAAATTAGCAGGCAAATTAGGCTTCCCTGAAGTAGCTGATCTGCTCAATCAGAATTTAAATGAAGAGATCGACGCTGATAATAAGTTAGGTGCTATAGCTGATAATAAATAATGCTTCATCTTAGTAATAGCTGCAGCTTAAACATCTTACTCTTTTAAAAATAATATATGCCAGAAAAAAAACCTTCGAGGGGCAGTGCGCACCCTCAACCAAATGATAAAGTGACAGATCAGGAAAATGTGAAAACTGAAAGTTTACAATCACATACCGCTGATGCAACAGGAGCATTTATGACCACTAATCATGGCGTGAAAATAAATGACGATCAAAATTCATTAAAGGCTGGAAACCGCGGCCCTACCTTGCTCGAAGATTTTATATTCCGTGAAAAAATGACCCACTTTGATCATGAACGCATTCCCGAAAGAATAGTACATGCGCGTGGATCAGGTGCTCACGGCGTTTTCAAAGTGTATGAATCACAATCTGCGCTTACGAAAGCAGGGTTCTTGCAGGATCCATCCGTTGAAACACCTGTATTTGTTAGATTTTCAACCGTTGCAGGTTCAAGAGGTTCTGCCGATACAGCCCGTGATGCACGTGGGTTTGCTGTAAAATTTTATACACAGGAGGGAAATTTTGACCTTGTTGGAAATAATATACCCGTGTTCTTTATACAGGATGCACATAAGTTTCCTGATCTCGTACATGCTATTAAACCTGAACCCGATAATGAGATACCCCAGGCTGCATCCGCTCATGATACTTTCTGGGATTTTATTTCATTAATGCCGGAAAGCGCGCACATGATAATGTGGGTTATGAGCGACCGCTCTATTCCCCGGAGTTTACGAATGATGGAAGGTTTTGGTGTGCATACATTTCGATTTATCAATGCAGAAGGGGTTTCTAATTTTGTAAAATTTCACTGGAAGCCATTGCAAGGCGTGCATTCAGTAGCCTGGGATGAAGCAACTATCATATCTGGTAAAGACCCGGATTTTCATCGCCGGGATCTTTGGAATGCAATTGAAACCGGTAACTATCCTGAATGGGAATTGGGTGTACAAATCGTTCCTGAAGAAGATGAACATAAATATGAATTTGATCTTTTAGACCCTACTAAATTAATTCCTGAAGAACTGGTGCCGGTACAACGCATCGGTAAGATGACCCTTAACAGGAACCCTGATAACTTTTTTGCTGAAACAGAACAGATCGCTTTTCATGTAGGTCATATAGTACCGGGTATAGATTTTACCAACGACCCATTAATGCAAGGCCGGCTTTTTTCTTATACAGATACGCAACTGCTGCGTTTAGGCGGACCGAATTTTCATGAGATCCCTATTAACCGCCCTGTAATACCGGTACACAATAATCAACGCGATGGGCTCAGCCGTCAAACGATCAATAAAGGAAAATCAAGTTACAATCCCAATACTTTAGGTGGAGGCTGTCCTTTTCAGGCTGGCAAAATGGATGGCGGTTTCACTAGTTATACTGAAAAAATAGATGCACATAAAATAAGGGAAAGAAGTCAGAGCTTTTTTGATCATTACAGCCAGGCAACATTGTTTTTTAACAGCCAGAGTGAGCCCGAAAAAAATCATATTATTGACGCCCTGAGTTTTGAATTAGGTAAAGTACAAACGATAGCAATCCGGGAAAGAATGTTACGCATACTGGTTAAGATCGATAAAGGTTTAGCTGCAGGTGTTGCATTTAATCTGCGTTTGAATATTCCAAAAGATGATGACAGTCCGCTGAATCAAAGTATACCTGCAGATGACGACCCGGCTTTATTTCAATCAACACATGTGGAAAGTTCTTTAAAACAATCGGATGCTTTAAGCATGGTAAATACCATCAAAGACAATATTAAAACAAGGCAGGTTGCAATCTTAACGGCAGATGGTGTTAATGGTAATGCCTTAAATTCTATGAAAGAAGCGTTAAGGGCAGCGGGTGCCGATGCGTATGTAATTGCACCCCGCCAGGGATACGTAATTAGCAGTGATGATACAGAGATACCCGTCGATCATAGTTTTTTAACCACGGCCTCTGTACTTTTTGATGCTGTTTACGTTCCCGGGGGAACAAGTAGTGTAGCTACATTGGAAGCTGAACCTGATGCCATTCATTTCTTAAACCAGGCATTTAAACATTGTAAAGCTATTGCAGCTGATAAGGAAGCTTTACAGGTTTTGGAGGCTACTTATTTTTTCAAAAAAATACCTGAAGGCAATAGTAAAGAAATTGTTTTAGAAGAAGGGGTTGTCATCGGAGATAATCCAGGCAAACTGGCCGGGCTTTTTATTAATGCAATTGCCATGCATCGTTTCTGGGAAAGAGAGAAGCCCCGGAAGATCCCTGCATAAGAAGAATAAAAATCCTGCTTTACCTGCGGGATTTTTTTTCAATTTTAGGCACAGTGATTGTTTTAATTTCTCTGAACTAAAAACACTTAACATGAACACAACTTCAAAAGCAATATGTGCTATTGCATTAACCGCTTTTCTTAATTTTACGAATCCTGTTGTTGCACAAACAACAGACAACACAACATCCACTACCCGCACAGTTGATGTTGATGATGACGACAACGACGATAATAGTAATTGGGGACTAGCGGGCTTATTAGGTTTACTGGGCCTCTTAGGAATGAAAGGAAAAAACAAGGATGATCATAGAACCCATACTACAACAACCAACCGTAGTTAAAAATGATAAACGCCGGCATGATAAAGATGCCGGCGTTTTATTTATTATCAATTATTTTTAATTAGAAATTTTCTGATTCTTCAACTTTGCATTTTTTTGTTCACTTAACAGGTGGGTTGATAGTTGTAATTCAATTACATCCATTGCTATACCTGCAAAATCCTTAAGTATTTCCTTCTCTACTCCTGTGAGAATTTTTTTATTTTTATCAATGATGCAAAACGTGCCGAGATTAAAACCATTTTTTGTTCTTAAAGTTACTGCTGCATAAAACTGAAGTCCAAATTCACTTACAACTAACGGATGTGAAAATGTACGGGGATCATTCCTGGCATCTTCAATAATATAAATTTCATCAGATAATATTGCAGAGGAACAAAACCCGGGCTCTTTTTCGATCTGTTCTGCCTGGAATCCTTCATGTGATTTAAACCATATTCTGTCTTGATCAACCAGGCTTATTAAAGCTATAGGTACCTTGAAAACTTTAGCTGCCAGTGAAGTTATCCGGTCAAATGTTCTATCTGGAGGTGTATCTAAAATTTCATACCGTTTTAAGGTTTGAATTCTTTCCTTTTCACGTAATGTTGACATATGAAAAAATAGGGATGGGATAATAATATCAGTATACTTCAACAAAAAGTTTACCAATAAAAATTATACGTTTTAAAATACTATGGTTCGGTTAAAAGGCTGTTTGTCCGGTATCATAAGAAATTCGTTAAGAAAATAGAAGCGGAAGGCGTTAAGAAGAAAAACATTTATTTCTAAAGTTTGTAGAATTAGTAACTTGTATGTTGCACCTGCTTGGGTGTTAGGAATTATGAATTTGAATTTGGGATGATCTAGTCCCCTTCTTTGGAGAAGTGTTGAGGTAAGGTGTAGATACTGATCAGCTAATCAAATATTATTTATCTGAAGGTATATGCTACTATTTTTTTAAATTTATCTTTCAATGTTGGCATGTAATTTTTTTCCTTTTGATAAATAAAAACATTTCGCAATTTAAATTTTTGGAAAGCAGTGGCGAAATGAGCACTTTGATCCGTTCCATGGATTGGTCTGTTACTTTCCCTGGCCCAATAGAATATTGGCCTCATTCCCTGCAAACTGCGATAAGTATTTGTCTTAATTCAAGTTTACCGGTATTAATAGGTTGGGGCCCCGAAAGGATCCTGCTTTACAATGATGCTTTCAGAATAGTTATGGGTGAGTACCACCCCTTAGCTTTAGGAGTTGCAGCAGGTAAAGTATTGTTACAGCTGAATAATATTTCAGGATCCATGGTTCCGGATATATTGGAATCTGATAAAGCGTGTGCTGGTGAAGGAACAATCTCAATTGAACGGAATGATAAAAAGGAGAGTTCATCTTTTACCTATTCCCTGAGCCCGCTTCACGATGAAGCCGGAAATATTGAAGGAATTTTTTGCAGTGTAAATGGATCATTGGAATTTACACAAGCAAATGAAAATTTATTAAAAAGCGAAACGAATTTTCGCCATCTTGTTTTACAAGCACCTGTTGGAATTTGTATTGTTAAAGATCATCCCCTCAAAGTAGAGATTGTTAATGATGCTTATTTAAATATTACAGGAAGGAACCGAGGAGAATTTGAATCGAAAAATTACTGGGAAGTATTAAAGGAAGCAGAAGAGTTTTATTCCCCGATAGTACAAAATGCAATGGAAACTGGTGTGGCCCATTATGCAAAGGAACAGGCTGTAAAGCTTATCAGGAATGGCATTGAGGAAACTTTATATGTGGATTTCTTATATCAGCCGCTCAAAGAACCAGGTGATAGCATAAAAAGCCTGATGATGGTGGTGATTGATGTAACAGATAAAGTGCTTGCCCGAAAAAAGATAGAAGGAAGTGAAAGAGAATTCCGGCAGCTGGCTGATACACTTCCCCAACTAGTTTGGACAACAGATCCAAACGGTAAACAATTATTCGCTTCGCGCAGTTGGGAAGAGTTTACCGGTATGGATCCAGATGGCCCGAATACCTGGATTAAAATAGTTCATCCCAAAGACTTTGAAAAAATAAATAACTTATTTGCAGAAAGTCTTGCAACAGGTAAACATTATAAAGGGGAAGTAAGGCTGAAAAGTAAGGAAAACAATTATGAATGGCATTATGTATTGGGAGAACCAATAAAAAATGATAAAGGTGAAATAGAAAAATGGGCAGGTGCTTTTACCAATATCAATCATCAGAAATTGGCTGAAGAATCTTTAGTATTACAGGCACAGGTGCTTGAGAGTATGGATGAAGGGGTTTCGGTATCTGATGAAATGGGTTATATACTCTTTACAAATGCCGCTGAAGATAGAATGTTTGGATATGAATGCGGCGAGTTGACAGGAAAGCATGCTACTATCCAGAACGCATATCCGCAGGAAGAAAATATCAGGATTGTGGTCGAAGTCATAGAGGCCGTTTCCACGTCAGGTTCATGGACAGGCGAATGGTATAATAAGAAAAAAGATGGAACAACTTTTTATACTCAATCACACATTTCTGCAATAGAGGTATCAGGTAAAAAGCTAATGGTTTGTGTGCAGAGGAATATCACTGAAGAAAAGGTTTATAAAGAAGAATTAAAACGTTTCAAATTTATGGCGGATAATGCAAGTGATCCGTTTATTCTTATGAAGGAAGATGGAAGCTTTGCTTATCTGAACGACCTGGCTTTGCAAAGATGGGGTTACAACCGGGAGGAGATATTAAAGCTGCGTGTACCGGATATTGATCCCTTATATGATATTGATTCGTTCAAAAAAATATTTGCCAAAGCTCAAAAAGAAAAGATTCCCCATTTTGAAACGATTCATAAAATGAAGGATGGCACTGAATATCCGGTGGATGTAAATATGGGTGGTATTGTATTGAATGGTATTCCCTATTTGTTTGCAGTGGCACGGGATATTACCGAATGGAAGAAGGCAAGAGAAGAATTGAATCTTAGCCTGGAAAGGTTTCAACACATGTCTGATACCATGGCTCAGTTTGTGTGGACAGCAGACGCAGAAGGGAATTTAAATTATTTCAATAAAGCAGTTTTCGATTATTCGGGATTTAGCCATAAAAAATTACAGAATGAAGGATGGTTGCAAATGGTGCATCCAGATGATCACAAAGAAAATATTGGTAAATGGACACATTCGGTTGAAACAGGAGAACACTTTTCCTTACATCACCGTTTCTTAAGAAATGATGGAGTGTACAGGTGGCAGCTTAGCCGTGCTATTCCGCAGTTGGACAGTAATGGAAAAATAATATTATGGGTGGGCACCAGTACAGACATTCATGATCAGAAATTATTTGAGGAAAAGTTAGCAAAAGAAGTAGCAGACCGCACCCAGGAACTTAGTGAAGCAAACCAGTTGCTTCAGAAATCAAATGCAGAACTGGAACAGTTCGCTTATGTGGCCAGTCATGATCTGCAGGAACCTTTGCGCAAGATCAGAACTTTTGCTACTATGCTTGATAATGTAAAAAATAAATTATCAGAAAAAGAAAACACTTACCTGCATAAGATCATTTCATCTTCAGAAAGAATGAGCACTTTGATAAATGACATATTGATTTTTTCAAAACTTTCTCAGACAGATGTTTCTTATGAACAGGTTAAGCTGGATGAAATATTAGATAAAGTTTTAGAAGACCTGGAAATTGAGATTGCTTTGAAACATGTCATTATTGACAAAGATCCCCTGCCTGAAATAGAAGCTATCCCTATTCAGATGAACCAGCTTTTCTTTAATCTTATGAGTAATTCATTAAAATTCTCAAAAGAAAATATACCACTTGAGATCAAAATAAAGGTTTTAAAACCGTCTGCTGCTGAATTAAATAAATATAACCTGAACAAATCCCTGCAATATATTAAAATTGTTTTCAGAGATAATGGCATAGGTTTCGACCAGCAGTATGATAAAAAAATATTCAATATTTTTCAAAGGTTGAATAACCGTTCTTATGCAGGATCCGGTATAGGGCTGGCGCTTTGCAGAAAGATCTTACATACCCACCAGGGTGAAATATTTGCAGAGTCAGTAGTGCAGGAGGGTGCAGCTTTCAATATTCTCTTGCCGGTTGATCCCGGAAATTCTAAGAGTTGAGCTGACCTTATCTCCGTAATTTAAACTTTGATATATATTTTCTTTTTATCGAGCCACCAGGCCAGCAACCACATGAAAGTAATAAAGCAAAGGGCATAAAGCAGTGATGCATTGCGTGGATCCTGGAATAAAGGTTTGCAAAGATTTTCGTAGAACCAGGATAAGGGTGATAATTTTTTTGTGCCTTCCCCATCAATTCTTATTAACCCCATTAACCTTGGGAACACACCACTTAAAACAAAAATAAAAAGTGCATTCTTCCCGAACACATCAAAAAAACGGCTCCATGCACCTTTAAAATTTTTGAATTCTATGATATACATCATTACACTTAATACAAGCAAAGCAAGGCCGGTGGTATAAACGGTATAACTACTTGTCCATATCTTTTTATTTATTGGAAAGGAAATATCCCAGAAGAACCCTGTTAACACCAATACACAACCCGCAACAAATAAACCATTTACCATGTCCGGGGTTTTCCCTTTTGTAAGAATATAATGCCCGGCGATGTATCCGAAAATTACCTGAACAATTGCTGCAAAAACACTCATCAAACCTTCCGGGTCAAACGCTATGCCTTCTCCATGATACATATGTTTTTCACCCAGAATTTTAATATCTGTTGCTGTGCCAAACCAGCCATGTAAACTATATGGATCTGCGGGGTTAGCGGCCACACATAGAAACCAATAGGCCAGTAAAAGGAAACAACTGAAAACGAAAGCCCCCCGGATCTTTAAATAATAAATGATAAGGGATGCAAAAAAATAACAAATAGCTATTCTTTGCAACACGCCCAGCACACGAAGCTGCGAAAAGGGTTTAGCAACAAGCTCTCCGGATGCATCATATTTTATAAAAGGAAACCAGTTCAACAATATACCGATGATAAATATAAGCAATGACCTTTTAAGAACTTTTTTCCAGAATACAGCAGGCCCTGCAGCTTCCAGCCTGGGAATTACAAAAGCCATTGCGTTTCCCACAGCAAATAAAAAAAAAGGGAATACCAGGTCTGTTGGTGTAACCCCATGCCAGGAGGCATGTTGCAGCGGCGGATAAATATTACTCCAGCTTCCCGGGTTATTTACCAGTATCATAAGTGCTACAGTAGCACCACGAAAAACATCTAAAGAATAAAAACGCGCTGATGACATTGGTGCTGAAGATATTATTTTTTTACAGATTATGCGAAAAATGCTGTCATCCTGAGCCAGTCGAAGAACGAAGCGTGAACATAATAAAAAGAAAACGAGATCCAATAAATGATCTAATCTCTCCAAAGCTTTCGGAACAAAGCTGTATAGTGATTTAAAATTCAAAATGTAAAATACCAGTTACTCCTTTCCTTTTCAATTTATTTTATTTAATGCTTGTATTAATTTTTAATATATTATATCTTTCGTCAATTTAAAAATAGTTCACTGAATTAAAGGGCTTAAAAATAATATGAACAAAGATCATTTTTTAAAATCGGCAGCGCTCATGCTATTTATAGTAGTTGTGGCAATAATAAGCTGGGAATGGTCCCTCAGGGATAAAGGACATAAAATTTCTTATGACGATGGTTCCGCTTTATGGGCTAACAAAAGAGATAAGGTATACAATTCCAATACAACGGTGTTTATTGGATCTTCCAGGATAAAATATGACCTTGATACAGAAACCTGGAAAAAAATAACCGGCGAAAAACCTGTTCAACTTGCAATGGAAGGAACAAACTCACGCCCTATTCTCCAACAACTTGGCAATGATGAAAAATTTAAAGGAAGACTGATCATAGATGTAACTGAAGGGTTGTTTTTTTCTGAATCACCCGGCAGGCAAAGTGAGGTGACAGCAAACCTGGAATTTTATAAAAGCAACCATACCCCCGCGCAGAAAAGCAGTTTTTTACTGAATAAACAACTAGAGTCCAACCTGGTTTTTTTGGATAAAGATGCCTTTTCCCTCGCAGCACTAATGGATAAAATAAAATTACCGCAGCGACAGGGAGTATTTTCTATGCCTGATTTTCCCCTGGAATTTAACAGGGTAAATGCTGACAGGCAATCATACATGACTCCTGAATTTTTGGCTGACAGCAATTTACAGAACCGGGTAAAAATGATCTGGAAAAATATGGGGGGTGGCCGGCGGGAACCACCGCCAACGGGAGATACACTTCTCAATATTTTATCTAATGTGAAAATTTCCATAGATAAAATTAAAGGAAGAGGGGGATCTGTTTTATTTGTTCGCACTCCTTCCAGCGGCCCATTTTTAATGCTCGAAGAAAAGGGCTTTCCCAGGAAGATATATTGGGAACAATTATTAAAATTTACCAATACTCCCGGTATTCATTTTTTGGATTATAAAGAAACAGCTCATTTCCAGTGCCCGGAATTTTCACATCTTAGTAAATCTGATGCTGTGTTATATACAACACATCTGATAAAGACACTGGCAACTGAACAGCATTGGATATTCCCGGCTATTCAAAAATCCCTTTAAATGGAATCAAAACATTTTAAAAAAGGGGGATATAAATTTTGTTGCGGCAGAGAAAATAGCATTTACTAATGGCTTTATCGATATCCAAAAAAAAAGACAAGGCGTTCGATGATAAAAGAAAAAATTTATAAAAATTAAATACCAAAACTCAACAC
Organism: Ferruginibacter sp.; assembly: GCA_037720515.1. Lineage (GTDB taxonomy): Bacteria > Bacteroidota > Bacteroidia > Chitinophagales > Chitinophagaceae > Ferruginibacter. The sequence goes on from JBBJMM010000008.1 coordinate 64,329, forward strand.
ATGCTTTTTAATTCCTACACCTTTATTGCATTTTTTATAATTATGCTGGTATTGCATAATCTTCCCTTTCCCTGGAAAGTGAAAAAAATAAATCTCCTATTAGCCAGTTATATATTTTACGCTGCCTGGAATCCACCTTTCATTTTTTTGCTTTGGCTTTCTACAATAGTTGATTATTATGTGGGGCGCGCATTGTATAACCAGGATAATAAATCCAGGAGAAAAGTTTTATTGGTTATCAGCCTGATCGGCAACCTGGGAATGCTGTGTTTTTTCAAGTATGGTACTTTCTTACTTGATAATTTTGTTGTTCTGATGAATGCGATAGGAGTTGATTATCATCCTGCAAAACCAAATATTATTCTGCCCGCCGGAATTTCCTTTTACACTTTTACAACGTTGTGCTATACAATAGATATGTACAAACGACGCAGCGAGCCAGTAAAATCATTACTTGATTTTTCTTTGTTCGTAACCTTTTTTCCTCACCTTGTTGCAGGGCCTATAGTACGTCCGCCTCAACTGGTTCCCCAGTTTGAAACACCAAGAACCGCAAATCAAAAACAACTGATGCAGGGATTATTTTTAGTAACTCTGGGTCTTTTTATGAAGGTAGTTCTGGCAGATAGCATGCTTGCTGCTTCAGTAGATAGCGTATTTAGTTCAAAAGCATATTTACAAATACTGGATTCCTGGATGGGAGTACTGGCTTTTTCAGGACAGATATTTTTTGATTTTGCCGGTTACTCAACCTGCGCAGTAGGGGTGGCGTTGTGCCTGGGTTTTGTTTTACCTGAAAATTTCCTTTATCCCTATGCTGCTGTAGGCTTTTCTGATTTCTGGCGAAGATGGCACATCACTTTATCAGCCTGGCTGAGGGATTACCTGTACATTCCGCTGGGAGGCAACCGGTATGGCAAGTTTAAAACTTATATCAACCTGATGATAACAATGTTGCTCGGTGGTTTATGGCATGGCGCTAACTGGACGTTTGTAGTATGGGGTGCCTTGCATGGACTTTATTTATGTGTGGAGAAATTAATTCAGGATTACAGGAAGAGATTTGTGTTAGCAACTCCTGAGCAAAACCAGGCTTACGTTACCATAAAAGGGCTTTCAGCGCCCCGGTTTTTAAAATCCGTCCCTTCCTCAAATTTTGCACTTGCTCTTCTCACTTTCTTTTTTATTAATGTTACCTGGGTATTTTTCCGGGCTCCTGATTTTTCAACAGCAGGAAGAATACTTACTTCCATGTTCAGCAATGTATCCGGTAGTTTATCACTCTTATCATACCTGGCAATAATAAAAATTACAGTTATCATCAGTGCAATGCTTTTATTTCATTGGAAGATGCGTAATACACGTGTATTGAATGTAGCTGCAAAAATGCCCTGGTGGTTATTAGGGATCGTGTGGTCGTTTATGATGATGTTGCTTATTTTAAGCCAGGAAAGCAGTAACTCATTTATTTATTTTCAATTTTGATTATTAACAGCCCTGGGTTTAAACCCAGGGCATATAAATAACCCGGAGCTTACAATAGCCCGGGGCTTAAGCCCCGGGCTATTAATGGGGCTCAATACTAGCCTGGGATTAAACCCAGGGTTAGTGTTTTTCGCTTAATTCCAGCCAGCGCATTTCCTGTTCATCCAGTTCTTTTATGATCTGGCTTACCCGGTCTGAGGCTTTTTGAAGTTCTTCATAAGGAAGGTTAGTGCTCATCTTTTCTTCCAGTAATAATTTTTCTTTTATCAGTAAGGGCATTTCCTTATCCAGTTTTTCCAGTTCAGATTTTTCTTTAAAAGAAAGTTTTTTTGAAGTAACTATCGTATTACCGTTACCGGTAGTTATACGTTGATCCGTAACTTTTACCTCTTCTTCCGGCTTCATGATCTGCTGTACTTTATCAGAGAGTAAACCTTTTTCTGCAGCTTCCCTGTATTGAGTGTAATTTCCCGGGAAATCCCTTATTACTCCATTGCTTTCAAAGGCAAACAAATGATCCACCATCCTGTCCATAAAATAACGGTCATGACTTACAATTAATATACAGCCCGGGTAATCCAGTAAAAATTCTTCAAGGGTGCGTAAGGTTTGAAGATCCAGGTCGTTGGTAGGTTCATCCAATACAAGGAAGTTAGGGTTTAAGAACAAAATGCTCATTAAGTGCAATCTTCTTTTTTCACCTCCGCTTAATTTGCTCAACAGAGTAAATTGTTGTTCAGCAGTGAAACCAAATTTTTCCATGAACTGGCTGGCAGATATCTTGCTGCCATCATTGAGTGGAAAAAATTCTGCCATGCTTTTTACATATTCAATGGCACGTTTGTCTTCTTTATATTGCAATCCATCCTGGCTGAAATTGCCGAACACTACTGTGTCTCCATGATTAATCTTGCCACTGTCAGGTGGTTCAAGCTGTAAGGCAATTTTTAAAAAAGTAGATTTGCCCACTCCATTTTTGCCTACCACACCGATCCGTTCTCCTCTTTTAAATGTATAATCAAAACCTTTCATGATGGTAAGGTCACCAAAACTTTTATTTACTTTTTTCAATTCAAGTATCTTGCCGCCCAGTCGCGTCATTTTAACCTGCAGGCTAACTTCTGCTACATCTTTTTGAAGTTTAACCCTGTCCTCTACTTCTGCAAAAGCATCCTGGCGGCTTTTACTTTTAGTTGTTCTTGCCTTAGGTTGTTTCCGCATCCACTCCAGCTCTTTTCTAAATATATTTTTATCTTTCTGCAGTTCACTTTGCTGCACTTCCAGGCGCATACTTTTCTGCTCCAGGTAATAATCATAATCTCCCCTGTACACATACACTTTTTCATCATCGATCTCTATTATCTCGTTGCAAACAGCATCCAGGAAATAACGGTCATGCGTAACCAGTAAAAGGGTAATCTTTTTTGCTCCCAGGTATTCTTCCAGCCATTCTATCATGGAAACATCCAGGTGGTTGGTAGGTTCATCCATTATAAGCAGGCATCTGCCTTCATGCAACTGGGCTTCTATCAGTGACTGGGCAAGTGCCACTCTTTTTTTCTGGCCACCACTTAGGTTACCCACTTTTTCATTCAGGTGATGCAGGTTCAGTTTGCCGAGTATTTGTTGAAGATCACTTTCAAAATTCCACGCATTCATATCATCTAAGCTGGCCATCAGGTCTCCTAACTTATCATGATCTTCTTCTCCTTTTTCCAAAAATTGTTCATACTCTTTCACAACTTTTACAACCGGGTTATCCAGCCTCAGTAAATTATCCCAGATGGTTTTTTCAGGATCAAAATCATTGTCTTGTTGCAACATTACTGTTTTAATGTCTTTATGCACCCATACGATCCCGGAGTCTGCTGTATCCAGCCCGGCAATAATTTTCATCAAAGTACTTTTGCCGCTGCCATTACGTGCAACAAGCGCTATTTTATCCCCTTCCTCAATATTAATACTGATGTTTTTAAAAAGAGTTCTTATACCGAATGATTTACTGATATTTTCTACTGAAGCGTAATGCATAAATACAAAGATACTTTGTTAGCGATTAGTGACATGCTTATAGAGGAAAGGTTTGAAATCTTTCTATGAATATTTTAATAAAATGGTATCAATACTGTCCGGTTAAAAGGCTGTTCATCCGGCCTCATAAAAAATCCGTTAAGAAAATGGAAGCGGAATTAGTAACCGGATATTTTAAATTATTATGAAGCCTTGTCCCGAAAGCTTTGGAGTTAAGAATTATGAGTTATGAATTGTGATGATTTAGTCCCTCTCCTTAGGAGATGGGTTGGGGTGAGGAATCAAAAGAGGAATAAAATAAAACCTATCCTAAAACAAATTTCTTTTTGAAAGGCTCTGGGATTGTGTTTTAAAGAAAGAGGCTAACTTATACCGGACAACAGTGAAATGGTATTACAGATTAAAAATAATTTTGTAACCAGCAGCAGCATATACCCCATCTTTTGTTGTGTCACTCACTTATACTGTATTAACTTTATGCAACAAGTGCCAGACTATTATAATCATACAACTGCGGTAATTGACGAAGGTGCCCTCATCGGTAGTGGCACCCGGATCTGGCATTTTTGTCATATTATGCCACAAGCCAGGATCGGTAGTGATTGCATTATCGGGCAAAATGTTTTTATTGATAATAATGTAACTGTTGGTAACGGAGTTAAGATCCAGAATAATGTTTCACTTTATAACGGGGTAACAATTGAAGACGATGTTTTTATAGGGCCTTCAGCAGTTTTTACCAATGTGATCAATCCCAGGAGTTTTATTGAAAGGAAAACAGAATTCCGGATGACACATATTAAAAAAGGGGCAACCATAGGTGCGAATAGTACCATATTATGTGGTTTAGAAATTGGGGAGTATGCGATCATTGGCGCAGGTGCAGTGGTAACAAAAAGCGTTTTACCCTATGCGTTATTAACAGGTAACCCGGCGCAGCAAAAAGGATGGGTAAGTAAAGCCGGGGCCACTCTTGATTTCAGCTCTTTTAACAGCGCCGTTTGTAATATATCCAATACAAAATATTTTCTGGAAAATAACCGGATAATACCTGTTGATTAATTTAATTCCGGATGCCAAAAAATAAGTTTTTACATTTTAATTTTATAAAGTTCAACCGGTATATTTTAGGAAAAAAATATATGCCTGTAATTTCCCCGCCCTTAAAAGGCTACCTGTGGAGTACGGTAACTAATTATGATTATCTCACCGGAACGTATGAAGATCCAATAGTAGTGGAAACTTTTTTATCATGGCTTCAACCCGATTCGGTATTGTATGACTTGGGTGCTCATGTGGGTTATTATTCTTTTCTTGCACAACAGAAAATAACCAAGGGAGCAATTTATAGTTTTGAACCCTCACCCATAAACCTCCAAATTTTTAATGAACACCTTGAGTTGAATAAAAGCAGGGTAAATAAAGGAGTGATCAGCATTCAACCGTACGCTGTGTCTGATAAAGAAAAAGAAGTTATTTTTTCCGATACTAAAATTTCAGTAGAGGGAAATAGTTATATGAAAGACCAGTCAGGGTTAAAACCTGCTGAAATGATACGTATCAAAAGTTTTTCAATTGATACACTTGTAGCTAAAGGCTTTTTAAATCCGGATGTTTTAAAAATAGATGTGGAGGGCGCCGAATTAGAGGTGTTGAATGGTGCAGTAAATACTTTACGATCATGTAAACCCAATATTTTGCTGGCCACGCATGACAGCCATCTGCCGGGAATTAAAAATAAATGCCTCGACTTACTGGGTTCCCTGGGTTACCAGGTAAAACATACAGGTGGTTATAATAAAAACCTTGCAGGGCATGATGATTTTATTGCAATTCATAATGACAAAAACTGACCTGTGAGTGCTACTCCTGGAAAAAAAATAAAAGTACTGGTTATCACTCCAACGATGGAGGGTGGAGGGGCTGAGCGCTTTGTTTCATTATTCTGCAATCATATAAGCAACCGCATTCTGCAGGTACACCTTGCCGTTATAAACAATAGTGATCCTTTTTATAGCATTTCAAATCCTAACATTGAAATAACTGACCTGGCAGCAAGTGGGGTAAGGGGTTCTTTTTTCAAACTCAGGGAATGTATCACGAAAACTAAACCGGATATCGTTTTTACTACTGCAAATCATCTTAACTTATATGTAGCGGCATTTAAATTTCTTTTTCCCCGTATCATATGGGTGGCCAGGGAAACAAGTGTGGTGAGTGTTAACTCAAAATATGCGAGATATCCTGCTATTTATGGCTTTCTTTTAAAACTATTTTACAAAAAGCTCGATCACATCATTTGCCAGTCTGCTTTCATGCAGCAGGATCTTGTAAAAAATTATTCAGTACCACTGCATAAAACTTCTGTTATTTACAATGGTGTAGATCCCTCTCTTGCATTTTATGCGGGCCCTGTTGAGGCTAATAATTTTATCACGGTAGCCAGGTTATCGCCGGAAAAAGGTTTAAACAAATCCTTACAAATTGTTTCTACATTAAATATTCCCTTTAAATATTCAATCATAGGAAAAGGCCCTGAACTCACCAATCTTCAACAGCTGGCAAAGGAACTTGCCATTGCAGATAAAGTAGAATTTACCGGCCAGGTCAATGATCCGTTCAGGGGGAAAGAAAACAGCCAGCTCTACCTGATGACTTCATTGTATGAAGGTTTTCCTAATTCGGTTATTGAAGCCAATGCAATCGGCATCCCGGTAGTAGCTATGAAAGTGCCCGGAGGGATAAAGGAAATAATTGTTGATGGCGACAATGGATTTTTGGCCAATGATGAAGCAGATTTTCGCAGAAAAATACTAATAGCCACTACTTATCTTTTTAATAGAAAAAATATCAGCCAATCTGCACTCAGTCGATTTTCTATTAATAATATGATCGGATCTGTAGAGGAGTTGTTTTCAAAATTATATAGTGTAAAGAAAAAATATTGATATTTACCGTTCAGATTTTAGAATAATAGCACGTTTTAGATGAAACCTAGGTTACTGATCTTTATAAATACGCTTCAAACGGGAGGATCCGAGAGAGTTGTTTCTTTACTTCTTCAAAACTTATACAAGGATTTTGAGATACATCTTGCCATGTATGCCAATATTGTAGAGTATGATATTCCGGCAGTAATTAAAATACTTGATCTGAAGCAACCAGTCTTTGAAAGTAAACTAAGAATGTTTGTGAAAGCCGCTCCCCTGGCACGTAAGATCACTGAATATTGCAGGAAAAATGATATTCCAACAACGGTGGCTTTTTTATACCGGCCCTGTTACATTACTTCCCTTATGAAAACCCGTTTTGGATATAAGGGTTTTGTGATCATGTGTGAGAGAACTCATCAGTCGGCCATACTCCAGGGTTACAACTGGATATTAAGGATGGCAACCCGGATGATTATAAAATATGCTTACCAGAATGCTGACCTGGTACTTACCAATTCATATGTAATGCAGGCGGATCTTGTAAAAAACCTGAAAATAAAAACACCTTCTCGGGTTATCTATAATCCGATTGATATTGATTTTGTTACAGCACAAAGTAAAGAACCTACTTCCTTTGTTTTTGATAAAGGAATTTTTTATTTTATTTCAGTTGGAGGTTTCAGAAAAGAAAAAAATCATTTATTACTTATCCAGGCTTTTTTTATTTTAAGAAAACTTCCCTGCCGGCTGGTTATTGTGGGGGGAGGTACAGAAGAAGAAATATGTAAGCAGAAAGTAAAAGATCTCGGCATTGAAGAAAGCGTGATATTCTGCGGGTTTGATAAAAATCCATTTAAATATGTAAGCCGTAGCGATTGTTTTGTGCTCACATCAGATGTGGAAGGGTTTCCGAATGTTCTGCTGGAAGCATTGGCATTAGGAAAACCGGTTATATCCACTGATTGTACATCGGGGCCCCGGGAAATGCTGGCCCCTGACTCTGATATTCACCACCAGGCGGTTAATCATTATGAAATTGGTGAGTTTGGTATACTTACCCCGATAAATGATATTACCACACTTGCAGCAGCAATGAAAAGAATGTACGAGGATGAGAATTTACGCCGGCAATACGCTGAAAAAGCCTCTGCACGTGCGGCTCAGTTCAATATCAGTGACATCAAACAATATTTTCACCTGGCTTTTTCGGGTCGATAAAGTATTCCACTCCATAATCTATACGTATCCAGCAAGAGGTTGTAACAACAGGGAGGATTTCATACCTTTGCCACCCCAAATCAACTACATGAGTGAGGGTAAGCAATTTATTAATTAATATCAATGTTATTATGTCGTTAGATCTAAATGGGAAATCGGTTTTGATAACCGGAGGTACAGGATCTTTTGGAAAGGAATTTACAAAAACAATTTTTAAGAGATGGCCGGGAGTCAAAAGACTGGTGATATATTCCAGGGATGAGCAGAAGCAGTACCTGATGGCACAGGAATTTCCCGAGAATAAATATGGGGCTATTCGTTTTTTTATAGGCGATGTAAGGGACTATGTTCGTTTGAAAAGAGCTTTTGAAGGTATTGATTATGTGATCCATGCTGCTGCAATGAAGCATGTGCATATTGCTGAATACAATCCTGATGAATGTGTAAAAACAAATATCGGGGGAGCTGAAAATGTGATCAGGGCATCCCTGGAAACAAGCGTGCAGAAAGTTGTTGCACTCTCTACAGATAAGGCATGTGCTCCTATCAATTTGTATGGTGCTACCAAGCTGGCATCAGACAAATTATTTATTGCTGCAAATAATATCCGGGGAGATAAGGATATCATATTCTCTGTAGTAAGGTATGGCAATGTTATGGGATCAAACGGATCAGTAATTCCTTTCTTTTTAAAGAAACGCGATGAAGGTGTGATACCTATAACTGACCCTAACATGACCCGTTTTAATATTTCACTGAAAGATGGTGTTGAAATGGTAATGAATGCGCTCGAAACTGCCTGGGGCGGAGAATTGTTTGTTCCTAAAATTCCTTCTTATAAAATCACAGAAGTAGCCAAAGCCATAGCACCCAATTGCACACACGAAATAATCGGTATACGTCCAGGCGAAAAAGTGCATGAGGAAATGATCACCAGCTCAGATTCATTTACTACATATGACCTGGGTAAATATTATGTAATCCTTCCCAATATACCTCATTGGAATTTGGATAAATATATTGCTCAGTTCAAGGCCGTAAAAGTTGCCCAGGGATTTAATTATAGTTCCGGAGAAAATTCTGAATGGGTAAGTGCTGAAGAATTACGTAAACTGATCATAGAAAACATTGATCAAAATTTTAAACCTGTATAGGCGTGAAAATTTTAATCACCGGTATCAATGGTATGCTAGGCAATAAAATAGCATCATCATTAGTACACGGCCACGATCATAAATTATTCGGATTAGCAAGATCTAAAACCTATGAAATTCCGAATATTGTTTATTACTATCTTGATTTAACCAACCAGGAGGATTTAAAGAATAACTTAAACGATATTTCTCCAGATATAATAATCCATTGTGCTGCAAATGTTAATATAACGGATTGTGAGAACAATAAAGAAAAGGCATTTTCATTGCATGTTGAAACTTCTAAAACACTGGCATTACATAATCCACATGCACGCATAATTTATATCTCTACTGATAGTGTTTATGATGGGATTCAGGGAAATTATAAAGAATCCGACACGACAAAACCAATTAATTACTACGCACAAACCAAGCTTTTAGGAGAGCAGGCCATCTTGCAAAACAATTCGAATGCGTTAATTTTAAGGACTAATATCTATGGTTTTGTAAAACCCATGAAATCATCATTAGCAGAATGGGCTATCACACGTTTAGAAAAAAACAATGAAAGCATTATGGGGTTCAGGGATGTTTTTTTTAACCCATTGTATACAGGACAGGTTGCGGGTCTGCTTCCGTATTTTTTCAATTCTCTGTACCAGGGAATTCTTAATCTGGGAACTCAGGAACATATAAGTAAATATGATTTTTTAATTAAAATAGCGGAAGTTTTTAATTTCAAAAAAGAACTTATAACAAAAAACTCTGTTTCTGATATTGAAGCATTAAAGAACCGGCCCAGGAACACAACACTCAACACCTGCAATTTAGAATCACAACTGAAATTTTCCTTTTCTATCAATGAGGGAATAGAATTAATGTACCAGGATTATAAAAAATCATTTCATGAATACAATTAAAATTGGCAACAAAATAATAGGTAAAACACAACCTTTATATTTTATAGCAGATATAGGAGCCAATCACAATGGTAGCCTGGAAAATGCTTATAAACTTATTGAACTGGCCAAAGAGTCTGGGGCAGATGCCGCAAAATTTCAAAACTTTAAGGCAAATAAAATTGTGAGTAAATACGGTTTTGAAAATTTAGGCGGACAGTTAACGCACCAGGCCAGTTGGAAAAAATCTGTCTTTGAAATTTACGAAGATGCCAGCATTTCAATGGATTGGACATCAAAGCTAAAAGACAAATGCAATGAAGTAGGCATTGATTATTTTACCAGTCCTTATGATATTGACTCTGTAGATCATGTAGATCCATTTGTTGATGTTTATAAAATAGGGTCTGGTGATATAACCTGGATTGAAATAATCGAATACATAGCCAAAAAAGGCAAACCTGTTTTCCTGGCAACAGGAGCATCAGAAATGCCTGATGTGGAAAGAGCAATGGAAGCAATAGGAAAATATACCAATGAGATCGTATTGATGCAATGCAATACCAATTATACAATTGAAGAAAGCAAAATTAAATATGTAAATCTTAATGTTTTAAAAACCTACCAGCAAAAATATCCTTCTGTTGTATTAGGGTTAAGCGATCATACTTTAGGCCATTCAACTGTATTAGGATCTATTGCTTTAGGAGCAGTTGTATTTGAAAAACACTTTACGGATGACAATGCAAATGAAGGACCTGATCATAAATTTGCAATGAACCCTGAAACCTGGAAAGCTATGGTGAAGGGCGGGTATGAACTGCATAGTGCTTTAGGGGATGGTTTCAAAAGAGTTGAAGAAAATGAAAAGCAATCATTGGTGGTTCAGCAGAGATGTTTAAGAGCTACGAAAAACCTGGCAAAGGGGCATATTATAACTGAAAATGATCTGGAAGCATTAAGGCCTATTCCGGAAGGTGGTATCAAGCCATATGAATTAGAAAAAGTGATTGGTAAAATGATTGTTACTGATCTGGAACAAGGTAAACATCTTGCCTGGCAGGATATAAAATAATGTACTATGTTAATTGGAAAAAAAACAGGCTTACGGGCGGTAGAGAAAGAAGATCTTACTTATTTAAGGGATTGGAGAAATAAAACTTCCTTCCGGCGAAATTTCAGGGAAGTGAGGGAATTGAATATGTTCAACCAGGAACAATGGTTCAATAAAACCTCTGCCAATGCAAATGATTTTATGTTTACGGTGGTAGACCTGGTAAGTAATGAGCCTATAGGTGCAGCAGGCCTTTTGTATGTAAACTGGATAATCCGCTCAGCTGATTTTTCTTTTTACATTGGTAAAGATGATTGGTATATAGACGATAATGGATATGCGCATGATGCTGTGAAGCTGTTAATAGAGTATGGATTCAATAATCTTAATTTAAATAAGATATGGATGGAATTATACTCTTATGACAGTAAAAAAATAAAATTTTTTACCAGTGATTTTGATTTCAAACAGGATGCTGTGTTAAGGGACAATTGTTTTGAAGATGGTAAATATCATGATTCAATTATTATATCTCTACTTAAAAGCGACTATGTGTAATGAATAATTCAATTGCAATTATTACTGCCCGTGGCGGCAGCAAACGAATACCCCGTAAGAATATTAAAGATTTCCTGGGCAGGCCTATCATCGCCTATTCAATTGAAGCAGCTATCAACGCCGGTTGTTTTAATGAAATTATGGTTTCAACAGATGATGATGAAATAGCAAAGATCGCAGAAAGCCTGGGTGCCAAAGTTCCTTTCCTGAGATCTCCGGAAAATTCCGATGATTATTCTACTACTGCAGATGTTATAAAAGAAGTAATAATAGAATACCGGAACCGGGGAATGAACTTTGATTCTTTATGTTGTATTTATCCAACTGCACCATTTGTAAATGCAACCAAATTAAAAAATGGAATGCAGATGTTGTCAGAAAATAAAGTGGATTGTGTGCTGCCCGTTGTAAGGTATAGTTATCCTATACAGAGGTCATTAAAAATTGAGGAAGGTAAAATTGTAATGAACTGGCCTGAAAATTATTTTGCAAGATCCCAGGACCTGACTCCTGTTTATCATGATTGCGGCCAGTTTTATTGTATGAATACACAGAGTTTGTTGAGCCAGATGAAGCTTTTTGCGGATAATACTTTACCAATTATAACATCAGAAGAAGAAGTTCAGGATATTGATAATGAAGAAGACTGGAGGTTAGCTGAAATTAAATATTCGATGTTACAAAAAATAAATCCCGCATGAATGTCCTGGTCATCGGTTGTGGAAATATAGGTGCACTGTATGATTTTCAGACTGAAGAAATTAAAACGCATTGTAAAGCATTAAGCATGCTGCCTTCGGTTACAGTAAGTGTGTATGATGAGGATATAACTTTGTCAAAAAAAGTAGCTGAAAAATATGGCTTTACCTGTATCCCGCAAAAAACGGATATATGTTTATCAGAATTTCAGTGGGTTGTAATTGCAAGTCCTACTGATACTCATTTATATTGGCTTATGGAATCTTTCAGGGCGAACGTTCCGTTGATCATCTGTGAAAAGCCAGTTGCGAAAACAGCAGATGAATTGATGGAACTTGAAAAACTATACAATAGCCACAAGACTAAAATAGTGGTAAATTATTTCAGGCGTTTTTTACCGGCATATAGTCAGCTTAAAGAAAATATTATAAGCCTGGGAGCTAATCCAACTCACGTTGTTGTTAAATACCAACGGGGGTTGATGAATAATTTTTCACATGCGGCAGACCTGATGTCTTTTATTTTTGGCGCTCATAGTTTTGAAAATATCAATGTTTCACAAAGTGTTTTTGATGAATTCAATGATGATCCCACCCTGTCGTTTACGTGTGCTTATAATAAAATACCTGTTTCAGTAATTGGTCTGGCGCATGCACGTTACAGTTATTTTGAGATAGAAATGTTTTTCAAGGATAAGAAAATACATATAAGTGATAATGGAAATAAGATCACTTATCATTCTGCTGTTCCGACTGACAGGTATTATCAGCCGTTGCAAAGAGAGCAGATAGAAAATGAAGATTCTCTTTTAACTGAAAATATGAAATATGTATATCAGCATGTAGTGGAAGTTTTTGAAGACAGGCAACATGATAACTTTATTTCGTCAGTGAAAATGAACAGAAATATTTTACAAATAATACAAAATTTATAATGGCAAAATTGGCTTTAAAAGGCGGAACGCCTGTACGAACAAAACTTTTTCCCGCCTACAATACAATCGGCCAGGAAGAGAAAGATGCGGTAATGAAAGTGCTGGATAGTGGGAATTTATCACAATACCTGGGTGCATGGCATCATGATTTTTTTGGTGGCCCTACTGTTAGAAAATTTGAAGAGGACTGGTGCAGGCATTTTGGATTCAAACATGCAATTACAGTAAATTCCAATACTTCAGGATTGTTTACTGCTATTGGAGCCCTGGGCATACAACCCGGAGATGAAGTAATTGTATCGCCTTACAGTATGAGTGCCAGCGCCATAGCACCGTTGGTTTACGGAGGTATACCGGTTTTTGCAGATATTGATGCAAATACGTTATGTATGAGTGCTGGAAGTATTGAAAAATGCATAACACCAAGAACAAAAGCGATCCTGATTGTTCATATCATGGGTCATCCCGCAGATATGGATGCAATAATGGCATTAGCTAAAAAAAATAATTTAAAAGTTATAGAAGATTGTGCGCAGGCACCTATGGGGAAATACAAAGGCAAATATGTCGGCAGTTTTGGAGACCTGAGTGTATTCAGTCTCAATTATCATAAACACATCCATACCGGGGAAGGTGGCGTAATAGTTACAGAAAATGATGACCTGGCTTTCAGATGCCAGATGATAAGGAATCATGCAGAAAATATTACAGGCCCCAAAGAAGTAAAAGACCTTACTAATTTAATAGGATACAATTACCGGATGACAGAAATTGAATGTGCGATCGGAATTGAACAATTAAAAAAATTACCTTCCCTGTTAGGTCAACGCCTGCAGAATACTTCTTTTCTTGATGAAAAAATAAAAGCGTTTCCTGCATTAAAAATTCAAACACCTCAGCCGGCAGGCAATGTACATTGCTATTACCAGTATCCTATATTTTATGATTCAGCAATTACAGGGGTTCATCGCAATGTATTTGTAGATGCTTTGAAGGCAGAAATACCTTCTGCGATCTTAAGAGAAACAGCACCACTTATCAGTTGTGGGTATGTAAAACCACTTTACCTGGCACCATTATATCAGCAAAAAGCAGCCTGGGCATTTGGCCATCAGAATAATTTGAACAGTAAAATAGATTATTCTCAGGGTCTATGCCCGGTAACAGAACAAATGCACTTTGAGAAATTATTCAGTATTGAATACATGCGTCCGGGATTAACGGAAGAGGATATGATGGATGTGATAAATGCAATGGATAAGATATTTACTAATATTAACGAGCTACAATAAAATGTGGGAAATATTTTCCGGAAACGGCTTATTTGTCTTTAGTGATCCTGCTGGTGCTAAAGCCTGTTTAGCATTAGATGAAATCTTAAACAAAGAAAATATTTTCGGGGAAAGAAGGTCGGTATCCAATAAACATTATTCATTTTACCAACAATTCAACAGTAAGGTAGAAATAATTGAGAAAAAAGATATTCAGCAATTTATCAATCAAACGAATGTTAACTGGGTTTTTACAGGTACTTCTCATCCGGATAGTTCCGGTGGCTTCGAATTATTATTTCTGAAAAATGTAAAAAGCAAAACCTATTCATTTATAGATCACTGGACAAATTTTAAATTACGCTTTACACATAACAATGATTTAATATACCCCGATATTATTTTTGTGTTAGATGATATGGCCCGGGAATTGGCAATAGCAGATGGACTGCCAGCTGAAAAAATAGCCTTGTTTCAAAACCCTTACCTGTTTTATTTAAGAGAATATGCAAAACCAACCCTCTCTAGAGCTGCATTTTATAAAAAATTGAACATACCTGCCAATAAGAAGATTGTTTTGTACGCTCCTGATCCCTTAAGCTTAAGACAGGTTAATTTTGTGAACGAGCATACGATATTAGAAGAATTATTGGATTTAAGTGAAAACAACTTTACATTATTACTTAAATTGCACCCTTTGCAACCACTCGAACGGGTAAAAAAGGTTCTAAATACAAATAGTGAAATAAAAATCATCCGTGATGATGATTTTTTACCTGTGGATGTTTTTAAAAATGTGGATTGTATAATTGGATTTTATTCCAACTATTTGTTGGAAGCCAGCACAGTTAATAAAAATATTATCCGTTACCAGGTAAATAGTGACCAGCCTGATTATTTAAACCATACTCTAAAAAGTGTTCTGGTCAAAAATAAAAGTGAACTTGAATTAGCAATAAAAAAATGTTGTGAATAATTTGTTTCTAAAAGGCGATACGGTTCATTTACGGCCGTTACAAAATAGTGATTTAACTTCTGAATATGTTTCCTGGTTAAATGATGCTGAAGTATGCGAGTTTAATTCCCATGCTGTTTTTCCATATACAAAAGAAAAGATGGAAGCATATTATCAACACGTGCTGCAAACGTTTAGCACTAATATTGTATTGGCTATTGCAGATAATTTAAATAATGAACATATTGGCAATATTGCATTGCAAAATATAAACTGGATCAATAGAAATGCGGAATATGCGATTTTGCTTGGCAATAAAAATTACTGGGGAAAAGGGATTGCATCTGAAGCCTCAATAATGATCTGTCAATATGGATTTGACAGGCTTAACCTGCACCGGATCTATTGTGGTACTTCTTCAAAAAATATAGGCATGCAGAAATTAGCAGCTAAGATGAAGATGAAACAGGAAGGAATCAGGAAAGAAGCAATGTATAAGAATGGAGAGTTTGTAGATATTGTAGAGTATGGAGTATTAAAAACGGATTTTATAAAATAAAAGTAATGTATACCAAAGGACAACCACTTTTTAAAGATTTAAAATATTGTACCCGGTGCTGTTTACCATCTACAGCTGAAGGTCTGGATTTTGACGAAATGGGTATTTGCCAGCCCTGCAGGTCATCTGAACAGAAAATTCATATCAACTGGGTAGACAGGGAAAAAAAATTAAGAAAGATACTGGAAGCGAATAGAGGCAAAAGTAAAAGTGGTTATGATGTTATGGTTCCTATCAGTGGGGGAAAAGACAGCATTTTCCAGTTGTATGTATTATCCCAGGTATATAAAATGCGGTGCCTGGCTGTTACTTTCAGTCATAACTGGTATACAGAAACAGGTAAACACAATTTAAAAGTTGCCATTGAAACTTTTAATGTAGATCATATACAGTTCACTCCCAATCATGCTACTATAAACAAACTGGCGCGTGAATCACTTTATAAAATCGGAGACTCATGCTGGCATTGCCATGCTGGTGTTGGCGCTTTCCCTATGAAGGTGGCTGTGATGTACGAAATACCGTTATTGGTATGGGGAGAATCTGTATCAGAGAGTGATGGCAGGGCAACGTATGAAAATCCTATTCATTTTGACCGGGATTATTTTACAAAAATATCCGCAAAATTTTATGCTGAGGAAATAGTGGGGAAGGATATTACTATTGAAGAAGTTAATCCATGGGTGTTGCCTTCTTATGATGATGTGGAAAGAGTAGGAATAAAAGGGATACATCTTGGAGATTATATTTTCTGGGATGATGAGCGCCAAATGGAATTTGTAAGGGATATGTTCGACTGGAGGGAAGATAAAATTGAAGGCACATACAAAAGATATAAAAGTGTTGAATGTAAAATGGCAGGCTTACATGATTACACAAAATTTTTAAAAAGAGGATTTGGACGTGCAACCGACCAGGCGAGCAGGGATGTAAGAAATGGCTTATTAACCAGGGAGGAAGCTTTTGACCTCATTCAAAAACATGATCCGGTAAAGCCGGAAATTTTGCAATGGTACCTGGAAAAAACCGGAATTACAGAAGAAGAATTTTTTAAAGTAATGGCGGATCAGAGACATAAAGTAATGGATGAAAAAACTTGTTCATCATGTGAAATCTGTGGTTTTTTTTAATTGATAAGAGAACGTAATGGAGAATTTAACTTTAAGGGAAATTGTAGACAGATACAAAAAAAGAGAATTTGATATCGTTGCCTGGAATCAGTCTTTTATTGATATAATTAAAGAAAAAGAACCGGATATTCATGCCTGGGCTTATTTTAATGAAACAGAATGGTTGAATAAATTAGAAAATGTTTTAGAAAACCATCCTGTAAAGTTTTCAGAATTGTTAGGTGTTCCGGTAGGTATAAAGGATATTTTCAATACCATAGATATGCCCACATGCATGGGTAGTCCTATCTGGGAGGGCTTTACGCCTGGTAATGATGCCAGGGTTGTGCACAATATAAAATTCCAGGGGGGATTTACTGCAGGTAAAACCATTACTGCAGAATTTGCTGTTCATACACCTAATGAAACAAGAAATCCCTGGAACAGGGATTATTCACCTGGTACTTCTTCCAGTGGTTCAGCTGCAGCCGTTGCTGCTGGCATGGTTCCTCTCTCTATAGGAACTCAAACTGCCGGTTCAATAATACGCCCTGCAAGTTATTGTGGAGTATATGGTTTTAAGCCAAGCTTCGGTACATTACCCAGAACAGGAATGCTAAAAACGACTGATACTTTAGATACGATCGGAATGTTTGCCAATAATACAGATGATTGCCGATTATTGTTCGATGTGATGAGAGTTAAGGGATTAGATTATCCGAAAGTGAATAATAACCTGGACAATATCAGCTATCAGAAAAAAAATAATAAAAAATGGAAAATCGGTATTGTATCAGACCAGCATACATCTGCTAAAGGATTTACAGGATATGCCAAGGCAGCATTTACCGAATTTATCAAAGACCTGGAAAATAATCCTGCAATGGAAACTGGTTATCCTGTATTTCCGGAAACTTTTAATAAAGCACATAGTGTCCAGGAAAAAATCTATCATAAAGCCTTATCCTATTATTTTAAAAAGGAATTTGAAAATCATACACTAATCAGTCCAGTTATGTATGATATAGTAAATGACGGGAAAAAAATATCTGTGGATGAATATCATAAAAATATTTCATTGCAAAATGAATTAGCGGAACAAATTGATGGCTTATTCAATGAATATGATGTATTGGTAACCCTTTCCACAGCAGGTTATGCACCAGAATTTGGTACTGCTATTGATCCGGAGGATACCTGTTTAATATGGACAATGTGTGGACTACCTGTAATCAATATCCCATTATTCAACTATAATAAGATGCCTTTTGGCCTCCAGGTTATAGGAAGAAAATACCAGGATTATAAATTATTAAATTTCGTAGAGGAACTGGTTGCAGGTTTTAAGCAGTAAACAGGATATGTGAGGCTTACAGCAAGTTGTTGTTATGATCAATGGCTGCCTCATATTTATTTTAAGAATTTTAATAGTATGATAAAACCAACAATATTGTTGTGTTGGGGATACAACAGAAGAAATTGGGTAGAGTTTTTTGAGTCATTGAATCCTGATTTTGAATTTATATACCTGTTTTATATGTATCCATATGAGGAAAAAGAAGTATTTACAAATAACAGAAGGATTTATTATACCGATTATTCCTCTCCAAAAGACCTGCTTACACAGATAAAGCCATCCAAGGTTGTCTTTATGGGGCTGGATGGACTACAGACAATTGCGATAAATATTCAATGCAGGAAATTAAATATTCCTACCTATTTCATGGAGCATGGTTCTGCAACTTTATCTATTGATGATTTCAGGGACTTTAAAACAGATGACAGGAATTTATTAAAAGAATCATTGACTCATAAACTAGGTGCCTGGCTTTTTACTTTTAAATTTATTATTAAGGCATTAGGTATTAAATACATTTACGCCTTGCCGTTATTGACCCGGTTTCAATTGCAAAAATTAAAGATGCATCCTCTTTTGGCGCTGGAAAAAAACCGGACATCATTACGTGTGCCTTCAAAATATATTGTTTTCTCCCGGGAAGATGTAAGATTTTATAAGCACCTCAACCATGCCAGGGATGAAGATTTTATTGTGTTGGGAAACCTGGAGATCAATGTAGCTATTCAAATGGCTAAGGAAACCGGGGTAAGCAATGATGGATACCTGCTGTATATTGAAACTCCGCTGAGTATTATAGAAGGAAATGAATTTGATATAAACAAAATAAGTATAGAAGAAAATAACGCCATTCTTTCCTCAATGAATGCGTATGCAATTAAAAATGATCTGAAATTAATTGTAAAACTTCATCCTTATTCTTTCAGTAATTCTTTCTATTTGCAGCATCCTAATATTATTTATGAAAAAGGGGATAAAAAAGAATCACTGATCCTGGGGGCCAATGCGATCATATTTTTCAATTCCTCGTTAGCAATCCCTTCCCTTTATTTTAAACCTTGCTGTATGTTTATGTTAGACAGGCCCGATAAATTTCAGTCTTCCATTTCAGAACTGAAAATATGTACCGTTATTAATTACCAGGATATGATTGATGATCCTGCCAATATTTCCTTTTTTATTCCCGATCAGAAGACCAAACAGGCTTATATTGATAAATATATCGGTGCCGGGGTAGACGGAAAGGGATTACAGCGACTTCGGCAGGCACTGCTTGACTGATCCAGAAGTATAATTATGAGCTTATTTAAAAATACATTGTTATATGTAGCTGTTGGGTTTCTTCCTGTTGCAGCAAATTTTTTTCTGGCACCCATTTATACAAAATACCTGAACCCGGATGAATATGCTTTAATAGGGTTGGCCACTTTATTTCAAACTTTTCTTACCTTTTTTTTGAGCTTAAGCCTGGACAGTGCCTTTTCAAGAATTTACTTCCAGTATGAAAAAAAATATAAATTAAAATATGCGCTGCTAAGTTCACTGTTATTATCAGTGATCATAATTTCCATATTGGTAATGGCCCTTTTGTTTTTTGGTGGCAATTGGGTGTTCTCGCAGGTTTTTACAAATAAAGAATTTCGGTTTACAAACTTTGGTTATTGGGTGGTTATCATCACTTTTAGTAATATTATTTTTTTATTTTTTGCAATACTCTACCGTAACGAAGAGAATACGAAAAAATTTATCCTGGTCAACCTGCTATTCTTTTTTATTCCTGTAATCGGAACATTAACCGGGTTGATATATTATGAAAATGGCGCCCTCGGCGCAATTATAGGAAGGGCAACCGGGAGTTTATTATTTATCATAGCATTGTTATTTTTCTTTTTTAAAAAGTACCAACCCTCATTCAAATTGAGTTATGTGAAGATGGCATTGAAATTTTCTTTGCCAATTATTCCGTACCAGTTGATGTTTGCAGGATTTTCCAATATTGACAGGTTCGTGCTGGAAAGAAATTTTACACCTCATGATTTTGGTGTATATAATTTCGCGGTTATGGTAACCGGGGTTATACCCGTTTTTCTAAATGCCTTGGGTAATGCTACCAATCCAAGAATATTCAGACTTCTTACCGATGGAACTAAACCGGAAATTGTTAAACGAATTAATTATCTCTCTATTTTTATTTCAACGGCTTTGGTATGTGTGTGTATTGCCACTGTAGTTCCGGTGATGCGCCTTGTTATCAATAAGGAATATTCGGATTCCTACGTTTACATAGGTACTTTATTCATGAGTTTCCTTTTTTATATTCATTATCTGGTATATAATATTCCCTTATTTTTTTTCAGCAAAACAAAAATATTCCCGGTTATTGCTTTTTGTGCGCTTATGGCAGGCATCATATTCAATTTAATTTTTATTGATCTTTTAGGGATATGGTCTGTTTGCCTTTCTTTATATTTAATCAGGCTGGTACAGGGATTGGTGGCATATATTTATATCCGGTATTATAAATTCCATTCTTTTGTATACATCAAACATCCTGAAGCTTTGACTGCTACTTTTATTATTATAATTGTATTTAATGCGCTCCTGTTTTTGCATTTTAAATACAATATCTCTTCGATTGAAATAATTAACCTTTCCCCACTTCTGGTTTTTATAATTGCAGCTCCTTTTTTATACAGGTCTGAAGTATTGTTTTTAAGCCAGAAAATATTTAAAATAAGGATTTAGCTATCACAGAAGGCTATTTTTTTATTCAATATATTTGCCCATTGTTAGTTATGAATGAAAGCAATTTCTTGTTTGCAGGAGGGTTAGCAATAAAATTATTAATGTAAATATGCTTTCAAAAATAGCATCTGCCATTTTTACGGCAATTCCTGAAACAAGCTTAAAACAAGTAATAAGAGCTTTCTTTCATAGATTAAAGTATAAAGAATACAATACATACTATCGGAATAAAGTTTGGGAGTTGCATTATCCTCAATTTATCATCAGGTATTATGATGTGCCTTCGCCTGCAATGGAAAATTACCTTTTTTTCAAAAATTTTAAAGACACTCCGTATGAATTGATAATTGATGGGGGCGGGTTTATAGGAACTTTTGGCTTTTTAATGGCCAGCAAATACCCTGAGGCGAAAGTGTATATTTTTGAAGCAAATCCGACGAATTTCCTCAGGATAAAAAAGAACCTTTCCCTGAATAATTTACCCAATGTTATGGTAGAGCCTTTAGGTTTGTGGAGCAAACCTGATCATATTAAAATGAATATTGGCAGTGATCTTGGGTCTTCTTTAATTTTAGATAGTAAGAGTAATAATTTAATTGAAATAGAGGTTAACAGCCTGGATGAATATTTCAGTGAGGTTAAGAATAAAAAAGTATTTATAAAAATGAATATAGAAGGTGCAGAGATCGCGGCATTGAACGGAGCAAGGGAATTCATTCAAAACAACAAAGTAGATTGTTCTATTTGTACTGATCATTATGTTGATGGGAAACTAACTTATGAGCCGGTTGAAAAAATATTTAAGGGCCTGGGAATGCAAAGTAAAACGCTCTGGGATAGTATACATATAAACACATATTCATCAAATATTAATGTTTAATAATAAAAATAGTTCTTATGTCTTTACCAGTTATTGAATCAAGTCTATGATCCTTGTAAATATATTATACTCGGGGCTTGGCGGCCACTCTTCAGTTGTTTTTTCCCTGATTGAGGCAGATGAACGCAGAGAGTTCGACCATATAATTATATTTTATGGTATAGAAGATATGCCGCAATCTAATATTGATAAATGTAAATTGCTGGGGATCCGCTATTTTCTTGTGAAGAAAAAACAAGGGCTGGATCTTTTGTCACAGAAAAGAGTTAATGATATTCTTAGAAAAGTAAAGCCCGATATTATTCTTCTGCATTCAGTAAATCTTATTTTACCGGTTTATAAGTTTACAATAGGCACAAAAACCCGTCTGATCACTATTGAACACCAGCCTAATCACCTTAAGTCTAAAAGGGAATGGATATGGTCAGTATTACTTATGCTGCTTTCTAAAAAAGTAGTTTATTTAACTGATCTGTATGCAGAACAAATGAAAGGTTATCTTAAGTTATTATATATTCCGGCAAAAGTGAGTGTAATAAATAATGGGATAAATACAGAACTATTTAAACCTTCTCCTTCGCATATAAATTCTGATATTATAATAGGTATGCTGGCACGGTTAACTCCCCCAAAAGAACATATCACGCTTTTGGAAGCCTTCAGGACCCTGATCGACAGAGATCCTAATTATAAAAACTTTAAACTGGAAATTGCAGGAGATGGGACTTCAAGAGCGTCTATTGAAAGTAAAATAACAGAATTGGGATTATCAGATTCAGTTACTCTTACAGGAATGATAACTGAGAACCGTAGTCATATTTTTTTAAACAGGTTAACGCTTTATGTTCATGCGTCATTGGGCGAAACAATGAGCACCTCCATTATGCAGGCAATGGCTTGTGGAAAGGCTATAATTGGTACTGATGTTCAAGGTATAAATAATATGATCATACCCGGAGAAACAGGTATGCTGGTGCAAGCTAAAAATAAAAAAGACCTGGCAGATATGATGGAAAAATTATTGACCGATCATGAATTGAGAAACAAGCTTGGTAAGAATGCATTACAATATGCACAGGAGCATTTTTCTAACAATACTATGTTCAAAAGATACAAGAGTGTATTTTTAATAAACTTAGTTGTTGATATAGTAAGCGTACTATAATAATGAAGATTTTACACTTAATATACACGAATGGCATTGCAGGGGCAGAAAAATATCTTAAACATTTACTACCTCCGCTTAAAAATCAGGGAATAGAATGTCACCTGATAATGGTTTGTGCACCAGGATTTGAATCTCCTTTAAAAATCTATTGCTCGCAATTACAGGGTAGTGGTATCCCCTCTACCCTTGAAATTTCAACCAGGCAAGGTTTTTTTAATACAGCGCGTAAAATTGCACTCTATTTAAAGAAACACAACATCTCTTATCTGCATAGCCACCTGTTGAATTCTGATGTGCTTGCCACGATCGTAAAAAATATATTTTTCAGGAACCTTGTGATAATATCTACCAAGCATGGTTATAAAGAAAGTGTATTAAATAAGATCATAAATTCTTCGGTCTCTCCTTCACTTAAGGAAGAAGCAAAAAATGAGTTTTATTATAAGGTTACCAGGTACGTTATAAATCACGCAAACTATAATTACGCAGTTTCCAAAGCACTTTCAGAATTTTATTTCGAATTAGGATTGTCAGATGAAAAGATGCAATACATACATCACGGCGTTAATATAAAAGGCCAGGAAAATTCAGGCGTATTGCAGGATAGATTGGTTTCTGGTAAACAACTTATCATAGTGGGCAGACTGGAAGAATTCAAAGGTCACCAATACCTGATCAATGCAATGCCATTGGTATTAGAAAAGTTTCCAGACTGCAAACTGAACATTATTGGAAATGGATCACAAAAAGAATTCCTGCAACAACTTTCGGTTGATTTAAATATTGATAAGAATATACATTTTATGGGATATATTAATGATCCCTATTCTTATGTAATGAATTCAGATATTATCATACTCCCATCCCTTTTTGAACCTTTTGGCCTGGTATATATTGAAGCATTCGCATTAAGCACACCTGTAGTGGCTTTTGATACACCAGCTGGTAATGAGATCATGGAAGATAAAAAAACAGCATTACTCGTAAAGCCCGGAGACACGCAGCAACTTGCAGAAAAAATAATTTTTTTACTTGACAATCCAGATGTGGCAAAAGCAATGGCTGAACGTGCATATTCAGAGTATCAGGATAATTTTACTACGACACGTATGGTAAAGGATACAGTTGCTTATTACAAAAAAATTGAAGAAGACATGCAATCAGTGGACAGATAAATTTATAAGTATTAATTTGGTTTTACTTATTTAGTAACGTTATTATAAATGGGGATTTTTAGAAACTTCAAAAGATTAATTTAACTTGTTTTCTAATGAGGATCTTGCAACTAATATGTACCAATGGTGTTTCAGGAGCTGAAAAGCACCTGAAACATTTGTTACCCGGACTGAAAAAATTTGATATAGAATGCGACCTCATGATCATTTGTCCACTTGGATTTTCTCCTGTTCTTACTGAATTTGCAAACGATCTGATCGATAATGGAATTAAGGTAACGGTGGTGCCGGTTAAAAAATATATCTCCGTTCAATCACTTCAGATCATTAACAGGTATCTCCTTGATAATGAAATTGAGATACTGCACAGCCATATGCTTCGCAGTGATTTACTGGGATCTTTGATCAAACAATTTTACTTTAAAAATTTATTTCTAATTTCTACAAAACATGGTTACCAGGAAAAAGTTATAATAAATTATAGCCCGGAGAAATATACCATACCGAATAACCTGTATTATTATATTTCTAAGTACACATTGAAAAGGATCAATAAAAATATTGCCATTTCTAAAAGCCTTTCTGAATTATATATCAATTTTGAACTTACTACAGAATATTACCCGGTTATATACAATGGCTGGAATATAGATTTGGATAAGATTGAGAAAACCTCTTATTTCAAAAAGGCTACACCACAACTTATCATTGTAGGAAGGCTTGAAGCGTATAAAGGTCATACTTATGTATTGAAAGCTTTGCCCGCAGTTATTCAAAAATATCCGGATGTTCAGTTGATATTGATAGGGGACGGATCTTGCAATAAGCTTTTAAAAGAAGAAGTAAGGCAGTTGAATATTACAGATAATGTTCAGTTCCTGGGCTTCCAAAAAGATCCTTACTCTTTTATTTATAATTCAGATATTATTATTGTTCCTTCTTTGTTTGAATCATTCGGATTGGTCTTTATTGAAGCAATGGGATTAAAGACACCTGTAGTAGCTTTTGATGTAAGGGCAGGGAACGAAATACTCGACCAGGATACAGGCTGCCTGGTTCCAAAAGCAGATATTGATGCCCTTGCGAAAGAAATTTTAAAATTGTTAGATGATCCCCTGGAAGGAAATAGAATTGCTGAAAATGCGTTTTCAGTTTATAAAGAAAATTATACTACACCCATAATGATAAAAAATTTTGCAGACTATTATCACAGGTTAGAAATTAGTTTACATGCAAAAAAATTAGTGTGATCACTTGTTTAATTTCTTTTTCCCAATGCATGATAATAAGGTGTATTAGGACTAACAACAATTTCAGCCAGCCCACAGTTCTCCATCATTTCAATAACTTCTTTTTTTGAGAACCGCTGCTCCAGTGTTGTGCCGAACCGATCCAAGGAATCATTTCTTATGATAAAAAAAGATTTATTTTCATAAGCAGCTAAAGGGAGTTTTTTGGCAAGGGGTCGTAGTCCAAGGAATACCAAAAACCTTGCAGCCAAAACCCAGGGCATGTATAAAACAACAGCAAGTATGTCGCACACTACTTTTTTTATATTCTGTGGTAACCTGCTTACAAACAATCTTAAAAGATTACTGGTACGAAACATTAATTTATAAATTCCCTGCCTGTTATCCAGGTTATAATAGAGGTAACAATAAAAGTATCCGCCTGTTTTTACTTTTCTAACACAATCCTGCATGGCTTTTTGAGTATCTGGAATATGATGCAGCACTCCCACACTCATTGCAAAATCAAACACACCATCATCAAAAGGAAGGCTTTCCGTACTTGCCTGGGTTAGCCTTACATTTTCTGATTCAGCCAACAGGATATCCGCCGCAAATATTGCTTTACTCGGGTCAACACATTCTATAAATCCTGCGCGCTTACTTAAATATTTACTCCATCTGCCGGTACCACAACCAATATCGATCGCATAGGTATCTTTATTTACAATGGATTCATTTACGATATCAAAATATTCAGCTGCCGTTTTATCAATTGATTCTTCGTCAAAATTGTTGAATTTCAGCCATTCTTCCCCAAAAGCTTCCACAACTTTTGCATCAATATTCACTACATCCGTAGAAAAAATATTTACATCTTTATGTTTAGCCTTAACCACACTTACCGGTTCCTTATTAAATGGTATCATTCTTAAAAATTGGCTGCAAAAATAATGAAAACAAAATATCTCCCTTATCTAATTTTATTAGTGATGTAAAGCGTTAATATTAAATTTTCATATAAGAAACCTTTTTCATCATTGAACTGGGAGGGGTGTTACTTTTTGCAGGTAGTTTGAGTAAAGATTTACCAGCATAAAATAAAGAAAGGGGAGAAAAATGATTTTATAGCGGATCATCGTGCCAAAATTAAACGTGGTAAAGCCAATGATCAATGCAAATAATATAGTAATTGTAAAGCAAAAAAGTAAAAAAGGCCTGGTTAAAATTGTACGGAAAAAATTTATAAAACCCATTTTTATCATAATAAATAAAATGGTTAAAAATAACATGGTAGATTCCAGTGATGTAAAAAGAATTATGATCTTCCTGCTTTCCCATAAAAAAGGCCTGAACAAGCAGGTGAATACTACGGTTGGACTTTTAGTAATTAAACTGGTTAAAGTAGGTTCCAGCTCAAAAACAAATCCTGCTTTACTGTTTTCCTCCGAATTCTGTAATATCTGATAGTTTTGCTGGTATAATTGGATCTGGCTGATAGACTCTTCAGCCATATCGTTGATCTGGGCAGAAAAATCACTTGCATATAGAAATACACCAGTTATAATTATGGCTACAACAAGAAGAAACGTTCTGAATATTTTATTTTTTATTGATTTTAAGAAAATAAGAAAGAGCATTACCATAAAGCCAACCAATAAAATAGAGGTTATGTAAAATTTTATGAAAGTAACAATGAGAATAAGGAACGCCAGGATAAAAAGATCTTTAAATGAAAATTTATGCAGTACAATGATCTTATAAAATATATGGATAATAAAACCAATAGCTCCAATACAAATAGAATCTTTTAGTAAACCACTTCCCCAGAACCATATCGAAGGACTGTAAAGCACAGCAAAAGCAAGCAGTTTCCTGTTTCTATGTTTATTGATATGATCAAAAACCATAAATAATTTCCATTGCCCTAAAAAAGAGAAAAATCCAAAGAATAAAGAGATGATCAGAAATTTATTAAATGATAAAAATGACAGAAGCCCGCTGATCCGCATTATCATATTATTTGAAGGGGTGCCGAAATAAGCACTTAGCCCTTTATCCATGGATATAGATTCAAACCAGTCCCGGGTTTCCTGGAAAGGCAAAAACAGGTATTTTATACTGCTGAAATCTTTTTTGATCTGCTCATGAAAAAAATCGCCACCATCATGATAAGTAAAAGAATCGCCATATCCATAATAGTATTGTACCATCATAGAATAAACAAAAACGCCAAGCATCCGTAACCCAAAAGCTATTAATAATATTTTCTTAAGATCGGGCTCTTCGTACCTGTTAGACATCTTTTTAGCCCGCCAGTAAAAAAAGGCAAGGTAAAGGGGAAATAAAAGAAAATCCGCTAACGTTATATGCATCCTGGGAAACGAGCTTTATGTTGGAACACTCCTGAAAGATGTTCAATCTGTAACCTGGCAAATTTAAGCATAGTAAACTGCTTATAAAGCACCACTTTCCATGTTTATATATAGTTTCTTATCAAGAAGGTGGTTAAAGGGAATATTAAAAAACAAAATATTACAGAATTATTATTTCAGTTATTAAGACATCAGAGTAAATGCCTTACAGATATTTTTTATAATTTGATTTCGCCTTAATCCTTTTTGTATTTTTGACCCTATAAAAAAAAGATGACCTCAATTTTAATTACAGGTGGTGCAGGCTTTATCGGCTCCCATCTAACAAGGCTTTTTGTTACAAAATATCCTTCTTACAATATAGTTAATCTCGATGCCCTTACATATGCAGGCAACCTGCTTAACCTGAAAGACATTGAGAATGCACCTAATTATACATTTGTAAAAGGGGATATCAATGACCTGGAACTTATCAGTGGTTTGTTTTCAAAATATGCAATTACCGGTGTTTTACATTGTGCGGCTGAAAGCCATGTAGATCGTTCTATCAGCGATCCCCTGGCTTTTGTTAGAACGAATGTTTTGGGCACCGCAACATTATTGCAGGTAGCAAAGGAAAGCTGGAAGAATGATTATTCCGACAAGGTTTTTTACCATATCTCCACCGATGAAGTCTACGGATCTTTGCAGGAAGAGGGTTTATTTACCGAAAAAACCGCATATGATCCCCGAAGCCCTTATTCAGCATCAAAAGCCTCTTCCGACCATATGGTACGCGCTTTTTATCATACGTACGGTTTGCCGGTAAAAATTTCCAATTGCAGTAACAATTACGGGCCCTTTCATTTCCCTGAAAAACTGATTCCCTTAAGTATAAATAATATCATCAACAACAAACCACTTCCTGTTTATGGCAAGGGAGAAAATGTGCGGGACTGGTTATATGTGGAAGATCATGTACGCGCAATTGATATTGTTTACCATAAAGGGAAAATAGGTGAAACATATAATATCGGCGGTCATAATGAATGGATGAACCTTGATCTTATAAAAGAATTGTGCCGGCAGATGGATAGAAAACTAAATAGAACCGCTGGTACATCAGAAAAACTGATAACATTCGTTAAAGACAGGGCAGGTCATGATTTAAGGTATGCTATTGATGCTTCTAAATTAAAAAATGAACTCGGATGGATACCTACACTTCAGTTTGAAGAAGGGCTTTCCAAAACAATTGACTGGTACCTCGAAAACCCTGAATGGCTGAAAGAAGTTACCACCGGCAATTACAGGGAGTATTATGAGAAGCAGTATGAGGGAGATGAAAAATTTAGTTAGTTTAGAGTTTAGAGAAGTTAGTGGGTTTAGAAGAGTTTAGGGTTAAGAAAGTTTAGTGTTTAGAGGGTTTAGCAGATAGCATTTGTTATAAGATTATGAAAGTATATTCATTTGAGAAATTAGAATGTTGGCAACATGCGAGGCATTTGGCTAATTGGGTTTTTGTAACTTCAAAATCTTTTCCTCAGGATGAAAAATTTGGAATTATCAGCCAAATGAGAAGAGCGACTGTCTCAATCGCTTCAAATCTGGCAGAAGGTTCTTCAAGGCTTTCTAAAAAAGAACAATCTCATTTTAGTACTATTTCTTATAGCAGTACTATTGAGTTACTTAATGATCTTATAATTTCATTGGATCTAAATTTTTTATCTCAAGAGCTATATGTTGAGGGGAGAGGATTAATTGAAACAAACATATCTTATTGCGAATCTTAAAAAATCACAATTACATTAATGGTAACCCCTAAACCCTAACCCAAACCTAAACCTTAAACCAACACTAAACCCTAAACCTCCACTAAACTCTACACTTCAATGAAAGGTATTATCCTCGCAGGAGGTTCCGGAACCAGGCTCTACCCGATCACAATGGGGATCAGTAAACAACTTATGCCGATCTATGATAAGCCTATGATCTATTATCCGCTTAGTACGCTTATGCTTGCCGGTATAAAAGAGATCCTGATCATTACAACCCCCGAAGACCAGGAACAATTTAAAAGATTACTGGGTAATGGAAATAAATGGGGCTGTGAGATAAGTTTTGCAATACAGGAAATTCCTAATGGCCTGGCACAGGCTTTTGTTATCGGCGAAAAATTTATCGGAAAAGAATCAGTAGCACTTGTATTAGGAGATAATATTTTTTATGGCAGTGGTTTCAGTCACATGCTCCAGGAAGCTTCAGGCAGAACAGGTGCAACTATATTTGCTTACCCGGTAAGCGATCCGGAAAGATATGGTGTGGTTGAATTTGATAATGATTATAATGCACTTAGTATTGAGGAAAAACCAACAACACCAAAAAGCAGCTATGCCGTACCGGGATTATACTTTTATGATAATACCGTTGTAGAAATTGCAAAAAATATAAAGCCCGGTATCAGGGGAGAATACGAAATAACAGATGTTAACCGTAAATACCTGGAAGATAAAAATCTTAAAGTTGCTGTATTAGACAGAGGTTTTGCCTGGCTGGATACCGGTACTTTTGATTCATTGAATGATGCAAGTGAATATGTACGTGTAATTGAAAAAAGGCAGGGATTAAAAATTGGCTGCCCGGAAGAAATTGCCTGGAGAATGGGATTTATTACAAAAGATCAACTTGCAGAACTTTCGCGGCAACTGGTAAAAAGCGGGTATGGCCAATACCTGATGAGCCTTGTAAAATGAATTAAATAAAGCGATGATACTAATAAAAACGATTGCCTCACTCATACCTGACAATGGGGATACTGTCTAATTTAAAATCGGTTTACCAGCAAAAATCATTCAGGTCTGTTGCCATTTATACTTTTACCAATTTTTTTGGTAAATCCGCTTCCTTTTTATTATTATTTGTATTTACAAATCCTGTTTATATAACTCCCTCAGAAAATGGATTGCTAAGTTTATTCAGTAACAGTATGTTGTTGCTGATGCCTTTCCTTTCAATGGGTATTATACATTCTACCAGTGCAGAATATTTTAAGCTGGATAAAAAAGAATTTAAAGATCTGTTCACAACAGGTTTTGTAATGCCTTTTGTGATCATGATAATTTCCTGCATGATCTTATTTTTATTCCGGCAGCAATTGTATGACAACTATGGATTTCCTGTAATGTTCGTATGGTTGATACCACTAATAACCTTCCTTGTTTTTTGTAACGAACAATTACTGGGGATTGCAAGAAATACTGAAAAGCCCGGAATTTTTTTAAAGGCAAATATTTCCAAGATCTCCCTGGAACTTATTATCTCTTTTGTTCTCGTTGTATTTCTTGCCTGGCGCTGGGAAGGCCGGGTAGCAGGAATTTTAATATCCTATGTTATAGTAGCCATCTATGGATTTCATTTTTTTTTCAAAAATGATTTTTTGTTCGGCACAGTCAGAAAGAAATATATTATAAGCGAACTGCTGTATGCCGTTCCGGTGATTGCTATGCAAACAAGTATATTCTGTATGAGCGCCTCTGACCGGTTTTTTTTATCTCACTTTATCGATGACAATAATGAAACTGTAGGGATTTATAATGTTGTAGTTACATTTGGCTCTGTGATGATCATTTTATCAACTGCATTGCTGCAATATATTTTCCCGAAGATCTACACTGAACTTTCCAAAGACAATATTAATTACGGGTCGATACGCAATTCCTTTAAAATGTACACAATGGTTATGCTTTCCGGCTTTATTCTTATTGTTTTATTTACGCCTGTGGCTTATCATTTTTTTATCAATGACAGGTATCATTCTGCCCTTCCCTTAGTAATTTTTACCACGGGCGGTTATTTTTTATGGACCATAGCTTATTTTTTTTATTCATTTTTACTTTTTTTTAAAGAGAAAAGAAAGATCCTGGCACTGTCGATCTGTTGTATAATTGTAAGTCTTTCCTTTAATTATTTATTTATCGGCAAATGGGGAATGTGGGGTGCGGCGGTCTCACACCTGGCAGCTTATTGTATTGTATTGATATTGACACTTGCTTTCACCAGGTCATACTGGAAAAGAATATTCATTTTAAAACGATAGATCAAATGAAAATCTGGATCCGATCCTAATTGCATGAAGAAAACCATCATTCATATTATTGATAGTCTTGCGAGAGGTGGAGCCGAAACTTTATTGATAAGAGTATTAAAAGAACTGCCGGATTACACCAATATTGTTGTAACGCTAAATGAATCAAATCATTTTGAAAATGAACTGGTTTGCGATAAATATATTTGTCTGCAGCAACCTTCCCTGTTATCATTACCTGTTGCAGTCACTAAATTCAGGTCGCTTGTTAAATCAATCAAACCGGATATTGTACATTCCCATCTTCCTTATGCAAATTTTGTAGCCCGCCTCGGAACCCCAAAGCACATTCCACTTATAACTACCATTCACACCTCTATTGGGTCTGATATGGATTATAAAAAAAAATATATCCGTTTACTGGATAAACAAACCTATAGATACAGAGACTCCAAAATTATTGGTGTATCAGAAATAGCATTGCAGGACTATTTTAAAATACTTAAACTTAAACCGGAAAATGCTTCTGTCATTCACACATTTGTTGATCATAATCTTTTTACAGATACAACCGATGTAACTCCAAAAGATAAATTTTTACTTGTCAGTGTAGGTGCATTAAGGCCAGGTAAAAATTTCAAATACCTGATAGAAGCCTTTAAAAAATTAAAAAATAAAAAGATCGAGCTTCATATTTACGGCGCAGGCCCTCTCTTTAAAAGCCTGCAAAAAGAAATATCAGACGCCGGTGTAAATATTATTTTAAAGGGGGAAGTTAAAAATATCCATGAATGTATCCGGGATTATGATCTTTTTGTGATGCCCTCACTGATAGAAGGGTTTTCCGTAAGTGTTCTGGAAGCCATGGCTTCCAATGTACCACTACTGCTTAGTGACATACAATCATTCAGAGAACAATGTGCAAACACCGCTGTTTATTTTGACCTAAATAATACCGATGACTTTATCTATAAAATAAACGATCTGATCTCTGACAAAGAAAAATTGCAGAGATTGACGCAGGATGCCTACCTGCGTATGAAAAATAATTTCACTTTAGGCATTCACGTTAGCCGTATAAAATCAGTGTATGAAGAAGCTACAGAAAAGAAAACTATTGTACACATAATAGATAACCTGGGAAGAGGTGGAGCGGAAACCATGCTTGTATCCATGCTGGAAGACCTGGATAAAAAATACAGGATCATACTCGTGACTCTTACGGGTTTATCTGATTTTGCAGATTCTAAAGTCATCTGCCATAAAAGATACACGCTTAATTACCAGGGCATATCTGATATTTCTTCAGCAGTTTTGAAATTAAAAAAAATAATAAGTAAACACAGACCCGTTATTATAAGGTCACAGTTATTCTGGAGTACCATCATCGGAAGAATGGCAACACCTGTTAGTATCCCATTTATTTTCAGTGTTCATAGTAAATTAAGTTTGGATGCATTTAAATACAACCAAATGGCCTATT
The DNA here is from genome assembly GCA_037720515.1 of Ferruginibacter sp. Taxonomy (GTDB): domain Bacteria; phylum Bacteroidota; class Bacteroidia; order Chitinophagales; family Chitinophagaceae; genus Ferruginibacter. Next base: position 97,645 of record JBBJMM010000008.1, read on the forward strand.
GGCTTGAGCGCCTTACTTATCGTAAAAGGCATACTATCATTACTGTATCAGCAACTGTATTGAAAGATTATGAAACTCATATTGGCGTTAAAGGAAAACAATATGTACTAAATAATTTTGCAGACCCATTATTTTTTACCCAGCAATACGATTTTACCAAAAAGGATATAAGTGAACTAAAGATCGTAGCGGTAGGTAATTTAAAAGAAGTTAAGAATTATGATTTCCTGCTGAAGGTTATTGGTAAAGTAAAAAATAAAATAAAAATAACACTGGATATAATTGGGGAAGGGCAATTGCGGGAACGCCTGCAGGCAATTATTCTGAAAAATGATCTTCCGGTAAAACTGATAGGCAAAAAAGATAATTTACATGAATTGCTGCCGGATTACAACCTGTATATAATGTGTTCTCATTATGAAGGATTTGGAAACGGTCCAGTAGAGGCAATGGCTGTAGGGCTTCCCCTTATTCTGAACGACCTGGATACTATGATGGAAATGTCGAAAGGCAATGCATTGTTTTTTAAAAAGGATAACCTTGAATCCCTTGAAAAACTGCTTTGTGATCTCCCTTTGCAAAAAGAAAAATTAAACCAATTATCTGAAGAAGGAAAAATTATTTCCAGAGAATTCTACACAAAGGAAAAATATTTATCAAAATTGCTGGAAGTGTACAGCGGAGAAATAGAGGATATTAAAAAAATCAATTCACATAAAGAGATCTCTTGACCTGTTAAAATATAATTCTATAATTTTGAAGCAATTATATTAATATTTATACATGTGTGGCATCTCAGGTTTTGTAGATTTCAATAAAAGAACAGATAAGGTTATCCTTGAAAAAATGAACCGCATCCTTCATCACAGGGGGCCCGACGGGGAAGGATATGGGATATTTCAGAAAGATCTTGTTACAGTAGGTCTTGGGCACAGGAGGTTAAGGATAATTGATCTTTCAGAAGGAGGCAGCCAGCCACAGTCTTACGATGGACTTCATATTACTTTCAATGGTGAGATCTACAACTACAAAGAAATAAAAAAGGAGCTCCTTGAAAAAGGGCATATATTTCATACCCACAGTGATACAGAGGTTATACTACATTCCTATAAAGAATGGGGTAACCGGGCTTTACAGAAGTTTATCGGCATGTTTTCATTTGTGATCTATGATGAGAATAATAATAAATTATTTGCCTGCAGGGACAGGGCCGGAGTAAAGCCATTTTTTTATTACTGGAAAGACGGGCTCTTTTTGTTCAGCTCAGAATTAAAAGCAATAACTGAACATCCGGAGTTTGTAAAAAAGATAAACCTGAATGCAGTGGGAGCGTTTATGCAATATGGTTATGTTCCTACACCGCATTGCATATTTGAAGATACTACTAAACTAAAACCCGGATTCTTCCTGGAACTGGACCTGCTAAAAAGAGCAGTTCATACAGAGCAATACTGGAATGTGTATGATTATTATAATAAGCCGGAAATAAAAATTGATCTTCCTGAAGCAATTGAAGAAACAGAAAAATTACTAACCAGCGCGTTTCAATACAGGATGGTAAGCGATGTGCCGGTAGGTGTTTTTTTAAGTGGTGGCTACGACAGTAGTTGTGTTACCGCCATACTGCAAAAGAACAGCACACAAAAAATTAAAACTTTCACCATAGGTGTGCCGGACGTTGGCTTAAATGAAGCACCCTATGCAAAAGATATTGCTGCCCACCTGGGAACCGATCATACAGAGGCATATTGTACAATGAAAGAAGCTTTGGATATTGTTCCTCAACTTCCATTTTTTTATGATGAACCTTTTGCAGACAGCAGTGCCATTCCTACAACATTAGTAAGTAAAATAGCAAGAGAAAAAGTAACAGTTGCCCTTTCTGCAGATGCAGGTGATGAAATATTTGCCGGTTATAACCGCTATGATTATATAGTGAGGTATGGCAGGAAATTAAAAGCCATGCCCGCTTTTGTTCGTAAAGGAGCCGCAGGGATTATGAACATGATCCCTCCCAATTCAATCCCCATCCTTAATAAAAAATATCTTTTTCACAGCCGGTATGAAAAAGTAAAGGCCCTACTTAAAAATCCTTCAGAAAATAATTTTCTTTTAAGCCTGTCGAAACAGATGGATGATGACGATACGGCCCGTTTATTTAAAAATAATATACACACGCTCTCTTCAGCAATTGACAGTAAGGAGTTAAAAGAAGAAAATTACAGCACCCTGCATTATGTAATGGCTATTGATTACCAATCTTATCTTTTAGATGACATTCTGCAAAAAGTGGACAGGGCTACGATGAGTGTAAGCCTGGAAGGACGTGAACCTTTTCTTGATCATCGGATAATAGAATGGGCAGCCCAGCTTCCTATGAATTATAAATATGATAATGGAAATAAAAAATTCATCATCAAAGAGATCGTACATAAATATCTTCCTAAAAAAATGATGGACAGGCCCAAAATGGGTTTTGGTATCCCGATCGCTTCCTGGTTGCAAAATGATCTGAAACATTTTGTAGACCGCTATTTTGATGAAACGTTCCTTATTAAACAGGATATATTCAATGTAAATGAGATCAAAAGAATTTATAGTTCATTTTATGAGGGTAAGGTAGAACGTGCTGAAAAGATATGGTACTTATTAATGTTCCAAATGTGGTACGACAGATGGATGAACAATAATTGACTTCACCAGAAGTGATCGTGTTATATGCGCATATAAGTTTATAAATTACCTTTTTTGGCCAAAAATATTCTTTTCATTTCTTATGATGGTATGACAGACCCTCTTGGGCAAAGCCAGGTGATCCCCTATTTATCAGGATTAACCCGGTATGGATATGATTTTACAATATTAAGTTGTGATAAACCTGGAAAGTATGCTTTGAAAAAAACATACATAGAAAAATTGCTTACCGGCTTACCAATTACATGGGTAAGCATTCCCTATCATCGTTTTCCTCCTGTACTGTCTTCTATGTATGATCTCTATGCGCTTAAAAGAACTGCGTTGCAGTTGCATAAAAAAAAGCGTTTTGATATGGTGCACACAAGGCCGGGCATACCCACTTTGGTTGGACTGTGGCTGAAAAAAAAATTTGGTATAAAATTCCTGAATGATGTTCGTGGATTCTGGGCAGATGAGCGGGTGGATGGAGGGATGTGGAACCTGAAAAATCCTGTATATAAATCTGTTTATACTTTTTTTAAAAAACACGAATATGAATGTCTTGAATTGGCAGATTACAATACATGCCTTACAGACCTGGCAAAAAAGGAAATGCTTTCCTGGAATAATATAAAAGCACAACCTCTGAAAATAACGGTGATACCCTGCAGTGCCGACCTGCAATTATTTGATCCGGTATTTATTGATCCTGAACTCAAAAATAAATTCAAAGAAGAATTGAAGATCAGCGATGATGATTTTATAATAAGTTATCTCGGTTCTATCGGTGGCTGGTACCTGACTGCCGAAATGATGCGTTTCTGTAAAAAGGTTTCTGAAAAAATACCCAAGGCAAAATTTTTATTCATCTCACCCCATCGTCATGAAGTGATACTGGAGGAGGCTGTTAAATATGGAATTTCTCCTTTAAACATTATTACCCGGCATGCAGTGAGGCATGAGGTACCGGTGTTATTATCTTTCAGTAATTACTCATTGTTTTTTATAAAACCATGTTATTCAAAAATGTCTTCTTCTCCAACAAAGCATGGAGAGATCATGGCTATGGGAGTACCTGTTATAACAAACAGCGGTGTGGGAGACGTTAAAGAAATTGTTGAAAGATACAGGTCAGGATATGTATTGGAGGATTTCTCTGACCATTCTTTTAATGAAGTTATTCAACAGATTATTGATGGGAAACAATTTGATAAAGATGAAATAAGGGAAGGAGCTAAGGAATTTTATTCTTTAAATAATGCCATTGAAGCTTATTCCATTGTATATAAAAGTATATTGGGCTGAAATAAAACGGTAAGGATAAATAAAATTTGAACACTATGGCAATGCGCTTTCTTATTATTGGTTCGGGATTTTCGGGATGTACACTTGCGCAACAACTTGTTTCAAAACTGGATTGTACCATTGATATATGGGAGGAAAGATCGCATATGGCAGGGAACTGTTATACAGAAAGGGATAAGGAAACCGGTGTAATGGTTCACCAATACGGGCCACATATTTTTAATACAGATAAAAAAGAGATATGGGATTACATAACCGGCTTCGGTGAGTTCCGGCCCTATGTACACAGGGTTAAAGGAATGCATAACGGTAAAATATATTCCTTTCCTATTAACCTGGCAACGATCAATCAATTCTTTAATAAAACATTTACGCCCGATGAAGCCAGGGATTTTTTAGAAACGCAGGGAGATAAAAGTATTACAGACCCCCGGAATTTTGAAGAGCAGGCATTGAAGTTTTTAGGGAAAGATTTGTATAAGGCATTTTTTTATGGCTATACTAAAAAACAATGGGGCTGTGAACCTTCAGAATTACCTGCATCCATACTTAAAAGGCTTCCGGTAAGATTTAATTATGATGATAATTATCATTCCAGCATGTATACCGGGATACCTGTAGATGGTTATACCTCTATTATGCAAAAGATGATCGGGAATAAGCGGATCAATCTGAAATTGAATACAAAGTTTAACAGTGATACTACCACTAACGAATACACGCATATAATTTATACAGGTCCCCTGGATGCATATTTTAATTATTGTTTTGGCAGGCTGGGTTACCGAACAGTAACTTTTGAGAAAGAATATGCCACCGGCGATCACCAGGGATTATCACAAATGAATTATTGTGATGTTGATGTGCCCTATACGCGGATAACAGAACATAAACATTTTGCCCCCTGGGAGCAACATAAAAAGACGGTATATTTTAAAGAATTCAGTAAAGAAACTGGTGTGGATGATGAGCCTTATTATCCTAAACGACTAGACGCAGATAAAAAATTACTCCGCTTATACAGGGAGGAAGCCGAGAAACTAAAAGGGGTTTCTTTCATAGGCCGGCTGGCTACATACCGGTATATGGATATGCATCATGTTATAGGAGAAGCCTTGAATTTTGCCAATGATCTTTCTTCCGGGATATCCACCGGAGGCAGTATACCGATTTTCGGTAATAAGGATTCGTATTAAATATTATTCTTCTTTATTGATACAAACTAAGGCGAGGAAAAAAAGCTGTCATCCTGAGTTTATCGAAGGACGAAGCGAGAACATAATAAAAAGAAAACGAAAATCTTTTTAAAGAGAATAAATGTTTCGTGGGGACACGAACCAAGGCGAGGTAAAAAAAAGCTGTCATCCTGAGTTTATCGAAGGACGAAGCGAGAACATAATAAAAAGAAAACGAAAATCTTTTTAAAGAGAATAAATGTTTCGTGGGGACACGAACCAAGGCGAGGTAAAAAAAAGCTGTCATCCTGAGTTTATCGAAGGACGAAGCGAGAACATAATAAAAAGAAAACGAAAATCTTTTTAAAGAGAATAAATGTTTCGTGGGGACACGAACCAAGGCGAGGTAAAAAAAAGCTGTCATCCTGAGTTTATCGAAGGACGAAGCGAGAACATAATAAAAAGAAAACGAAAATCTTTTTAAAGAGAATAAATGTTTCGTGGGGACACGAACCAAGGCGAGGTAAAAAAAAGCTGTCATCCTGAGTTTATCGAAGGACGAAGCGAGAACATAATAAAAAGAAAACGAAAATCTTTTTAAAGAGAATAAATGTTTCGTGGGGACACGAACCAAGGCGAGGTAAAAAAAAGCTGTCATCCTGAGTTTATCGAAGGACGAAGCGAGAACATAATAAAAAGAAAACGAAAATCTTTTTAAAGAGAATAAATATTTCGTGGGGACACAAACCAAGGCGAGGGAAAAATAAATGATTCCATTCCGTAAGAAATTTCTTTTTAAAGTGCTCTGGTAGTGTGTTTTTAAGATAAAGGCAAACTTATACCGGGCAGTATCCTCTACTAATTACATATTAATAAACCTTTTAGCTGTTTTTTAATACAATAACCTCCTTTGTATTGCGTTATTAGATTGTCCAATAATTTTTGATTAAACCAAACTTCCAGTTTATGGAAAAAGTGATTGCCGTGGTGGTATCCTATAACCGCCAGGTGCTTTTATCCGAATGTATTACTGCTTTAAGAAATCAAACGCGCCGGCCTGATGCAATATTAGTGGTCAATAACGGCAGTACAGATAATACAGAGAAGTGGCTGAGTGAACAGGATGACATTTTTTTTATTACACAATCAAATACAGGATCAGGCGGCGGTTTTAATACAGGTATAAGTCATGCTTATAAATTAGGGTATGCGTGGATATGGTGTATGGATGATGACGGATATCCTAAAACAGATGCACTCGAAAATTTATTGGCTCACGAAGCACCTGTAAGAAGCCTGATGAATTGCGCCGTTATCAATAAAGAAGATAAAAAATCTTTTGTATGGAAAACAGGCCTTTGTAAAACCATTGATGAAGTAAAGGAACCGGTTATTGAAGGAATCGGCCATCCGTTCAATGGAACGCTTATCCATAGGGCCATAGTAGAAAAAGTGGGTGTTCCTAAGGCGGCCTTCTTTTTATGGGGAGATGAATCAGAATATTATTACCGCATAGTAAAGAAACATAATATACCCGTTTTCACAGTTACCTCAAGCATTCATTATCACCCATCTGCTTCTTTCAGTTATAAGAAAGACTGGGATTATAACTCATCCTGGAAAATGTATTATTATGTAAGAAACCGTTTTCACATTCATAATGCAAAATTTAAGATCAAACAACTGGCGCTGCTTCATTATCTTTTTTTCATTATGGCTTTTGCAGGGATAATAATATTTTATCAGAAAACAAATAAGATCAAAAAGCTTTACGCAATTGTAAATCCTGCAACGGATGCTTTTACAAATAATTTTACTGCTACTCCTTCAAGCATTATTGCCAGCCTTGCTAAAAATGAAAAACCACAAAAATTGTTTTTAACCCCAATGAGATATTTAATGAATATTTTCCTGCCGTCACAACCAACTTCGTATAACCGTTCAGCCGCATAATAAACTACATCTCTGAAACCACAGGCCCAGGCACATTGCCGGGCCTTTTTTGTGCTTTTGGATTAAAATAAAGTATGAGGAAAAGTGATATAAGATAAAAAGGCATTTCCGGGATCTTATATCTTACAAGTGTGCCAAAATTTAATGTTGTGGCCCCAACAAATAAGGCAAATACCAGTGAAAAAAGAAGGCAATAAATAATGATTGGGTTTCGAATGATGGTAACAAAAAATCCTTTTATACCAACTTTGTAAATTACAAAAATAGTAAAGAGCATAAAGAGCAGGCTTTCTACAGAAGAGATAAGCGTAGACACTTTCCTGGATTCCCAGATATAAGGCCGGTATAAAGTAGCTGTAATAGCGGCGGGAGCCATACTTAAAAGGCTTCCCATACTTCCATCATATTCTACACCCAGTGAAAAACTGGAAGTTTCCGAAGTTTGTTGATTGATGTAATTGGTCTGGTAGGTTGCTATACTTTTAGTTAACCCTTTACTGGCAAACCCCCCCAGTGCTTTATCAGTGCTTCCTGATAACTGGGTAAAACCTATCATACTACCTATGATAAAAGTGAGTACCAGCATTACTTTTGCAAAATTACTTTTAATAAGCTCCACATTTTTTAAAATGAGGAACAGCATAAAAAAAGGAAGATAAGAAACAATGATATATACTTTTAAGACCCATAAAACATAGGCAGCAATACAGGCGATCACTGCATCTTTTATCCAGTTTTTTTTATTGTAGAACAAATGATAAAAAGAATAAGTGAACCATCCCAGGGCACCGGTACATAAGGGATCCTTTAATATGCCGGAACTCCAGAATACGAAAGTGGGAAGATAAATGATGGATATAGCAAATGCCTTATGCATCCTTGGATACTGTTCATAAAAAAAAAGGAACAGCCGCCATACGCCGGTAAAAGAGATCATGGAAAAGAAAAGATTGATCGCCATGAACTTTCCCAATGTTAGAAAACTTAAAAACCCAACTAACTGGGCAACGAAGAGATTGCTTTTTGAAGTGAGATAACCCATATTCCAGGGATCATACAAAAGTGTCTGATCAAAATCTTCAGAATTAACAAACAAAAGATAAATGTTAGAGAGGTCTTTTAAAATGAGGTTGTAAAAATTGAGGCCTTCCGGAAAATAAAGCGCATTGGTATCGCCGCGGGATACATATAAGGTGAACATGCAATAAGCAAAGGAGCTGAAAATTTTTATCCAAAAACCATCCCGGTGATATTTCCTCAGGACCGGATCAGCATATTTGTTTCTTCTTAATTTAAAAAGAAAATAGAATATAATTATGTAAACGAAAAATACCAGAAAATCAAGGATGTCCATTCAGAATATTGAAGCGGTGTTGAATAGAATTAGAATACGGATCAAGATTACACCATACAAATTTATCTTAAATTATGATTTATCATTCAACTATATAAACTTATTTTGCCAACAGGTAAATTGAAAATTTTAGAAAGATAGATGAACAAAAAAATTATCCGTATTACAACGGTACCGCTGGCACTCAGGTATTTGCTTACAGGCCAGATGAAATTTTTAAAAGAAAATGGATTTGAAGTTGTAATGATCAGCGCAGAAGGAACAGGGCTGGATGAAGTTATAGCCTCAGAAGGTTGCAGGCATATCGTGGTTCCCATGACCAGGACAATATCCCCGGTGCAGGATATGAAGTGCCTTATACAAATGATTAAAATTTTTAAGAAAGAAAGACCGAATATTGTTCATACACATACACCCAAGGCCGGACTTATCGGGATGCTGGCGGCAAAAATTTGTGGTGTAAAGTTCAGGATACATACCATTGCCGGTTTACGCTTTGTAACATCAGAAGGCTCCACCCGAAAGATACTCATAGCTATGGAAAAACTTACGGCACTTTCAGCAACACATGTATGGCCCAATAGTTTTTCATTGTTGCAAACTGTCAAAAAATATAAACTTTCACCGGCTTCAAAGTTAAAAGTGATAGCCTCCGGTTCTTCAAATGGAATTAATTTAAACCGCTTCTCAGTAAATTCAATAGAACCCGGAAAATTAGAAGAAGTAAAAAAACTTTTACTGTATGATCCGGCTCTTCAATATCTTTTATTTGTAGGCCGGATCGTTAAAGACAAAGGTGTGGAAGAACTGCTGGATATTTTTGCCAGGCTATATGAAAAAAATGAAAAGCTGCGTTTAGTTCTAGTTGGATCTTTTGAAGAAAAACTAGACCCTTTGAATGAAAGGGCTATGAAAATACTATCTGGCCATCCCGGACTTATACAAATCTCCTGGAGCAACGAGGTGGAATATTTTATGAGCCTTTCAGATTTACTGATCCATCCTTCTTACCGGGAAGGATTTCCCAATGTTCTTTTACAGGCAGGTGCAATGAAATGTCCTGTCATTTGTTCGCAAATTGAAGGGAATATAGATGTAGTGGAACATCTGAAAACAGGCCTTTTATTTCAGCCCGGTAACCGGGAGGATCTCTTCGAAAAAATGTCATTTGCTCTTGAAAACATGCAATTAATGAAAAACAATGCAAACATACTTTTCGAAAAGGTGCACACCCATTTCGATCAGAAAATCATTCAGCAGAAATTACTGGAAGAATATAATTTCCTGATAACGGGATAATGATATAATGATATATCCTCTTTCGCTGGCATTTTTACAGCACCAAAGCGTCAAATTGAGTTTGCTACCCTATATTTGCACCAAATTTTAAAAATTACCATTCAAAAAATCTCTGTATGTCAACAAATGAAAGCTCAGCCAATGATACGGTTATAAAAGAGCATTATAAGATCCAGGCTGAAAAGCACCTGGATTCAGCACTTTCTACAATGGAAGATCCTATTATCCGTCAAAAGGAAGTTGAAATAATTACTAACTTTTTTAATCTTCCCCTTATCCGTGAGAATGTAAAAGATGTGTTGGAGATCGGTTGCGGCAATGGGTATACAATCAATCTGCTAAAACAAAAATTCCCTGGTTATAATTTTACAGGACTTGATTTCAGCGAGGACCTGTTGAGTATTGCCAATAAAAGAAATCTGGAGAATGTAAATTTTTGCCAGGGCGATGTGAGGAAACTGGAATTCGCTGACGCAAGCTTTGATGTGATCTACACAGAACGCTGTATCATTAATTTATTAACCTGGGAAGAACAACAGCAGGCTTTAAATGAAATGCATCGTATCCTAAAAAAAGATGGATACATATTATTCATGGAGTCATTCACGGATGGCTATGAAAACCTGAATAAAGCCAGAACAGAATTGGGACTGGATTTAATAGCAATGCCACACCATAATTTATATTTTGATAAATCAACCTTTGAACCATTTGTTTCAAAGAAATTTAAAATAATGGACCCGGTAGAAATGGGTGCAGTAAATGACATAGTGCTTAACCGTAATTTTTTAAGCACTCATTATTTTGTTGCAAGGGTAATGCATCCATTAAGTACAAAGGGAGATCCGTTTTTAAAGAATACGGAATTTGTAAAGTTTCATTCTTTTCTTCCGCCTTCAGGTTGTTATGCAGCAATTCAGGTTTATTTTCTAAAAAAGAACTGATCATTGCATAAACGCGCTGCTAAATTATTTATATGAAAAAAGTTTTAGTATCCGGTGGAGCCGGGTATATAGGTTCCGTATTGGTTCGCCAGTTATTAAATAAAGGTTATCATGTTCGTGCTTTTGACAGTCTGAAATTTGGCGGCGATGCTTTGTATGATGTGATGCTGCATCCCAATTTTGAATTTATGCTGGGCGATATCCGGAATGCCGAACAAGTTGAGAAAGCACTGGAGGGTATTGATGCGGTGGCACACCTTGCAGCGATTGTTGGTGATCCGGCTTGTAAAAAATACAGCGATGAAGCTAACGAAACCAACTGGCAGGGAAGTGTAGCGTTGTTTGAAGCAGCGGAAAAAAACGGAGTGGATCGTTTCGTTTTTGCAAGTACTTGTAGTAATTATGGTAAAATGCCTGACCCTGATTCCTTTGTTACTGAAACTTCAGAGTTGAACCCGGTTTCTTTATATGCAGAGTTGAAAGTTAAATTTGAAAATTTTATTCTCAACGAAAGGAAAGATTCCCGCATGTGCAGCACAGCCTTGCGCTTTAGTACGGTGTATGGTTTTTCCCCGCGCATACGTTTTGATCTCACCGTTAATGAGTTTACCCGCAATGCTGCAGTGCATGGAGAACAGGAAATATGGGGCGCACAATTCTGGCGGCCTTACTGTCATGTTGATGATCTTGCCCGCGCCGTAATTCTGGTTTTGGAAAGCCCGGAAGAAAAAGTAAGAGCCAACGTGTTTAATGTGGGAAGCACTGAGGAAAATTACAACAAGGGAATGATCATAGAAGAAGTTTGCAAGATAGTTCCGAATGTAAAAGTAAAATATGTAGACAGCTCAGAAGATCCCCGTGATTACAGGGTGAATTTTGATAAGATCAAAAACGAACTGGGTTATACCATAACTAAAAAAGTTCCTGATGGTGTAAAAGAAGTTTACACTTTATTAAAAACCGGTATTGTAACAGATTCATTTGCTCAGAAATTCAGGAATATATAAGTAGCCCCCGCGTGTATGCCGTAATTTTAGTTAATGAATTCTATATTCAATAACCTTAAATATTTACATATTGTTCGCGGGCTTGCTGCCTTGATTGTTGTAATATTTCATGCAAAATATGTGTTGTGGGTAGGAGGAACAATCTATGTTCAGGAGCGTGGCCTCCATAACCCATTGGATTATCTTCTCTTTTCTTTTGATATGCTCAGCTCCTGTGGCGAACAATGCGTGATCATCTTTTTTGTTCTTTCCGCCTTTGTTATCCGCCATTCTTTTAATAAATATAAAGACGATCTGAAAAAATTCTATACGCTTCGTTTATTAAGGATATATATCCCATTTTTATTTTCTATTTTATTTTCTATTGCTGTATTGCTGATATGTGTGTATTGGATAAATCCTGAAATAAATGTTACCGGATTCCGTGAATACAATGACCGTATTTATAATGGTTTTCAGCAGTTGTCCTTTTCACAGGTCTTAAATACCATTTTTCTAACAGAGCAAAAAGAATATACCGGCAGCAATTATGCCTATTGGTCCCTGGGCCATGAACTAATATTTTATATATTGTTTCCTTTGTATTTCAGATGCAAACAATACCTGAAAGTGGTATTGGCTGTAGTTTTCCTGGCGCTTTTTTTTATTACAGAATGGAGAATATTTTATTTCCAGGTTTTCTTCCTGGGAGGATTATTGTTGTATGATTATTTTGCAGGCTATTCAAAAGGCCCTGTTTTCAGAAACAGGATAATTTATCTTTTGATACTGGCAGTATTATTTATCTGCATCAACCTATCCATTAAATTCATTTCTCCTAAAGTAGCTGACCTGGTAACATTTATCTTTTGCTTTTTTCTGTTCGATTTTATTTTGAACTTTATAAGCAAAGTACAACATTGGTTAATGAAGCTTGGCAATGTGAGTTATACATTATACTTAACTCATCTTCCCCTGTTACTTTTCTTTTATTCAATGCTTAGCATTATTACAGGTAAATTGGTTTATTACTCTAGGTGGCCTTATTATACAGGTGTTATTTTTGCTGTATTGGGAAGCATTCCCTTGTATTACCTGGTGGAGAAAAGATCGATTGCCATCATAAAAAAAGTCAGCCGTTAATAATGCTGTTTTTATCTGTCTGAAACTTACCTTCGCACAAATTTTATAAGTAATATTTTAAAGATATATTATGGTTTTATTGAGTGGCCCGAATATGGGCGGAAATGAATTAAAATATGTTACTGAATGTATTCAAACTGGTTGGGTAAGCAGTGTTGGTGCGTATGTTGATCAGTTTGAAAAAATGTCTGCTGAAAATGCAGGAACAAAATATGCCGTTGCTACCAGCAGTGGCACTACGGCTTTACATATTTGTCTTATTATGATGGGAGTTAAAGCAGAAGATTATGTTATTACACAGAACATCACTTTTATTGCCACCGCAAACTCTATTAAATATACCGGAGCTGATCCCATTTTTATAGATACCGACCAGGCAAACTGGCAAATGGACCTGGACCTCCTGGAAGAATTTCTAAAAAATGAAACCATTCAAAAGGAAGGAGAATGCTTTTATAAAAAAGATGGCCGCCGCATTCCTGTTATTATGCCTGTACATGTGTTAGGAAATATGTGTGATATGGACAGGTTGTTAGCTATTGCCAAAGCTCATAATCTTACAGTGATAGAAGATTCAACAGAAGCATTGGGCAGTTATTACAAAGGTAAGCATGCAGGCAGTTTCGGACTCCTGGGCACATTCAGTTATAATGGAAACAAGATCATTACAACCGGGGGTGGAGGAATGATAGTGACGAATGATGAAAAGCTTGCAAAGAAAGCCAAGCATTTAACCACCCAGGCTAAAAGCGATCCTTTTGAATATATGCATGATGAGATAGGCTATAATTACCGGCTGGTTAACGTGGCAGCGGCAATGGGCGTAGCACAGATGGAACAACTTCCGGGGTTCATTAAAAGAAAAAAAGAAATAATTGATTTTTATAAAACAGAGCTAAAAGATGTTGGTGATATTTCCTTCCAGCAGGTAAGCAAGGATGTAGATCCTAACTGGTGGCTACCAACGATCATGACTACCCGCCAGAAGGATGTATTAAAGATCCTTAATGACAATAAGCTGCAGAGCCGGCCATTCTGGGTGCCTATGAACAGGTTGCCTATGTTTACAGGAAATATTTATTATAATCACAATGACAGATCTGGTTATTTATATGATCATTGCCTTAGCATTCCCTGTTCTACCAATATAACTGATGAACAGATGCAAAGTGTAACTGATAAAATAAAAGAGATTTTTAAATAACATACCAGGAATAACTATGTATAAGATCTTAAAACGTGTTATAGACCTGGTAATTGCAGGTGTTGCCTTACTCCTGCTTTCCCCTGTGCTTATTCCGGTTATACTGATACTGATGTTCACAGGAGAAAAAGAGGTCTTTTATTTTCAAAATAGGGTTGGGTATAAAAACAAGTTATTTGACATCTGGAAATTTGCAACCATGCAAAAGAACAGCCCTAATGTGGGAACCGGTGAAATAACTTTAAGAAATGATCCGCGTGTAACGCCAATGGGTAAATGGTTGCGAATTACAAAGATCAATGAGTTGCCACAGATAATAAATGTGTTTAAAGGAGATATGAGCATTGTAGGGCCAAGGCCCCTGATGCCGGTAAGTTTTCAGTCATATGCCCCCGATGTTCAGGAAAAAATATACAATGTAAAACCAGGTATAACAGGGATAGGGTCTTTGATATTTAGGGATGAAGAAAAAATGGTTTCAAATTCTCCAGATCCTAAAGCTATGTACCAAACTATCTTTCCTTACAAAGCTGCTTTGGAGATCTGGTACCAGCAGCATCTTTCACTTTATACTGATGCAATGATCATTTTCCTCACTGCCTGGTCTATCCTGTTTCCGGATAATACCCTGGTAAATAAAATATTCCCGGATCTGCCTCCGCGGCCCTTTTAATGTTTAATCAAATTACATTAAGGTTGAACAAATTAGTTAGTATATTGTTAGGGAATTAAATCATTTACATGCAGTCTTTTACGATCAAAGACCTTGAAAATCTCTCGGGAATAAAAGCCCATACTTTGCGGGTTTGGGAACAGAGATACAATTTTCTGAAGCCAAGCCGTACATCTACTAAGATCCGTTATTACAATAATGAGGAGCTGAAAAAGATTTTAAATGTAGCCCTGCTTAATAAATTTGGCTATAAGGTTTCACGAATTGGTAACATGAATGACAGTGAGATAAATGAGAAGATAGTATCTCTTATTCAACCACTGGCACAGCAGGAGCGTATCGTAAATAACCTGATTCATAATATGATCGATATGAACATGGAGGCCATGGAAGAGACCCTTGACGATTATATAATGGCCCGTGGAATTGAAAAAACAATCACACAGGTAATATTTTCTTACCTGGAAAGAATAGGGATCCTCTGGCAGACCAATCATATAAACCCGGCACAGGAGCATCTTGTAACGAATATAATCCGTCAAAAATTAATAGCAGGATTGGAAGCAGTTCATCCTGTTCAAAAGAAAAATGTATCGATACTTATGTTTTTACCAGAAGGTGAGCACCATGAACTGGGTTTACTTTTCATGTATTATTTATTAAAGAGCAGGGGAGCAAACGTTATATACCTGGGAGCAAATATTCCTGTAAAAGATGTTGTATATGTAGTAAATATAAAAAAACCTGATTTTTTATATACTCATTTAACAATTACAGGTCCGAAATTCAATTTTGAAAAATTCCTACTTAGTATCAAGCGCCATATGGGAACAACACCCATAATAATATCCGGAAACCTTACTAACACTTATGAGAAAAAGATAAAGCCACCCCTGTTTTTTAAAAATTCATTCCAGGAAGCCATGGATTTCGTCGCTGGTTTATAGGAATAATTTAATTTTTTTTGAAATAAAGTTTGTTTAACTTTATGGTATTAAAACTTAAACAAAATGTCTGGCATCGAATTCACACAGTTAATGGTAAACAACGCAGATCACTTAAAACCTTTTGCCTTCAGCCTTACAAGGGATCCTGAATCCGCCAAGGATCTGTACCAGGAAACTTTATTCAGGGCCTTAGCCAATAAAGAAAAATACAATGCCGGAACCAATATAAAAGCATGGATGTTTACGATCATGCGAAACATTTTTATCAATGATTACAGGCGTAAGGCAAGGCATAAAACCATATTTGACAATACAACGAATGAGTTTCTGATCGATTCAAACCAGGCTGATGCAACTAACGATACAGAATCGGTGTTAAAGATCAAGGATATCAGGAAAGCGATACATTACCTGCCAGAAATTTTTAAAAACCCTTTCCAGATGTATATTGACGGTTATCGTTATAACGAAATTTCTTATGTATTGCAGGAACCCCTGGGAACAATAAAAAGCCGGATCCACTTTGCCAGGAAATTATTAAAAGAACAGTTAACCAGGTTTTAAATAACTTTTCAGAGATGAATTGTAAAAGTTTTAAATGTGAAAAAAGCAGTTGTTATAGGTAGTGGCTTCGCCGGTTTATCTGCAGCAACGTTTATGGCGAAGTCTGGCTGGAATGTAACAGTACTTGAAAAACAAGATTCACCGGGCGGAAGAGCAAGAAAATTTACAGATAAAGGTTTCACATTCGATATGGGTCCAAGCTGGTATTGGATGCCCGATGTTTTTGAAAAATATTTCAATGCATTCGGGAAAAAGATCACTGAACAATATGAACTTATAAGATTAGACCCGTCATACCGGGTTTATTGGAAAGACGATCCTATGGACATACCGGCGGATTTTGAAAAATTGAAAAATTTATTTGAAAGTATTGAAACAGGTGCAGGTAAAAGGTTGGAAGATTTCCTTAAAGAAGCGGAATATAAATACGAGGTAGGAATCAATAAGCTGGTATACAAATCCGGAAGATCATACAAAGACTTTTTAGATCTTGATCTTGCTAAAGGAATTTTCAGACTGGATGTATTTACTTCTATGAAAAATCACATTTCTAAATTTTTCAAACATCCTAAACTGGTACAGTTGCTTGAATTTCCGGTTTTGTTCCTGGGAGCTTTGCCAGCTGACATACCCGCTTTGTACAGCTTAATGAATTATGCAGATATAAAATTGGGAACCTGGTATCCTTCAGGTGGTATGTATAAAATAGTAGAAAGCATGTACCGCCTCGCTGTTGAGCAAGGAGTAATTTTTCATTTTAACATGAATGCAGAAACGATTAAAGTTAATGGTATAGAAGCGGAAGGAGTATTTGCAGTGAGTAAAGAAAATGAAAGAATATTTTTTGAGTCTGATGTAATAATAGGGGCTGCTGATTATCATTTTGTAGAACAAAAATTATTAGAACCACAACAGAGGTCATATCCCGAAAGTTACTGGGAGAAACGGACCATGGCACCATCCTGCCTTTTGTTCTACGTTGGGCTGAATAAAAAACTGGATAATATAAAACATCACAGCCTGTTTTTTGATGTGGATTTCAAAAAGCATGGAGAAGAGATCTATAAAGATCCGCAATGGCCGCATGAACCTCTTTTTTATGTATGCGCTCCTTCAGTGACCGATGATACCGTTGCACCCGATGGTTGTGAAAATCTTTTTTTTCTAATACCAGTAGCAGCCGGACTTACCAATGATACTGAAGAACAGAGAGATATTTATTTTGAAAAGATTGTAAAACGTTTTGAGGAACATACGGGTCAGTCAGTTTCAGATGCTGTTATTTTTAAAAGATCTTATTCAGTAAAGGATTTCGAAAATGATTATAATGCTTACAAGGGAAATGCGTATGGACTGGCAAATACATTGTTCCAAACTGCAAATTTAAAACCCTCATTGAAAAGCAAAAAAGTGAAGAATCTATATTATACCGGCCAGCTTACCGTACCGGGGCCGGGTGTGCCTCCTTCCCTGATAAGCGGGGAAGTAGTGGCCAATGAAATAAACAGAAATTTTAATACCCAATCAATTAAAGGATATGATACAGCACTTTCATGACCTCAGCAGTAATTGCAGCCGGATAACTACAAGCCAGTACAGCACTTCATTCAATAGCGCCATCCGTTTATTGCATAAAGATCTTCAATCCCATATACATAATATTTATGGATTGGTAAGGCTGGCCGATGAGATCGTTGATAGTTTTCACGACCATAACAAAGAACAATTACTTTCAGAATTCAAATTAGAGACCTATAAAGCATTGGACAGAGGTATAAGTCTGAACCCGATCCTTCATAGTTTTCAGATTACTTCTTACAAATATGATATTGACAGAGAACTGGTAGACGCTTTTTTTAATAGTATGGAAGCGGATCTTTCAATAAGGAGCTATAATGCGGAGGGCTATAAAGAATATATTTATGGAAGTGCGGAAGTGGTTGGATTGATGTGTTTATATGTTTTTTGTGAGGGAAATAAAACGATGTATGAAAATCTGCGTCCTTATGCACAGGCTTTAGGCGCTGCTTTTCAAAAAGTGAATTTTTTAAGGGATATAAGCCAGGATCATGAAATTCTGCATCGGTTCTATTTTCCGGGTGTGGATTTTAATAACTTTACCGCAGATAAGAAGCGGGAAGTGGAATTGGATATTAAAAATGATTTCCAGATAGCTGCAAAAGGAATAGCAATGCTTCCCGTAAAAGCAAAGTTTGGTGTGTATGTTGCCTATAAATATTACTTGTCTTTATTCAATAAAATAAAAAATAGCGGGTCTGTTAAAGTGATTGAAAGCAGGATAAGGATACCTAATTATTCAAAGGCACTGATTTTAATAAATGCCGGAATAAGAAATCAACTGAATATTATTTAAATAATAAAATCAATCTTTTTGGAAAACGTAATACTGGTAAATGAGCGGGATGAGGCAATCGGTTCAATGGAAAAAATGGAAGCCCATTCCAATGGAGCCCTGCACAGGGCATTTAGTGTATTTATTTTCAATAAAAAAGGAGAGATGCTTATACAGCAAAGAGCTGTTAAAAAATATCATAGTGGTGGGTTGTGGACAAATGCCTGTTGCAGCCATCCCATGCCGGGAGAAGATCTTGCAAGTGCAGCACACAGGCGATTAATGGAAGAAATGGGATTTGATACGGATATCAATAAAGCTTTTTCATTTACATACAACACAAGTTTTTCAAATGGCCTTACCGAAAACGAATACGACCATGTATTTACAGGTGTTTATGATGGAGAAATAAACCCTGTTGAAAGCGAGGTAAAAGATTATTGTTTTATGTCTGTTGATGAAATAAAGAGTTCTATACAATCTCATCCGGGAAAATATACTGAATGGTTTAAAATTGCTTTTCCAAAACTGGAGAAGTATCTTGCATCTACCCGGTAAATACATGCATCATAATAAAGCGATCATTATAGGAAGTGGAATAGCAGGCCTTGCATCCGCAATCAGGCTTGCTGTGGCAGGTATGAAGGTAGATGTGTATGAAAGAAATGCATTGCCGGGAGGAAAATTATCTTATTTTGAAAAAGCTGGATATTGTTTTGATGCAGGGCCTTCTCTTTTTACCCAGCCTGCAAATATCGAGGAGCTCTTTACTCTGGCAGGTGAATCCCTTAGTGAATATCTGCAATATGAGCCGGTAAGTATCAGTTGTAAATATTTTTATGAAAATGGAACTATCATTAACGCATATACGAATAAAGAATCCTTTTCTGAAGAACTTTTGAATAAAACAGGTGAACCAAAAGAACCAGTTATCAGGTATCTCAACAGATCTGAAAGTTTGTATAACGATACCGGTACCGTTTTTCTTAACAATTCACTGCACAAAAGAAGCACATGGTTTCATTCACGCATTTTTAAAGTTTTCCGTTCTTTGCGTTTTTCCTATTTGTTCAGATCGCTGGCTTCTTATAATAATACAATTTTTAAACAGCCGGAAGTGAAACAACTTTTTAATCGTTTCGCAACCTATAACGGCAGTAACCCGTATAAGGCGCCTGCAATGCTAAGCCTGATTCCGCACCTGGAACTTAACGAAGGAACATTTTATCCTGCGGGCGGTATGAAAAGTATCACTGATGCGCTATACCGCCTTGCCATAAAAAAAGGTGTCACTTTTTACTTTAATACTACCGTTGAAAAAATAATCCATACCGAAGCAAAGGTAAAAGGTGTTGTTGTGAACCATGAAAATATACCAGCAGATATTGTTATAAGCAATGCCGATGCATATTTTACTTTTAACGAACTACTGGGGAATCATGTAAGAGCAAAGAAATTATTAAAAAAGGCTAGAAGCAGCAGCGCAATATTATTTTACTGGGGAATAAAAAAATTGCATCCACAACTGGAATTGCATAATATTTTTTTCAGCAATAACTACAAAGAAGAATTTAACTGTATAGCAAATAAAACTATTTCTGCCGATCCTACTATTTATGTAAACATCACTTCTAAAATGGAAGCCGGCCATGCTCCCTCAGGCCATGAGAACTGGTTTGTAATGATCAATGTACCTCCTAACACCGGCCAGGATTGGGAAATACTTAAAAGAGAATCAAGAAAAAAGATTATAGATAAAATAAACCGGGTATTGGCTACGGACATAGAACCTTTAATAGAATTTGAGGAAAGTATGGATCCTGTAATGTTGGAAGAAAAAACCGGCAGCTTTATGGGAGCATTATATGGTGCCAGTTCCAATTCTAAAATGGCAGCTTTTTCAAGGCCTCCCAATTTCACTTCCTTTGCAAAAGGATTGTATCTGTGTGGAGGTACCGTACATCCCGGTGGAGGAATACCACTTTGTTTGAAGAGTGCAAAAATTACAGCAGATATAATTCTGCGTGATTGTAAATCAGGTCACAAGTGAATCAATTTTCTAAAAACCAGCTTGCAACTATAATTGCAATTATCTTTCATACGATCGGTTTATTGGGAATACTCTTCTTTGATAAAGAATTTTTTATCAGATCCACAGTTTTTAATCTTCTCCTGATGTTTTTACTGATCTTATTTACACAGGTGAAACAAAATCGTTCTTTTATATTTTTTATTATCGTTTGTTTTATAACAGGTATAATTACAGAGATGATAGGAGTTAACACGGGCTGGCTATTTGGAAGTTACAATTATGGAAACGTTCTGGGTCCCAAAGTTTTAGAGGTTCCTCTTATTATAGGAATTAACTGGTTTATTATTATTTATTGTTGCGGCATTACTGTCCAGGTTTTGCTTACCAAAGTAATTGACCAGCTTTACTTGCAATCGGGAAAACCTGTACCGTCGATAAAGCTGGCCTCTATAATTGTAGATGGTGCAACGCTTGCGGTTTTGTTTGACTGGCTTATGGAACCTGTAGCAATAAAATTAGGGTACTGGACGTGGATCCATTCTGACGAGGTTCCACTTTTCAATTATATATGCTGGTTTGGTATCAGTTGTTTATTGATGACTGCTTTTCATTTTTCCAGCTTCAATAAAGAAAACAAATTCGCGGTAAATTTGTTATTGATACAGGCTATGTTTTTTCTTCTTTTACGATCATTTTTATGAGTTGGTTTCTTTTCATATTTATTTTACTTGCTACCTTTTTTTTGATGGAAGCAATTACGTGGTTAACTCACCGGTTTGTTATGCATGGATTTTTATGGTATTTGCATGAAGACCATCATAAGCCATCGCCGGGTTTCTTCGAAAAAAATGATGCATTCTTTTTAATTTTTGCTATACCGAGCTGGCTCTGTATCATGTTTGGTGCTCAAAACCAACTCTACTGGATAGTTGCCATTGGATTTGGGATCGCTTTATACGGACTGGCCTATTTTATTGTTCACGAAGTGATCATTCATCAGCGGTTTAAATGGTTAAGAAACAGTAACAATACTTATGTACGCACGATCCGCTGGGCACATAAGATGCATCACAAACACCTCGAAAAGCACGATGGTGAAAGCTTCGGTATGCTTTTCGTAGCTAAGAAATACCGGGATAAAGTGAGAGAGGATAAAAAACGAAAAGTATTTTAATAAAGCCGCAAATTGAATCCGGGAATTTACGATGAAGCATTATACTTATTTTTTTATTTTGATACTGTCACTGGCCGGGCCGTTGCTACTGAGTTTTGATAAGAAGGTACAGTTTTACAGGAAATGGAAATATGTATTTCCTGCAATGATTCTTCCCGCTATTATTTATATCGCCTGGGATAGCTGGTTCACCGGATTGGGAATTTGGAGTTTCAACCGGGAATATATTTCGGGAATTTATATATTTAATTTACCTGTTGAAGAAGTATTGTTCTTTTTTGTAGTTCCGTATTGCTGCCTTTTTATTTATGAATGCATACTTTCTTATTTTCCTTCACTACAATGTATTGCAGTATCCGATTATGTTTTGGG
Organism: Ferruginibacter sp.; assembly: GCA_037720515.1. Classification (GTDB taxonomy): domain Bacteria; phylum Bacteroidota; class Bacteroidia; order Chitinophagales; family Chitinophagaceae; genus Ferruginibacter. The sequence goes on from JBBJMM010000008.1 coordinate 119,799, forward strand.
CGCGATAGGTTTTGTATTACTGGTTATGGGATTTATATTCAGGCAGAAAATGTACACAGTATCCACTTCCCTTTTTACTTCCCTTTTCATTGCTTTTCTTCTTTCTTTTCGAAATCTTTTTCAGGAATTTAATTCAAGAACTTTCCTTGTATCTTATGCAGTTATTCTTTTTCCTTTTCTGATCGTAAATGGGTTTCTCACTGCCTTACCTGTAGTTCTGTATAATAATTCTGAAAATCTCAATGTCAGAATTTATACCATACCGGCTGAAGATATTTTTTATGGAATGTTACTGGTGCTAATGAATGTTGTTATCTACGAAAAATTAAAAAAGACTGGCAATAAAAATAAGGGTCACCTCACTTCAAACATTTCTTCCCACCTGGTACTATAACGTGGACTTCTCATTTCCATCCGCATCTTCCAGTCGCGCTTTGTACCTGAAGTCGCGAATTTTAAAATATCATTTCGCATAGAAAAATTTACATTGTCAACCATGTTCATTAGTAAGCGGTTGCCATTTTTTTTCTGATCCACGAACAGGTTCGATTGTATGCATTCATCCGGAACTAATCCGCTTAAGATTACGCCTGCTTTTTTATAAGACCTGCCTTTTTCAAATAGATTATCAACCATTTTGATAGCAGGCTTTATCAATTCATTTGTAGCTGAAGTGGCAATAGGTAAGGAAGTGTAATCGCTGATGGTAGGTCCATGCCGGAAGTGAGCGCCATGATACTGTTCTTTGGGAACAACAAAAACACTTATAATATTGGCAACACTGTTTTGCCGGCGTAATTTTTCAGCTGCTTTGGATGTATACGTTGCGATGGCCTCTTTAATATCAGCGAGGTCATGCACTGCTTGTCCAAACATTCGGGTAGTGGCAATCATTTTTTTATTGGTAAGAGGTTCCGTCATTTCAGTAGCTACTTCTCCTTTCAGTTCTTTTAATAATCGTACACCTACCACTCCACCGAGGTTTGCTTTAGCCCAGGGTTCCGTTTTTTTTGTGAGGTCATACGCCGTAAATACTGCGTTCAGGTTTATTAATTTTTCAGCATACTGGCGGCCTACTCCCCACACTTCACCAACCGGAGTTTTGAGTAATGCTTCAGTAATTTTTTCAGGAGTATCCAGCACAACAATACAATCCGTTTCCTTTTTATTTTTTTTTGCCAGGTGATTGGCTACTTTAGAAAGCACTTTTGTTGGGGCAACTCCCACAGACACTTTAATGCCGGTCCATTCTTCAACGGTTCGGCGGATATGGATAGCAAGTTCATTTATTGCATCAGGTGTGTATTTACTAAGATCGAGAAAAGCTTCATCAACGGAATACACTTCTACATTTTCTTTGCCGAGTAATATTCTTAATGTTTCCATCACTCTCCAGCTCATATCACCATAGAGATTGTAATTGGAGGAAAAGGTTGCCACATTGTGCTTTTCAATAAGTGGTTTAGCCAGGAAGTAAGGGCCAGCCATTCCTACTCCCAATGCTTTGGCTTCATCGCTTTTGGAAATGATGCAGCCGTCATTGTTGCTGAGCACTACCACTGGCCTTTCATCGAGGTGGGGTTTAAACAGCCTTTCGCAGGAACAATAAAAACTATTACAATCTACAATGGCTTTCAATTAATTGAGTATTAAGAATTATGAATTTTAATATCCCAGGCTAAATCCAGGGGCTATTGATTTGCATTTATATCCCCAGGCTAAATCCAGGGGCAATTGATTTGCATTTATATCCCCAGGCTAAATCCAGGGGCTATTGATTTTCATTTATATCCCCAGGCTAAATCCAGGGGCTATTGATTTGACTAGTCCTAAAAAAGGTTGACTGGTTTATAAATGTTGAAGTAATGGTAAAAAATCACAAGAACCACCAAAGTTCTTGTGATTTTTTTTAGCCCATGTTTTTATTTTCAGCTTGGTTTGGCTGTGCATTTGGTTGGGAGTAAGCATTTGGCAACTTAAATGGGGCCTTTTGTTATTATAAAGTGATATTGCTTGGTCGGTTTGTTTTTGTGCTTGTTGTAAATCTGGTAAAATATCGTCCAATGCAAATTCGTCTTTAAGTATTCCATTGATCCTTTCGGCGATTGCGTTATCGTAGGGATTACCGTCCTGGGTCATGCTAATATCAATATTACTTTTGTTCAGAAGGCTTACATAACCAGAACTGCAATATTGTAATCCTCTGTCTGAATGATGAATAAGCTGGTTGTTATATTTTCTTTTCGATAGCGCCATTTGTAATGCATTAATGGTGGATGTTGCTGCCAGGTTATCGCTTAAGCAATACCCCATTATCTGTTTTGAATAAGCATCTGTAATTAAATGCAGATATATAAAACCTTTTTCAACTGATAGGTAAGTAATATCAGCTACCCATATTTGTTCTGGTTTGATAACACTCACCCCCTTAACAAGGTTAGGATACTTGTGCAGCCAGTGTTTCGAATCGGTTGTTTTAGTATAGCGTTTCTTTTTAATTATCAATAGCTGCTCATCACGCAGGATAGAAAACAGCTTGTCACGACCAACCTTAATATGCGCTTGTTTAAACTCCTTTTCCAGCAAGTAATACAGCTTTCTGGTTCCGGTACGGGGAAGCTGTTGCCTTACCCCTAACACTTTTTGTTTGGCTATGTTACGATAGCAAAGTTTCATTTGTTGATTACTTTTTGATTTATAATAGGCTTGTTTACTATAGCCAAGTTGACGACAAACAGCTGTAATGCTTATCTTTTTTTCTGTTGCCAACTCTCGGACAACCTGGCCTCGATTTTTTTTACAATATCACTATCAAGCTCACGATTGGTCACTTCAATTAGTTTATCGTAAACTTTGAGCTTAAGCTCTGCTGCTTTGAGTTTAGATTCCAGTTCTTTTATGCGTTGCTTTTGGGGATCTTTCATTGGTCTGCCAGTAGCTGTTTGTTTGGGATAGGCAAATTTACCATACTTACGGCACCATTCTAAAACCCGGCTTTTACCACCAATTCCGTATTTTCTTTTTAGTTGACCTTTGTTTAATAGCCCTTGTTCATATTCCCGGACTATTTGTTTTTTGAATGATTCACTGTAATGTGGACAGGGGATGCCTGATTTTAATCTGATCGTTAATTGTTCCATATTTGTTGACTTGGTAGTCAACTTTTTTCAGGACGAGACAATTTTCATTTATATCCCCAGGCTAAAGCCAGGGGCTATTGATTTGCATTTATATTCCCAGGCTAAATCCAGGGGCAATTAATTTGCATTTATATCCCCAGGATAAAGCCAGGGCTAATGATTTGCATTTATATCCCCAGGCTAAAGCCAGGGGCTATTGATTTTCATTTATATCCCCAGGCTAAAGCCAGGGGCAATTGATTTTCATTTATATCCCCAGGCTAAAGCCAGTGGCATTGAAAATATTCCTTTTATAATATTTTGTGGTTGCATTATTATTTGTATGCCATTCAAAAATAGAATTATCATTATTATTTAATAGCCTCGTCCTTTAGGGCGAGGATTAAAATAAAAACATGATTTGGCTTTAGCCATTTATAATTTCCATTAATATTCCCCAGGCTAAAGCCTGGAGCTATTTTTTGAAATAAATTCTTCATATTCTTCCAAGAATGTTTTCTTTTTATGATGCTCTTCCTGATTTTCAATATAATTTCTTACTCTATTCACACCTGATTCGCTAACAGAAGCTGCGAAATATTCATTCTGCCATTCAAATTTATATGGCATTAATTTATTTTTATTAATCCAGTAAGAACTCTCACCTTTAATTAACTGCACAATTTTTGAAATCGTTTGTTCAGTATTAATCGAAATAAGGCAATGAACATGATCGAGATAACCATTAATTGTATCTAAATGAATATTTTTTGATTTTGCATTTTGTTTCATGTGAGCAAATATTTTTGGCCTGACCTCATTAGTTAAAATGAGCTCTCTGTTTTTCGTTGCCCATACAAGATGAATCCAGATATTTGTAAATGACATATTTAAAATTAAAAACCATCTTACTGTTTCAATTGTGATAAACCCCGAATAAAATGCTTTTATTCTTTTTTATCAGAAATCAAAAATTTATAAATGCTTATGATCTCCAGGGCTAAAGAATAGGATTTTGCAATTAGGATATTTTCTTTTTTTCATAAGATTTTCTTTTTTTCATAATTAAATTCATAATTCTTTAAATATTCCTAATCACACAGGTTACCACACCCCAGATTATAAAACCGTTGAATTCTCCTACTTCAATGGTAGAAAGTTTTGGAGTTTCCGGAACCAGGTATAGTTTATTAAGCGTTTTCTGATAACGCCGGATAAGCATTTCTCCATCCAGCACAGCAATAACAATTTTGCCATTTACAGGTTTAATGCTTCTGTCAACGATCACAATATCACCTTCAAAAATACCGGCGTTGATCATGGTATTACTGCTCACTTTCATAAAAAAAGTGGCAGGTTTATTACGGATCAGCTGTTCATTCAGATCTATACCCCTGTCCATATAATCATCTGCTGCCGCACCAAAACCCGTGGCATTGGCTGTAGGAACATCCTGCTGTTTAAAATTTTTACTGCCGTTATAAGTGCTGCCGGAAAATTTTTCTACTTCCATAAAATATTTGTGTATTACTAATTAATTTAGTAAATTTATACTAAGATTATTGGGAAATCAAATTTAATTTTTTAAAATTTTGGGATGAAACAGATTCAAAATACTATACCCGGGTATAAAGTATTTGAGTACCAGCTTGTACTTACACCACATGAAGAATTGAGGAATAAGATTAAAAATATCAAGCAGGAATTTCATGATAATTATAAGTCAGCCACAGCATTGTATTCCTCTCCGCATATTGTTTTAACAACTTTTGTTCAGTATGAAATGATGGAGGAAAGATTATTAAACCGGCTGCATATTATTGGTATGGGTTTTCATCCGGTTAAAATTGAATTAAAAGATTTCGGAAGTTTTCCTTCTCATACTATATACATTAATATTACTTCAAAGGTGCCTATACAAGACCTGGTAAGACAGGTAAGGGCAGATGCACAAAAGATGATAAAACTTAATGAAGAAAATAAACCTCATTTTATTATGGAACCCCATCTCACTATTGCACGAAAACTATTACCCTGGCAATATGAAAAAGGGTGGCTCGAATACAGTCACCGGCAATTTACAGGAAGGTTTATTGCAGATGGAATGCTTTTATTAAAACGTGTTGCCGGGGAAAAAAAATACCTGGTGGCAGGAAATTTTCCTTTTCAAAATTTACCGGTCTTAACAAAACAGGGTGAATTGTTTTTGTAACAAGCAGATAATAATTGATCAGCATCGTTGTGTCACTCACTTATACAGCATACCCCTATTCATCCATGGAAAAAACATTTTTCAAAATTCGATCAATCGTTCCAAAAATGTAATTCGTGCCATTAGTGTAATTCGTGCCATTCGAATAATTCGTGTAATTCGTGTTATAAAAATTCAGCAAACAAATGCAAAACAAATTAAAACAGGATCATCATAAAGTATCTGCCCAGGTTCAGGAGGAGGCTATTCAATATAAGCAGGGCCGTGGTGCACAGTTCAACACTAAAAACAGGTTCATAAAAAATGAATCCACAAAAGAAAATGTAGAGGCTATTGATGACTGGGAAGAAAGCACGGTACGTACACAGTACATAGAACAGTTGTCGAAAACGATCGTTAATAAAGTGGAAAGCCCGGATGTGGGAATGAACTACAGCATGAATCCTTATGCCGGTTGTGAGCATGGTTGTATTTATTGCTATGCCCGAAATGTGCATGAATACTGGGGTTATAGTGCAGGCTTGGATTTTGAACAGAAAATTTTAATAAAGACAAATGCTCCTGTCTTGCTGAGAAAACATCTTATGCATCCCCGGTATGAATGTGCGCCCATCATGTTAAGTGGCAATACGGATTGTTATCAGCCGGCAGAACAAAAGTACAGGCTTACCAGGAGTTTGCTGGAAGTATGCAATGAATTTAATCAGCCGGTGGGTATCCTTACAAAAAATTCCGGAATTTTAAAAGACAAAGATGTATTACAGGAAATGGCGAAGAAGAACATTGTTTCCGCCATGGTTTCCATCACTTCATTTAATGAAGATCTTCGTAGGATCATGGAACCCCGCACAACTACAGCACTACAAAAATTAAAAGTGATTGAGGAACTTAGTAAAGCCGGGGTACGCATGGGCGTTATGATGGGGCCAATGATCCCGGGGCTCAATGAACATGAAATGCAACGCATCATGAAAGCCGCAGCGGATTGCGGTGCAACTTTCACAGCCTACACATTTATTCGTTTGAATGGAGCAATTAAATTTTTATTTCATGACTGGTTGTATAAAAATTTCCCTAATCATGCAGACAGGGTATGGCACCTGATTGAACAAAGTCATGATGGAAAAGTGAATGATACACGCTGGGGTGTTCGCATGCGGGGTGAGGGAAGCATTGCACAAATGGTTGCACAACAATATAAAAAATACGGTAAACTCTATAATATGAATGCAGAACGTTGGGAATTGGATTGTACCCAATTTAAAAGGCCAGGTGAGCAGGGGAGGTTGTTTTGATTATTAAGAATCTATTCTAAAAAATGCTGTCATCCTGAGCCCGTCGAAGGACGAAGCGTGAACGTAATAAAGAGAAAACGAAATAATATAATATCCGGCCGTTCATTTAAAAACAAACTATGAAATCTATCACAAAAGATTATTTAGCTGATATTATTTTCAGGATTATCAATAAAACGATCAGTTTACACAGGTCCTCTCAGAATAATTATTTGTATCACGAACATTTTCCTTCTGCAACCGATGCTGAAGTTTTGGATTTTATTCAGTCTATTCCCTGGTTCGATCTGAAACTTAAAAATTTTATTGTAGGAAACCTGGCCGAAGAAACCATTATAATAAGTCAGTCCTGGGAACTCGAATTCTTTAAGCGGGTGCAGGCCTGGTCGGAAAGCAATACATGGCTTCAATACAATAATTCCATTTTACATAATTCAATGCCTGAAGATTCTGCAGGCAACTTTTCACTAACCTTACCTTATTAGATGAGCGACCGGATAACAGAAAAATTAGCAATACTTGCTGATGCGGCAAAGTATGATGTAAGTTGTGCGAGCAGTGGCAGCGACAGAAAAAATTCAAACAAAGGGCTGGGAAATACAGGCAATGGTATTTGTCATGCTTACACAGAAGATGGCAGATGTGTTTCTTTATTAAAAATTCTTCTTACCAATTTTTGCATTTTTGATTGTGCCTATTGTGTTAGCCGTAAAAGCAATGATATTAAAAGGGCAGCTTTTACAATACAGGAAGTGATAGACCTTACTATCAACTTTTACCGCCGCAATTATATTGAAGGGCTGTTTCTAAGCTCAGGAATTTTTAAGAATGCGGATTATACAATGGAGAGACTGGTGCTGGTTGCAAAAAAACTGAGAACTGAACATAAGTTCAATGGGTATATTCATTTAAAAACGATTCCGGGGGCAAGCGATGAATTGATGATGGAAGCAGGTAAATGGGCAGACAGGCTAAGCATTAATGTGGAAATGCCAACAGAAAAAAGCCTGGCCTTGCTGGCACCTGATAAGAAAAGGGAAGATATGATTCGCCCCATTCAATTTATTAAACAGGCTATCATAGAGAACCGGGAAGAAAAAAAATTATTCAGGTCTACTCCCCGCTTTGCACCAGCCGGACAAAGCACACAAATGGTTATTGGTGCCACACCAGAAACGGACCTGGAAATTCTTTTTCTTGCTAACGGGTTTTATAAGAAAATGAATATGCGACGGGTTTATTATTCCGGGTATGTGCCTATAAGCAATGATAACCGCTTGCCTGCTATTGGAACGCCTGTACCTATGATACGGGAAAACCGGTTGTACCAGGCAGACTGGCTGATGCGATTTTATAAATTTGAAGTGAGTGAACTAGTTGACAGGCAAAATCCTTTGCTGGATATGGATATTGATCCTAAGCTGGCCTGGGCTCTGCGTAACCCAGATCTTTTTCCTGCAGATATAAATACAATGGATTACCGGTTACTGATAAGAGTGCCGGGTATTGGAATACGTTCCGCTAATAAAATAATAGCGGCAAGAAAATTCAGTCACCTCGGATGGGATAATTTAAAAAAAATCGGCATTGCCGTAAACCGTGCTAAATATTTTATTCACGACGGGAAAAATTTTGAAAATAAGATCTGGCAACCTGCCCAGGTAAAACAACTGGTTTTATCGGGAAGTGTAAGTAAATACAAACCCAATTTTTCGCCGCAGTTAAAAATGTTTTAAAATGAAAACCGTTGTGTATGATGGCAGTTATGAAGGGTTATTAACTGCGGTATTTGAAATATATGAATACAGGTTCAACGAAGCTGTGATACAGAAAAAGGACCAGGTAACAACACTTTTATTTGGTGATATTCATGAAGTAGTTTCAAATCCGGAAAAGAGTGAGAGAGTAATAAAGAGGCTGAAAGAAAAGATCTCAAAGAATTCGCTTAAACAAATTTTTACTACTTACCTCTCAGAAGAAAAAAATATTGAGAACAGTTTATTGCGGTACATACAATATGTGATGCGTTCAAAAGATCCGGTAGACAATGATTACAGTAACCCGGATGTTTTAGTCGTTCAGCAGATGAGCAGAAAAGTGCATCGTGAAAAACACAGGATGGAAGCCTTTATCCGGTTTCAACTTACAAAGGATCAGATTTATTATGCGATCATTCAGCCGGATTATAATGTATTGCCATTGATAAGCAAACATTTTGAAGAAAGATATGCCGATCAGCAATGGCTTATTTATGATGTAGCAAGGAAATACGGCTATTTTTATAACAAGGAAAATGTGGAAGAGGTGCAGGTTAATTTTTCAGAAGGAGTTAATGATGCAGGTAACAAGCATATGATCTTTGATGAAAAAGAAGAATTGTATCAAAAGTTATGGCAACAATATTTCAGCAGTGTAAACATAGCTGCACGTAAGAATATGAAATTGCATATTCAGCATATGCCCAAACGTTACTGGAAATACCTGATGGAAAAAAAAGTTACCTAAAGACTATGGTTTTGAAAAATATTTTTGGTTTTTTAAAAAATAAATACATCTTTGCTTTTCGAAAATTTAAAAAAGCATAATGCTGAATTACACATTTAATATAAAAAGTAAAATGGATCACCGTTTACCGGTTATTACATTTTCAGGGGCATATAATGCTGTATCATAAGTTACCATAACCAACTGATTTGCTAAAAGCCCCGACATTAGTTGGGGTTTTTTAATTGTAAGGAAAAATAAAATGAAGAAAATTAATTTATACAAGGTGCGCCCAGGCAATTATTGCTGCATGCGTGTATATTCATCCCTGTTTACAATAGCAGGGTTTACATATCACCTGCGGGTTTGAATTAAGACATTCGTCTTAGCATCCATACCCGGTAGGCATCTAACCGGGTTTTTTATTTGTAAGAAATAAACAGAGAGGAGGCTAATATGATCAGAAGACTATTCGAAAAGAAAATATATACTGCACATACATTATTCCATGATCATTTCATAGATGTAAGAATGTTGTATGTTTTGGAATTCAATAAAGTGCCGGCGATCAGCTTTATTGGTGAACTGGACATTACAAAGGCACTGGCGATGATAAGGGAAAAAAAAGGCAAAGAGATCGTTTCAATTTTGCAACACACTTATTTCGACCATGCAGAAAAGAAAATGTATTTTAATAATACGATCCTGAAACTTTCTGAACATAGAATGATAGAACTGGCAGGTAATTATTGCCAGGTGTTGCATAAACCCGTTCAGTCAGATTGGGCAATCGGATTATTGCAATCATTAGCGGAATTCCATATTCAGGTAGTTAATACCGATGCTCCTGCACCTGTAATTGGGTTTGCTCGGCAGTCATCTATGAATTGATAACAACTCCTTTTAATTAAGGAGTTGTTTTTTAAATTTATTTTAATCTTGCCTGCTTATGATTTCAATTGATTGGGCAGGATAGAAAAAAGCATTTATGTCTAAATTAAAAATTAAAGGAAAAGAATTACGGTCACTGGGCTTTCCCGAAGGTCCGGTTATAAGTGTTGCCATGAGTGTAATTGGAAAAAGGTTCAAACAACAGGATAAACAACAGGCTTTTACCCTTTTACAAAATATACTCAACTCGCCCGGTGATTATTTAAATGATCCACTGTGGGAAACCATAGCTTCTAAATTATTAACCAAACCTGCCGCCATTGCTGAAAGAAAAGAAAATATTTCTTTGAATTCAGAAGGTATAGGCTTTAGTGTTTTTGGCAGAGAACAGATAGAAGAAGGAGCTATGCTGCAAATGAACAATGCTGCGAAATTACCCGTAGCTGTTGCCGGTGCATTGATGCCCGATGCACACCAGGGATATGGATTGCCAATCGGTGGTGTTTTGGCAGTAAAGAATGCAGTGATTCCATATGGAGTGGGTGTGGATATTGGATGCAGGATGTGCTTATCAGTGTTTGCAATGGATCCTTCTGATCTTTCTGAAAATGAAAATTTTTACAGCAAAGCACTTAACGCTGCAACATTATTTGGGGCAGGGAAACAATTTGATAAACCTACTTGGAATGAAGTGATGGACAAGAGGGAATTTAATGACACAGCATTGCTGCGGGAATTAAAAAGTAAAGCTGCTAAGCAACTGGGATCATCCGGATCAGGAAATCATTTTGTAGAATTTGGCAGCCTTGAAATAAATAAATTAGATGAAGTATTGAATATTAGTCCGGGTAAATACATGGGATTATTATCGCATTCAGGTTCTAGAGGATTGGGGGCAACCATTGCCGGTCATTATACAAAGATCGCAAAACAAAAAAGACAATTGCCCGGCGAAGCAGCTAACCTTGCGTGGCTGAGCCTCGATGAAGAAGCAGGAATGGAGTATTGGTTAGCTATGAATCTTGCGGGAGATTATGCCTCAGCCTGTCATCATATCATACATGATAAAATAGCTTTACAACTCGGAAGAGAGCCTTTAAAAATAGTAGAGAACCATCATAATTTTGCCTGGAAAGAAATGTTTAAAGGAGAAGAAGTTATTGTGCATAGGAAAGGTGCAACACCGGCCGGCAAAAATGTACTGGGAATTATTCCGGGTTCAATGACTGCACCCGGATTTATTGTAAAAGGAAAGGGAGAAATCACTTCTTTACAATCTGCAGCCCATGGTGCCGGCAGGAAAATGAGCCGGACAGCAGCAATAAAAAACATAACGCAGTTAGATCTTGATGAGGTATTACAACTACATGGTGTAAAATTAATGGGTGGAGGTTTGGATGAAGCGCCATTTGCTTATAAGGATATTGAAATAGTTATGCAATCACAACAAGACCTCGTAGATATTATAGGAAAATTTCATCCCAGGATTGTAATAATGGATGGTGCTTCACACAGGTCGTGGAAGAAATAAGTATTAAGCAACTTTTTCTGAAAGAACATTGATTTATTGTAAAGTATAAAATCTAAATGCTTTACACTTCTACGATCTTTGACTATTGACCATGAACCATGGACTTCATTTCACATTTCACATTTCACTTCATTGGATTCCCTTTTCTTTTTATTTTGATCACGCTTCGTCCTTCGATAAACTCAGGATGACAGGATTTTTTAAGGCATACCGTTTTCTTTTTATTATGTTCACGCTTCATCCTTCGATAAACTCAGGATGACAGCATTTTTTTAAGGCATACCTTTTTCTTTTT
>JBBJMM010000029.1:0-32919 GCA_037720515.1 Ferruginibacter sp.
TGCACCTGACTTTGCAGATGTGAATGTTGATATTTCAGTAAAACTAAAAAAAGAGAACCGGGCCTTTAAAATAGAAAAATACGAACACAGTTATCCGCATTGCTGGCGCACAGATAAACCCATTATTTATTATCCCTTAGATGCATGGTTTATAAGAACCACAGCCGTTAAAGACCGGATGATTGAACTCAACAAAACCATAAACTGGAAACCGGCATCCACCGGAACAGGCCGTTTTGGCAACTGGCTGGAAAACATGGTAGACTGGAACCTTAGCAGGAGCCGGTTCTGGGGCACTCCACTCCCTATATGGAAATCAGCAGACGGAGAGGAACTGAAATGTATAGGAAGTATAGAGGAACTGGACAGGGAAATTAAAAAAGCAAATAAAGCGCTCGGTAGCCATATAAATGAACATTACCTCCATGAAGGGATACTTGATCTGCACAAGCCTTATGTAGATGAGATCATACTGGTAAGTGAAAAAGGGAATCCGATGAAACGGGTGCCGGATCTTGTTGATGTTTGGTTTGATAGTGGCGCAATGCCCTATGCACAATGGGGGCTGGATATGAAAAAAGTAAAAGAAGGCCATCGCTTTCCTTTCAACGATGGTTGGAATGGAGCTTTTCCTGCTGATTTTATAGCAGAAGGTGTAGATCAGACCCGTGGTTGGTTTTATACACTTCATGCCTTAGCTGTTTTGCTTTTTGATAGTGTGGCTTACAAAACCGTGGTAAGTAATGGACTTGTTTTAGATAAGAATGGCAATAAAATGAGCAAAAGGCTGGGTAATGTGGTAGATCCTTTTGCAGCTATAGAAACTTTTGGCGCGGATGCTACCCGCTGGTATCTTATTACCAATGCCTCCCCCTGGGACAGCTTAAAATTTGATGAGGAAGGAATAAAAGAAGTGCAAAGGAAGTTTTTCGGAACCTTGTATAATACCTACCAGTTTTTTGCCTTGTATGCCAATGTGGATGGTTTTAATTTTAAAGAGTCTTACATTCCTATAGATAAAAGGCCGGAAATTGATCGCTGGATCATTTCTTCCCTTCATAGTCTTATCAAAACTGTGGAAGAAAGTTTTGATTCCTATGAGCCTACACAGGCCGGAAGAGCGATCGAAGAATTTGCAGATGCTCATTTAAGCAATTGGTATGTACGTTTATGCCGTCGCAGGTTTTGGAAAGGAGAATATGAATATGATAAGATCTGTGCTTACCAAACACTGTATGAATGCCTGGAAACTATTTGTGCACTTACTGCACCTGTATCCCCATTTTTTGCGGATTGGCTTTTTGGTAACCTCAATAAAGTTTCCGGCCGGTTTACACAAGGATCTGTTCACCACATAGATTTTCCGCTAAGTAACTCTGAATATATTAATAAAGACCTGGAAGAAAGGATGCAACTGGCTCAGGACGCTTCCTCCCTTATACTTTCATTGCGTAAAAAAGTGAATATCCGTGTAAGACAACCACTCCGGAAAGTGTTTATACCGGCAATGGACAATAAAATGGCGGCGGCCGTAAAGGGAGTTGAAGAAATCATTAAAGCAGAAACCAATGTAAAAGAAATTGAATTGCTGAATGCAGACAATGATTTTATCCGTAAAAAGGCTAAAGCCAATTTTAAGACACTCGGTAAAAAACTGGGTCCTAAAATGAAAAAGGCTGCGGAAATAATAAGTGGGTTTGATAATGAAACCATTGATAAAGTACAATATGGTAATTTTGAGTTGAGGGATCCCTCATTCTTTACAGGCAATAATGAATCGATTATCCTTGATCCTGAGGACATTGAAATTGTTACAGATGAGATACCCGGTTATGAGATAGCTACAAAAGGAAATTTAACGGTGGCATTGGATATAACCATTACTGAAGTACTGCAATTTGAAGGAAATGCCCGTGAATTTGTAAATCGTATTCAGAATTTACGGAAAGAACTCAAATTTGAACTAACCGACCGTATTAATGTACGAATTGAAAAGGAGGAAATTTTACTCGCTTCATTAATACAATTTAAAGATTATATTTGCCGCGAAATTTTGGCAGATGATCTTGAATTTGTATCTCATATCTCAAATGGGGTACTTGTTGAAGTAAATAATGCTTCTTTAAGTGTGAACGTAACAAAAACCAGCAAGTAGTATGGCTATTAAAAAAAAGGCAGCAAAACCTGCCGCAAAAAAGCAGGCAGTTAAAAAGTCCACCCCGGTAAAATCTGTAAAAAAGATAGCACCAGCAAAGAAAAGTACCACTGCAAAAAAGGCAGCACCCGATAAAAATGCGGGTAAACCTATTCCAAAAAAATCTGCTGTTGGTGCCGTTAAAAAAATTACTGCCAAGCCTGCTAAAGTTGCTATAAAAACCGTTTCAAAAAAGATAGCTCCAAAGAAAAACGTTACACCATCAAAATCCGTAACTGCTAAGTCACCTGTAAACAAAAATGCTAAACCTATTACACCAGCGTCAAAAAAACCGGTAGCTGTTCAAAAACCGGAAAATAAGCCAATGGCTAAAAAGATTGAAGAAAAAAAGATAGTACCGGAAAAGGCTATCAAAGTTCAGGCTCCCATTAAAAATATTCCAAAGAATGTGAAGGATATTAAAGTTATCCCTTCCAAGCCTGTAGTACTTCCGAAAATTAATACTAAAACATCAAGAACCTATCAGCCGGATTTTACCAAGTCTGTTCTTGATAAACCCCGTCATGATCCGGGTGCCCCTATTGTAAGATATAATGATAGTGACCTTATGGAATTCCGGGAACTTATTGGCCGTAAACTGGAAGCCGCAAAAAAGGAATTGTCCTATTTACAGGGACTTATAACCCGTAAAGATGAAATGGGTGGTGATGAAAGTGACAATCGTTATATGACCATGGAAGATGGTAGTTTAAGTATGGAAAGAGAACAGCTTAGCCAAATGGCAAGCCGCCAGATCACTTTCATAGATCACCTGGAAAAAGCTTTAATGCGAATTGAAAATAAAACCTATGGTATTTGCAGGGTTACAGGGAAACTAATTGATAAGGCCAGGTTAAGAGCAGTGCCTCATGCAACGCTTTGTATAGAAGCAAAAATGGGTATTGTAAAATAACTATTTAAATTATAAGTAAAAGGGGATCCCGAAAGAGATTCCCTTTTTTTTGTTCTTTATTCTGTTACAAAAGATCGTCTCCGTAAAAAAATACATTAAATTTTCACACTTCACATTTCACATTTCACCTTTCACTTCTCCCTCACTTTACCTCCTGCATATCAACGAGCCTTTTATAAAAACCAGATTGTTGAATAAGGCTTTCATGTGTACCTCTTTCCACTATCTCCCCTTTTTGCAACACGATTATTTCGTTCGCATGGCGTATCGTACTCAGGCGATGGGCAATAACAAGGGATGTACGGTTGATCATAAGGTTGTTGATAGCATCCTGTACTAGCCTTTCACTTTCTGTATCAAGAGAAGAGGTGGCTTCATCTAAAATAAGTATGGGAGGATTTTTAAGTACAGCCCTTGCAATGGTCATTCTCTGCTTTTCTCCTCCGCTTAGTTTCATACCCCTGTCTCCAATATTAGAATCATACTTGCTGTCTTTTTTATCTATAAAGGCAGATGCATTTGCAATTCTTGCGGCATTTATTATTTCTTCCGGGGAGGCTTCCTCTTTACCTAAGGCAATATTATTTGCTATAGTATCATTAAATAAAATAGCTTCCTGTGTAACAATGCCCATCTGGTGACGAACTGAATGCAAAGAATATTCTTTGATATTGATCCCATCAATTAAAACCTCTCCTTCAGTTGCATCTATAAAACGGGGCAACAGATCAGCCAGTGTACTTTTACCTGCACCACTGCTACCAACTAATGCGATGGTTTGACCTTTACGCACTATCAGGTTTATATTTTTAAGTATCCGATTATCATCATAGCCAAAACTTACATTTTTTAATTCAATGGAATGAGTAAACTCTTTTAATATTTTTGGATTTTCCGGATCCCGGATCTCAACATTTTCATTTATCAGGTTCTCTATTCTTTCAATGCTGGCAGCACCTTTTTGAATATTGTAAGATGCATTTGATAAAGCTTTAAGTGGTTGTATCAGCTGGGAAAAAATTGCAATATAAGCCAGAAAATTTGCAGCATTTAGGGTAAAAGAAGGATCGCCATTTAATACCAGCCTGCCTCCATAATACAGGATAACCAGAACAGAGGTGATGCCCAACGCTTCAGATACAGGATTTGCCAGGTCTCGCCTGCGATTGGCTTTATTTTTTAAATGAAACATTGTTTCATTTTCCTCATCAAATTTCCGGGCAATCTTTTTTTCGGCATTAAAAGCTTTTATGATCCGGATACCTCCTATAGTTTCTTCAATAGTTGAAAAAATGAGTCCGAATTGCTGCAATACACTTTTACTTTCTTTTTTTAGTGAGCGGCCGATCCGCCCCAGTATAAAACCTGCTATTGGTAAAAACAGTAACAAGAATAAAGTTAAATGCGGACTGAGGTAAACAAGGTATGTAAGAGAAAGTATGATCACAACAGGTTCCCGGAAGATACTTTCCAACACACTGATGGTAGAGCCTTCCACATCATTAAGATCATTGGAAAGCTTGCTCATAATATCACCTTTACGCTGTTCACTGAAAAACCCAATTGGCAATTGAAGTATCTTATGATACATATTACTGCGCATGTCATTTAATATCCTGTTGCGGATAGGATTTAAAAAATACATACTGAGATAGGAAAAAAATGATTTTAAAAGAATGGCACCCAGCATTATAAGGCAGATTAGGGTTAAAGCTTTAATAGCACCACCCGGGGTATTAATCAACTGTGTAAATGTATAATTTAACCTGTGAATTGGATTCCAGTCACTGGTTGCCATTGACTGGGTTTTCATCATATCTCCCTGTTTAAAAAGAAGCATAAGAAAAGGGCCCAGTAAGCCTAATGAAAAAACGCTGAATATGGCGGATAAAATATTAAACCCAAAGTAAGTTGCAACCAGGCCGGGATATTTTTTTACATACCTGAAAATAGTTCGTAAGCTCTTCATTAAATAAGGGAAAATATTAAGCTGATATTAACGGCACAAAGTAAGTAATTTTACAACGATTAAAATGGTGATATGTTAGAAGGCAAAAGACAAAAACAGGTGGCTGCTGTATTAGAAAAAGAACTCAATGATATTTTTCAACGCCTGGGAATCGCAATGATAGAAGGAGGAATGGTTTCTATCTCTTCGGTAAAGATCACTCCTGATCTTTTTGATGCAAGGATCTATTTAAGTTTTTTTAAAGTAAGCGATCCTAACACCGCTCTTAAGATCATAGAAGAAAAAAGCTGGGAAATAAAAAAGGCTCTTACTGCAAGGGTAAGGCATCAGTTAAGAAGTATGCCCCAGCTTACATTTTATATAGATGATACTTTAGAGTACGTAGATAAAATGGAGCAATTGTTCAAGGACATTAAAAGCAATGATAAAAATATACCCGGTGTGTAAGTGTTACCGGCAAACTTCAATCAGAAAAAAACTTTTTCATGTATTTTAATTTTGCCTGGCGCTATTTCAGGGCAAAAAAATCTGCCAATGCTATAAATATAATTGCATGGGTTACTACGGGTGTTATTGCATTTGCTACCTGTTGCCAGGTATTGGTTTTAAGTGTTTTTAATGGATTTGAAGACCTGGTTAAATCTCTTTACTCTTCTTTTTATGCTGATATTAAAATTATACCTGCAAAAGGAAAATCTTTTATTCTTACCTCACAACAGCTTGCGCGTATCAACCAACAATCTTTTATCCAAAAGTCTTCATTGGTTGCAGAAGAGCGGGCGCTTTTACAAAATGGCGAATTTCAATCTGTAGTTGTTTTAAAAGGGGTAGATAAAAATTATCAGAATGTAACGGGTATTTCATCAAAAATAACCAGAGGGGAATTTTTTACAGGCACGATAGATGAACCCAATATTGTTATTGGTACGGGAATTCAAAATGCTACCGGCATAACAGTCAATGAATCTTTTGCCCCTGAGATCATCTCCGTAATACTTCCTAAAAAAACAATCAGTGCAGATCCTTTGGAGTCGATCAGCCAGGGAACGGTTACGGCTAGTGGCATATTTGCTATTCAACAGGATTTTGATAATTTATATGCTTTGACAAATATTGATTTTATAAAACAACAAATGGCATTCGCCCCGGAAGAATACACCGCACTGGAGATAAGGCTAAAAAATAAAGCAGATATAGAAACAAGTAAAAAAGCAATTGCATCTATAGTAGGTGCCGGTTATATAGTACAATCAAAATATGAACAAAATACTAATCTCTATAATACGATGAGGATGGAGAAATGGGCAATATATGCTGTACTGACACTGATACTTATCATTGCGGCATTTAACATGATAAGTGCTTTAACCATGTTAGTGCTGGAAAAAAAACAGGATATTGCCATCTTACAAAGTATGGGGAGTACTACTTCAGTTATTAAAAAGATTTTTTTAGCAGAAGGCCTGTTGCTCGGAATTATCGGGGGTGCCTGTGGCATAATCCTGGCCATTATTATCTGCCTGTTGCAAATAAAATTTAAACTCATCAAACTCCAGGGAGGTTCATTTCTTATTGATTACTTTCCTGTAAAATTAATTGCAACTGATTTTGTGCTGGTGAGTGTTACTGCTTTGCTCATCGCATTCATTGCCTCGTGGTTCCCGGCGCACAAAGCCTCGCAACAGCCATTGGAACTTAAGTAACATTTAGTAATCTTTAAACGTAAGTGGTATTTTTAACTGATCCAGCGCTTTCGATAACTGATCATCATTAGGTGCTATTCCATGCCATTCATGGCTGCCTACCATAAAATCCACTCCATATCCCATACCTGTTTTCATTAAGATGACCACCGGTTTTTGATTACCGAGTAAAGTTTTAGCTTTATGTAATCCTGCAACAACAGCATCAAGATCGTTTCCCTCCATTTCCATTACAGTCCAGCCGAAGGCTTCAAATTTGGCATATAAATTTCCAAGGTCCATCACCACTTTGGTAGGACCATCAATCTGTTGACCGTTCCAGTCAATGGTAGCAATCAGGTTATCTACTTTTTTGTGTGCAGCAAACATAATGGCTTCCCAATTCTGCCCTTCATCTAATTCTCCATCCCCGTGCAGGGAATACACTATATTATCATCTCCGTTTAACTTTTTTGCCAATGCTGCTCCAATGGCAACACTCATCCCCTGCCCTAAAGATCCGCTGGCTACTCTAACTCCCGGTAATCCTTCATGCGTTGTGGGGTGGCCTTGCAGCCGGCTGTTGATTTTCCTGAAAGTTGCCAATTCCTCAACGGGAAAATATCCGCTCCTTGCAAGCGCACTGTAAAATACCGGTGAAATATGTCCATTGCTCAGAAAAAAAATATCCTCGCCGGAGCCATTCATATTAAATTTAGGATCGTGTTCCATAATCTCAAAATAAAGGGCGGTAAAAAATTCCACACAGCCCAAGGAACCACCCGGGTGGCCGCTTTGCACTCCATGCACCATACGCACAATATCTCTCCGGATTTGTATTGCTATCTCTTTAAGATCAGTTCTTTTAGTAATCGGCATAATTTTTACTATATTATCTGTTAGCTACAAACCTACTTTAATTCGTACAAATTTGTTTAAAAAAGTGTTTAAAAGGGTATAATAATAAGTTCATTTAAATAACGTTATTTACCTTTCATGACGGCCGGCCACTTTCAAATATGCTGATTAATTGGTTTTTTAAGGGCATTTTTATAAGTTTAACCTTTATTAGCTATTAAAATTCATTCTGCGAAACATATTTGATACTTTTGCAGTCCTTGAGATAAATAAACAGGAATGGATAATATTCTACTTAGTGCGGCTTTGGCGTTTCTGATCACTTTTTTTGCAATTCCTGTTATTATCCAGGTAGCCAAAGATAAAAAGCTATTTGACGAACCTGATGAAAGAAAAGTACATAAAGTAGTAATTCCAACATTAGGTGGTCTTGGTATTTTTGCCGGATTTATCATTGGGATGTTAATGGGCGTTCCTTATAACCTTGGAAGTGAAATTCAATATTTTGCTGCAGCTTCAATCGTTGTTTTTTTCCTTGGTATGAAGGATGACATCTTAGTGCTATCTGCCAGTAAGAAATTTATAGGGCAGTTACTGGCTGCAGGAATACTTATAAAATTCGGTGGGGTTCAGATAACCAATATGCATGGCTTCCTGGGAATTTACGAACTGCCTCACCTTGCATCCATAGTTATGACCGTATTTACTATCGTGGTTATAACAAATTCCTTTAATCTAATAGATGGGATAGATGGCCTGGCTGGCAGCCTTGGTTTTTTAACTGCCATAATCTTTGGAGCATATTTTTATACTATAGGGCAGCTTACTTATGCTGTTATGGCATTTGCCCTGGCAGGAAGCTTAATCAGTTTTCTTATCTATAATTTTTCACCGGCGAAAATTTTTATGGGAGATACAGGTTCCCTGTTACTTGGATTGATAAATTCTATACTGGTAATTAAATTTATAAAATTTGCAGGATCAGCTAATGTAACTTTTCCCCTGGAGTCGTCACCGGCAATAGGTTTTGCCATTCTGATTCTGCCACTTTTTGATACGTTACGTGTTTTTGGCTTGCGTTTACTGGATCGCCGTTCCCCTTTTAGCCCGGACAGAACGCACATTCATCATTTTTTACTAGACCTGGGCTTAACTCACAAACAAATAACGTTAACCTGCGTATTTACTAATATAATGTTTGTTGCTCTTGCATTTAGTTTACGACACCTGGGGCCAACATTAGTGGTTGTAATCATGCTGATACTAGCCTGGACACTTACAGGAATTGTATTTTATCTCCGGCAAAAAAGAATAAATAAAAACAGTATCCTTGATTCCGGCAGGCAGAAAGAAGTGGTTAAGTCACATAAGGTATTAACTCTTGTACAGGATCCTGTAGAGGCTGATTGAAAAAATACCGATATTTAAAGCCAAAATTTCTCTCCTTATTATAGCAATGCAAGAAATATAAATTATGTCAGAAGATTTAAATGGAATATTAGCAGATACTACCAAAAGCATGAACAAGGCAATTGATCATCTGGAAGGTGAATTGGTTAAAATAAGGGCTGGTAAAGCACAACCAACCATGCTCGATGGTATTATGGTAGATTATTATGGAAATCCCACTCCGGTAAACCAGGTAGCTAATATATCCATACTTGACGCCCGTACGATCTCTGTTCAACCCTGGGAAAAAAATATGCTTCAAAATATTGAAAGAGGTATCATAGCTGCTAATATTGGGATCAATCCTCAAAACGATGGAAATATAATCCGTCTTTTTCTTCCACCCCTTACAGAGGAAAGAAGAAAAGAACTGGTTAAACGCGCAAACGGGGAAGGAGAGAACGGAAAAGTTTCCATTAGAAATATCCGGCGGGATGCAATTGAACATATTAAAAAATTACAGAAAGAAGGGCTTAGTGAAGATCAATGCAAGGATGCAGAAAAAGAAACACAGGATGCCACAGACAAATATATTTTACTTGTCGAAAAACATTTGGAAGCCAAAGAGAAAGAGATCATGGCCGTTTAATTTCTACAATTTAAACGATATTACCTGTTAATGCCGCCCGGCTAATAATAGTGCAACACTTCAACTGCCAGGGTTTAAAGATTATTAGAAATTTAAAGGGCTTATTCAATTAATTTTATTGCATGCAAATAGTAAGCGTTACAGATGCTGCGACAGCTAAGCAATTCCTGAATGTGCCGGTAAGCATTTATAAAAATGATCAGAATTGGATAAGGCCGCTGGATAAGGATATCAATGATGTTTTCAACTCCGAAAAAAATAAAGCTTACCGTTTTGGAAAAGCAGAACGCTGGATACTTCTCCACCAGAACGGTCAACTGGCAGGGCGGATAGCGGCATTCGCGAATTCAAAATATAAAAATAAAGGAGACGATGTAGCGGTGGGCGGCATAGGTTTCTTTGAATGTATTGATGACCAGTCTGCATGCAACCTGCTCATGGAGACCGCAAAAGACTGGTTAACTGAAAACAAAATGCAAGCCATGGATGGACCAATAAATTTTGGTGAGCGAGACAGGTGGTGGGGGCTTGTTACAAAAGGTTTTCATGAGCCATTGTATTGTATGAATTACAATCCTCCCTATTATATAAACCTTTTTGAAAAATATGGGTTCCAACCCTTTTTTCACCAGATATGCCTGGGCATGAACCCCAAGCAACCATTTCCCCCGAAAGTTTGGGAAAGACATGGTGAAATATTCAGGGATAAAGATTTTCATGCAGAACATATCGACAAAAATAAAATTGAAAAATATGCAGCTGATTTTACTATTGTTTACAATAAAGCCTGGGCGGGTCATGGAGGACTGAAGCAACTTAGTCGGGAACAGGTGATAATAATGTTTAAAAAGATGAAGCCGGTAATGGATGAAAATATTATCT
This sequence comes from Ferruginibacter sp., assembly GCA_037720515.1. Lineage (GTDB taxonomy): Bacteria > Bacteroidota > Bacteroidia > Chitinophagales > Chitinophagaceae > Ferruginibacter. Next base: position 10,537 of record JBBJMM010000029.1, read on the forward strand.
GGTTTGCTTACTATAAAAAAGAACCGGTGGCGATCTTTGTAAACCTTCCTGACCTTAATCAGTGGTTCCGGCATTTAAACGGAAAATTTGATATGATCCATAAACTTTATTTTTTATGGCTGAGGTTTTTTAAGAAAAATAAAAAATTCACCGGTCTTGTATTTGGAGTGATCCCTGAGTGGCACGGTAAAGGGGTGGATTCATTTATAATAGGAGAATCTGCCAAGATCATTCAATCAGATAAAGTACCATATACAGAATATGAAATGCAATGGATAGGAGATTTTAATCCTAAAATGATTAATGTGGGAGAAGGTTTGGGAGATGTATATCGCAACCGCAATCTTACTACTTACCGTTATTTGTTCGACCGCAATAAAGAATTCCACCGCCATCCTTTACTGGTGTAAAATATAACCTGTGTGGAGAATTAAATAGCCCCAACTATACACTCCTACTCCGGGGTAAAAGTATAATCGGTAATTTGCACACATGGAAAAGTTTGTTGTATCTGCCAGGAAATACCGACCGCAGAATTTTAATACGGTAGTTGGCCAATCACACATTACAACTACACTTAAAAATGCAATAAACAATAATCAGCTTGCTCATGCATTTCTTTTTTGCGGCCCGCGTGGAGTGGGTAAAACAACCTGTGCCCGTATACTTGCCAAAACGATCAATTGTGAAACCAGGACAAAAGATGGCGAAGCTTGCAATACCTGCAATAGCTGTGTATCTTTTGATCATGGAACATCTTTAAATATTCATGAACTGGATGCTGCCAGCAATAATTCTGTGGATGATATTCGTACGCTGGTTGAACAGGTAAGGTTTGCTCCACAGGCAGGTAACTACAAAGTGTATATTGTAGATGAGGTTCATATGCTGAGCGCCTCTGCATTCAATGCTTTTCTTAAAACACTGGAAGAACCCCCGCCCTATGCCATTTTTATCCTGGCAACCACAGAGAAACACAAAATCCTACCCACAATATTAAGCCGTTGCCAGATATTTGATTTTAAGCGTATAACCCTTAACGATACTATAGAACACCTGCAGGAGATCTGCACAAAAGAAGGAATAGAAGCCGAAAAAGCAGGCCTGCATATAATTGCTCAGAAAAGTGAAGGATGCCTGCGCGATGCCTTAAGCATATTGGATAAAATTGTGAGTTTCACCAATGGCCATGTAAATTATTCCAATACATTAGAACACTTAAATATACTTGATGAAGATTATTTCTTTAAACTACTGGAGTATATGCAGCAGCAGCAGTTAGCTGAAGCAATGTTGCTGTTCGATGAGATAAATCAAAAAGGTTTTGAAGGGGATATTTTATTGGATGGCTTTGCAGAATTTATAAGAAACCTGTTGGTAAGTAAAGATGTAAAAGCATCAGTTTTGCTGGAAGTTGCGGAAGATTTTAAAAAGAAATATGTAAAGTCTGCAGGCCTGATCTCTACAGGCTGGCTCATTGCAGCATTAAATATTTTAAATGATTGCACGATAAATTACAAACAGGCCCGTAATAAAAGGCTTCACCTTGAAATGGCGATCATTAAATTGTGTTATCTGCAACAGGCTATCGAACTCTCAGGTACCACAGACCTGGTTAAAAAAAAAATAGCGGATAATTCAAAAGCCCTGGCTTTCAGAACGCTTACTTTTTTACCGGTAAAAGAACCAGTTGCACTTATTAAAAAGAAGGACAGCACAATGGAAGCTTCGGTTTATATTGATGAACCTGTTTTACCTGTAAAAGTTGAAATTTCTCAAAAAAAAGAACCGGATATTATCCCAGAGCCTGTTTCAGGGCCGATCAGTTCTTTGAAAAGAATAAGGCAACAGCTGGTTGAAAAGAATCTCAGTAACGAAAAACCTATAAAAATTTGTACAGAAGAGGATCTTATAATTGCCTGGAAAGGATTTATTGAGCAACTGGCTGAAAGAAAAAATCATTCAGCCATTACCAATTTTGAAATGGCCTCTCTACGTGTTGTGGATGATAATTGTGCTGAAGTAATAGTTGAAACACCCTTTCAACAAAAATTCATCGAAGCAGAAAGACCGAATCTCATCAATCATTTACAGCAGTTCTTCAATAACCGGATACTTACGTACCAGGTTAAGATCATTAAAAAAGAGGAAACTCACAATGAAGTTCATCAGCCGCTGAGTTCAAAACAACAATATCTTCAGTTAGCAGAACAATATCCGCAGATCAGGAATCTGAGAGAACGCCTTAAACTGGAATTAGATATTAATACTTATATCCCTCCTAAAAAAATGGACTGATACTTATCCCCTATTTATATTAATTTCGGGTCTTACAATTCTCTAAAGAAATAAGTTATGGCGGAAGTGATACGCATGCCCAGGTTAAGTGATACCATGTCGGAGGGGATCATTGCAGAATGGCATAAAAAGGTGGGAGATAAAATAAAACCAGGTGATGTATTGGCAGATGTTGAAACGGATAAAGCAACTATGGAGCTGGAAAGTTATAATGAAGGGGTTTTACTTTTTATAGGAATAGAAAAAGGTAAAGGCGCACCTGTGGATGGTATCCTGGCAATAGTAGGAAAAGAAGGGGAAGATTATAAAACATTGCTTGATAAAGAAGGAAAAACGGAGGGCGGTAACAATCAGCCGGCCGAAAAAAGTAAGGCTGATGTACCTGAACAAAGAAAAGAGAATATCAAAACAGAAAATAAAAAATCAGAAAATACAGAAGCAACCAAACACACAAATGTTGCAATACCTGAAGGAGCAAAAGAGATCAGAATGCCATTGCTGAGCGATACGATGACAGAAGGTAAAATAATTTCATGGAATAAGAAAGTGGGTGATAAAGTAAAAGCAGATGATGTATTGGCTGAAGTGGAAACTGATAAGGCTACCATGGAAGTTGTAGGATATGAAGAGGGTACATTATTATATACAGGAGTGGAAGAAGGTAAAGCGGCAAAAGTAAATGAGATAATCGCGATTGTTGGAAAGCCTGGAACTGACGTCAGCGGCTATATCTCTTCAGAAAAAAATAAAACTTCTTCGGGGGAAGCAATTCCTGAACCAGCGGCAGAAAAAAATAATAAAGTTGTAGCTGAACAAAAAGCAGACTCCAAAGAATTGGAAAAGCAACCTGTTTCTGCTGAAAGTAATAACGGTAGAATAAAAGCGTCGCCCCTTGCAAAAAAACTTGCAGAGGATAAAGGAGTGGATCTTTCACAGATCACCGGCAGTGGTGATGGTGGGAGAATCACTAAAAAAGATGTGGATGAATTTAAAGTAAAAGAATACAAACCGGTAACCTCTCTGGAAAAAGGGAAAGTGAGTGAATTCAAATCGCAAAGCGAAGAAGGATTTATTGATCTTCCTTTAAGCCAGATGCGTAAGACCATAGCAAGAAGGCTGGGGGAAAGTATGTTTTCAGCCCCGCATTTTTATCTTACCATGGAAATAAATATGGACAATGCCATAGCTTCCCGAAATGAGATGAATGAAATTAGTCCCGTAAAAATATCATTTAATGACCTTATTATAAAAGCCTGTGCAACCGCTCTTCGTTTACACCCTGCCGTTAACAGCAGCTGGATGGGAGATTTTATACGCCAGAATCACCATATTCATATTGGTTCGGCGGTAGCCATGCCGGAAGGCCTGATAGTACCGGTCATCAGGTTTGCAGATCAAAAAACGCTTTCACAGATCGCGGCAGATGCAAAACAACTGTATACAAAAGCAAAAGAAAAAAAGATACAGCCGGATGAATTCAGCGGCAATACTTTTACTATTTCCAACCTTGGAATGATGGACATAGAAGAATTTACAGCTATAATAAATCCTCCGGATAGTTGTATACTGGCGGTAGGTAGAATAAAAGAAACAGTAGTAAGAAAAAACAATGAATTCGTGGTTACCAACGTTATGAAAGTAACTTTGAGTTGTGATCATAGAAGTGTGGATGGTGCTACCGGTGCTGCCTTTCTTCAATCCGTAAAGAAATTTATTGAGAACCCTGTAATGATGCTTGTATAAAAGCAACCTGTTTTTAAATTTCCCCAATTAATTCGTGTTTTCAATAATTATTGAAAGTTCAATAATTATTCTATCTTTACCCTAAATTTAGTTTTATGAAAATTGGGGAAGCCAGGAAACAATTCATTAACAGCTGGGGAGCATTTGGAACTCAGTGGGGTATAAACCGAACCATGGCTCAGATACATGCTTTACTTCTTATAAGTCCTGCACCTATGACCCAGGATGAAATCATGGAGGAACTTTCCATAAGCCGTGGAAACGTAAATATGAATATCCGTGAACTCATCAGCTGGAACCTGGTGGAAAGGATTATTGTTTCAGGAGAACGTAAAGAATATTTCAGTGCCGAAAAAGAAATCTGGAAAGTTGCTACACAGATCATAAGGGAAAGAAAAAAACGAGAACTGGATCCTATGTTGAAATTACTGGGCCAGCTTGAGAATATTGAAGGGGATAAAAAAGACAAGGAAATAAAACAATTTACAGAAGTAATGGGAAGTATAAAAAAACTGGGCAACAAGGCAGATAAAATGCTGGACGTATTAGTTAAGGCGGAAGAGAACTCGTTCACAGGAAGTATTCTGAAAATGTTTAAATAATATTTAATCAATGCTACAGGTAAAAATGAAAATATTAGTTTTAATATGATGCAGTTGATGAGCAGTCAGCCTATCATATTATTCGATGGAATTTGTAATTTATGTAACCGTTCAGTACAATTTGTCATCAAAAACGACCCGGCCGGTTTATTTAAGTTTACACCACTCCAGGGCAATACAGGAAAAAAAATTCTTTCTGATTTTAAATTATCAACCCTGCATTTCGATTCATTTATTTTATTTGAGAATGGAAAAATATATACACGCTCAACGGCAGCCCTTTTGGTTGCAAAAAAATTAAAAAGCCCGGTGAAATTATTATATGGCTTTATTATTGTACCTCCTGTGATCAGGAATGTGGTGTATAATTTCATTGCAAAAAACAGGTATCGATGGTTTGGTAAAACAGATTCCTGCATGATTCCATCACCCGCTTTACAGGACAGGTTTTTAAATTAAAAATATGAATGCAAAGAAAACATTGGTATTGGGTGCATCGGAAAATCCACAGCGTTATAGTTACCTGGCAGTACAAAAATTAATATCTCATAATCATCCGGTAGTGGCCATTGGCAAAAAAGCAGGTATGGTAAAAGGTATTGTCATCTCTACTTCTAAAGAAGATCATCATAATATAGATACAGTTACTTTATATCTCAATCCGGATAATCAAAAACCTTACTACGATTATATTATAGGATTACATCCACAGAGAATTATTTTCAATCCCGGAACAGAGAATAGGGAATTATCAGCTCTCGCGAAAAAAAACGGAATTGAAACTTTAGAAGCCTGTACACTTGTAATGCTCAGCACCGGTCAGTATTGAACAAATAATCCCAGCAAAACATAATAAGTAAAATGATATTGCGTTTTAGGTAAGATATCCAAGTATCTCTGACTAAAACCACTACCATGAATATTAGTAAATTTTTACTAATCATACCTCTTTGCGTTAGTATCTCATCCGGTTTCTCTCAAAATATAAAACCAAAAGTTTTTTCACAATTCCCTGATGTAATAAACTGCAATGCTGTAGTGTTTCATAATGCCTTTACAAAAACAGAAGGTGATTTTATTTCCCTTTCCTTCTCAAATGATTTTACTGTAGCCGGAAAGGTCTCCAGTAATATTCAGAAATATTCAAACCTGCAAAGTATGACCATACAATTGCCTGGTTATGCAAATGCAGTTTTCCATTTATCCAAACAAATAAATCAGGATCAGAGCCTCTCCTTTGTGGGCAGGATAATGAGCACAGAAGCCCAGGATGGTTATGAAATAAAAAAAGATATAACAGGAAATTATGCCCTGGTGAAAATAGAAGAAGAAAAGATCAGGCAGGTGTGTAGCCAGTAATTACAATATCCAACTTCCTTACCTAATATAAAACACATGAAAAACTATACCAAAACCCTGCTTCTCTTTCTGCTGGTATGTTCATTTAACGCATTTAGCCTGCCTAAACTAAACAGTTTTTCCTCTGCCATTGCTACCATATTTATTGATTTCGATGGGCATACAGTTACAAGTTCAGGATGGAATGGCGGCACACGGTTACAATGCCTGCCCGCTCCATTAACTGAGCTACAGATGACTGAGATTTTTAACAGGGTATCAGAAGACTATCGGCCGTTTGATATAAATATTACCACAGATTCTACAAAATTTTTAAGCGCCCCTTTAAACCGCAGGATCCGGATCATTGTAACTCCAACTAGTTCATGGAGCCCGGGTGTTGGTGGTGTGGCTTATATTGGCTCTTTTACCTGGGGCGATGATACACCCGCTTTTGTTTTTACCGACAGGTTACTCAACAGTCCAAAATATATCGGTGAATGTGTTTCGCACGAAAGCGGACATACGGTAGGGTTAGCACATCAATCAACTTATAATACTTCCTGCGGTTTGGTTGAACAATATGCAACAGGCAGTGGTGCAGGTGAAACAAGCTGGGCTCCTATAATGGGCAACAGCTATTATAAAAATATGACCGGCTGGAACCTGGGGCCTACCCCTTACGGTTGTTCGAACTTACAGGACAACTTAACTATCATTTCTTCACAAAATGGTTTTGGTTACCGCCCGGATGATTATACGGAAATACTTGATGCTACTACTACTACACCCATAAACAGTCATTTTTCTTTAAACGGGATTATTGCCAACAGCAGTGATAAAGATGCATTTGTATATATTATTACACAAACTTCACCTCTTCATATAGAAGCAACACCTTTTCGCCTGAACACAGGAAATGCAGGTGCAAATCTTGATGTGGCAGTTGATGTTTATAATTCAGCAAACATCCTGATCAGAAGTTATTCACCCGAAGACAGAATGAACGTTGTTATTGATACAACACTGGATGCAGGCACTTATTATTTTGTTATTTCCGGAAGCGGTAATTTAAATACGGTTGGTTATGGCAGCATTGGGTCTTACACATTTACCGGGTTTAGTGGTGCACTGCCTATCCGTGATGTAACATTAAGTGGTAAGGATGAATTGAACAAACATTCATTCAACTGGAACATAATTGCTGATGAGCCGGTAAAATACCAGGTTATTGAAATGTCTGTTAATGGAACAGAATTTAAAGAACTTTCTCAACTCACGGCATCAATAAAACAGTTTGAATATTCTCCACAACAAAACGGAACATTGTTTTATCGTTTAAAAGTAACATCAGTTATTGACCAGGTAGCCTATTCCAATACAATAGCTTTAAAGGCAACAGGCAAAGAAAATAAATTTATCATTTCTACTTTGATACAAAACGATATCACTGTAAATGGTACAGGCAGTTATGCCTACATGGTAGCTGATGCCAATGGCAGGATCATAAAAAAAGGAACAGGCACTTCCGGCATAAACAGAATTGATATGAATGCTTATTCTGCCGGAATGTACATTCTCCAGGTAATAAATCAAAATACAAAACAAACAGAAAGAATTATAAAACAGTAAGGTAGATTCATGTGTAAGTTAGGGGTCAACGTTAGGGGTTGGCCCCTTTTTTTATTTGCCGCTTTTTTAATTTAATAATAAATAAATATCAGGACTTAATAGCCTATTGAATTTTCCGTAACTTTAAAAAACCCCCTCATTATGTTATGGAGAAAATTTAATGGCGATCCCATTGTACTTCCGATAAAAGATGCAGTAGAAAATGCAATAAAAAGAGAGACCGGCTGTGGCTTTAAATTAAAAGTTTGTATTGGCACTGATAGCCAGGTTAAGGGCAGGGAAACAGAATTTGCCACAGTTATAGTTTTCTTACGTGAAGGCCATGGAGGCTTTATGTTCATTCACAATGAAAAGTCTACCCACAACTACAGTATAAAAGAAAGGATGCTTGTGGAAGTTGCAAAGAGCATTGAAATTGCCTACGAGTTATGTAACCTGTTTACACTATATGATGTTGATATGGAAGTGCATGCAGACATAAACACCAATCCACAATTTAAAAGCAATGAAGCATTACGTGAGGCTATGGGATATATTTTGGGAATGGGTTTTGCTTTCAAAGCCAAGCCCGAAGCTTTTGCCAGTAGTTGTTGTGCTAATAAAGCATGCAATTAGAAGTGAAAGGAAATTAAAGACTGCCCATGTTAAATGCTCCATGTTATAAGCAACTTTATGAAACCTCTTTCCATTATAACAATACTTTTTTTGGGACTTTTTTCTTGTAAAAAAGATAAACCAGTTTATAAGCCATTCACAGATATAGAACTCACTTTTGTGAGTTATTCAACAGGGCAAAATATTAAGTTTATTGACACCAATAATTTATCGCACAATTTGTCGCAAAGCCATTACCTGAGAGAGTTTGCACAATTTACAGGTCTTTCTGGAAAGAGTAATAATTTTCAAGAAAAATATGAAGTGTCATTCTATTCTAATAACTCATCTGACCTTTACTTAAAACTTTTTCTTTACGGTCAATTTCATCCTTATACGCCTGGAGAATTGATAATAGATTTTAGCAATTATAAAGTATTATGCAGAGCAGACTCATTATATTCTGTAATTAACAGCATAATTATTAACAATAATAATTATGAAAACGTTTATTCCTTTAAAGCTTATAAGAATGGAATAATAGTTAACAATCATGATACTGCGACAATTTTATACAATAAACAATACGGTGTAATTCGACTTTTGTTCCCAAATGGAAAAACGATTACAAGAACCAACTAGCTGCCTATAAAATGGGTTTTGTACAAGTGTGGCTTAACAACAAACGTCAACCAATTGCAAATCCCGGCTGTAGTTACAGGGCTGACAAAGCAACTTTCAACTTTAATTAATCTAACAATTTACAATCAGCAGCAGTTGTTGGGAGTCGGAATTCTAATACCATATCTGAACAACGTACATGTGTCCATGGTTTATGGTCTATTGTCCGTTGTTAAATATTACCTCTTCCCTCTCAATTCCACATTCGTTTCGTGGATCAGGTCAAGGATCTTTTTTTTACCCGTCTTTTTAACTGCGCTGGTAACAAAATGCTGTGGTAAGAACTGCCAGGTTTTTTTCATCGCTTCCAAAAAATCTTTTACATTTTTACTGACCGTACGCTGATTCTCTTTATCGGATTTTGTAAAAACAAGGCTAAAAGGTATCTGCCATATTTTTAAATTTTCAAGAAAATCCAGGTCGATCTTTTGAGGTGTATGCCGTGCATCGATCAGAATAAAAACCATCGTTAAGTTCTCTCTTTTACGCAGGTAGTTTTCTATCATTTGTTCCCACCTCCGCCGGCTGCGCATACTTACTTTTGCAAAACCATAACCGGGAAGATCAACAAGGAACCATTTGTAGAGGATATCTTTCTTCTTCTGATCAGTTTCCTCATCAGAAGTACTTACAATTTCAAAATGGTTTATTAATTGTGTTTTACCGGGCGATCCCGAAGTTTTAGCCAGCTTATCATTATTGCAAAGCATATTTATCAAAGATGATTTTCCCACATTGCTGCGTCCGATAAAGGCGTATTCCGGTTTATCGGGAGCCGGGCATTTTTCAAACTCAGGACTACTGATAATATAAATGGCTTGTTTAATATGCATAGTTAGATTGAATTGCAAATTTAATCATAATACTCTACTGATTCCCTGTAACTACCGGCAGCGCATAATCAAACCACTTATCTTTGTAAATCGTATGGCTCAATTTGAACATGACATTGTTGTACCTGATAAATTTTCTCAGTTAAGTAAAAAACAACAGGTAGCTGGAATGTTCAATGATATAGCCATACGGTATGATTTTCTTAACAGGTTTTTAAGTGCCGGAATAGACCGGGGCTGGAGAAAAAAAGCAATATTGCAGTTAAGTGAAATAAAACCTAAAACAATATTAGATGTAGCTACAGGCACAGGTGATGTGGCTATAATGGCATCGGGTTTGCTTCACCCTCTTAAAATAACAGGTATTGATATCAGTGACGGAATGTTATCTATCGGCAGGCAAAAAATTAATAAGCTGGGATTAGAGAGAACCATTGAACTGTTAAATGGAGATAGTGAAGCAATAAATTTTGATGACGAATCGTTTGACGCAGTGACAGTTGCATTTGGTGTGAGAAATTTTCAGCAACTGGAAAAAGGCCTTTCTGAAATAAAAAGGGTTTTGAAGCCGGGTGGTAAATTAGTAATTCTTGAATTTAGCAAACCTGGTGTACCTGTTGTAAGAGCTTTTTATAATTTGTATATGAAATTCATCTGTTCCAATGTAGGCAGGCTCATTTCAAAAAACCAAACTGCATATCAGTATCTTGACGAATCAATAAATAAATTCCCTGAAGGAAAAAACTTTACTTCTATCCTGGACAATTTAGGATACCAAAAAACTTATAACAAACCACTTACTTTAGGAATATGCAGTATTTATTGCGGAATAAAATAATTTTAATCCTGTTAGTTGCTATGTGTCCCCTTGCAGCGTTTACTCAATACCGTGAGTTGAACATGCCCAGCCACAGTGACAAGCCCATACACTTTGGTATAAATGTAGGTGCCAACAGGGCTCATTATAATTTTACCCGTCACCCTCTTTTTCTGCAAAGAGACAGCATACTTGTAATAGAAAGTATAAATAGCACGGGTATCAACCTCGCCTGGATGGTTAATTTTCGTTTGGGTGAACACTTTGATTTCCGTACTTACCCGTTGAACCTGATATTTACTGAAAAAGCTTTTCAGTATAATTTAAAATATCCATCCAAGCTTTTAAAAGAAGATAGCGTTACTATAAAAAAAGTTCAGGGAATTACCCTTGCCTTGCCATTACAATTGAAATTTACCAGCGACAGGATCAATAACCTAAGGGTTTACATGATGGGAGGAGGAAAAATAGAATATGACCTGGCTGCAGGCAAAAAGAAGGAAAGTATCATTAGGCTTAATAAATTTGATTATGGGATAGAAGCGGGAATGGGGTTCCATTTTTATTTTCCTGTTTTTGTGCTTACTCCGGAAATAAAAGTGGGTTGGGGTTTTGCTAATTTACATTCGCGCGATGAGACAGTTAAATTCTCCAACACGATCGATAAGATCAATTCACGTACAATAACTTTTTCTTTAACAGTTGAATAATTGGTCAATAATCATATTCCCGCTTAGCTATATTTAACCTAATACCCCCGGAGATTAAAGTACTGCTATTATTTCCCGGGATATTTTCCATCTTGAAATTCCTGTATTGCAGGGAAATATCAAAGAACAGGTTCTCTTTAAATTCATACGCAACTTCAAAGAGCCCATTAAAAGATTTGACTTTATTACCACTACCTACATTAAATCCATCGTCCTTTATACGGGTTATATAATTTTTAAAAATATTGCCTCCAAAATTTTGTCCTGCGCTATCAAGTCCCTGGTAAAAATAAATGGCCCTGGCATTAATAAACCACCTGGGTGCAGGCTGGTAATGCATGATACCAATGAACTCCTGGAAATTGGCTCCCAATGGATGCGCTAAAGGTTGATTGTAATGCGTATAATTTGCAACGGTATCATTGTGTGAATAAGTAAAAGGCCGCACCCTGTTTGTTTCCAGTTGAAGGTCCATATTTTTAATACCGAATGCATCCACATATTTTGCACCAGCCTGTATCCCAAATTTATTCACCCAACTGGTTGGATTATTCTTTAACTGTGAAAGGATAAATTCATCAAGCAGGAACTGTCCGTACAATTGTACCCTGTGTGCTATGTTAGCCTTAAAATCAAAACCCGCCACCGCATTATCAGGGCTACCTACCGTTCCTTCAATATGCCTGTAGAATATAAGTGGATTTAAATATTGAAAATCAAAACGGTTCTTTCTGCCAAAGATCACACCTTCAAATAAACCTATATTAAGCCACTTGGTAACGTTCATGCTTAGATGATGCATGGCAGCATACTTCCTGTCTAACAATGAATCGCCGTTCTTTTTAAATTGCGGCATCAGTTCCATGAAAATATTCTGGTAACTCAGTTTCCATATCCGGGTATTTATTTTTACAAATAAATTGCTGTTGCCCCAGTCACTTAATAATAAACTCCGATAACCGTTACCGATAAAGTTTTTATCATACCCTAACTGAAAATCTATATACTTCGCGGCATTAAATGTTATGTAACCCCGGGCATCAAAATAATCAAAGCCGGTATTTTTAAAAGTTTTGTAAAACCCTGCCCCCGGTAAAGCCCGGAACTCCTGAACCCTCTGGTTAAAATAAGATGGCCCCCGTTCCTGGTTATCGGTTATGGTTGAAGAAAATCCCAGTCTGTCGGCTATCCTTCCTCTTATTGTTACACCCCTGGTGTTTAAATAAACGCTCTCTGAATTATCTGATTCTTTACCATAACGCAAATGAATCACCGGGTTTACAGCAAGAAAAAAGTCTTTGGCATTAACCTCGTACAAATTTGCTTTGGTTTTGTAAAGCGAACGAAGAAATGGTTTCCTGCTTTCAAAGTCATTACGGGGTACCGTTACCCACTCACTGTTATTCATTAGCAGGCTTTTCAGGTTGTATTCATCAACCCGGGTAAGTCCAAGGTCGGTCCATTCTTTATATTTATCCATGCCCGTAGAATCAGGATATCCCATTCGGGCACTATCCAGAAATTCTACTTCCTGTACTATGTGTTTCCTGTTGAATGGTTTTAATGTAGAAAAATTAAGATCCGTATTCCGGGATTGTTTAATTTCTATCCGCTCAACAAAATGATGATCTTTTGAACCCCTGTTTAAATAAGTGGATTGTGCATTGGCAAAGGCCGGACAAATAAAAACAAAGAGTTTGAGGAAGCTTTTAATAATTTGCATTTACTATTTTAGTTTAAAGAATCTTTAATTTCAAGATATGCAAAAATATCTTTTTAAAAACATACAGGTTGTAAATGAAGGAAAAATACAATATGTAGATATTTTAACATCGAATGAAAGAATTGAAAAAATAGGAAATGCAATTAGTGTGAAAGGCAGGGTGCGGGAAATTGATGGTGAAAATAAATACCTGTTACCGGGATTAATTGATGACCAGGTACATTTCAGGGAGCCCGGACTTACACATAAAGGAGATATTTATTCAGAAAGCAAGGCGGCAATTGCGGGTGGCGTTACCTCTTTTATGGAGATGCCTAACACCATACCAAATGCACTTACACAAAAGCTGCTGGAAAAAAAATACCAGGTAGCAGCTAAAACTTCCCTGGCAAATTATTCTTTTTATATGGGAGTTAGTAATGACAATGCTGAAGAAGTATTGCAAACTAATAAATTAAAAAATGATGTTTGCGGAGTAAAAATATTTATGGGAAGCAGCACTGGTGATATGCTGGTTAACAATCATGCGACTCTGAACAGGATTTTTAGTGAAAGTGAACTGCTTATTGCTACACATTGTGAAGATGAAACAATCATTAAAAAAAATTATCAGAATTTAATTTCAATTAAAAAAGAATTATCTCCTGCTGACCATCCGCTTGTGAGAGATGAATCAGCGTGTTTTGAATCTTCATTGGTTGCTATACAATTTGCAAAAAAATACAACAGCCGGTTACATATACTGCATATCAGCACAGAAAAAGAATTGCAGCTATTCAGCAATATGCTTCCGTTAAAAGAGAAAAGGATCACGGCAGAAGTGTGCGTACACCACCTGCATTTTACATCAGATGATTATGCAACGCTTGGATATAATATTAAATGCAATCCTGCTATCAAAGTAAATAATAATAAAACTGCTCTGTGGAAAGCCTTGCTGGATGACAGGTTAGATGTAATAGCATCTGATCATGCACCCCACCTGCTTTCAGAAAAACAACCCCCTTATGAAAAAGCACATGCCGGCCTTCCACTGATTCAACACTCTTTGCAACTTATGTTGCATTATTATAAACTTGGCCAGGTATCTCTTGAACAGATTGTACAGAAAATGAGTCATGCTGTTGCTGATTGCTTTTCAATTAAAGACCGGGGATATATTCGGGAAGGTTATTTTGCAGATATGGTTATAGTTGACGTTGAAGCTCCATTTACTGTAGAGAAGAAAAACGTATTGTATAAATGTGGATGGAGCCCACTGGAAGGTTTTACTTTGCCGGCCTCAGTTACCTATACTATTGTAAATGGAAATATAGTTTATGAAAAAGGAGGGTTTAATGAATCTGATAAGGGTAGCCGTTTAACCTTTAACAGGCAATAAGATATTATGGAAATTGATAAAACAACATTAACTGACCTTTCCATTTTTAATGCAGAAGAAGAATTTTCTATTTTTTCCAAATTAAATTTTACTACTACCAGCAGGGGTAAAGAGCAACTTCAGAAAAATCTGAATTCTCCCCTTACTTCACTGGATGATATTTGCGATGTACAGCAAACCATACAGCTTCTTTTGAATAATATGGAAAGCTGGCCCCGGCAAATAAGTAATGGCACCATCATGGTGATTGAAAGTTTTTTTGAATCAACAATAGATCCTATCCCCTCACAATCCTCTTCCTTTTCTGCCTACAGTTATAAACTCTTGCATGCGCCTGATTTCTCATTGGTAAAATATTCAACAGGACATTGCTTCGATTTTATCAAAGGAGTTCAGATACTTGTAAATAATTTCCGGGGAAATATACCCAGGCCCTTAAAAAACTTACTGGACAATGCCGAGAAATTAATCTCCCGTCCACAATTTGAGATCATTGCAAAAAATAAATTACCTGGCGATATCACTATTGCAGAATTGCTTCAGTTAGGGCATTATATCCGTTACCAGTATAAAAGACAGATACAGGAACTTATCCAGTTCTATTCGCAAATGGATGCCTGGTACAGTATGGCTAAGGCAGTGAAGACCTACGACCTGGTTTTTCCGGAAATAAAAGATTCCGTAAAACCATTTATTGAATCCGAAGGTTTGTATCATATTTTATTGAATGAACCCGTGGCCTATGATGTAACGCTGAATGAAAAAACCAATTTTTTGTTTCTCACCGGGGCGAATATGGCGGGGAAAAGTACTTTTATAAAAGCCATAGGTTCGGCAGTTTTCCTGGCACATGCCGGCATGGGAGTGCCTGCAAAAAAAATGACAATTTCTGTATTTGACGGAATGCTAAGCAATATAAATGTGATTGATAATATCGTAAAGGGTGAAAGTTATTTTTATAACGAGGTACAAAGAATTAAATCCACCATAACAAAAATTAATGACGGCAGAAAATGGTTAATATTAATTGATGAACTTTTTAAAGGAACAAATATTCAGGATGCTATGAAATGCAGCAGTACCGTAATTGAAGGTTTGTTAAAGATCAACAGGTCATTGTTTATTTTATCAACGCATCTATACGAGATAGGCGAGGCTTTGCAAAAACATCCTAATATTATATTTAATTATTTTGAAACTACCATAACCGGCGATCAGCTTGAATTTAATTACCAGTTAAAAGAAGGCATAAGTAATGACAGGCTCGGATACCTGATATTAAAACAGGAAGGAGTGGTGAAAATGCTCGAGGATTTATAAGAACCTTATTTGATGTTAACCCGCATTAAAAAGTGCTTTATTAGGTTACTTTACTTGTAGGCCTTTCATCGGTTCCATAACCTGTACCGAATTAAAAATTGCATTGTTTGATTTTTTTCTACGTTGATCATTCCATCGGGCTTTGTATATTTAATGAAAGGCTGCACATCTTTTGTATATCGCAAGCTAAAGCCTAATTGCTTCCACTCATAATTTGCTTCCAATAAGATATGCACCTGTGTTTTGTATAAGAATGAATCTGTGAACTGTTTTATATGCACAATTTCACGGAACGAAGTCTCCTGGAGTGTTTGCAGGTTTTTATTATTTATTTCTTTTTCTGTAATGGCACCATAAAAGCGGTTGTAAATTACGCCTGTACCCAATGATAAACCCGGCAACACATAATAATTAAAACTGAAAGGCAATTGATGGTAATACGTTTTTTTAAGGCGGTAAGTGGTGGTGGTAAGATTATTGGTAGCGACATCAAATTTAGTATGCCGGTTGTAAGAAAAATCATTAAGGGATTGCGGCGCACCATAGCGGAATTCGGCTTGCAAAAACCATTTCCTTTCTTTTTGCAATCTCATGTACAAAGAAGGAATATAATCTGAAAGCGAACTTTTTCTTCCGTAATAATCGTAGGGCACCGCTCTTTGTCCGCCAAAAGGTATTTGCTGTTGGAGGCCGATACCGGCACTAAGTGTAAATTTGCTTTTACTTTTTTTCTTTTTTTGTAGAAGATCTTTTTTAACTGAATCGGATGTAGCACGTGAAATCGCTATAATGGTATCGGAGGTAATTTTTAAATTTCTTTCTTCTGCGGAAATCAACTTTTCATTATTATTAGTTGAATCTGTTACTACCCTATTTACATTATCTGCTAGATCTTCATCACTAATTTTTTTAGCTCTTACATTATTCGTTTTGGGCTTCATTACAGCCTCATTTTGCGCCGACACTGCTGCTACCATTTTACTTACCTTACTTTTTGATTTCGCAGTAGTCTTCCTTTTATTACTTGCATAATTATTTGTTTCTTGCAAAGTGGTTGTAAGTTTACTTTTGTTTTCATCAAAAGGCAAAGTGATATTTTTTGAATTTTTTTCTGCACCTGCCGATTGTGAAACAGTAGTTTTTAATTTTGTTTCTTCACTAGCATTTCCTGCTATTTTGTTTGATATATTCATTTGTTTATCGTAATCACCCGCCACTTTTTTCTCCTTTGGCGCATCCATTAATTTTACATTGTTTTTAGTCTGGTTTGTAGTAGTAATAGGTTTGCGCACTTTTTCGGGTTGTAAAATAAACCATGTTGCCATGCTTAAAACTAACACTAACAAACCCCACCCAGCACATGAGCTAAGAAACAACGGCACAATCGGCTTTTCCGATTTATCTTTATTTAGCAACGTTTCCATCTTCTGCCAGCTTGCATCTATATCAGGCAAAGGCAGCTCATCAAATTGCTTGTTGATCTCGTTATCTTTTTTATTTTTATTCATTGATATTTGCCTCCTCTAATTGTATCATTTGCTGCAAACCTTTGCGGCCTTCGCTTAGGTGCCATTTACTAGTGCCTTCACTAATGTTTAGCAAAACGCCGATCTCTTTATGGTTGTAGCCTTCAATAATATATAAATTAAAAACCGCCTGTGTTGCAGGTGGCAACTGCCGTACCATTTTCAATAATTCTGTTACTTTCATTTTCGTAATTACTTCTGCGGGAATGTTTATGTTGGTAGCTTCTTTATTTCACTGTGCCGTTCCATTCTGTTTTTTACCTTGATAAAATCAAGGCAACTATTAATTAAAATGGTACGAACCCAGGTGTATAGACTACCCCTTGCTGGCTCGTACCGTTTAATGTTTTTAAAAACTTTTAAAAAACCGTTGTTCAACACTTCTACAGCATCTTCTTCATTTTTTGTATAGCGCAGGCAAATGTTCATCATTGCCTTGTAGAAGTTTCTATATAACTGCTCCTGGGCTTTGCGGTTGTTATCCTTGCAACCATGGATGATGGTATTAATATCCTGTTGTTCTTTCTCCAAAAAAAAATTAAAGTTTTCATTAGGGTGATAATGTATGTTTACTCAAACCTTATTACTCACCTCTTGGTTTAACCCCATCAATTCCTTCTTAATCTGAAACTGCCGCTGGTCGTATGAATACCGGTTACATTTGAAAAACTCCCCGAGTAAGTACCTTCATAAAACTCACCGGCCACTGTAGCATAATTTGTAATAGTTACGTTGAATGGCTGAATAATTGTTGTGTTACCTGATGACCCTACGTTAACTTGAAAAGTCAAAACCGGATACGTACCTACCGTCGGTGTTGGATGGTTAAACATAAGAAAGAAACTGTTACTTAAATGAGACCCACTAAATATGGTTTGCAAATTTGTAGTGCCTTGTACATTGCTGGTAAATGCAAATAGAGAATCACCTGACACTTGCGATGAAATGGTATAGCTTGTTGCATCAATGGTATAATTTATAAATTGAGCTGCCGAGATACCGCAAGCTATTACATTACCCACATTGGTAATTGGAGTTGTAACGGTTACGGTGGTTAAATTTCCTTGTTGCTGATTGGTTGAGTCTACAGCTAATATTTGAGCGGTTGTTGCAGAACTGGAACACACAGTAAAATTAGTGGTAAAAGTTCCGCTAGAATTAACTGATGCATAATGCACCATATTTTCGTAATAAACAATTGCATAGCCGCTGGTAACAATGCCACCAGCACAATTAATAAGAATACCGGTAAAATTAACAAGTGATCCCGCAGAGATAGTTACCGTAATTATTCCCAGGTTGGTATTAGTTGCAAATGGCCCAATGTTTTGTGTAAAGATCACATTATTGCAGGGATCCAATACTTCCAGTATTAATGCTTCATTTCCAGGTACATAACCGCTTACCTGGCCCAGGCTATCCGTCCAGCCATGGGATTGTGTAGGGTTACTGCCTGTTCTTTTAATTTTTACATGTGCGTGATGAAGCGGCTGGCCATTGGGAGTTTTCAGCGTCATAGATAATACAATAGCATTTACGCTTACATCACAATTCCAAAAAGAAAAATGGCTTACATCACCTATATAAGCATTTCCTATTTTAGTTGCAGTTCCTTCTTCTTTCCATACGCCAGTTGTTTCATCTATGCTCCAAAGCGCAATATTGTTTGGTGCAGAAGCCTGTATCGAAGCTGGAATGGGAGTGGTTAAAGTGGCTACAGCCCCTGATTTTATTTGAAGTTTTTCTGCTGATGCAGATTCCAATTCTACAGCCACCATTCCATAAGAAGACAATAATACCCTGCTGCCATTTTTATCATTTGCTATAAAAGACCCCGGCACTGTTTGATCAATATCAGCAGCAGTAGGATCAATATAAGCAGCATAAACATTTACAGATCCGGCATAAGCAGTATTGCCCGATACCTTTACCACACTATTAGCTGTCAAGGCAATTTTTGACCCGTTTGGCAATGTCACATTTCCTCCGGCAGCCGCATCAATAGTGCCTGCCAATGTCTTTTTGATCAATTTTATCACTACCTGGTTAGCGCCGGATGTTGCACTGAAAGTGCGGTAAGCCTTAAAATAACCAGTTTTTTCTGCCGTTACCAAAGAAGCATTTTTATCTAAAGCAGCATTGACAATGACAAAGTAGCCGGTAGTATTGGTGGTAGTGGTTTTCAAACCCACGTTTACTACAACACCTGCGGCGGGTAGTCCATTCTCATCTAAAATATTGCCTTGCAATTTTGCGGTGATCGGGTTAGGAAGGGTGATCACCGGATCGGGAGCACCAATATTAGATACCTCTTTCTGACATTGAATAAATAATATGGAAACCAAAAATAAAAGGATGGAACTTAATAGTCTCATAAAATAGTTTTGATGGCATATACTTTTACACAACGAAAAGGGTTGGGTAAAATAAGAAATTTATTTTGGAATTGAGCCACTATGCCCTTTAGGCTAATAAAAACATTTAGTAGTGTGGTGTATGGCATAGAAGCAATTACGATTACGGTGGAGGTAAATATAACGGGGTACAAAGAATTAAATCAACCATAACAAAAATGCCGGAAGAAAAAAAAGGCATAAGCAATGACAGGCCCGGATACCTGATATTAAAACAGTAAGGAGCGGTGAAAATGCTCGAGGATTTGTAAGAACCGGATTTTACTTTAGGAGCAAATTATTTCAATGCTTGTAAAAACGTTCGGCAGTGCGGTATATGGAGTAGAAGCTATTACCATTACGGTGGAAGTGAATGTAAACAACCAGGGCAAGCATTATTTTATTGTTGGCCTTCCAGACAATGCTGTTAAAGAAAGTTTGCAGCGGGTGGAAAGCGCTATTAAAAGTAACAACTTGTATATGCCGCGTACCAAGCTTGTAGTAAACCTTGCTCCTGCGGATATTAAAAAGAGCGGTACTGCATTCGATCTCCCCATTGCAATCGCAACACTTGCTGCAACAGAACAAATTTGCAATCCCGAAAGATTAACGGATTATGTCATCATGGGAGAACTTAGCTTAGACGGTACCGTTAGTGCTATTAAGGGAGCCTTGCCGATTTCTATCCAGGCTAAAAAAGAAGGTTTTAAAGGATTGATCGTTCCGGCTGTAAATGCCCGGGAAGCTGCACTCGTGAATGATCTTAAAGTATATGGTGTAAATCATATTTCTGAAGTGATGCAGTTTTTCAAAGAAGAAAATACTTTACAACCCACTTTTGTAAATACAAAAGAAGAATTTGCCCATGCACAAAGTGATTTTGAAATTGATTTTTGTGATGTAAAAGGACAAGAAAATATAAAGCGTGCATTAGAGATCGCAGCAGCAGGAGGGCACAATGCTATTCTGATAGGGCCACCGGGTGCAGGCAAAACAATGCTAGCGAAAAGACTGCCCACCATATTGCCTCCCCTTTCTTTGCAAGAAGCTTTAGAAACAACCAAGATCCATAGTGTAGCGGGCAAACTCCCCGAAAATGCAACTCTTGTAAACAAGCGCCCATTCCGCAGTCCGCATCATACTATATCAGATGTGGCATTGGTAGGAGGTGGAGGCAATCCACAACCGGGTGAAATTTCCCTGGCACACAATGGAGTTCTTTTTTTAGATGAGTTGCCTGAATTCAAGCGAACTGTATTGGAAGTAATGCGGCAACCTATGGAAGAAAGAAAGGTTACTATTTCACGGGCTAAGATCGCATTGGATTTTCCCGCAAGCTTCATGCTTATTGCCAGTATGAACCCCTGCCCCTGTGGATACTTTAACCATCCCGAAAGAGATTGCACCTGCCCACCCGGTACAGTTCAGAAATATTTAAATAAAATATCCGGACCACTTCTAGACCGCATAGATCTACATGTTGAAGTAACACCTGTTGCCTTTAATGAATTATCATCCGATCGTATTTTTGAAAAAAGCGAAGCTATTCGTGAAAGAGTGATCATTGCGCGTAATATCCAGGAATCACGATACAAAACCAATGAAGGGATTTATTCAAATGCACAAATGACCAGCCGGATGCTGAAAGAAATATGTATTATTACAACTGCAGGCCAGCATTTATTGAAAGTAGCCATGGAAAAGCTAAACCTGTCTGCCAGGGCCTATGACAGGATCCTCAAAGTGAGTCGAACCATTGCGGATCTTTCAAACTCTGAATCTATAAAGCCCGAACACCTCGCAGAAGCCATTCAATACCGTAGCCTGGATAGAGAAGGCTGGGGTGCCTGAACTTACAGATTCTGTTTTTTATTTTGAGTAAAATAGTTATCACTATTAAAAATTAAATAATAATCTAGACGTCGATGCAGGTGTTTTCACACGCTGATGCAGGTCTTATCACATGCCGAGGCAGGAGTTATCACCCGCGTCAACTGCCGATGCAGGTGTTATCACCTGCGTCTCAAATATTCACACGCCGATGCAGGTGTTATCACCTGCGTCTCAAATATTCACACGCCGATGCAGGTGTTATCACCTGCGTCTCAAATATTGTAAACTAACAGAATTTCACACGCCGATGCAGGTGTTATCACCTGCATCTCAAATCTTGTAAACTAACAGTAATAAAAACAACATTGGTAATGAACTTCCCATATCCAACAGAGTGGCCCCAATATTTTACCGCTACAATCCATAATTGGTTACCAATCCTGGCTACAGATAAACATAAGAACATAATTACGGATAGTTTGCATTTTATGGTTGAAAACAAACGTATAGAATTAAACGCATTTGTAGTTATGCAGAATCACATTCATTTAATATGGCAACCTCTGCCAGGGCACAGTTTATCTTCTATTCAATTAAGTTTTATGAAATTTACTGCACAGCAAATAAAATTTGCATTGACTGTTGACAACCCATCTTTATTAGAACAATGCAGGGTAAATAAATCTGACAGACAATATCAAATATGGAAACGCAAACCGCTCAGTATCGAACTAAGTTCACAGAAAATTTTTCTCCAGAAACTTGAATACATTCATTACAATCCAGTTGCTTGCGGTATTTCTATTTATCCGGAAGAATATCATTTTTCTTCAGCAATGTTTTATGAAAATGAAATTGATCATTTTAAAATGCTTACCCACTACTTGGGAGTATAATTCGCTAATTCTCTGAATTAATGTTACCGGTGAAAAAACCGGCAGCGGCGTGTGCTGGTTGTG
>JBBJMM010000009.1:0-128890 GCA_037720515.1 Ferruginibacter sp.
ACCGGTGAAAACACCGGCAGCGGCGTGTGCTGGTTGTGACGCTGGCTTCGAAATAATTGGAACGCCTGCACCGGATAAAAAATGCTTACTCACTACTTGAGTTTTTAATTCGCTAATTCTCTGAATTAATGCTACCGGTGAAAACACCGGCAGCGGCATGTGCTGGGAGTGACGCTGGTTTCGAAATAATTGGAGCACCCGCACCAGTCGAACCATTGCAGATCTTTCAAACTCTGAATCTATAATGCCCGAACACCTCGCTGAAGCCATTCAATACCGTAGCCTGGACAGAGAAGGCTGGGGCGCCTGAACTCCCATTCATAAACTTGTATTTAAATTTTCTGCCTTTCCGTCATTTTATTGAAATTTGTATGATAATTGATGCATTGAAATTTTTGAATGGATATTGCCATTTAGCCTTCACTAACTGTTTATAATTGTTATGAAAATATTGTTGAAATACCTGAAGCCGCATAAGTGGTTGGTGATATTAACCCTTTTTTTAGCTGCGATTAATATTGGTTTTTCCCTCATCGATCCTATCCTTTTAGGTAAACTGGTAAACCTGGCAAGTGATTATAAAGGTGATCCGGCTTCTTTTCAGAAAGAAAGTTTTTTCTGGTCTTATGATTCAATAATACGTGACGGTAAGCCTTACCTGCGGCTGGGCGTATTTTATATTTTACTTTTCTCTATATCGGTAGCAATGGTAAGCCGTATAGCAAAAGCTTTCCAGGATTATTTTCTCAATCTCGTAATTCAAAAATTCGGGGCCAGTGTATTTACCGATGGGTTGCAACATGCTATGAAACTTCCTTACCAGGAATTTGAAGACCAGCGAAGCGGAGAAACATTATCCATATTAACGAAAGTAAGATCCGATGTAGAAAAATTCATGATCAACTTTATCAATATTCTTTTTGGAGTGATAGTAGGTGTTGTTTTTGTTTTTGTATATGCTGCCCTCTTTATACACTGGAGTATACCGGTGGCATATTTATGCGGGATACTGGTGCTTACTTTAATTACAAATCGTTTAAGCAAAAAAATAAAGATCATACAAAAAAATATTGTTGGTGAAACAACTGCCCTCGCCGGTTCTACCACTGAATCTTTACGCAACATTGAACTCGTAAAAAGCCTGGGACTTACCAAACAGGAAGTGAACCGGTTAAATAAAAATACTTATAAGATCCTGGGACTTGAATTAACAAAAGTAAAAAGGATCAGGAGCATAAGTTTTGTACAGGGTACATTGGTTAATACATTGCGCCAGGTTATTTTATTTATTTTAATGTGGCTTATATTCAACAAGCAAATGGATGCGGGCCAACTGGTAACGATGCAGATATTTTCTTTCTTCATTTTTGGCCCTTTGCAGGAAATAGGAAACATTTTGCTTTCTTACCGGGAAGCCGAAGCTTCATTAAATAATTTTAATAATTTAATGAATAAAAAACCCGAACCTGAACCTGTAAGTCCGAAAACACTGGGTGATGTAAAAGATCTTTCTTTCAATAATGTAGTTTTCAAACATCAGTCAGCGATGCACAAAGCGATAGACGGAATAAGCTTTGATGTATCTACCGGGGAAACCATTGCCTTTGTAGGTCCCAGTGGCAGTGGCAAATCCACGCTGATGAAATTACTGGTAGGTTTATACCGGCCACAGGAAGGCAGGATTTTATATAATGGAATGGATGAAAATGAAATTCATTTTGATGACCTCAGGAAACAGATCGGTTTTGTAACCCAGGATACAAATCTTTTCAGTGGAACTATACGCGAAAACCTGATGTTTGTAAACCCGGCGGCAACTGAAACTGAATTACAGGAAGCGCTGCGCAAAGCCTCCTGTTTTGCAATGCTTGAAAGGGCAGAAAAAGGAATTGATACTGTAATTGGCGAAGGGGGATTAAAATTATCCGGTGGCGAAAAACAACGTATCTCCATAGCACGTGCATTATTGCGGAATCCGCATTTACTGATCTTTGATGAAGCTACCTCAGCACTTGATTCTTTAACTGAAGAAGAGATTACGAATACGATCAAAGAAGTTTCTGAATTAAAAGACCAGATAACAATTCTTATAGCTCACAGGTTAAGTACCATAATGCATGCTGACAGGATATATGTTTTGGAAAAAGGTGCAGTGGTGGAAACAGGTACACATGAAAGCCTTCTTTATGAAAAAGGATTATACTATGCAATGTGGAGGCAACAGATAGGTGAAAGAAAAAAAGCAGATTCTGTTGCAATGCCTGTAAAATGATATCAACATTCAATTACTGATCGCACTTCATTTGATCTACCTTAGCATATGAATAATGAAAAGGAGAATAAGTTAACTCCTAATTACTTGTGGAGTATGCTTACCATGCGTTGTCCAAGATGCAGAAGAGGCGATATGTTCAAGAATTCCAATGCTTACCGTAAACTTAGCCTTACCTATATATTTGAGATGCATTACAGTTGCCCCGTTTGTAATCAGAAATTTGACCTGGAACCGGGTTTCTGGTATGGTACCGGTTATGTCAGCTATGCGTTAGCGGTAGCGATCTCAGTGGCTACTTTTGTAGTCTGGTATGTTTTAATAGGTGTTTCAACCGATGACAACAGGATTTTTTACTGGCTGATCTTTAATGCAGTTGCTTTAGTATTATTACAGCCCTGGCTCATGCGATTGAGCCGGGTTATCTATATGCGTTTTTTTGTAACCTATGATGAAGCTTATAAAATATCCAAACCCAAAGAGTTTGAATAATTTGGTATTTACCTCACCCCAACCCCTCTCCAAAGGAGAGGGGCTAAATCAATATCCGTTTTTCTTCTTAACGCTTTCCGCTTCAATTTTCTTAACGGATTTTTTATGAGGCCAGAACTGCATTTTACCGGACAATAGTGATTATTAACTTTTAATTTTTTGAGTGAAGGGAACATTTATTTTTATTATAAAATTCCTGCCGGTTCCAAAAACCCCCATTCGCCCGGTAGCATTATTTAAAGGAGCGTATTTTAATCTGCTCAGGTGGCTTTGATAAGCTACATCCGCAATATTTGTGGCGATGAAATGTAAGCCAAATAAAATATTGCCTTTTTTATCCCCTACTTCGGCTCCTATACCCGCATTGATCAGCGTATAAGCGGGTGTGGTAGTTTCAGTATCAAATGCTGTAAAAGGATGTGCCTGTTTAAATGTATTGTCGATCTCAACCTTAGCATAGGTATTAAAAATATTGCTGGTTAACTTTTTAAAATCACCTCTTACTTCTGTTAATAATTTCGGAGCAGGAATAAAAGGCAGATTCCGTGAGCCTTCGATAGATTCTTTCAACCTGCCCGAAACAAAAGAAAAAGAATTTTGCAAATGCAGCCAGTCAAGGGGATGTGGATGTATATCCAATGTTATTTCAGCTCCTGCCAGTAAAGCTTTCTGCTGATCAAATGTAAAAGCCTGTAAAATTTCTCCGTTTACATCAATGGTGGAGTCAACCCCACTAACTGTTTCCAGCTTCCTGTAGAAAATAAAATTTTTAAAGTCATTGAAGTAGCCGGCAATATTTACTGAAAAATGTTGATTCGAAAAGTCCAATCCTCCATCAACCTGAGTGCTTTTTTCGCTTTTTAAATCAACATCGCCATATTCGTACCGCTGTGTTCCTTCATGTGAACCATTTGACGCGAGTTCCGGAATACCAGGTGCCCTGAATGCTTTTGCAATATTCATCTTAAGGTTGATATTTTTTGAGAGAGGGATCGTTAATCCCAGGCTACCCGAAAAGTTATCATACTCCCTGTTAAAGGCTGCTCTTTTAATAGAAAGAGCATCTAGTAAATTCTGTGTAGCCAGGTAGCGTTTGTCATAACGTACACCACCACTTACATTTACATTTTTAAATTCCTTTGCAGCAAATAAATAAGAACCAAAATCAAATAGTACATAATCAGGAATAAGTTGTTCTATGCCTTTGTTACTATTTATTTGTTTCATTCCATTTATTCCTAAAGAAGTTTTCCAGCCATTTGTTTCTTTAAACTGTAAGGAACCTGTGTAAGTGAATGTTCTGAGATCGAAAAATAAACTACGCTCCTGAGCATCATCGATATTTCCAAATTCCTGCCGCTCATTTTGTTGGTGACCTATATTAATTGCAAGCCTGTGCAAGCCCACTTTAAAATTATTATCGAGTGCAATTTTTGAATGTATGATGTGCTGATAGGGGATCATTGGATCTGTACTTTTAAAATCTTTATCGGTAACCCTTTCTTCACCACCCGGCACTTGTTTAATAAAAAAACCATCAGCATCTCTTTCCCCTTCGATCAACCCCGCTTTTAAATTAAATTTACTTACCAGCAAATGGCTGTAACCCCAGCTTCCGTTGTATCCTATATATCCCCCATAATTTTTTTCATTAAATTTTGAATTGAAAACATATCCATCTCTTTTATTTTTGTAATCTGATGCTTCTCTTTTTGTACCGTACACATTCCAGTTCCATCCTTTTATATTTCCCGCAAAGTTTCCATTAAAACTTACGAGATCGTTATTGGTATGATAATTACTTCCCACATTCAATTTTATAGTGTTAGTTTGTACAGGCACATTTGTTAAAATATTTATAACGCCTGCCATTGCATCACTCCCATAAATCA
Organism: Ferruginibacter sp.; assembly: GCA_037720515.1. Taxonomy (GTDB): domain Bacteria; phylum Bacteroidota; class Bacteroidia; order Chitinophagales; family Chitinophagaceae; genus Ferruginibacter. The sequence continues at coordinate 4,657 of JBBJMM010000009.1, forward strand.
AAGAAGCAGGCCCTTTAAAAATTTCCACTTTAGATACACTAGCTTCATCTATTTCGAGGCCATGCTCATCTCCCCACTGTTGTCCTTCCTGGCGCACACCGTCATTAATAGTCAGTACTCGGTTATAACTCAACCCCCTGATCATTGGTTTTGAAATTGCAGGCCCGGTAGATAAGCTGTACACCCCCGCTTTCTTTGTTATAGCCTCTACTATATTTGTAGAAGCACTTTGCTGTAACTCTTCTTTTCGCATTACAGCAACCTGGAATGGAAGTTTTTTTAACTGGGTTGCTTTTGATACGCCCGTAACCACAACTGCATTATTTTCTACAATTGACTGACTGAGCAGGAAGTCTTTTTTTGTATCCGCATCAATTATAATATTCTCTGCAATAGTAGTATAACCGATATGTGAAATTTCCAGCAAATGCAAACCTTCACTAATATTATTAATTACAAACTCACCTTTGGCGTTTGTATTGGTGCCCGACTTCAGATCAGCTATAAAAACTGTTACTCCCTGTAACGGCAGATTAGTAGAAGCATCAGTAATAATTCCGCTTAATTTTCCTTTTACATTAATGGGAAGTGAATGTGCAATGGCCACTTTTGTAATAAACAATATCAAAAATAAAACACGGGCTTTTATCATAACTTTTATTTTATTATGCTTGAATATTTCCTTCTTTGGATTATAATTAATGACAGGCATCTATATTTCAACTGGTTGTTGAAATATGCCTAATAACCTTTTTTTAATTAAACAATAGAAGGAGGGCCGCGAAGATTGAAATAAAAGGATGGGATAATGTAAAGTGAAGATCTGTAAACTTCACTCTTATTATTAAACGGTAATGTAGTTTCAAATACATACCTGGCAGAAGATGCGGTAAATGCAGAAGTTGCTGTTATACTGTTGCAATCACAATTATATATTGCTTTATTAATTTGCAGGCAATCACTTGTCTTCTTTACTGAAATATCGTTGTGTGGCGCAAATAAATTATGCAGGAGTTGTTTTGGTGCTATACTTAAAATAAAAGTACAGAGCAAAAGCCAGCAGGTAATTTTTTTAATTATTATATTTTTTGCTGATTTGCTGATATGTAAATTTATATTTAAAACGTAAATAATTAATGATTGGTTCATTAATGTTTTTAAAAATTATATAAATCGTTTTAAAAAAAGGAGTTACATAATTCCCACTTAGCCATTTTTGAATTTAAAATAACGTACTTTCTATATTAAAAATATTTAATGACGGAGAATCATCCCAAATTTATTGTGGTAATTGGTGCTTCCGCCGGTGGGCTGGATGCACTTATGGAAATGGTACAGAATCTTGAAAAAGGATCGGATGTGGCTTATTGTATTGTATTGCATTTATCAAGAAAGGGTATCGGAGACTTTATAGTCCATAAATTAAAACAAGTCACTTCAATGCCATGCACGATGGCAGTAAACGGCGCCCAGATAAAACGGGATCATATTTACATTGCCAGGCCTAATCAACACTTATTGGTAAAAGATAATAAATTCCTTTTAGGTGGCGGACCGGAAGAGAACCGGTATCGTCCTTCAATAGATGTGTTGTTTCGTTCTGCAGCTGTTTCTTATAGTTCACATACGATAGGTATCATTTTAAGTGGTATGCTGGATGATGGCACTTCAGGAATGTGGGCTATCAAAAGAAGTGGTGGTACGTGCGTAGTGCAGGATCCCAACCAGGCTGAATATCCTGATATGCCTCTTTCGGTAATAAATAATATGGAAGTGGATCATGTGGTAACACTTGAAGAAATTGGGCCCCTTATCAAAGAAATATTAAAAGTGAAAAAAGGCAGAAAAATGCCTGTTCCAAAAGAAGTTATTTTGGAATCAAAAATTGCTGAAACAACAGCAGTTTCAATTGAAGATATTGAGCGCATTGCAGATACGAGTGTTTTTGCCTGTCCGGACTGCGGAGGAAATTTATGGGCAATGAAAGAAGATGTAATAAAAAGATACCGTTGTCACATAGGCCATGCTTATACAGAAAAAGATCTTGTTGTTAAACAGGCAGAGACCGCCAGTACTACTTTATGGGTAGCCCTGCGCATGATGGAAGAAAGAAAACACCTTTTAAGAAAAATGGAACTGGAGAATGCAAAAAAAGGTTACAAAGCTTTATCCGGCAAAAATATAGAGAAACATGATGAAATGCAACACCATATAAACAGATTAAAAAAGATACTTTTTGATTTACAAAATCATGATACTACTACAGCAGCAACCCGGGTAAATGCATCTCTTATTAAAATGTAAGGGAAGCTTTAAAGATTTAATTTATATTTTCTATTATACCTGCAATGCCCTGTCCTCCGCCTACACATGCAGTGACAATACCATATCTTTTATTTAAACGCTTCATATCACTGGTGAGCTGAATAGTTAATTTACAACCTGTACAACCAAGAGGATGGCCCAGCGCTATCGCACCGCCATTAATATTTACTATCGAAGGATCAAGATCTAGTTCTCTTATAACAGCCAGGGCTTGAGACGCAAAAGCTTCATTCAATTCTACGAGATCTATCTGGGATAAATTCATTCCGGCCTGTTTTAAAACTTTAGGAACAGCTTCCACAGGACCAATACCCATAACCCGGGGATGAACACCTGCACTTGCACAATTCACTAAACGTGCAATTGGTTTTAATCCTAACTCATTGATCATTCTTTCACCCATCACAATCACAAAAGCAGCACCATCACTTGTTTGGGAAGAATTTCCGGCAGTTACACATCCACCCAATGCAAAGGCAGGTTTTAATTTGGCAAGCCCTTCTATACTTGTATCACTTCGTACTCCTTCATCGGTATCCACTACAAAAGAGCGCTTTTGTTTCTTACCTTTTTCATCCAGGTATACCTCTTCTACATTTACAGGCAGGATACCGCTTTTAAAAAATCCTGATTTTATAGCATTGCCCGCTTTTAAATGACTGTTGTAACTGAAAGCATCCTGATCTTCCCTGCTTACTTTATATTCTTTGGCAACGGCCTCTGCAGTTAAGCCCATGCTTAAATAATAATCAGGTTCGTCGGAGGCAATGGAATAGGCCGGTACTGTTTTCCAGCCGGCAGTTGGTACCATGCTCATACTCTCTGTTCCACCGGCAATGATGCATTCAGCCATTCCCGTCCGGATCTTCGCTGTTGCCATTGCAATACTTTCAAGTCCACTGGCACAATACCTGTTAATGGTTATGCCGGCTGCATGAAATCCTACAGCTCTGGCAGCAATGATCCTTCCTACCTGCAAACCCTGTTCTGCCTCCGGTACAGCATTGCCAACAATTACATCATCCACCCTCTTTACATCCAATTGCGGAACACTTGCCAGCAATCCTTTTATTACATCTATTGCAAGGTCGTCCGGTCGGGTGAATCGAAAACTTCCTCTTTTGCTTTTAGCAATGGCAGATCTGAATCCTGCAACTATATAAGCTTCCTGCATACAAATAATTTTAGTTGTTTATGCAACTTTCCTCAAAGTTATTATTTCATTTTTAATAAAAAACTATTAAAATGGACATACCCGGCTTAATAAAATCAATCTCAGGTAAAATAATATGCAAGATAATAAGTTACTGCAATGGACCATTCCCGAACCTTTATCGCAATAAAAGAAACAATAATTTTTTTTAATATGGTGATCCATTCAGCCTGCATGTGAACTTTTTTTAAAGAAAAATAACTATAGGGAATAATTCCGGCCAGCACTACGAACATAAATGGATATCCATCATAACTATTATACAAAGCAGAATTGAAAAGCCATTTCCAAAACAGGTTAAACTGTTGCATCAGAAAAGGAACCACAGTAAACCATATAAACATATAACTCCAAAAATGAATGCTGTAAACAAGATGAATTACATACAGGTTATTTTTGCGGTAGCTGTATATAAGAAACAATAAGAATGCAAAAAAAGGGATTAAAAAAAAGAACATCGACTTTTGGTAAGATACCAGGTGAACATTGAATTCGGAAATGTAGGAAGCCGTGTCTATTCCTTTCGATGCAGCCGCACTTAATGCTTTCTCTTGTAATGCCGCTACATAAAAATCAGCGGCATAAAATTTATTGGAAGGTAAAATGTTTACATATCCGAATAAAAAGAAAAATACGTTTAGCCATACAAATAAAGTAACGGGTTTAATATGACGGTTGATCTTTCCGGAACGGAACTCGTTTGTAAGATAACCTGGGCGGAAAACCAGGTTGGGCAGATCTTTGAATATCTTAAGATCAAAATGTGTGAAATCTTTATGGCATTTTTAAAATAAGGAACTACGGCCAGTTGTTGGGAATCAAACTTTTTTTGTCCGCACTCACCGCAATATTTTCCATTGAAATCTTTGCCGCAGTTTGTGCATTGAGCCATGATTAAGTTTTACTCCATAAAACTAATACTTATTTTTGCCTATGTACTCAATTATCCGGGAGGTGTTGTTTTTATTTAATGCAGAACGGGTGCATTATTTTTCAATGAATGCGTTGCAACGGCTTTGTCGTTTTGCAACTTTAAATAATTTTCTCAGGTTAAAATTTGCAGCCGGTTATACTCAACCAAAAACTATTTGCGGGCTTACATTTAAAAATCCGGTAGGGTTAGGCGCCGGGTTTGATAAGAACGCTAAATATTTAAGCGAACTGGAGACGTTGGGATTCGGGTTCGTGGAAATTGGCACCGTTACTCCACTGGCCCAATCTGGAAACAGTAAACCCCGCTTGTTCCGCCTTCCAAAAGACAAAGGGCTGATCAACCGGATGGGTTTTAATAATGAGGGTGCACTGATAATTGCTGACAGGCTTAAAAAATGGAGAGAAAAGAATACATCAACTACTTTTATTATTGGAGGGAATATTGGAAAAAATAAACAGACAGGCAATGAGGATGCCTGGAAGGATTATGAGACTTGTTTTAATTATTTACATTCGTTTGTAGATTATTTTGTAGTGAACGTAAGCAGCCCTAATACACCGGGTTTGCGGGAGTTGCAGGAAAAAGAATCATTAAAAAAAATACTGGTAAACCTGCAGGAGCAAAATAAAAAATATTCAAATCCACGGCCTTTATTTTTAAAAATTGCCCCCGATCTTACCATAATTCAAATCAATGAAGTTGTGGAACTTGTGTCAGAAATAAATCTGGATGGCCTCATCATTGCAAACACAACAATTAGCCGTGAAGGCCTCCTCACTCCAAAAGAATTGGTAGATAAAATAGGTGCAGGTGGATTAAGTGGGAAACCACTCACACATAAAGCTGCTGAGCTAGTAAAGTATATAACCGGAACTGCTGCAAGCCCTATAAATATTATTGCCAGTGGTGGTATTTTTACAGCTACCGATGCCCGTGAGTGCCTGGATGCCGGGGCCAGCCTTGTACAGGTGTGGACGGGATTCATTTATGAAGGCCCCTCTATCGTAAAAAATATTTGTAAAGGATTATAATATATTTGTGTCATGGAAGAATTATTTACATCGGAAAGTATCATCAGCTTTTTTGTACTGGTTGTTTTAGAAGTAGTGCTGGGAATAGATAATGTAATTTTTGTCAGCATTATAATGAACCGCCTGGATAAAGAAAAGGACAAGAAAAAGGCAAGAAGGATTTGGATGATCACCGGTATACTTTCCAGGAGTTTATTATTGATGGGATTAGGCTGGTTGTTATCGCAACAGGGAAAATATTTATTTACCGTATTTAATAAAGGGTTCGACCTTGCCAGCATTGTTATGATAGTGGGAGGATTGTTCCTGATCTATAAATCGGTAAAGGAGATCCATGGTAAACTGGAAGGAGAAGACCCTAATGATCAAACCTATGAAAAGAAAAGTTTCACATTAGGGCAGGCGATAGGGCAGATCATTCTGATAGATGCGGTTTTTTCTTTTGACAGTATCATCACTGCTGGTGGAACTGCAAAGCATGTAGAGATCATGATCGCAGCTGTAGTGATAGCAATGACCATTATGTTCCTGTTCAGTAACAAGATATCAGCATTTATCCATAAGCATCCAACACTTAAGATGCTTGCTCTTTCTTTTCTGGTTATGATAGGCCTTAGCCTTATTATGGAAGGCTGGAATGCAAAAGCTGCTCATGAAATGGGACTGAAAAATTATATTTATTTTGGTATGGCTTTCTCTTTCCTTGTTGAAATACTAAACATGACCATGCGGAAAAAAATATCAAAAAAACGCAGGATAGTAGAATTGAATGAACCTCAATTGCACCCTAATAAAGCGGTTAATCCTGAAGATGCGCACTAACTTAAGACAAGCAGCGTTACCGCCACTAATGCAGCTGTTTCCGTACGCAGGCGTGTATTGCCAAGGCTTATCTCAACATAATTGTGGTTAAGCGCAGTTGTAATTTCTTCATCCGTAAAATCTCCTTCCGGTCCAATAAGAATCAAAGAATTTACTTCCTGGAAAGAAAAAAGGGATGATTTAGTGCCGTTGCTGCAATGCGCAATAAATTTTTTACCGGAATATTCTGTACTTATAAACTTTTCAAATTTTTGTGGATCACTTAAGCCGGGCAGCCAGGATTGTTGTGACTGAAGCATCGCACTCACCAGTATATTTTTCATTCTCTCTTCCCGGAAATTAGATCTTTCTGTTCGGGAACATAGAAGCGGGATAACATTCACTATCCCGATCTCTGTGGCTTTCTCTAAAAACCATTCAAAGCGGGTATTATTTTTTAGTAAGGAAATGGCTATAGAAATCTTTTTTGCCGGTGGGTCAATGTATTTTTTATCATTGATCTTAACAGAAACTTTTTTTTTATTACTGCTGAGAATTTCAGTAGAAAACAAATAACCTTTACCGTTAGTAAGGTTAATTGCATCTCCTGTTTTCATTCGAAGTACCTGTGCTATATGCCGGGATGTTTCTTCGTTCAGATCAACTTCCTTAGTTTCAACATTTATGTTCTCATTATAAAAAAAAGGTAACGGCATAAATAATCAATAGAGCAGTTTTGGAAGAACTAAGTAAGTTTAAAAAGGGGCATCATCTTCAAAGCCACTGTCATTCATTTTACTTCCTTTCTGAATATATAATTTAGCTTCTTTATCTCCACCTGCGCCGGATACGGGTTTCCAGTTTCCACCGCCCGGCGGTACTGAACCGGGGTTAAAATCAGTACTGTCGTCTTCCACAAATTTCTGTATATGCAATAATGCTTTAAGCTTAATCGTTTCCAGGCTACCATTCCTGTGCTTTGCTATTTTTACATGTGTCTCTCCTTTGTTATTCTCGCCAAATTCATTTTCAGTAATATCATAATACTCCGGGCGATACAGGAACATTACCATATCCGCATCCTGTTCAATTGCACCTGATTCACGTAAATCACTTAGCTGTGGCATTTTATTGCCTTCCTTTCTTTTTTCCACTTCCCTGCTTAACTGCGAAAGTGCAATGATGGGCACCTGTAATTCTTTGGCAAGGGCTTTAAGATCACGCGATATCCTGCTGATCTCCTGTTCACGGTTACTGTTCCTGTCTGCACTTCCGCTCATCAATTGCAGGTAATCAATGATGATCATACCAATATTGTGTTTGTTTTTCAGCCTGCGGCATTTGGCTCTCAATTCAAAAATGTTCAAAGCTGCCGAATCATCAATAAATATCGGTGCCTTACTTAACCTTTCAATTCCACGCTTATACAATTGTTTCATTTCATGTTCTTCCAGTTTTCCTCTCGAAATTTTTTCGAGCCATATCTCACTCTCGGCACTGAGTATACGCTGTACAAGCTGGCTGCTGCTCATCTCCAAACTGAAAAATCCAACAGCGGTAGGTTTTGTTGGGTGCAAAGCTGCGCTGCGTGCCAGGTTCAAAGCAAAAGCGGTTTTACCCACCGAAGGCCTTGCTGCCAGGATAATAAGATCAGTAGGCTGCCAGCCATAGGTTATCCTGTCTAAAGATGCAAAGCCGGTAGGCACTCCCGTTATATCATCCTGACGGTTACGCATATCCTCAATTCTCTGGATCGTCTTCACCAGAACAGTATCAATACTGTCAAAGTTTTTGCGCAGGTGATTATTTGTTATTTCAAATAATTTTGTCTCAGCGTCATCCAGCATATCAAATACATCCGTACTGTCTTCATAGGCATCACCAATGATCTCTCCGCTTATCCTTATTAATTCTCTCTGGATGAATTTTTGCAAAACGATCCTGGAATGCGCTTCAATATTTGCAGAGGAAACCACTGAGTTCGTTAATTTGGAAACAAAGTAAGGACCGCCAACAAATTCGAGGTCTTCCCTGAATTTCAATTCTTCCACAACTGTAAGTAAATCTATAGGAAGGCTTTTTACAGCCAGGGCCTGCATCGCCTTGTATATGCGCTGGTTAACTTCAACATAAAAACATTCAGGTTTCAGTATTTCAACTACTGTATCAAATGCGCTTTTTTCAAGCATAATTGCTCCCAGGATTGCTTCTTCCAATTCCTTAGCCTGCGGTGGTATTTTTCCAAACACCATGTTTCCAAGATCCATGGGTGTTTTTAGCCTGACTGTACGGCCTTTATTTAAATTAGTAAATTCCATTAATTTATTTGAAATGCTTGCGGTACCCGGCTTGTAACCGAAGACGCACAATAGGTAGTAAAATATAATTCTGTGTAAGCGATAAAAGTTCCTGAAAAATTCATCTGATTTGCTTTTAAGGGGTAACTAAGATAAATTCAATTCGGTAATGATTAATTAACATTCTGGTTTTATCAACTTAAATTCAGAGGTTATCCACGCCAATTCACATTCAAATTTAACTTATTAACTCTTTATAAACCCGTTTACCAACATCCTTATTTCCGTCCTATATTCACTATACCCCATTTTATACACATAAAAAAAAGGTGAAAAAAAACATTTCTGCACGGTGGAAAATTTTTTTCTTCGAAAATAAAAGAGGATTTGTCAGGGAAAATGACTTGTTTTCTCAAACAGTATCTTTACTAAAATTTTAGTTTACATGATCATTTCTTATAACTGGTTGCTGGATTATTTACCTCCTGATTTAGATGCCGCCATAATAGCACCGGAAAATATTTCAAAGATCCTTACCGCCATTGGATTAGAAGTAGAAAGCCTGGAAAAGACCGGGGAAGTAAGGGGTGGTTTAAAAGGATTGATCGCCGCGGAAGTATTAACCTGTGAAAAACACCCGGATGCTGATAAATTAAAGGTTACAACAGTTTCTACAGGAAGCAGTACCATACAGATCGTTTGCGGAGCCAATAATATAACTGCAGGATTGAAAGTTATTGTAGCCCCTGTAAACACTGCTATATATCCTACAACAGGAGGAACCATAACTATAAAAAAAACCAGGATACGCGGTGTGGAAAGTGAAGGAATGATCTGTAGTGAAGATGAAATCGGATTAGGGCATGATCACAACGGGATAAAAATTCTGCCTACAAAAACTGTTGCTGGAACATTACTCACGGAAATAATTCCACAAAACCACGATCATATCTTCGAAATAGGACTTACTCCAAACAGGATAGATGCAATGAGCCATATTGGTGTGGCAAAAGACATTTGTGCTTACCTCTCTAATTTTTATAAGAAAGAATTTAAAGTTATTTATCCATTCAAAAAAAGCCGGTTTATTGAAAATGAAACAGGTGATATTAGTGTTACCATTAAAAATGAGGCAGGATGTAAAAGATATAGCGGGCTTGTAATTAAAGGTATAACGGTAATGGCTAGCCCCGAATGGCTTACACGGATATTAACCTCAATAGGAGTAAAGCCGATCAACAATATTGTGGATATCACGAATTTTGTTTTGCATGAAACAGGTCAGCCACTTCATGCTTTTGATGCAGATAAAATTATTTCTAAAACGATCAATGTTCAAAATGCTGATGCAGACAGCACATTTATTTCCCTCGATGAAAAAGAAAGAAAATTATCTTCATCGGACCTTATGATCTGTGATGGGAATTTGCCTGTGTGTATGGCAGGAGTTTATGGCGGACTCAACAGCGGAGTTTCAGAAACAACAAAAAATATTTTTTTAGAAAGCGCCTGGTTTCTTCCTTCACAGATAAGAATGACCTCGCTGAATCATAACCTCCGTACAGATGCTGCCATCCGTTTTGAAAAAGGTACTGATATAGATAATACCGTGAAAGTTTTGGAAAGAGCTGCCATGCTCATCATGCAAATATCCGTTGGTTCTGTTGCAGGAAAGGTTATTGATATTTACCCCACACCTGTTCAAAAAACAAAAGTAGGTCTGCATTATGATTACCTGGAAAAATTAAGCGGGAAGAAATATGAAAAGGAGAGTATTAAAAATATTTTACTCAATCTTGGTTTTGAAATAATAATGGATGGCCCGGATGATATAATTGTAAATGTTCCGCATAGCAAACCTGACGTAGTATTACCGGCTGATATTGTAGAAGAAATAATGCGAATTGACGGGCTGGATAATATAGATATTCCACAAACCCTCTCTCTTTCTCCTGCCATTGAAACCAATGCTGATAAAATTTTATTTAAAGAAAAGATCGCTTCCTTTCTTTCAGCAGCCGGCTATTTTGAGATCTTTACAAACAGTGTTTCAAACAGTCGTTTATATGATGATAACAATGATAAGACCGTTACAATGCTGAACAACCTGAGTTCTGAACTGGATATCATGCGGCCTTCGATGCTACAAAGCGGTTTACAGGCCATCAGTCATAATTTAAACCGGAAAAATAATAACCTGCGTTTTTATGAATTTGGAAAAACATACCTGAAACTGGAAGATAATTTTAAAGAGACACAACATTTATGCATATACGTTAGTGGTAACTTAAATCAACCGGACTGGAAAAATAAGGAGATCAAAACAGACATATATCACCTTAAGGGAATTGTAGAAAGATTATTCACCCTTGCCGGATATAAATTAGAATTCAAACGGGCAGAGAATAGTGATCTTAAAAATAATCTGGATATAATCGTCAGTGATAATGTTATAGGTTTTATGGGTGAGGTTTCTGATAAAGAATTAAAGAAACAGGATATCCGCCAGCCTGTATACTTTGCAGATATTAACTGGGAAAGATTAATTCAGCAAAAAAATTACGAACATTCTTATAAAGAAATATCACGGTTCCCGGCTGCACAACGAGACCTGGCAATTGTTATTGATAAAGAAATTCCGTTTGATACCATAAAAAAAATAACAGAAAAAGAGAACATACCGCAACTCACATCTGTAGAACTGTTTGATATATTTCAGAGCGAAAAATTAGGTGTAGGTAAAAAGTCTGTGGCAATAAATTATATTTTTACAGATGATACCCGTACTTTAACTGATAAGGATATTGAAAGTATGATGAACAAACTGATAAGATCTTATCAAAAAGAATTAAATGCTGAAATAAGAAATTAATAATTTGGAAACGGTACCACATATAACCCGGATATATAATAAGATTCAACTTGTTCTTAAACAACTGGCAGTATTGCAAAAAGAAAATGAACAGCTTGAAAAAGAACTGCTGCGCACCCGGCAGCAGAAAGATATTTATGAGAGCCAGTTGAAAAATCTGCAGGATCAGAATTATATTTTAAAAGCAGCTACTCAGAATATGAGCGAAACGGACAAAGCGGTTTTTGAACAGTCCTTAAATAAATATGTAAGGGATATTGATAAATGTATTGGTTTGCTTAGTGAATAAAAATAATACATGTCAGATCTTATACCAATTAATATAATAATTGCAGACCGCACTTATCGGGTAAAAACCAACCCGGAAGATGAAGAGGTTATTCGGAAAACACTGAAGGTGATCAATGATAAAATTATTGAATTTAAGACCCAGTTTTCCGGAAAAGATATGCAGGATTATATTGCTATGGTAGTGATCTGGTATGCTACCCAGGCTACCGAAAAAGGTAATACGATACCTCAGGATGAAATTAATTCCGGCTTGGCACGGCTGGAACAGTTGGTAGATAAGGCTCTTACTCCCCAGGCTTCTTGATACTTCCTCCGCTTTCTGCAACCACAAATCTTTAAACAAAATTCCTATCTTCGCCCCAACCCATCTTCATGAAAATCATGAGAATGAACAGGATACAATTTGTGAAACAGATAAAAAGGATATTATTAAATGGAACTAAACATATATTACCTCATCATAGGTATAGCCGCCCTGATAGTGGGCCTCATCCTGGGTAAACTGATCTTTGCCAGGAATACAAAAAAACAGGTAGAAGAAGCAGAGCGCCAGGCTCAAAAAATCTTATCTGACAGCCAGTTACAGGCTGAAACTTTAAAAAAAGAAAAATTACTGGAGGCAAAGGAGAAATTTGTTCAGCTGAAACTGGAAAACGACCGGGATGTGATGCAGCGCACACAAAAAATCACCGATTCTGAAAACAGGGTAAAGCAAAAAGAACAAAGTTTTAATCAGAAAGAAGCCAACCTGGATAAGCAGTTAAAGGAAAACGACCTGATAAAGGAAAACCTTAACCGCCAGATTGAAGTGGTGAATATAAAAAGAACTGAACTGGAAAAACACCAGGAAGAACATATCCGTCGCCTGGAAAAAGTGGCCGGACTTTCAGCAGAAGATGCCAAAACACAACTTATAGAAAGCCTGAAACAAGAGGCACATTCTAAAGCTCTTATCATACAACAGGAGATTGTTGAAGAAGCTAAATTAAAAGCCAATAAAGAAGCGCGGAAGATCATTATTCAAACGATCCAGCGAACCGCGGCTGAACAGGCAATTGAAAATTCCATTACCGTTTTTAACCTGGAAAGTGATGAGATAAAAGGATCCATCATTGGAAGGGAAGGTAGAAATATAAGGGCTATTGAAGCTGCTACAGGTGTAGACCTGATAGTAGATGATACACCGGAAGCTATCGTATTATCTTCATTTGATCCTTTACGTAGAGAGATCGCCAGGTTGTCTTTGCAAAGATTGGTTGCTGATGGACGTATTCACCCTGCACGTATTGAAGAAGTAGTGGAGAAAACCAAACGCCAGTTAGATGACCAGGTTATGGAAATTGGGGAACGTACCGTTATTGAACTGGGTATTCATGGTCTTCATAAAGAACTGGTAAGGATGGTAGGCAGAATGCGTTTCCGCTCATCTTACGGGCAAAATTTGCTGATGCATAGCCGCGAAACAGCCAACCTTTGTGGTATTATGGCAGCAGAACTGGGTATGAATCCTAAATTAGCAAAACGTGCCGGATTGTTGCACGATATCGGTAAGGTTCCGGATGAAGAAACAGAATTAAGCCATGCCTTACTGGGGGCAAAATTGGCAGAAAAATATGGTGAGAACCCGGCGGTGGTGAATGCTATCGGCGCGCACCATGATGAAATGGAAATGCAATTCGTTATCTCTCCTATTATTCAGGCGTGTGATGCTATCAGCGGAGCACGGCCCGGGGCCAGAAGGGAGATCATGCAGCAATATATTCAGCGTATCAAGGACCTGGAAAATCTCGCACTTGCTTATCCGGGAGTAGATAAAGCGTATGCGATACAGGCAGGCCGCGAACTTAGAGTGATCGTTGAAGCTGATAAAGTTTCAGATGGCGACAGTGATAAACTTAGTTTTGAAATTGCCCAGAAAATTCAGACCGAAATGACCTTTCCGGGGCAAATCAAGGTTACCGTTATCCGGGAAAAACGTGCAGTGAACATTGCACGTTAGTTTAAAGATATCTTAGGTACAAAATTAAAAAATGGCAAATTTTAAGTTATAAATTACATCTTTCCCGTACCTTCGCCGTCCGTAAAAAAATTAAGTTATGAACGCAATTGATTTTGTTCATGAGCAGTTGACAACAAAAGCAACGCTTCCCACATTTAAAGCTGGTGATAATATTACCGTAAACTATAAGATCGTGGAGGGTACAAAAGAACGTATCCAAAGTTTTAAAGGGGATGTAATTAAACGCCAGGGTTCTGGTGCTACTGCTTCTTTCACAGTAAGAAAGATGAGTGATGGTGTATGAGTTGTACTTTTATTTTCTGTTGTTTAACCTAATATTGAAAGTATCCTTTTAAATAAAGTAGGTAGAGTTAGACGTGCCAAATTATATTTCTTAAGAGAAAGAAGTGGAAAAAGTGCCCGTATCAAGGAAAAGAGAATGGCAGTGGGTACCAAAACAAAAAAATCCAGTTAAAAATATTTTTGACCTTTTTAAAGCGGAAAAGCAATTTTTTCCGCTTTTTTGTGTTTAAGTATTTGATTTTCAAAAGAATTATTTAATTTTAATTCCTCCCATAGCCCTCGAAAAATTTACCTCTAAAAATTTGCTTACTATAAACCCGTTAAATCATTAACCATGAGAAAGTTTTTGTTATTCATTACTATTGTATTCATTGCCTTTTATTGTATATCCTGTGCCAGGGGCATTTCTCCTTATGAAGCTGCTAATGGAGGTTCAAAATGCAGAAGGTATATTAAGTAAAGGCAGACTCTTTTAGCGTTTAAACTTACAAATGTTTTAACTATCAAAACCTATCCAAGGTTAAAAAACGTATATCTTTACACTTTAAAATAATTATATGATAGTTTCAAATCTAAATACCGTTTTTCTACTTTCTATGCCGGGCGGAAGTGAGTGGATACTGATCATCCTTGTTGTTCTTCTAATGTTTGGTGGAAGAAAGATACCCGAACTAATGCGTGGTGTAGGCCGTGGAATAAGAGAATTCCAGGATGCAAAAACAAGTGTAAAGAGTGAGATCGAAGAAGGTATCAAAGAAAAGGAAATGAAGCAGGAAGCTGCCCAGAAAGTTCCTCAATAAACTATAAGTTTTTTTATTTTCAGCCGGAGTTTGTAATGCTGCTATACTAGCAGACTTATGATTTCCGGCTGATTGTATTATATCACTACTATACTTATGTTTTCATTTTCAACAATAAAAAATTACCATTTTCAATTACAGCAAAATCAATTAAGCTGTACAGATGTTGTCAATTATTACCTGCAAAGAATAAAATCCAACCAGGTTTTAAATGCCTTCGTGGAAGTATATGAAAAGGAAGCCTGCACGAGAGCAATGGAGTTAGACAATCTTCGAAAAAAAGGAGAGCCGCTTAAAAAATTGCATGGTGTTGTAATTGCCATCAAGGATGTAATATGTTTTAAAGGGCATAAAGTAAGCGCAGCCTCCGGTATATTACAAAATTTCCTGTCTCTTTATACTGCCAGCGCTCTTCAGTTTTTATTAGAAGAGGATGCCATAATAATCGGTAATTGTAATTGTGATGAATTTGCAATGGGAAGCAGTAATGAAAATTCTTTTTATGGAAATGTATTGAATGCGGCGGATCATTCCCGTGTGCCCGGGGGATCTTCAGGAGGAAGTGCAGTTGCTGTGCAAGCCGACCTTTGCATGTTAAGTTTGGGAAGTGACACAGGGGGATCTGTTCGGCAGCCTGCAGATTTTTGTGGAATTATAGGCCTTAAGCCAGGCTATGGATCCATTTCCCGGTATGGATTAATTGCATACGCTTCTTCTTTTGAC
This sequence comes from Ferruginibacter sp., assembly GCA_037720515.1. Classification (GTDB taxonomy): domain Bacteria; phylum Bacteroidota; class Bacteroidia; order Chitinophagales; family Chitinophagaceae; genus Ferruginibacter. The sequence goes on from JBBJMM010000009.1 coordinate 20,246, forward strand.
CAGATCGGTATTTTTGGAAGAACGATAGAAGATGTATCCCTTTTGTTACAGGTAATGAACAAAAAAGATTTGCATGACAGCACAATGAATAATGAACCGGCATTACTTACAGGTGTTAATGATAAAAACAGGAAATATAATTTTTGCTACTTAAAAGAAACACTGGAACATACTTCTCTTGATACTGAAATTGCTTCCGAAATATCAGCATACTTTCAAACACTCAGGAACAATGGCCATACGGTTTCTGAGATAAATTTTGACCTGCTTGATTATATTGTGCCTGCTTACTATGTGCTTACGACTGCTGAAGCAAGCAGTAATCTTTCACGCTATGATGGTGTTAGATTTGGAAGTGTTACTGACAAAATGAATGATCTCACAGATTTTTATTTTGAGAACCGTACAAAAGGATTTGGCAAAGAAGTTAAGCGCCGTATTATGCTGGGTACATTTGTGTTAAGTGCCGGATATTATGATGCCTATTATCGCAAAGCCCAGCAGGTAAGAAAATTGCTTGTAACACGGTTTGACAGCATATTTAGTTCATACGATGCTGTTCTCTCCCCTGTCAGTCCAACTCCTGCTTTTAAAGCCGGGCTTAAAAATAATGATCCAACGGCTACTTATCTAGCTGATATCTATACAGTTATAGCCAACCTTACGGGAATTCCTGCCATCTCATTGCCATTATTTTCACATAGTTATAGCATACCTTTTGGGATTCAGGTTATGACTAACAGGAAAGAAGAATTATCTTTGCTTCAGATTTCAGATCTGCTAATTAATATTAAAAACAATTAGTATAAATAGAGTACTAATAGATATTTAATTAATGAAAATAATTGTATTCTTAATAAGCTTTACTGTTGCCACTTTTTCTGCGTTCGCAGGCGAAGGTTTAGGAAATGATTTCTATTACCAGGATACAGTTAAAGAGGATGTTATACTGGAAGAAGCTGTATTGGAAGAGATCATCGTGGAGAAAAAAGTTCCAAAAAAAGATAAAATTCAATATTTAAGCCAGCTAACAAAATATGGTTTTAAAAACCTTTTTAATAAATACCGGTATAATTCATCTTTACCATATTCTTCGCAGGTAAATCCGAATGCCGAAGTATACATGCAGGATTATTTGAGAGGCCATACCAACAGCCTTTTAAAAATGAAAACCTGGGGTATGCCTTATTTTAATCTCATCGATAACGTTTTCATGCAATACGGTTTACCAAAAGAATTAAAATACCTGGCTGTAATTGAAAGCAACTTAAGTACATCAGCCACAAGCTGGGTAGGTGCAGGCGGGCCTTGGCAATTTATGCCTTATACCGCACGGGAGTATGGCCTGGTTGTAAATGGTGCATATGATGAAAGAAGGGATTATCAAAAAAGCACACATGCTGCGGCACGTTACCTTCTTTCTTTATATAAAGACATGAAAGATTGGTTGCTTGTTATTGCAGCATACAATGGCGGACCGGGGCGTGTTTACAGCGCTATGAAAAAAAGCGGTAGCCGGGATTTCTGGGCCTTACAATATTATCTTCCACAGGAAAGCAGGAACCACGTTAAAAAATTCATTGCAACACATTACATAATGGAAGGTAACGGTGAAATCACATCCGGTACTGGATTTGCAGGTTTAAATATGTCAGCGGGCACTAACGTTAACCCGTATACGGATAATTCTTCGCTCACACAACTTGAGCGTGAAAGTTCGGAAACACATACCTTGTCGGGCAAATTTAATTCAGTGATCATAGCCAAAAATCTAACACTTGATATTGCACAATTCAATAAATTCAATCCGGATTTCGACAGCCGCCTGGGAATGAATGGTCAGTATGATCTGATCTTACCAGCGGATAAGATGCAACTCTTTCTATCTAATAAATACCAGATCCTTAATGAATGTGTGCAGGTGATGTTGTTGGATAATGGAGGATATACTCCCAATTCAAAAACTTCCTATCCAAACCGCAATATTAAAAAAAGAAAGACCTGATCATTGAAGCGCTTTCATCATTGCCTCTGCTTTAATTAAACACTCTTCATATTCAAGATCGGCTTCACTTTTAAAAGTTATTGCACTTCCTGCAAGGAATGATAAATACCTTTTAATCTTGTTGTAGAATATACTCCTGATAATTACATTAAAATCAAAATCAGCCTCAGGCGTTATATATCCAATGGATCCTGAGAACAATCCCCTGTTATTAATTTCATATTGCCGTATCAGCTCTATCACTCTGATTTTAGGTGCGCCTGTCATAGAACCCATCGGAAAAGTAGCAGCGATCGCTTCCGTAAAATGTGTGTCAACAGGAAGTGTTCCTTTTATTGTACTTATCATTTGATGCACCTGGGGGAAACTATAAAGTCCGAACATCTCTTCCACATACACAGAACCTTCTGTACATACCCTGCTCAGGTCGTTTCTTACAAGATCAACTATCATTACATTCTCACTCTGTTCTTTTGCGTTGTTTTTTAAAAATGTTTTATTTACTTCATCTTTAACCGGATCTGGGTCTCGCCTGCTTGTTCCTTTGATGGGTTGGGATAACAGCTGGAGGCCTTCTTTTTTCAGATAGCGTTCCGGACTTGCACTCATACAGTAATTATCATTGATCCGATAGAAAGCAGAAAATGGATTAGGAGATACCTGGTGCAATTTTTTATAAACCAATAAGGGATCAATAACAACATTTTGTGAAAAAAATTCCTGGCAGAAATTCAGTTCATAACAATCCCCTCTTTTTATATGACTTTTAATTTTATTAATGATATCGGCATATTCAACTTTAGATATCTTTTGATCGATAACTATGTGAGAACCGGCAATAGTAATTGGTTTACTTTTTAATATTGAATCATATAATTGATTATGATCACCATCATGTATCTCTATTATCAATTCATCTGATGTGAGCCTAAGCAGTATCTCCGGAGAAAAAAAATAACCATCACTGAATCCTTCCGTTTTAAGATTTACCTGCCTGTTATTATTTATGTCATACCCAAGATGCCCAAACAACCATCCAGGCTCTTGATCGTAAAATTCCTGAAGATCATGGAAGGCAGTGGGAGGTGCAAGCTCAATGGATCTGATTGAACCTGCTGCAACAAGGCATTCAAAGGAATGATTTATACCCGGGTAATTATTATTATCCAGGAAACAAAAAATGCTGAATTGGGAAACCCAGTCCAGCATTTTAAGTTTAAAACTATTGCAATCATCAATTGCAAAACGGCTGATATTTTTTTTCACTTTTTAATAATCATCATCGTCATAATTTCCACCTCCACTCTCATCCAAATCATCAAACAAACCAAATTCTTTGAGATCATCATCAACTTTAAAATCCTCTTCATCCTTACCTGCTTTTTTCGGCGCTGCTTTTTTGGTTTTTGATTTGGGAACATCAAATTCATCGAAATCCGGATCCCAGCTATCATCTTCTTCAGGCTTTTCCCAATCATCAGCTACTTCAACATCCTCTTCCTCTTCTTCCTCATCATCATCTTTCTTTTTATTCTTAGATTTTCCCTTTTCTTTTACTGCGGGTTTTATTGTTGTATCTTCTGTTTCTTCCACATCATCATCCTCTTCATCAATTTCTTTTTTTGGAGCGGTTTTGTTTTCTGCAGTTTTTTTAGGTGCCGCGGTTTTCTTTGCAGTGTTTTTTGGTTCCTTACCGGATTTTAGTGCCATAACTCGGTTGTATTAATGCTGTAAATTTCTATTAGATTTTTAATCTGCCAAATTTTTTTTATTAATTTTTGTATTATTTTTTTGTACTTACTATCTGATCTCTTCCCGGGCCATTACTTATATATTTCACCGGCACTTTTAAGAAGTTATTAAGATAGTCAATATAAGTTTTCATCATCGCAGGCATTTTATCAAAACTGTTTATTTCTGTTACATCTGTTTGCCAGCCTTCAAAGGATTTATATACGGCTTCAATTTTTAGTCGATTCATCTGAAAAGGTATATAATTTTTTTCTTCTCCATTTACAAGATAACTGTTACAGACTTTTAATTCTTTTAATCCATCCAGAATATCAGCTTTAGTCATAACCAGCTGAGTTACCCCGTTTATCATGCATGCAAACTGTAAGGCTACAAGATCGATCCATCCGCAGCGGCGGGGCCTTCCGGTAGTACTTCCAAATTCATTTCCGGCTTTCCTTAAATAATCTCCTGTTTCTTCTGTAAGTTCTGTTGGAAACGGACCACTGCCAACTCTTGTGCAATACGCTTTTGTAATACCTATCACTTCCCTTATCTTCTGGGGTGCCACTCCTAAACCAGAACATACCCCCGCAGATATTGTGCTGCTGCTGGTAACGTATGGAAAAGTTCCAAAGTCCACATCAAGCATACTTCCCTGGGCACCTTCCGCCAAAACTTTTTTACCTGCAGTTATCTTCTCATTAATAAAATATTCTCCATTAACGATCCTGAATTCTTTAAGGTGTTCCAGTGCTTCAAAAAAATCCTCTTCCCAATTACTTATATCTTCCTGGAAATTAAAATTATCCAATAAGCGCTGATGCTTCATGCGAAGCTTAATGTATTGAGTAGTAAAATTTTTATCCAGCAGATCGCCTACGCGCAAACCGTTACGTCCTGTTTTATCCATGTAGGCGGGACCTATTCCTTTTAATGTGCTTCCAATCTTTTCCTGGCCTTTTGATAATTCACTTGCTTTGTCCAATGCCCTGTGCGTAGGAAGTATCAGGTGCGCGCGCTCGCTGATAAAAAGATTTTTTTTGTAATCCACACCCATCTCTTTAACGGTAGCGCATTCTTTCATTAATGTTATTGCATCAAGTACCACACCATTGCCGATAAGATTGGTTTTATCTTCATGAAATATCCCGCTGGGTATCTGGTGAAGTACAATTTTTTTTCCATCAACATATAAAGTATGCCCTGCATTCGGACCACCCTGGAAACGGGCTATCACATCATAATCTTTTGCAAAAAAATCAACTATTTTACCTTTGCCTTCATCGCCCCATTGCAAACCAAGGATAACATCAACCATTTTTTTAAATTAAGTGTTTGTAGAGGAACGAAAATAAATTGAAATACAACAACCACCTAAAATGAATTGCATAAAAAAAACCGGCGATTGTTTCACCGGTTATTTTTAGAGTAAGATTTTTTATGCAACCTTAAGCATACTGAGTTTAGTAGTATTGAATTTCCTGGATGCATATTCGAGCGTTACATCAAATGTTTTTACTTTCTGCGATGGAAGCTCATACATTGCATCTGTAAGTATACCTTCGCAGATACTGCGCAAGCCCCTTGCTCCTAATTTATATTCCAGGGCTTTTTCAACCATAAAATCATATACCGCTGGTTCAAATTTTAATGCAATTCCCTCGATCTCAAACAATCGTGTAAATTGTTTAATAAGGCTGTTCTTAGGTTCCGTTAAGATATTACGCAATGTTTCTGCATCTAAAGGGTTGAGGTAGGTAACAACGGGTAACCTTCCTAACAACTCCGGTATCAATCCGAAATGTTTCAGGTCAACAGCATTTACAAACTGTAAAAGATTTTTATGCTGATATTCCTGCATTTCTTTATTTACATTAAAACCAATGGCGTTTGTATTTACTCTTCTTGCGATGATACGGTCAATCCCATCAAATGCACCTCCGCAAATAAATAAAATATTTTGAGTATTAACTTTAATCAACTTTTGTTCAGGATGTTTGCGGCCCCCTTGTGGCGGCACCAGCACTTCACTTCCTTCCAGTAATTTCAGTAATCCCTGCTGCACTCCTTCACCACTAACATCACGAGTTATAGAAGGGTTATCACTTTTACGTGCTATTTTATCAATTTCATCAATATATACAATTCCTTTTTCAGCAGCAGTTACGTCATAATTACAGGATTGCAATAACCTGGTAAGCATACTTTCCACATCTTCTCCCACATATCCGGCTTCTGTAAAAACAGTTGCATCAACAATTGCAAAAGGTACATTCAACATACGGGCAATGGATTTAGCCAGTAACGTTTTTCCTGTACCGGTTTCACCTACCATAATAATATTACTCTTTTCAATTTCTACATCATTATCAATTTTCTGATTGAGTCTTTTATAATGATTGTAAACAGCAACTGCGAGAATTTTTTTTGCATCATCCTGCCCGATAACATAGTCATCCAGGAACTTTTTTATTTCTATTGGTTTTTTTACTGTTAGTTTATGAGTAGCTGTAGGTGTGTTTTTTGTATCAGTATGATTGGCAAGTTCCTGAACAATTATATCTTGTGCATGTTCAACACAATTCTCACAAATATGTCCGTCCTGCCCCGCAATGAGGATCTTGACCTCATCCCGGCTTCTGCCGCAAAATGAACAATGTAAAACCTGTTGCTTTGCCATTTATTTCAGTTATTAATTTAATAGAGGTACGTGAAAAAACAAAATCCAGGTACAAATGTACAAAAACCCTGTAGAACTGATTAATATGACACTGTTAAGAAAAGAAATGTTGCTTTGAAGTGACTGCTCCAAAATGAATGAACCTATGAATGTCAGAATTTTTTCATTACGTGGTCAACTATACCATATTTAATAGATTCCTCGGAATCCATCCAATAATCACGGTTAAAATCTTTTAAAACTTTTTCTATGCTTTGTCCGCAATTTTCAGCAAGAATTTTAGCTCCCAGCATTTTAGCTTTCTGAATCTGTACAGCCATGATCTCCAGGTCTGCACTCGTACCTCTTCCCCCGCCGCTTGGCTGATGGATCATTACTTCACCATGAGGGAATATGAAGCGCCTGCCTTTTTTACCTCCGCTCAGTAAGATACTTCCCATACTTGCAGCCATTCCCATACATACGGTGCTTACCGGTGAACTTATCATCTGCATGGCATCATATATAACCATACCGGAGGTTACTCCTCCACCCGGACTATTTAAAAAAAATGTTATCTCTTTTCCGGGATCAAGTGCTTCGAGATACAAAAGCCGGTCTGTAATATCTTTTGCAGTTTTATCATCTACCGCTCCCCATAAAAAAACTTTACGCTGTTCGATAAATTTTTTATCAAACATCCACCCGCTCATTAATTTCTCCATCGGGTTTTCAGGCATTTTTAACGGGCTGTCTTCTTCTTCCTCATCCTGGCGAATATTGGTTTTATAAAAATTCATGCTATAAATTATTTGTTGATTGATATTTATAAGTTGCAGTGAGTGACACAACGATGTTCATAAAAGATATAATGCCTGAAAGAAAAAATTAATCCTTCTTCATTTTTTTAGGATTCATAAGCAATACTTCATCTACCAAACCATATTCCTTTGCTTCGGTAGCTGTTAGCCATTTATCCCTGTCGCAATCGAGCGCCACCTGTTCTTCCGTTTGTCCTGTATGGTTCGAAATGATCGAATACAATTCTCTTTTTAATTTACGGATCTCGTTTACAGTGATCTCTATATCGGAAGCTTGTCCTCCGGCACCAGCACTGGGCTGATGCAACATGATGCGGCTGTGTTTTAAAGCGGTACGTTTCCCTTTGGCTCCTGCACACATGAGCACTGCACCCATACTGGCAGCCATTCCTGTACAGATGGTTGCTATGTCGGGTGTGATGAATTGCATGGTATCATACATTCCAAGACCCGCATGTACGCTACCTCCGGGACTATTGATATACATTTGAATATCTCGTGTACGATCTGTACTTTCTAAAAATAAAAGCTGGGCTGTAACAATGTTTGCTACTTCGTCGCTAATCGGATAACCCAAAAAAATAATCCTGTCCATCATTAACCGGCTGTATACATCCATTACTGCCACATTCATCGGGCGTTCTTCAATAATGTTGGGAGTAAGGTTAGTTACAGAATGACCCATATAACTATGAAGTGTATTACTGCTAATTCCTTTGTGCTTTATTGCGTATTTCTGAAACTCTTTTCCTAAATCCATTTTATAAATATTATATGAGCAAAGATAGAAAGATATGTTTTTAAATATTTTCCTTAATCATCATTGCGGCTCTGATAAATTAATAAGTACTGAACGAGCATGGCAATTGAAGCGAGAGCTGCCACCACATAAGTTAAAGCTGCCCATTTAAGTGCATCTTTAGTTTTAACTGATTCTGCTGGGGTGGTAATATTGGCAGTGTTCAACCAATTAAGTGCCCTGTTTGATGCATCAAACTCTACCGGTAATGTGATCACTGCAAATAAAGTGGTTACTGCAAAAAGCGCAATTCCAATAAGAAGCACGGTAGGATTTCCACCACCAATACCAAACAGGCCAATACCTGCAAAGATCACCCATTGGGATAAGGTGCTGCTGATATTTACTGCCGGTACCAGTTTGCTTCTCAAGCTTAACATAGAATACGCTGTAGCATGTTGCACAGCATGACCGCATTCATGTGCTGCCACACCTGCTGCAGAAACATTTCTTCCTTCATAAACTTCTGAGCTAAGGTTAACGGTTTTATTTGCCGGATTATAATGATCGCTTAATTTGCCTTCTACAGATACTACATGCACATCATAGATCCCATTGTCTTTCAACATTTTTTCGGCGATCTCTTTTCCATTTAAACCACTGCTGGTTGGCACTTTACTGTATTCAGCAAATTTGCGTTTCAACATAAACTGTACACCCATTCCAATTAACATAAAAATGACTGAAACAATCATTATACCTATCATACTATTATTTTCTACTATTAAATCAAATTCTATTCCTTATTAAAAGCCTGCCAAAATAGCAAAATGAAAATGCTGAAATAAAAAAGAGTTCCGGAAATCCGGAACTCTTTAGAAATATTAAATAAAATTTATTTATAATTCGGAATGATCGAATTGGCAATGTCAACCATCTTTTTTAATCCTTCTTCCGGAAGATTGCCATTTTTAAATTCAGTCAAAACATCAGGTAATTTGTTTTCCATTTCCAGCAGGAAATGTTCTTCAAATTCCTTCACCCTTCTTACAGCTACATTTTTTAAAAGTCCCTGAGTACCCAGGTAGATCATGGCAACCTGCTTTTCAACTGTGAAAGGAGAATATTGTGCCTGTTTAAGGATCTCTACATTACGAGCACCTTTATCGATCACATTTTTGGTAGCGGCATCGAGGTCGCCACCAAATTTGGAAAATGCTTCAAGTTCCCGGTACAAAGCCTGATCAAGTTTTAAAGTACCTGCTACTTTTTTCATTGATTTGATCTGTGCATTACCTCCCACCCTGCTTACTGATATACCAACGTTGATAGCAGGTCTTATACCCGCATTGAATAAATTTCCTTCAAGAAATATCTGACCGTCAGTAATAGAGATAACATTAGTAGGTATATATGCAGATACATCACCGGCCTGTGTTTCAATGATCGGTAAAGCAGTAAGTGATCCGCCTCCTTTTACAAGGTGTTTGATGGATTGTGGAAGATCATTCATTTGCTGGGCTATCTCATCTTTGGCAACAACCTTTGCAGCTCTTTCCAGCAAACGGCTATGCAGATAAAATACGTCGCCCGGATAAGCCTCACGGCCGGGTGGCCTTCTTAATAATAAAGAGACTTCCCGATAGGCCACAGCCTGTTTGGAAAGATCATCATAAATGATGAGGGCAGGCCTTCCTGTATCGCGGAAAAATTCACCAATAGCTGCTCCGGCAAAAGGTGCATAGAATTGCAATGGTGCCGGATCAGATGCTGATGCCGCTACAATTGTAGTATAAGGCATTGCTCCATATTCTTCCAGTGTTTTCATAACACCTGCGATGGTAGAAGCTTTTTGTCCTATGGCTACATATATGCAATACACAGGTTTGCCGGCTGCATAAAATTCTTTCTGATTGATAATAGTATCAATAGCGATAGCAGATTTTCCTGTTTGGCGGTCGCCAATTATAAGTTCTCTTTGTCCACGGCCAATAGGAATCATGGCATCAATAGCTTTAACCCCTGTTTGTAAGGGTTCCTTTACGGGTTCCCGGAAAATAACTCCCGGAGCTTTGCGCTCCAAAGGCATTTCATATAATTCACCCTGCAAAGGACCTTTACCATCGATAGGTTCACCCAGGGTATTGATAACACGACCACACATACCTTCTCCTACTTTAATAGAAGCAATCTGGCCGGTCCTTTTAACTTTATCTCCTTCTTTGATCTCACTGCTGTCTCCCATCAAAACCACACCCACGTTGTCTTCTTCAAGGTTTAAAGCAATGGCCCGTACACCATTATCAAATTCAACCAATTCACCCGAGCGCACATTACTTAATCCGTACACCCTGGCAATACCATCTCCTACCTGTAATACTGTACCTACTTCTTCAAGACTTGCGCCTGCATTAAAATTGCTTAACTGTTGACGAAGAATTGCGGAAATTTCATCTGGCTTAATTTCTACCATATACTTAATTAATTAGATTTTTTGGTTTAAGGCTGCAAAGGTAAGATTTGAGTTTTGCAATCACAAAATATCTCGTTCTAAAAAATATGGCATTTTAAAACATCCGCTTGAAACACTTATTCACACTTCTAATACGGGTAAGGCTTTTTTTAAAAAGGGTAAAATAAATCTTTATTTTATAAAAGTTTTATAAAACATTTAGCGTAATTTTCTGTCTTCAAAACTGGCGTTTATTCACAAAACTAACTTCCCGCTCCTTCGTAACAATTTCTTGAATTGATCACGGTTCTGCATGAAGTTTTAAATTATTAACTGAATTATGAAAAAGTTTTTACTCTCTTTTGTACTTTTTTCAATTACATTTTTTCTAAAAGCTCAGGACGGTGATAAATCACTGGCCATGCAGCTTGTAGCAAAAAACGGTACAGCTTTAAGTTTATCAGCTGATGACCTGAAAAATACCATTGTAAATAGTACATATTTCAACAAGTATGCAGGAACCCAAATGGTTTACCTGCAGCAAAGCTATCTTGGATTGCCTGTTTTCAACCAGATACTGGTTCTGGCATTTAAAGATGGTAAATTAGTTTCTTCTGCCGGCGAAAGAATTTCCGGAATGGAGCAAATAACAGATATGAGTTTTGTGGCTCCTTCTGTAACTCCGGCCCAGGCTGTACAAACAGCTATTGCTGCAAAGAAATTAAGTACAAAAGAAAACATAACTCCTGCTGCTATAATCAATCCTACAAAACTGGATTATGGTAAACTGGGCATATCGATAGAGAATATCACTGCAGAATTAATGTGGGTGCCATTAGAAAAAAGCAAACTGGTAAAACTTGCCTGGCAGGTTTACGTTTCTCCAAAAAATTCTGCCGATCTTTTCCTGATCCGTGTTGATGCGTTGGCTAACAAAATCATCAGTGAAAGCAACCTTACTGTATATTGTAATTTTGATGATGATAAACACAAGCATGAAGAACAGTGTACTGAAGAAACTAATAATACAGCTCCTTTAAATAATTCAGGAAACCCTTCACTGGTAGGTACAGCAAATTATTTAGTTGTCCCTTATCCTTCAGAGAGCCCTATCCACCCTGGTGGAACGCCAGCAGTAAGGACCAATCCATGGTTGATGGCGCCGGGAGATGCTACATCACTAGGGTGGCACAATGACGGAACTGTTGATTATACAGTGAGCAGGGGAAATAACGTATATGCACAGGAAGACAGGGACAATAATAATTCAACGTTTGGCCTTACAGCTAATTCAACAACAACCCCTGATCCTTTAAATTTCAATTTTCCACCAGACTTTACAGTACCTCCTACACAAACTGCTCCTGTTCCAAACCAGCAGTTCAATATTACCAATCTTTTTTACTGGAATAATATCACACATGATCTTACTTACTTGTATGGTTTTGATGAAAGTGCTGGCAATTTTCAAAACAGCAATCAGGGCCGTGGAGGATTAGGTAATGATTATGTAATTGCTGATGCCCAGGATGCGGGTGGTACAAACAACGCAAACTTTGGTACTCCTACCGATGGTCAAAGGCCCCGGATGCAAATGTATCTATGGAACGGATCACCACAAAAGGATGGAGATGCTGATAATGGAATTATAGTTCATGAATACGGGCATGGTATCAGTAACAGGCTTACAGGTGGCCCTGTAAATGTTGCCTGTTTGGGTAATGCAGAACAAATGGGCGAAGGCTGGAGTGATTATTACGCTTTAATGTACACACAGAATTGGGCTACATCTACTTTAACTACCGGATTTACTACTCCAAGAGGAATTGGTACTTATGCTTTAGGTCAGCCTTTTACTGGATTAGGAATTCGTAGCCAGCGCTATTCTACCAATTTTGCAGTAAATAGTAAAGTATATGCACCTGTTATACCAGCTTCCCCACATGACAGAGGCGAAATCTGGTGTGCTACTTTATGGGATATGACCTGGAATATCATCAACCAGGTTGGTACAATAAACCCCAATCTGTTCAACCCAGCAGGTGGAGGTGGAAATGCTATTGCATTAAAACTGGTAACAGAAGGAATGAAACTTCAGCCATGCAGCCCGGGCTTTATTACCGGAAGAAATGCAATATTACAGGCTGATCAGATATTATACAATGGCTTATATAGTTGTGCCATTAAAGAAGCATTCAGAAGAAGGGGAATGGGTGATGCTGCTTCACAAGGTTCATCAGCCAGTGTTACAGATCAGATAACTGATTTTGTAGGTGGCGGAGTTTCATTAAAACTGACTCAGAATGGGATGACTCAGGTTTCAGAAGGGCAAAATATTGTATATACCAATACAGTAAATGCAGCTTGTGCGGCAATAACAGGCTTTACCTTAAGAGATACATTACCGGCTAATGTTACTTATGTAAGTGGTGGTACTTACGATCCTGCAACAAGAGTAGTAAGCTTCCCCGTTACTCAGGCAGCCAACACTATTCAAACTTATACTTTTACAGTTAATGTAAACAACGGAAGTTATTTTCCTACACTTACTTTAATTGATGAGCAGGTTACAGGTCCTACTATTCCTGCTTTCTGGACAACAACTTCAACACCTCCGGGAGTTGAATGGACAGTATCTTCAGTACAGAGTGCAAGCCCTCCGAATGCATTTTATGTAGTGAACCTTCCAACAACTGCCGATCAAAAACTGGAAACAACCAATTCCTTTACCTTACCTGCAGGGTCCAGTCCTAAACTAACTTTTGCTCATCGTTATAATACTGAAGATACCTGGGATGGTGGTGTTGTAGAGATAAGTACCAACAATGGTACTACCTGGGCAGATCTTGGTCCTAATATGATTTCTAATGGTTACAATGGTTCATTAAGCACATCTCCAAATCCTTTAGCCAACAGAGCGGCTTTTACAGGAACAATCAATAGTTTTATTACAACAACAATAAATCTTACACCATTTGCAGGGCAGAATGTAAAGATCCGTTTCCGTTTTGGATCAGATGATCTTTTATCTGCACCTTCAGGAGTACCGGGTTGGTTCGTAGATAATATTCTGCTGAAAGTTTCTGCAGAAGTTAATATGCGTTCGAGCTTATTTAATGCAAGTAATGTAAGGATAGCTACTTCAGATACAGTTACTGTTATCATTCCAAATGTTGGTTGTGTAAACGTTGGTGTATCAGTTCAGCCAGCTAATGTAACTGCCTGTGCAGGAAACAATGCAACATTTAGTGTAACCGCTACCGGTACCAGTCCTACCTATCAATGGCAGGTAAGTACAAATGGTGGAGCTACTTTTACAGATATCCCTGGTGCAACAGCTGCATCCTATACTGTAACTGGTGTTTCTGTATCTATGGATAATTACAGGTACAGAGTTGTAATAAACAACGCATGCCCTTCAACTGTTACTTCTGCTGCTGCTATCCTTACTGTAGGTAACTCAGCAGTTATAACAACACAACCTGCACCGGTAACTACTTGTTCTGGTACCAATGCAACCTTTACAGTTGCGGCAACAGGTTCAAACTTAACCTACCAGTGGCAGGTAAGTACTAATGGAGGAACAACGTGGACCAACATAACAGGCGCTACCAGTGCTTCATATACCATTACAGGTGTAACAGGTGCCATGAGTGGAAATCTTTATCGTGCTGTGGTATTCAGTTGCGGTCCAACAGGTGTGAACTCCGGTTCTGCTTTATTAACCGTTTTACCGGCAGCCAACATTACAACACAACCTGGTAATGCTTCGGTATGCCAGGGCAATACAGCTACATTTAGTGTAACAGCTGCAGGACCTGGCCTTACATATCAATGGCAGGTGAGTACCAATGGTGGTACAACCTGGACGAATATTACAGGAGCTATTGGTACCTCTTATACTACTCCGCCAACAACTACGGTTATGAATGGCAATCAATATCGTGTAGTTATAACTAGTACATGCGGAAGTATCAATTCAAATGCTGCTACATTAACACTGATCCCTGCGGCGAACATTACCGCACAGCCATCTAATATTTCTGTTTGTGTTGGGAATACAGCAACCTTTAGTATCACAGCTACAGGCCCTGGTCTAACTTATCAATGGCAGGTTAGTACAAACGGTGGTTCAACCTTTACGGATATTGCAGGCGCTACCAGTGCAACATATACCACACCTGCTGTAACAGCTGGTATGATCGGTAATCAATACAGGGTAGTATTGTCAGGTACTTGCGGAAGCCTTAATTCAAATGCTGCAACTTTATCACTTATAGCAGCGGTTGCTGTTTCATCTCAACCTGCTAATACAGCGGCTTGTGTGGGAACTTCAGCAACGTTCAGTGTAACTGCTACCGGAGCAGCACTAACATATCAATGGCAGGTAAGTACTAACGGGGGAACAACCTTTACAGATATACCGGGTGCTACAAGTTCAACTCTTACTGTGAGTAATGTAACACTGGCCATGAATGGCTATCAATACAGAGTTGTATTGAACGGAACTTGTAATAACCTTACCTCAAATGCTGCAACACTTACTATTAATAGTCCGGTTGCAATAACTGCACAGCCAACAGCTGTTTCCAGTTGTGCTGGTTCTAATGTAAGCTTTACTGTAGCAGCTACAGGAACTTCTATAACTTATCAATGGCAGGTTAGTGTAAATAACGGGCCGTGGGTAAACCTTACTAATACACCTCCTTATTCAGGAGTGAACACAAATACATTAACTATCAACGGAGCTAATTCAGCAATGAATGGTTACCAATACCGGGTGATTGTATCTGGTGTACCGTGTGGAGCAGTTACTTCTAATCCTGCAACACTTGTAGTAAATCTTAATCCTGGAGTAGTATTGGTTGCAGCAGAATACAGCAATCTAACACCAGGTGTACCAAGTACATTGTATACCACAGTTAGCCCGGTTGGGGTCTATACTTATCAGTGGTTTAGAAATGGAGTATTGTTACCTAATGTAACAACCAGTTCTTATCCTCTTAATGTAGACAAGTTTGGTGATTACACAGTTACTGTAACTGATCTTAACGGATGCAGGGCTTCTTCAAACCTTGTAAAGATCAGGGATTCTGTTACTAATGTTGTATTCATATATCCTAACCCTAACATAGGTCAGTTCCAGGTGCGGTTTTACAGTCCGAATAATGAAACAAGAACACGGATGATCGTTATGTATGATTCAAGGGGATCTAAAGTTTATCAAAAGACTTATGAGATCGGCAGAACTTATGACAGAATGGATGTTAACGTACCGAATCTTCCTGCAGGAATATACATGCTGGAATTAAGGGACATTAAAGGAGAACGTCTTGCATCAAGCAGGGTTATTATTCAATAATCATATCAGATTTTTTAAAAGGGCTGCCAGATCTGGCAGCCCTTTTTTATTTATAATGAATGATGACTAGTCCTAAAAAAGGTTGACTGGTTTATAAATGTTGAAGTAATGGTAAAAAATCACAAGAACCACCAAAGTTCTTGTGATTTTTTTTAGCCCATGTTTTTATTTTCAGCTTGGTTTGGCTGTGCATTTGGTTGGGAGTAAGCATTTGGCAACTTAAATGGGGCCTTTTGTTATTATAAAGTGATATTGCTTGGTCGGTTTGTTTTTGTGCTTGTTGTAAATCTGGTAAAATATCGTCCAATGCAAATTCGTCTTTAAGTATTCCATTGATCCTTTCGGCGATTGCGTTATCGTAGGGATTACCGTCCTGGGTCATGCTAATATCAATATTACTTTTGTTCAGAAGGCTTACATAACCAGAACTGCAATATTGTAATCCTCTGTCTGAATGATGAATAAGCTGGTTGTTATATTTTCTTTTCGATAGCGCCATTTGTAATGCATTAATGGTGGATGTTGCTGCCAGGTTATCGCTTAAGCAATACCCCATTATCTGTTTTGAATAAGCATCTGTAATTAAATGCAGATATATAAAACCTTTTTCAACTGATAGGTAAGTAATATCAGCTACCCATATTTGTTCTGGTTTGATAACACTCACCCCCTTAACAAGGTTAGGATACTTGTGCAGCCAGTGTTTCGAATCGGTTGTTTTAGTATAGCGTTTCTTTTTAATTATCAATAGCTGCTCATCACGCAGGATAGAAAACAGCTTGTCACGACCAACCTTAATATGCGCTTGTTTAAACTCCTTTTCCAGCAAGTAATACAGCTTTCTGGTTCCGGTACGGGGAAGCTGTTGCCTTACCCCTAACACTTTTTGTTTGGCTATGTTACGATAGCAAAGTTTCATTTGTTGATTACTTTTTGATTTATAATAGGCTTGTTTACTATAGCCAAGTTGACGACAAACAGCTGTAATGCTTATCTTTTTTTCTGTTGCCAACTCTCGGACAACCTGGCCTCGATTTTTTTTACAATATCACTATCAAGCTCACGATTGGTCACTTCAATTAGTTTATCGTAAACTTTGAGCTTAAGCTCTGCTGCTTTGAGTTTAGATTCCAGTTCTTTTATGCGTTGCTTTTGGGGATCTTTCATTGGTCTGCCAGTAGCTGTTTGTTTGGGATAGGCAAATTTACCATACTTACGGCACCATTCTAAAACCCGGCTTTTACCACCAATTCCGTATTTTCTTTTTAGTTGACCTTTGTTTAATAGCCCTTGTTCATATTCCCGGACTATTTGTTTTTTGAATGATTCACTGTAATGTGGACAGGGGATGCCTGATTTTAATCTGATCGTTAATTGTTCCATATTTGTTGACTTGGTAGTCAACTTTTTTCAGGACGAGACATGAGTAAATAAAAACCCCGGTATGAACCAGGGTTAAAAAAATTAAATCGATGGATAGTCACCGCAAACGGTGAATGTATTCGTTACTCAGGAACTGCTTTTTTACATCATGCAAATCGCGGGATATGCTGGCATCTACCAAAATATCTCCCATTTCCAGTTTGAAACCCCCAATCAACTCATCCTCTACCAGTTCCTGTAATTCAATATTCTGTAATTCGGGATTGGTTTTTATCTTAGTGATAAGCGAACTTTTTAATTCTTCACTCATAGCAACTGCTGTAGTGATCTTTACCGGATGAATGTTCTTTAATTTATTATACTGTTCTATAAAAGCCCTTACAATTTCTGGGAGATTGCTTTCCCTCGTCTTCCGCATTAATAAGCGTATGAACAATGTAGTAATTTCATTTACCCGCCCGTTCGTTATTGATTCAATGATCTTTTCTTTTTTATCAGTTGCAATAACCGGGCTTTTTAAGATCGCTACAAAATCAGGATTTGAGTTGTTTACAGAAAGTAAAAATTTCATATCATGATAAACAGCATCCAGTTTATCCTGTTCTATTGCCAGGTCGAGTAAACTTTTGGCATATCTTCCCGCAAGGCGTGGGTTATTCATGTATCATGCATTTATTGTTGCTAAAGCAACTGTAAATATTAATTCAATTCTATATCGTTAGCCAGGTCGCGAATGTATTTTTCCTGCTCCTTTTTATCTGCCAGTTCTCTTCTTAATATTTTCTCACTTACTTCTATTACAAGATTACCTACCTGGTTCTTAATATCTGTAATGGCAGCCATTTTTTGGTTTTGTATAGATGCCTGGGCTTCTGTGATTATTTTAGATGCCTGCACTTTTGCATCATCTTTTGCATCATTGATCATTTTATCTTTGATCTCTTTGGCTTCTTTCAGCATGGCAGCTCTTTCTTCCCGGGCACTTGCCAGCAATGCTTCATTTTCGCTTTTAAGCTGAGCCATTTCCAGTTTTACTTTTTCTGCTGTTGCAATTGAATCTGCAATGTTGGCTTCCCTGTCATTCAATCCTTTTAATATGGGCTTCCAGGCAAATTTTTTGAGTATAAACAATACAACCAGAAAAGCAATGAGTGTCCATACTATGAGACCTAAGTGCGGCAATAAAAGATCCATGATTAAAAATTATAATTTTGAAATTGGAATAGTTAAAATACTGCATCCTCCGCCCTATGCTTCAGATGCAGTAAGATTTTGTGCGGCTTATTTAAGAACAGCCAGTAATCCTGCGATAACAGCAAAAAGGGCAACCCCCTCAACGAATGCTGCGGTCAGGATCATGTTTGCACGAATGTCATTGGATGCTTCCGGCTGACGTGCGATAGCTTCCACCGCACCTTTACCGATCTGCCCGATACCGATACCGGCACCGATAGCTGCCAAACCTGCACCAATTGCACCACCCATATGGGAAAACCCCTTCTGGAATGAGTCAACAACAGTAACTGGTTCAACCTGCAACAGAATGTTCAATAAATCCATGATACTTGTTTTATAAATGAAAAAAGAATTAAATTATTACCGGTTCAGCATGTCCATCCACATCATCATGTCCTCCTTCAAAGGCCTGGCCTATGAAAACTGCAGTAAGATTTGTGAAAATGAAAGCCTGTATAAATGCTACCAGGATCTCAATAAAATAAATAAATACTGTAAATAAAATAGATACTGGAGCAAATCCCCATCCTGCTGTTTTATTCATTGCCCCAAAAATAAATATCAGTGAGATAAAACTTAGAATTATAATATGCCCTGCCACCATATTGGCGAAAAGACGTATGATCAATGCTGCAGGTTTTATAACCATTACTCCTAAAAATTCAACAGGTATTAAAATGATCTTTACACCTATAGGAACTCCCGGTGGCCAGAATATATGAGCCCAGAAATGGGAATTGGTACTGAACAGGATCACGATTAATGATATTATCCCCAGAACAGCTGTGAATGCTGTATTTCCCGTAACATTTGCCGCACCCGGTATCAGTCCGAATATATTATTAATAAGTATGAAAAAGAAAACGGTAAGCAAATAGGGAAGATACTTCAGCCACTTGGTGCCCAGATTTGGTTTAGCCACATCATCCCGTACAAAAGTTATGATAGGTTCCATTAGATTTTGCCAGCCTTTTGGAGCTGTTGTAACACCCAGCCCTTTCTTATATTTTTTTGCAATACCTGTCATTAATAAAACAAGTACAGCCAGGGCCAGGAACATTTGAACTACATTCTTAGTCAATGAAAAATCATACACCTGCGTACCATTATCCGCCTTTATTTTTCCATCATGCAGGGAATAACCATTATACGACGCATGTCCATGCTCAAATCTGGAAGAGGAGAAAACAGACAATCCTTTTGAAGGTGAATATAAAATAACCGGTAAGGGAATGGTAGCATGAAAATCTCCAACAGTAAAAAAATGAAATTCATGTGCATCCTTTATATGATCCATAATGATCTTGGCAGGATCAAGTTTTTCTTCATGGGCAACAGGTGTTTTAGAGGCAGGTTCTCCGTGGTGATCCTGGCCAAAGCCTGGTCCGAAAATCAGAGCTAAACTCAGGCTGAAAACCGCTACCAGTAATGATTTAACTCTCCTTAATCCCATATCGATCTTAAATTTGCCGCAAAGATAAGGCTGCCAGACTGAAATCTGAAATTTGATCCCTATAATAGTTATACCGCAGTAAAATGCTGGCTTTCAAACTGAATTTTATGCAATTGGTAATAAAAACCTTTTTTAGCTAAAAGCTCAGCGTGAGAGCCATACTCTTTTACTTCTCCTTTGTCGAGTACTAATATTTTGTCAGCTTTTCTTATCGTGCTCAGCCTATGGGCAATTACTATAGAGGTTCTTCCCGCGATCAGTTTATCAATCGCATTTTGTATCAGCCCTTCACTTTGAGAATCTACAGAGGAAGTAGCCTCATCTAAAATAAGTATTGCGGGATCATAAAGTAATGCCCTTGCAAAAGATAAAAGCTGCCTTTGTCCCAAGGAAAGTGTTGCCCCTCTTTCCATAACATTGTAATCATATGCACCCGGCAATTGTATAATGAATTCATGAAGGCCGATCAGTTTTGCTGCTCTTATCACCTCTTCTTTACTAACCTCTTTGTTGCGCATGGTTACATTATCCATTACAGAACCGCTGAATAAAAAAACATCCTGTAAAACCACACCGGTGTTTTTTCTCAAATGGTCAAGATCAAAGGAATCTAAATTTTTTCCATCAAGTTCAATCATTCCTTTCTGTATCCTGTATAACCGGTTGATGAGACTAATTACCGATGTTTTACCACTTCCTGTGTGCCCTACTATGGCGAGTGTTTTACCCGGTTCAATAGCAAATGAAATATCCTTTAAAACAAATTCCTGGGCTTTATATGCGAACCATACATTTTTAAATTCGATCTTACCGGTGATCTTCGTTTTGTCGTTACCGTTATTAATCGTGATATCCTCATTATCCATTACTTTAAATACCCTTTCACTTGCTATCATTCCCATTTGCAAAACATTGAATTTATCTGCCAGAACACGCAGGGGCCTGAATAAAAGATTAAGACAGAGGATAAATGAAGTTATGATACCTGCTATTGCCGCCGGATCGTTATTACCGGCAAAGCCTGATAAAGGCATTGCGTCTTTTGCTGCCCACCACACAAGCAATCCGATCGAAAGTGCAGATACCAATTCTACTACTGGAAAAAAAACTGAATAGGCGAATATTGCTTTAATGTTTGCATTGCGATGCTCTTTATTGATGGTTTCAAATTTATTTTGCTCCCTTCCTTCCGCAGCAAAAGCCTGAACCAATGACATCCCGGTAATGTGTTCCTGCACAAATGCATTGAGATTGGCAAGTGCATTTCGCACACGCACAAATGAACGGTTAACACTTTCTTTAAAAAAATAAGTAGCAAATATCAGGAAAGGAAAAGGAGCCAGGCAAACCAGGGTAAGTTGCCAGTTGGCCCAGAACATATAAGTTAAAATAGAAAATATTGCAAGAAGATCTGCTATTATAGGAATCAGCCCGTCACTGAATATATCATTGACTGATTCAATATCATTTATGGTTCTGGTAGTGAGTGTCCCGATTGGTGTTTTATCAAACTGCGATAAATTAAGTTTTAATATTTTCTGATAAGTAGATACACGCATATCCCTGACAACACTTTGTCCCAAAGAAGCGGTAGTAAAAGTGAATTGAAAGCGGCAGGCTGTTTCTATCAGCAATAAAACAACCTGTATAATTGTTAATTCAATAATAAATCCACCCGTCCCTTCAATGAAACTAGAGACCGCGTTACCTTTCAATCCGTTATTGAGGGTAAGCTGTATAAGAAATGGTCGCAATGGTGCCATTAAAGCAAGCACTACTGATAACAGAATTGATAAGTAAAACTTTTTTTTGTAAGGAGAAGCAAACCTGAATACCCTTCGCAATAATGTAAAATCAAAAATCTTTTTAGGTTGAGTTCTGGTACTCATTATTCGAAGTTACAAAGATGAAACACTATTCTGCCTCTATCTTTTTATTATATGCTTTGATAAAAATAGCTCCCAGGTTTTTATATGGAGGTATATAATCTTCCCAGCTTTCTCTTACTTCCTTGTTAGGATCATTCATAAAAACTTTAGAAAGAGATGCCCACATATTTTTCCATACTATGGGTGTGCCGGCAATAAATGCCTGGTTAAGATAATTTGTAATCGGCTGGTTAATGTCTCCCTTTCCGATCTCCTTTGTTGAAATGATGTGTGCATCCGGACAAACCTCTAATATATCGGATAGGTTTTTATACCCGCCACAAGAACCCAGTAATATGATCTTAGCACTCGAAGGCAGCCTGTTAACAGTTCTGGGCAGCCAGTAACTATGGCCACGATGAACCACTACAGAGGGTTGCATTCCCAAAGTTTCAAGGTATTTTGAAAGATGTACCTGGGCACTGTCATCTAAATTTGCATCATTATCAAGCGGACGGTTAGCAAAGATCCATACGTTTCCTTTTACCGAATTTATTTCCACCCATTCTTTTTTCATGGTCACTTTCCATTCTTTGGATGAATAGGAATTCACAAAAGGTGTAAAGAACATTTTACCATCTTCATCCCCGTAAAAAAATACCTGCTGTACTACATTGCCCTTTTCATCCTGCAAATTTTTATTTTCTATTTCATAAATAGACGGTATGCCCAGGGTGGTGGTAAGGTCTATTTTATTAGTGCTGTCTGCAGAAAGAAAAATATTATTCAGCAGCCCATAAATGATCTTGCCTCTTGTATAATTAGCTGCTATACTTTGCTGTTCATTTTCTTTAACGTAAGAAAATATTGTTTTTAAAAGATTTGCATCATTGATACTGCTGTATGAATCAGCAACATCAACTGCATCTTCCAGGTTACCGGTTTTATCAAGATTAGCAACAAAAGCTTTCATTAAAACCTGTGAACGCGCCTGTGGCATACTACGCAGGAAAGTATCCAGCTTATTATAATTAGCTGCCATTTTAATAAACTTCTTAAAATAATCAAACTGCACACTTTGCAATAACGAATCACCTCTAGGCTTTGCACCCAATTTTTGTAGCATCCTGTTGAAACTATGTTTGTAGCTGGAAGTGTAAATATCATTCTCTCCCATTACGATCATGTAATATAATTCCTGTGGAGTAAGCGGATCGATCGCTTTCATCCGAATTGCAAGATTATTCTGATTGTGCAATTCATTTATGGGATTAATAAAATGTACCAGCGCCTTGCCTCTCAATACTTCTCTTAAACCATTTGCCCCAAACATTGCAATAGGTGTATCTCTTAAGGGAGGAGCCACCCGTTTAAAATATTCTATTTCAGTTTTAACGAGTAATTTATAATAACCTACACTATCATAACCTTTCTCCCCGTCACCTACATATTGTTTTATACTATCCAGGGAAATTTTACCAGAAAGAATATTATCCAGAAATGGAAAATAAAAAAGTGCATTGGGTGTTTGGCTGAGCTTTGCCACTGCGGTAACCATACTGTTCTTGTTCCTGTGTATCAGCTTGCCTTCAGGTGAAGTAAAAGATTGTGCATAGGAATACAATTGAACCGGGTTTCTTTCACTTGCCACAATTATGAGGCTATCAGCAAAAGATGTATTTACAAATGGGCGTATTGTTTGTAATATTTTATCAGGGTTGATGGATGTATATTTCAGGTAGACTACATTCCTTGATTCTTCCAGATCTTTATTACCATCAAAAAGATTAACGTTGATCCGGGCTACTGGGTATGAAGCATTCTGAACATAGGGCAACATTCCTTCTCCTTTTATATGTGCTTTAAATATTGATTCAAAGTTTTCAAAAAGTGAAGGAAATTCTACAGGACTGATACTTCTGTTCTTCCAGGAAACTCTAAATGAACGCAATACATTTTCAATATAACGCAGGCTCCTGATCTTATCATTGCTGCTTACTATATCTGTATTATTTTCTACCCAGTATCTTAAGAGATCTACTTTACGGAAAAGAACATCTGTGATCTTTAAATTTATCTCTTCATTATTATTAGCATGAAAAACATTATCCAGTTTTCCATCTGCTTTGTCGATGAGTTTTTGTTCCGTTATGATCTTATCATGAAACAATTGCCTGCTATGAGGAATGGTAGTTGTATCATTTGCAGCTACGCCGGAGATAAGAGAAAAAGTAAGTAAGCTTAGTAATAAATGTTTCATAAAAGGTGTCTTAAGCAAAGATGGTGCAATTTTATGGTTTTGATTGATTAAGTAAGGTTATTAAGATCAATATGGTTTGTTGCTATTAACAATTTGATAATATATAACGTGCTTTTAACGGATTTTAGCACAACTTGATAAACTACTTTTGCGCAACTGCAATCTTATGAGTAAAGGAAAAAAAATACTTATTGCTGATGATGAACCGGATATATTAGAAATAATCCAGTTCAACCTTCAGGCTGAAGGCTATGAAGTGATCATAGCTAAAAACGGAGACGAAGCCGTGGAAAAAGCAAGATCGTTTCAACCTGATCTTATTATCCTGGATGTGATGATGCCGGGCAAAACGGGAATAGAAGTTTGTAATTTACTTCGTTTGAACCCCACATTTAAAGAAACACTTATTGTTTTTCTCACTGCACTCAGTGATGAAACTACGGAGATCAAAGGACTCGAATCCGGTGCCGATGATTATCTTACCAAGCCTATACGCCCCAAAGTTTTACTCAGTAAAGTAAACGCCCTTTTCAGAAGGTTTAATAAAGAAGATACTGGAATAGTAAAAGTGGGAGACATTCAGATAGATCGCGAAAAATACATTGTAACCCTCAAAGACACCGATATCATTTTAGCCAGGAAGGAATTTGAATTGCTGGCACTGCTGGCATCTAAACCGGGAAAGGTTTTTTTGCGGAACGAGATCTTAAACCTCATCTGGGGAACGGAAGTAATTGTTGGCGACCGCACCATTGATGTTCATATCAGGAAGATCAGGCAGAAACTGGGGCTTGATTGTATTACAACAGTGAAAGGTGTGGGTTATAAATTTGAAGTATGATCCCTAAATGATTTACAAGTGGCTATTTAGTTAGTTTTGTATCCTGTTTGCCTTACGGCTAATAGTAAAACAGGAATAATGTTTTCAAAAAAAAGTTTATCTCCACAACAACTTGCTTTTTTAACCGCCCTGGTTTTGTCAGTTCCTATTGCCCTGGGAATTTTTGTATTTAAGCCTGTATGGTGGATCGCATTCTGTTCTCTTATTGTTATTTTTCTTGGAAGCTACGGCCTGATCTTATTTACGTTGCAAAAATTCATTTATCGAAAGATCAAGTTGATATATAAATTAATCTACCAGACGAAAGCCAGTAAAAGGGAAGAGTTCTATTATAAATCAATATTACCACAGAAAAGCATAGACGAAGTAAGAGAAGATGTGGAGATGTGGGCTAAGCAAAAAAAGGCAGAGGTAGAAATACTCCAGCGTAATGAAATTTTCCGGAAAGAATTTTTACAGAATCTCAGTCATGAATTAAAGACACCCATCTTTGCCATACAAGGTTATGTAGATACATTGCTAAGTGGCGCCCTCCACAACGAAGCTGTAAATTCAAAGTTTTTACAAAGTACTTCACGAAATGTAGACAGGCTGGTAAATCTGTTAGATGACCTGGATGAAATTTCAAAATTGGAAAGCGGAGAGCAAAAGCTGATCAAGCAATATTTTGTAATCCAGGATCTATTAAAAGAAGTTTACGATTCATTATTTATAAAAATGAATGAACTGGATATTAAAAACAGTATAAAAAAAGGTTGTGAGTTTCCTATGACGGTTTATGCTGATAAAGAAAAGATAAGACAGGTATTTATTAATCTTATTGACAATGCAATTAAATACGGTAAAACAGGTGGTATGATCGAGGCCAGTTTTTATAATGTGGACGGAAAAAATATTTTAATTGAAATAAGCGATGACGGGGCAGGGATAGGTGAAGACCACTTGCTGAGAATATTTGAAAGATTCTACCGTACCGACCTCGCCCGAAGCAGAAAAGCCGGTGGCAGCGGCCTGGGTTTATCAATATGTAAGCATATCATTGAAGCGCATGGCCAGACCATACACGTAAGAAGTAAAATTGATGTGGGAAGTACGTTTGGCTTTTCATTGCCTGTGAAAGAGTTTTAGAAGAGCCCATATAGAATAAAAAATAAAAAGACCACCAATAAGAATAAAGATGGTACAAGCATAATTAAAACTTGCTATTTGCTTAAGGAAAAACTTTTATTCCACTTAGCTTTTGCAATTGTAAGATGCAAAATATCCGTAACTCCCTCTTTAAAATAATGTTAATTAATAATAATCATTAACTATTTTCCGTAATAACTTAAACTCTTACATTAAAACACAATAGCCGAGACCTTTTAAAAAGTAATTTTCTAGGGAGTGGGATCATTAAAAGATTTCGTTCTTTTTTTATAATGTTCATGCTTTGTCCTTCTACAACCGGTGCTATGACAGCAAAGAATAAAAAAACCGGATGCGTATTCGGAAATAATCCTTTACGCATCCGGTAAACTTATTTTAGAAACTTGTATTAATAATTAAATTTCGTCCAACCCTTCCACCATGTTGCATCTGGCCCTGCAGGTGCAATGGCACCACGGAAAGCAACAGGTGTAAAAAAGGCAGCGGCCAGTTTTGCATCGGTAAAATTACCGCCTGTTAATATTGGCTGGTATCCATTAGAACCTGCAAAAGGTGTAGGATCAGGAGTTAGATAATTATAGGGCTGAATTAACTTTGCATCAGACGTGTTTGTAAGGATTGTATTACCAAAAAACGGATTGGTAAACCAGGTGGTAATGCTTGCATCTGAAGTGCCTGTAGGAGCACTTCCACTAACTGTATATTTTAAATTTACGTTGTTACCAGCCAGTGTTGTATGACGGATACGTAATGTACTGTCATCAATATTTTTATCAGTAGGGGTTCCTGTACTTGCATCAATTAAAATTCCAACAGGCCAGCCTATTATGATAGAATTAAATAATGACATCGAAGAATTTCTCCTGATCTGTGCACCTGCACGGAATAAACTATTTCCCACATTATTCAAAGTAGCTCTGGGTCCGATAGCAGTAATATTACTGAATACTGCACTTGTTTTAGGTGTTACATTTGAACCACTGGAATTATTATCACTTTCAAAAGCTTCAGATGTAGATATATCTGCAATTAATGAATCCCGGATTATCAATCCGAACTGAACATTTCCGCTGTAGCCATTATCTGTATCAAAATCATCATCCTGCGTTTTAAGTGCAATCAGGTATTTACAATTAACCGTACCTCCAAACCATTCGTAAGCATCATCTTTTGCAAGTGAAACTTCAACATGATCTATAGTTGTTCCACTTCCAACACCTGCCATCGTAAGGCTGTTTATCTCTTTATCCGGTTGAAAAGCATAACCTGCATATTCAATTCGAACGTAGCTTAAAGTTCCTGAATTATCATTGTTAACTGGAGTTGGCGCAATAGCATCACCCGAACCTGCCAGTCCATCACCATTTGAATTGTCAACCCCTCCTTCAACCTGGAAAAGACCATTAACTCCTGTATAACTTGTATTTATTGCAGCCTTGCCTAATAAAATTATTCCACCCCAGTCTCCTGACTGTGGGTTTGGAGAAGCTGATGTAAAAATAATAGGTTCGGTAGGTGTTCCTGTAGCTATGATTTTAGATCCGCGGGTTATTATCAGGGCTGCTACATCTGATCCACTAAAAGACCCTTTAATTATTGTTCCTGGCTCAATGGTCATTGTTTTATTTCCAACCATATATACAAGTCCTTTTAGTATATAGGTGTTTTGTTTACGCAATAATGTATCTGCATTGATACGGCCCTGTAGTGTGATCGTTTGGCCTGTAGTTCCGCCCCCGCCACCAGGCTGAGTTACGATAATTACTTCTTTTTCGCCATCAGTTTCGATTTTACGACAACTTGAAATTGCCAGGGCTGATATAGCGGCTAAGTAAAAAATATTTTTTTTCATTTCTATTTTTTTGATGTTTCTGATTTATTTATAATGAATAACTGAATGTTGCATTAAATGTGGTTCCATATTTCCGGGTAAACCGGTTGGCGTCTGTATCTTTCTGAAAACTCGATTTATTTCCCTCAGCATTTTGATAAAAATATTGCGTCTTATTTATGATATCTGAAATGTTTAATTTGATTTCTCCTTTTGTTTTCAAAACTTTTTTTGTTAACTGAAGATCCAATAGTGGCCTGGGTGCTTCATAAATGTTAGGTTGGCCGGCACCTCCCTGGATGGATCCTACCAGGAAGATTCTTTCTCCAATCTGGTTGAATAAAAGCGTTGCATTAAATCCTATTTTTTCAAGATCATATAATAATGCAGCATTGATCACGTAAGGAGATTGTCCCTGCAAAGGCCTGTCGATATTTAAACTTGAATCCGATACTTTGCTTTTAATATAAGCTGCATTTGCCTGGAAGGTGAAATTTTTCAAGCCTTCAGAAAAAATAAGTTTCTTACGTAATTCTACTTCAATACCATAGGATGTTGCTTTCTCCGGGTTCTGGTAACTGAATGTACTTGCACCGCCACCTCCTTCATCAAATATCTGTTCTATAGGATCTTTAAAATATTTGTAGAAAATTCCAGCAGTAAACACTTCGCCGGAGCGGGGATATAATTCATATCGAAGATCCAGATTAGAAACTTTTGTGCGTTTAAGAGTTGGTTTACCCTGCACGGATGCATTCAATTCAAAATCATATAAATTAAGACTGGTAAGTTCCCGTAATTCAGGTCTTATTACCGTTTGAGAACCCGATAACCGGACGTTTGTTTTAGGATTGATCTTAAAAGTTGCATTTACACCAGGTAAGTAATCTGTAACTTTTGAATAAGTATGGCGTGGGTCAAATTTCTTTACACTTCCAATCAGTTGATCATAATGTTCCACCCGTAAACCATAAACCACCCGTATTTTAGAAGTGAACTGATTATCAAATTGAAGAAAGCCTGCATTTAAAATGGTATTGGCAATGTATCGATAGGTTTTACCCTGGATAGCATCAAATCCAATCCTGTTGTTGGTTCCATCACCAAAATTTTCAGGAGCAAAAACTTTGTCAGGACTTAATAATCTTAAAGAATCATTATCTAAGGGCAGGTTGTTGGCAAATAACTGTGCATCATATATCCTGTCCTTTATTTGCAACATGTAACCGCCTTTGATAGTTTGCTTCAAGCCAAATGCATTAAAATCATAGGCAAGATCACCACCACCTGTGTATATGTAATCACTTAAAGTCTGGTAGATCCTGCTACCACTTGTTTGAGAAAGTGTACTTGATAATATAAGGCGATAAGGATCTGATGAATTTTTATTTTTAGAATATAGTATCCTCCTTTGATCGGGATTGTATGCATCTAAAATATTAAATGCCCCATACCATTTAAATTTAAGTGGCTTAATTATATTATGCTCACCTGATACCTGGGAAGTAAAAAATGTATTTTGTTTAAAAGAAAATTCAGTACCTCTCAGATCATCTGTACGGGAATTATCGTATCCAAGGCGCTGAATTACAGAATTGGGTGAATTAATATTAATAAGTGACCTGATCGAGACCTTATTACGCGGGTTTAATTGCAGGGTCATACTTCCAAAGCCACCCCAGGAAATATCCTGTACATAACGATCATCATTGAAAAAAGTAACAGTATCAAATGTATTTGTAGTAGCATTAAGATTGTTCTGCCTGTTGACCAGTTTCTGATACCTGTTAGACCTGTTGTATAATAAACCAAAAGTTCCTCCCAGCGTTTTCTTAAATACTTTTATATTAAATCCGGCATTTGTCTGCAGGGAAAAATTCAAAGGAGCAGAATAAGATTCAGGAGCCCAGGAATTGCGAAGCTCTTTTCCTATTGCAGCCTTTTCAGCTTTAGACAATATTCCAAATGATGACTTTGTTGTATAGCTGGAAGGCAGATCACGCGTTCCATCATCCAATCCCAGCCAGTCGGTATCTCCTCCTTGTGCATCACGCAATAAAGTTTTACCAACTGTTGCTGTATTAAACCCAGTACCTAACTGAATATTAAAAAATCCCTTTGCAGGAATATCTTTTGTATTCACCTGGATAAGGCCACCCGCCCATTCGCCGGGTAATTCAGGAACAAAAGCTTTGTTCACAATAATATTATCGATCACAGAAGCAGGAATGAGGTCAAATGAAAATGTTTTACGGTCAGGTTCCGTGCTGGTTAACAATACACCATTTAACATGGCCTGGTTATACCTGTCGGCAAGGCCGCGCACGATAATAAATTTACCTTCCTGTATACTTGCCCCGGGTAAACGTTTAAGAACTTCACTGGTATTTCTATCCGGTGACCGTCTTATCGATTCGGAAGAAATCACAGAAGCAACGGTATTGGTATTTTTTTGAAAAGTAATTACAGATGCAGCGGATTCCCTTCTGGAAGTAGTAACAGAACGAACGATAACTTCACTTCCTGTTCTTGAGACCTGTTCCAGTTCTACATCCTGATTGGTTACTTTTCCAGCTGATACTTCTATAGCCTCCACTTCTTTAATTACCCCATTATAAGAAAATATCAATGTAGTTGTAGCTGAAGTATCATCTGTAATTATTACATACCTGCCATCATTATTAGTTGAAACACCCCGTGTACTGTTTTTTACTGTAACAGAAACGCCCGTAAGTGGAAGTCCTGTTTTAGTATCACTGACTTTACCTTCTATCCTGCTTTTTTGTGAATATGATAAAGTACTTATTGAAAAAAATAGTAGAAAAAATGCTAGTAGCCTTTTAAACATATCCGTTTGTCTTTAAGGCACAAAGAGACACTTAAGATGTTACTGCAAGATGAAGAGAATGTTAAGCTAACATTAAGCACAGGTTAAAGGAATATTACCAACTAGTTAGAAAAAGTAATATTAAATATTAAATATATTTTTTGAAGTATTTTAAAACCTGAATTGCAATCTGAATGTGAACACATTATCCTTAATGTCATTCAGAAAGCCCGCCAGCGAAGTTTTTTCATTTTTCACTATATCATACCACAACACCATTTTTAAATTCAGATTTATGTAATTTAAATAACCAAAGCCCCATGTGCTGTATTTAATGTCAGCCGCATTCAGATTGCTGTTATTTTTACCTATTTCTGTTTTTTTAACTTCTGTGTTAGGATCATACCAGTCATATTTTATTACAAGCTGATGCCTGGAATTGTGAATATGCTGAAGCAAATAAAAATAAGCACCATTAAATTTTCTTGTATAATACCCTTCTATACCCGTTAATAAAAGGAATGGAGTTTCGGTATTGGTTCTTTGGGCGGTTTGTTTACCTTTTATGAATTCGGCCCGTACTTCTGTAAATCCATAACTATGCAAAAATTTAATTTGAACATCACCTCCATAATATTTACGTGGTGCGATCTTCCCTTGGTTAGATAAAGCTGAGTCTACTACAAACATTTTAATTCCATTTATATCCTGAGTAGTGTACCTGTAACGTGTATTCCTAACCAAACCACCATTTAAATAAGATATACCTGCACTTACAAGATTATTTTTAAACAAAGCAACCGGTTTAACAGATAATCGGGTGATCACATCTTTGTGACTGTCAAAATCTGCTATAGCTGCAAGCCCCTGGCCATTAAAAATTCCAGCATCCAATTTTAAATTATACAAAGGGTGATCTTTTTTTCTTGGCTCAAAGGATACCATGGCACCAAGATCACGTTCGGTTTTTAATAACAACTGGCTTAAACGACCTCTCTCAGGGCTTTCCCTGTCAGACGACGACAGATTTAATTCATAGCTGAACGGACGGGCAAACATACCGGTAGTAACTGCAAACAGGCTGTATTTATTTTCCAATATCCTCCCCCAAAAATCTCTTATAACCACGCCTCTTTCCGTACCATCAAACTGAAAAACAAATTGTACTGAAGGCCCTTTTCTTTCGGCAAAGTGGATATAATCGAACCTAATCCTGCCCCGGCGTAACATAAACCTGTTATTTACCAAAGGGGCAAAATCGCCACCACTAAAGCTTTTGATTCCCTTTTCAGAAGCTACCTGAAATTGAGGTTGTATGTACCCGCTTATCCTGACCTTATCAAACTTCTGATATATCGACAACATCCCCTTACCCATATCCTTGCTTGTGTCCACCATATCCATGAGGAACTGGGCTTTTCCAGAAAATGACATTACAAAAAGCAAAAGATTTAATGAAATAATTTTTCCAGGAGTCATATAAGGTTGAATTAGAAATTAATAACAATTTACTATTACTTCTGTGTTAAGAAATCATTATCAATTATTCTTTTAAAAAGGTTAGGAGCCTTAATTCTAAATTTGTAAAAAACCTATTTATGGCACTCAACTCTATTTTAAAAATATTTTTACCCAAAGACAGGATCTTCTACCAGTTGTTTGAGAGTGTAGCAGAAGAATTAGTGAAAATGGGTGAAAAATTAAAAGAAGTTGTAAATGAACCCAGCTTTGAAGTAAGGGCAAAACTCATCAAAGAAATTGAGGATATGGAGCATGTTAATGATGAACTTACCCACAGGATTTTTACTGAATTAGGCAAAAACTTTATAACGCCTTTTGACAGGGAAGATATTCATTCCCTGGCTTCTGCATTAGATGATATTGCTGATTATATTTATGCCTCCGCTAAAAAAATTAATTTTTATCATGTAAATCCTGACGAGATAGGTATACAGAAAATGGGAGACCTTATTGCCCTGGGAACTGTACAGGTACATAAGGCTGTGACTGAATTAAGAAATATGAAAAATATGCGCCAGATCACAGATGCATTGGTTGCCATAAATAGCATAGAAAACCAGGGAGATGATATTTTCGATATGAGTATTGAAAGACTTTTTGCTACAGAACCCGATGCAAAAGAAGTCATCAAAAAAAGAGAAATATACCAGGTGATGGAGATAGTTACAGATAAATGTGAGGATGCTGCCAATGTAATAGAGAGTATAATTATAAAGTATACTTAAAAATCACTTAGTTCATCCCGTTTACAGAACAGGTAAATAAGATTTAGCTTATGTCTACACTTTTAATTTTAATTATATTTCTTGCTCTTGCTTTTGATTATATAAACGGTTTTCATGATGCGGCAAACTCAATTGCAACAGTGGTTTCAACCAAGGTACTAACACCTTTCCAGGCGGTTGCCTGGGCTGCCTTTTTTAACTTCGTTGCTTTTTTTATTTTTAAAGACCATGCAGTTGCAAACACAATCGCCAAGACTGTAAAATCAGAATTCATCACTTTGCCTGTAATATTATCAGGCCTCATTGCCGCAATAATGTGGAATCTGTTGACCTGGTGGTATGGCATTCCTTCCTCTTCCTCTCACACGTTAATTGGGGGTTTTGCCGGCGCGGCCATAGCACATGCATTTGACAAAAAGGGAATGATCGGCTTATCGCAGATCGTAGAAGATAAAAAGATCATACAGATAATCCTGTTCATTTTTCTGGCGCCTCTTATAGGCATGGTGATTTCCATATTTATTACAATAGTTACCATTAACCGAAACTTCTGGTTGCGAACAGGAATAATAATAGTGGTTACTGCACTTACCTGGATCATGTTCAATTATTTTCAACAGGTTAAGATCAAGGAGAACCTGGTTAAGTTTTATAAAGTAGATAAATATGAAGAAGAGGCTGCAAAGGATCCGGCCAAACAGGGAAAATACCTGGCTGCTAAAAAGAACCTGGATGAATCTATGGTGATAGCTGCAGACTATAATAATATTGGTGCTGAAGAAGTGTCAAAAAGAATCCAGGACAAAGGGCTTTTAACAGATGTGATCTTCAGCAAACTAAAGGATGAGGTTGGAAAAGTTTATAAGCTGGACAGCCTGAAAAAAATCTCTGAAAAAAATTATTCTTTCAAGCCTTATACGGATAGCCTTACTAAAAAACTGGATGAAACGAAACCTGCTTTATCCATGTATGGAACAGCCTCCAATGAATCAATTGCAAATAATGTTTCGGCTACTCTTGCTTTTACACTGGAACAAAACCGGGCTGTTTTAAATAATATTAATAAATATGATGTAAGAAAAGACCTGCAGAAGCAAATAAAAAAAGCAGATAATTCCTATATCCGGTATGGCCTGGCAATAATATCCCTGATATTTATTCTCGCCTATTTTTATGTAGATATTATCAGAAGGCCAAGTGCTTTAAGAACAGGAAAAATGTTTAAGAAACTGCAGCTCTTATCATCAGCTATATTCAGTATAGGACATGGCGGCAATGATGCACAAAAAGTAATGGGAATTATTGCAGCTGCAATGGTTGCAGAGGGGGCTTTATCAGATATTTCCAATATGCCTAACTGGATACCACTGGCCTGTTACACTGCAATATCCCTTGGAACCATGAGTGGTGGCTGGAAGATCATAAAAACAATGGGAACAAAGATCACAAAAGTTACACCACTGGAAGGTGTGGCTGCGGAAACTTCAGGTGCCTTAACTTTATTTATGACAGAACAAATGGGTATTCCGGTTTCAACAACACATACCATTACCGGCGCTATTGTAGGTGTAGGAGCAGTTAAAAGATTAAGTGCAGTAAGGTGGGGTGTTACGGTTAACCTTGTATGGGCGTGGTTGCTTACTATTCCTGTAAGTGCATTGGTTGCAATGATCATTTATTATATAAGCAAGATCTTTATTTAAAATTCAATATTGCCCGGAAATAACGCTGTTCATTCGGCCTCATAAAAAATCCGTTAAGAAAATTGAAGCGGAAGGCGTTAAGAAGAAAAACAGATGTTACTAAAGCCTGGCTTTATAATTAGTTGGTAAGTTGCACGTAGTTTGGTTTTTATATGAAGGTGGAACTTGTTTTTCTTTAGCCTGCAGCTTCAATTTTTAGGAATTTTTTATGCAGCCTTGATTTTTTGCTCCACTTTTGTATCAAGACAAAAGTAGAATGAAAGAAAACCTACCCTAAAAGAAATTTACTAAAAAAATCCTCTGGAATTTTGTTTAAAAAAGAGTTTAACTTATACCGGACAGTAGTATTTAAAATTTATAATTGTTTTGCTTAAAAATCACTCCTCTGTATGAGTGATTTTTTGTTTTCTTTGCATTGCATGAGCAGGGCATATATTTTTAAAGGCCCGGCTTAAAACATTCAAAACATGAAAAAGATACTTGTAACGGGCGGATGTGGTTACATTGGGTCGCATACCATTGTTGATCTGATCGATAATGGATTTGAGGTAATATCCGTTGATAACAATGCGAGAAGCAGGCCGCACATTTTGGAAGGCGTTGAAAAGATTACAGGAATAAAAGTAAAAAATTATACAGTAGACCTTTGCATATTTGATGATACGCATGCTATATTTCAGGAGAATCCGGATATAAGTGGAATTATACATTTTGCTGCCTATAAAGCAGTAGGAGAATCTGTAGAAAAACCCCTTTTGTATTTTGAAAATAATAATAATTCACTGATAAATATTCTGCGTTGTGCAGAGGAATTTAATATTCCTCACTTTGTATTTTCATCATCCTGTACAGTATATGGTAATCCTGATGAAGTTCCGGTTACTGAAGAAACGATCTTTAAAACTGCAGAATCACCCTATGGCTACACAAAACAGATGGGAGAACATATTGTACAATATACTGTGAACAGTAATAAATTACATGCAGTATTACTCAGGTATTTTAACCCGGTAGGAGCTCATCCTTCTATTGAGATAGGTGAAATACCCATTGGTAAACCTGCCAACCTTATACCTGCTATCACCCAAACTGCCATCGGTAAACTTCCGGAGATGAAAGTTTTTGGAAATGATTATCCAACAAAGGATGGTACTTGTGTAAGAGATTATATACATGTTTCAGATATAGCACATGCACATACGCTTGCGCTGAATTACCTGATTGATGATAAAATGGATTCAAATTGTGATGTGTTCAACCTGGGAAGTGGCAATGGCTTTACAGTGCTGGAGGTAATTGAATCTTTTGAAAAAGTAAGCAATAAGAAATTAAATTACACTATCGGCAAAAGAAGATCCGGCGATGTAATAGCCATTTATGCAAATAATGATAAGGCCCGGAATGTTTTAGGATGGAATCCCGTTTACGACCTTAAGGATATGATGCATACCGCCTGGGAATGGGAAATGAAATTGCATAATGATAAAAATATGTTCGGAGGAAAAAATGCTGATTTAAATTTATCATCTACATTAACTTGTGCACCAATTATTATAACTATGTTTAAAGACATCCCCGTTACAGGGAATAAAGATACAAGAAGCGGTTTCGGAGATGGAATACTCGAAGCAGCCAGGGAAAATAAAAACATCATTGCATTAACAGCGGATCTTGCGGGTTCATTAAAGCTCAATGCATTTATCAAAGAATTTCCGGATAGATTTATCCAGTGTGGAATTGCTGAAGCTAATATGATGGGCATAGCCGCCGGACTTACCATTGGCGGTAAAATTCCTTTTACCACCACCTTTGCTAATTTTTCTACCGGGCGGGTTTATGATCAGATTAGACAAAGCATAGCATACAGTGGTAAAAATGTTAAGATCTGTGCTTCACACGCGGGTTTAACTCTTGGGGAGGATGGTGCCACTCACCAGATATTGGAAGATATCGGGATGATGAAAATGCTACCAGGCATGACCGTTATTGTGCCTGCAGATTACAATCAAACAAAAGCTGCAACCAAAGCAATAGCGAAGTATGAAGGTCCTGTTTACCTTCGTTTTGGAAGGCCTGTGTGGCCCATATTTACCAATGAAAAAGATTTTACAATTGGCAAAGCACAGGTAATTGCAGAAGGAAAGGACGTAACCATATTTGCCTGTGGCCACCTGGTATGGATAGCTGTTGAAGCTGCAAAAGCACTGGAAACAAAAGGCATAAGTGTAGAACTTATAAATATGCATACTATTAAACCATTGGATGAAGCTGCAGTTATAGCTTCGATCAAAAAAACAGCTTGTGTGGTAACTGCTGAGGAACACAATATCATCGGCGGTCTGGGAGATAGTATAGCACAAGTAGCGGCACGTAATTTTCCTGTACCAATCGAATATGTAGGCACTAACGATACTTTTGGAGAAAGCGGCAAACCTTCAGAATTGCTGGTAAAATATGGCCTGGATTCAGATCATATCATTGCTGCCTGTGAAAAAGTAATAGCCCGAAAAAAAAGTAATAGTTAACTTCTTTTAACTCTTTGATAAAAAACCAGTCTTTAAGATTGGTTTTTTTACTTTTGTTATTCTTCAAGTAATTTATGAGTGAACATTTAGATGATAAAGAACTGCTTTTTCAATTTAAAAATGAGGCTACAAGAGAATCAGCATTTACCCGCATTATAAAAAAATACCAGGAAAAAATATACTGGCATATCAGGCGTATGGTTGTTGAGCATGAAGATGCGAATGACGTAATGCAGAATATGTTTATTAAAGTGTGGAAGAATCTTGAGAATTTCAGGGAAGACAGCCAGTTGTATACCTGGCTATACAGGATAGCTACCAATGAAAGCCTTACTTTTTTGGAACAACAAAAAAAACGGGCTTCTACTTCGTTAAGTGATGAAAACAGTCACCTGGCAAGCAAATTACAGGCAGATAAACATTTTGATGGCAATAAACTCGAATGGAAATTACAATTGGCCATTCAACAACTCCCTGAGAAACAACGTGCTGTCTTTAATCTCAGGTATTATGATGAAATGCCTTATGCAGAAATGAGCCGGGTGTTAGATACCAGCGAAGGAGCATTAAAAGCCAGTTATCATCACGCTGTTAAAAAAGTAGAGGATTATATACTGAACCGTTAAACCAATTGCATAAAATCTCGTCCAAACAAGGCATGTTCAATAACGAAGACATATTAAAAGAATTAGAAAATATCAGCCCTGTACTTATACCATTGCAGCAGTTGAATGTTTTCTCTGTACCGGAAAATTATTTTACAGATTTTTCCGAAATGGTTCTTTTAGAAGTGAGTGCGGAAACCCCAGCTTTTTTAACTTCTGAAGTTGCAAATACCAGGGAAGTGCCAGCAGGTTATTTTGATTCGCTGGCTGATACTATTTTAGCAAAGATCAAAATCACACCAATACAATCAGCAGTTGAAGAACTGAAGGAA
This sequence comes from Ferruginibacter sp., assembly GCA_037720515.1. GTDB lineage: Bacteria > Bacteroidota > Bacteroidia > Chitinophagales > Chitinophagaceae > Ferruginibacter. Next base: position 58,277 of record JBBJMM010000009.1, read on the forward strand.
TTATCTCCTGCTCTGAGTACTACAGGAAACGACAATGTTTTTACAGTGCCTTCCAGGTATTTTGAAGACCTCTCTGAAATTATTCTTAGCCAGGTAAAACCAGCAGCGAAAATTGTGGAAATGAGATCGCATTCTTCATTTATGCGTTATGCAGTAGCTGCAGTTATTACAGGCATTATGGGATTGAGTTTGTTTTCTGTATTCGATAAAAAGAATATTGAAACTATCGAAAGCACCCCACTTACAGCTTCCGTTTTAAATGATGCAAATAAGATCCTGCAAACAAATAGTTTTGACAAAGTACTGGAAACGGTTAGCGAGGATGAGATAATAGGTTATCTGCAGAAAAATGGCCAGGATGTAAATGCAGCCCTTGTAGCGGCATCAGTAGATCTGAATGAATTGCCTTCCGCAGATGATTATATAATTAATGAAGATGCCCTTACTGACTTTCTTAAAGAATTAAACATTAAAGATTATTCGAACTAAAATTTACTCATGAAACATCTATTACTTATAATTACTTTTTTTCTCTCTGGCTTCAGCGCTCTGCAAGCCCAGGACCGTGATACTGATCCGGGTAAAAAAGAACAAAAGATACAGGCCTTGTATATAGCGTATATGTCGCGTGAATTAAAACTTACTGAAGACGAGGCGCAGAAATTCTGGCCGGTTCATTCTCAGTTTGATTCAGAAATAAGAGCTGTAAGAGGAGAAGAAGAACTTAAAAAACAACAGGAAGTTTTAAATATAAAAAAAAGATACCAGGATAGGTTTATAAAGATACTGGGAAACGACAGAGCAAATGATTTCTATCGCAAGGATGCTGAATTCAGAAAAAAATTGGTGGAAAGATTAAAAAATATGAGGCAGCAAAACAGTGGGAATAAACGAATGCAAATGATTAGAAATTAAAAACTCTAAAAGACTTTTACCGACCCGTTCTAAAAGGAACGGGTTTTTTCATTTTAAAAAATGATAATTAATAATTCATTACAAGCCAACATTAATATACTTATAAAATAAATCTAATAAAGCTTGCATCTTATTTAATTTCTTCTATTTTTGTGGCAGGTGTTTTTCATAGGTTAGCAACGGCCAGCTCTTTTTAGGGCAGGCCTCCTTTTAATTACCTTGAAATTACCGGTGTTTTTATATCATGATAGAACAAAACCTTCCAGTGTTCCTGTTCACTTTTCGCCCACCATTGGCTCCTTAATTCCATGCTTTTTTTCCCGTCAAAATCATATTTGGCAATAAACCTGCTTTTCATCTGTTGCAATTGAGGTGCAACATCACCCCCATAAAAAACGATCTCCTCTTTTTCCATTATTCGAAAAACGGTGTGAAAGGGGCAATGTCCGCCGCTTATCTCATAGCTGATATTTTCAGTAATATCTCCTCCATCCTCTTCCAGAAATATGATCTTTCCTGATGTTCTTAAAACTTCGAAATCTTCTGTTATATAAGAAGGTGTGCCTTTTTCAAAAGCATACTCTATTTCTTTTTTACTGATATAATACATTGCATTTTTAAAACTTAATTCATGCTTACCCGAAAAATTATCTTTACAACTTATTCCACCCGCATGATCTTTATGCAGATGAGAAAGCAAAACCCTCGTAACACTTTCTGGCTGTATGTTATTATTTAAAAGGTTTTGATGAATTTGCAGAACTCCCTCACTATTAAAAAATCCAAGTCCTGTATCCAATACGATAATGTCTTTTTCAGTTATCACTACAAAGGGCTGGATCTCGACAAGCAAACTACCGTTATTCCGGGAGCTCAATTCATCAGTTTCTTTATTAAAAGGAATGAAGATCCGGGTAGCATCAATTGTAAAACTTCCTTCACTTAGTGGAATTATTTTCATCAGCGAACTATTATCTATCTAAGAACCATTTGCCTGTCAGCATCCAGTTTTATCAGAATAAAAATGAGAATTGTAAATGTAAGCAGAGAGGAACCTCCATAGCTCATTAACGGCAGAGTGATCCCAATAACAGGAGCAAGCCCGATCGTCATTCCTATATTAATGGCAATATGGAAAAAAAGTACACCTGCCACAGAGTAAGCATAAACCCTGCTGAACGTACTGCGTTGCCTTTCTGCAATAAAAATGATCCGCAAGAGCATACCAATATAGAGTAGCATGAGTATAGTGCTACCCATAAAACCAAAGCTTTCCCCGAGAGAAGTAAATATGAAATCCGTATGTTGCTCAGGTACAAAATCCCCCTGTGTTTGAGTTCCTTTCAGAAAACCTTTACCAAAAAGTCCACCGGAACCAATTGCGATCTTAGATTGCTTTACATTATAATTTTCCGTATCCCCTTTTAATTTTTTTGGCGGAGGCTGATCCACATCAAGTATTGCTGTTTTTTCTACAAAGGGATTATCGCGGCCCACCATACTAAATATCCTGTCTGACTGATATTTTTGAAAAACATGCCTGAACAGAAAAGGAACAGCTACACCAACAAATAAAACACTTAATGTCCAAAGCCCGAGAATCACCATCAGGAGGCCACGGTTCCTACGGATCTTTCTTCTTAAAAAATAGATACAAAATAGGGCAAGAACTGTGAGTGCAATAGTAAGAGTAAGTGGAGGAAACAATAAGGTAATTATGAGCAGCATACCAAGTGAAGCTCCGAATATAAGATAACCCGGGGGAAGGCCTTCACGGTACATGGGAATAAGAAAGGCAAAATATACCAATGCAAGTCCGGTTTCATTTTGTAAAATTGAAAATACAACAGGGGTAAAACAAATTGCCGCAGCTATAAGTTGAACTCTTTTATGAGAAAGATCTGTATCAGGCAGTGATAAATATTTGGCCAGGGCCAGGGCTGTAAAAATTTTACAGGTTTCTACCGGTTGTAAATTCATAAAGCCGAGGGGTATCCAACTGCGAGATCCGTTTACATTCTTACCAATAAAAAAAGTAAGTAACATTAATACAATTCCAATTATATAAAGAATGTTAGGTGTGGCGGTGAACAATTTGCTATCGGTAAGTAAAATAAAAATAGCAAACACTATACATATTCCCAGATACAAAACCTGTTTGCTGTAATTTTTTTTAAAGGCAAGTATAGTTCCTGCAAAATTATCCGTTGGTTTAAATTCCACTGAAAAAATACAAACCAGGCCGAGAAGGACAATGATAGCATACAGCCATATCATTACCCAGTCTATTCCCTTTGTGATAACCAGCTTGTTCTGATACATCAGTGTCTGTATATTATTTAATTAATCAATGAATCTTTTATTGCAGCCCGCTTTTTCTCTGCCCTTAATATAGCTTCCGTTTTCACTACTGTACTGTCTTTTGGAGGTAGTTCTTTTTTGGAACGGTCTTTTTTAAGTTTGTCCAGGGCTTCTGCATCATCTTCATCTTCTGCAAGTCCTATAGTATCTTTTATGATCCTTATATATCCTTTTGACATTAAGTATGCAGAATCCCTTGAATGCATCAGTGAGTCTTGTGTTCGCATAGCTTTTACAAGCCTCGGAGGTATAAGGTTCATTTTTGAAATAGCCACTACCTTATCCTTTCTTTCCTTACCGCCTATAGAATCAGTAAGATATTTTTCTATCATTAGACTGGCTATGGGTGCCGCCGATGTAGAACCGAAACCGGCATTTTCACAAATAACGGCAATGGCTATACGAGGATTATCCCTGGGTGCAAACGCTGCGAAAAATGCATGGTCTTTTTGTTTTACACCCCTGTAAGCATTTTCAACGGTTCCTGTTTTACCACATACAATGATACCTGGCACCTTTGCATACCTGCCGGTTCCTGTTTCCATTACACCCTGCATACCATCATGCACAGCTTCAAAAACTGAATCAGGAATGTTAACCGCTGTATGTTTTTCCTGGAAAGTGCTAAGTAAACCGAACTGATCACCGCCTTCAATAGAATCCACCATATGTGGGATTTTGTACCAGCCTTTATTAGCGAGATATGCCATTTCGTTTGCTACCTGCAGGGGGGTTGTTTCTACTTCACCCTGGCCTATGCTAACAGAGCGAAAGGTGCAGAAATTCCAACTACTTCCTGGATATATCTTATTATAAGTTGCGGCTGTGGGAATTCTCCCTCCTTTTTCTGAAGGAACATCCACTCCCAGTTTATGTCCTAAGCCAAAGGCCCGCATGTATCTTGCCCACACATTGAGACTGCTGTCCACACTGGGATATTTAGGATTGTTGATCACACGTTGCATCACGTTTGCGAAATAAGTATTGCAGGAATGTGTAATGGCTCCTTTCAATGCCCAAACACCCGGATCAAGGCAACGCATGGGTTTGCCACAACCATAAAATGCACCCGTGCATAAAAAAGTGGTGGTTGGTGTAATCACTCCTTCCTGTAAGCCAACTAATCCCTGTAATGTTTTAAAGGTAGAGCCCGGTGAATAGAGTGCACCTACTGTTCTGTTTAAAAAAGGGATACGAGGGTCGAGCAATAACTGGGCATAATGTTTTTTTCTTTCTGAACCTGTAAGTAGCCTGGGTTTGTAAGTAGGGCTGCTAACCATTGCCAGTATGCCGCCGGTTCGGGGATCTATAGCAACTACGGCACCTACTTTATTTTCCATAAGTAATTCACCCAATTCCTGCAATTCTATATCGAGGGATGCATACATGTTCTGGCCTGCAATGGCAAGTGTGTCGTATTTACCATTCTCCAGCCTGTCTGTAAGCCGGTTCTTATTATCCCTTTTATGATACTGAATACCTCTCTGGCCCATTAACACTTTTTCATAGGTTATTTCCAGGCCTGTTTTTCCGGCATAATCGCCGGAAACATATCCTTCACCAGGATGCTTTTTTAAAAAATTTGTATCCACTTCTGAGAGGTAACCCAGAATATTACCACCGGCGTCATAGGGATAATCTCTTACCGGCCTCTCCTGCAAAAAATAGCCGGGAGCAAATTTGTAAAGGTTTTCTGTGATCTTGGCCATCTTTTCATCGCTCAACAACGGTTCAAAAACAGAAGGACGGTAACTTTTATTTTTTATGATCGCTGTTACTATTCTTTTCCTGAACTCTGTGGTATCAATGCCGAGGATATTACAAAGTAAAGTAGTGTCTGTTGCCCTGATCTTTGATGGCACTACCATCAGATCATAAATGATCATATTCTGCAGGATCGCTTTTCCTTTCCGGTCGTACACGATACCCCTGTCAGGATAAATCACTTTTCTGAAAATACCCTGGTCATCAGCCAGTACTTTATACTTGGATGAAATAACCTGTAAAATAAACAGCCGGGCTATGATGATAATAAACATAGCAATGAATATCAGCCTTATAACATTTTTTCTTGACTGGTTAAATACCGGCACCTGCGATTATAATTTATTATGATTTTAATATTGGATCAGTGTAGAACTTTAATATAAATACAAGTTAGCATTGTTATTTTATACTGTATTGGTTCTGAATCTTTGTTTCCTTGTGAAAATAAGTTCGGTTATTAATATCAGCAATATGCATACCGCAGTAGATAATAAAGTTTTAATAAAGAAATACCATATATCTCCAAACTGCCATGCTTCCAAAAGAAACAGCCATGCGTTATGTACAAAACTTAGCACTCCTGCATAAATGAGGTAAGGAATTATTCCACCCAGGCTTTTAACTGAAGGTTCTTCATAGTTGTTATCAGAACCTTCCTGGGGAATAAGCAGGTTGATCATAAAAGGTTTAAGATAAGCTATAAGAACACAGGCAGCCGTATGAAACCCGGGATGATGGCGGAAACTATCCAAAGTAAATCCAAGAATAAAAGCGAGTATCATCAGAATACTGCGGTTCATATTAAATGGAAGCCACAGTATAAAAAGAAAATAAATATAAGGAGTGATCATCTGGTGCAGATGAATCTTATCCAGTACAAATACCTGGAATAATATAAATAACGAAAACCTGAAAATATTTTTTACCAGATCACTCATGAATATCAGAGTTGTTTTTTTGCTTTGTCCAGCATTTTGTTTATCTCCTCTCCCTGTGCATTATCAATTGCGTACACATATTGCAGGTTGTAAAAATTGGCAGCCGATCTTACTTTTATTTTAAAAAAACTTGATCCCGATTCTGTATAGATGCCTTCTACTTTTCCGATCATCATTCCTTTGGGAAAAGTTGTGCTGAATCCACTGGTGATGATACTATCTCCTTTTGAAATCTTAACTCCTTTACCAATCCCGGATAGTGTGATAATATTAGGTTCTTTACCATCCCAGTTGAGTGTACCGGTTTCTCCGGTTTTTAAAAGTTTAGCGCTGATACGGCTATCCTTATGCAAGAGACTCATAACAACAGAGTAATCTTCACTTACATCTGTTATTGTACCTACCACTGCATTTGATGCATCAACAATACCCATTCCTTTTCTGAAATTTCCTGCACTGCCCCTGGAGAGCACTATGAAATTATTCTGGGCTGTTACAGAATTTGCCGCAACCCGGGCATTCATATAAGTGAATTTTCTATATTGAAGTATAGAATCTACCCTGATAGAGTCGATCACCATTTTAGTTACGGTATCAGGCAATTCAAAATTGAGCTTAAGTTTATTATACAGTATCTCGTTTGCACTAATAAGGGAATCGTTGGTTTTTTTTAACTGGAAGTAATTTTCAATATTACTATAACGGTCATTGATCTTGCCTGTTACCTGGTTACTAAAATTGCCAAAAGCGGCCTCATGATAACGGCTTGTGCGGATGATGAAGTAAATACTGATGAACTGCAATACTAAGAACAGAAGAAAATTAAAGTAGCGCCGGATGAAAAGAAAGATATTACGCACCTGCAGAAAAATTTATTGGGTTATACAACAGCACGGCAGGAAGCGGCGATTGAGAGTGAAATATTATCTCATTACAAATGGATACCTGTCATAATTCTTTAAAGCTATACCGGTTCCTCTTACTACACTTTTTAAAGGATCGTCTGCAATATGAACGGGCAGTTTGATCTTTGCTGTAAGCCTTTTATCAAGGCCCCTTAATAAAGAACCACCCCCGGTTATGTACAACCCCCTGCGATAGATATCAGCAGCCAGTTCCGGTGGTGTTGTTTCCAGTGCTTTTAAAATAGCTTCTTCAATTTTAAAAATACTTTTATCAAGTGCTTCAGCCACTTCCTGGTAACTTACCATAACCTGCTTGGGTATACCTGTTACAAGATCGCGCCCGTTTACAGGAATATCTTCAGGAGGACTTTCCAGATCTTTCATTGCTGCTCCAACTTGTATTTTGATCTGTTCCGCTGTACGTTCTCCTATCAGTAAACTATGGTAACGGCGTAAGGCTTCCATAATATCGGCTGTAAATTCATCTCCGGCGATACGAATGCTCTGGTCGCAAACAATTCCGGCGAGCGCTATAACGGTTATTCCTGTTGTTCCACCGCCAATATCAATGATCATATTACCAACTGGTTCTTCCACATCAATACCTATACCCAGGGCAGCTGCCATGGGTTCATGTATCAGGTATACTTCTTTAGCTCCGGCCTGTTCTGCACTGTCGCGAACTGCTCTTTTTTCAACTTCTGTTATACTACTCGGTATACATATCATCATTCTCCAGCTGGGAGCAAACAAGGGTTTTTTAGGATAGATCATTTTGATCATTTCCCGTATCATTAATTCTGCAGCATTAAAATCAGCTATCACTCCATCTCGCAAAGGCCTTACCGTACGAATGCTTTCATGCGTTTTTTCATGCATCATCAATGCTTTCTTACCAACAGCGAGAAGATTTTTGGGATTGTTCCTGTCAAGAGCTACAATGGATGGCTCATTAACTACTACTTCATCATTGTGCATGATGAGGGTATTTGCGGTACCGAGGTCTATTGCAATTTCCTGAGTGAAAAAATTAAAGATGCCCATATTTTTGATAAGATACTGCGAAAGTGTATAATGCCTGCAAAGTTGCTAAAAATTATGGATTAAACAACGCTAAAAAATTTATTTTATTACAAATAACCGGTAGTTTTTTTAACTGTTCTTGTAAAATTCTATAGAGAAATAATACTTACTAACTAATTTAGCCCTGACCGGGGCTTCATAATTTCGTTTATGCCATACCGTTATAAAGCTTTAATCCTGCCCGGCATGGAATTCATAACCAATATCTGTCCGGAAATTCATTTCTTCAAAATAGATCTGTTCCAGCATGTAAGTGGATTGTTCCACAGCTTCTTTGATTGTTTTACCATAAGAAGTTACAGCCAGCACCCGGCCACCGTTGGTTACCACGATATCATCTTTCTTTTTGGTTCCAGAATGAAATATGAGGGTCTCATTTAATATCAGACCGGAAATACCTTTGATCTCTTTTCCTATCTCGTAATTTCCCGGATATCCTCCGCTTACAGCCATTACAGTTGCCGAAGCACGGGGGTCGATCTGAATCTTTATATTTTGTAATTGTTTTTCCGATGCGGCCTTAAATAATTCAACCAGGTCATTCTGTAACCTGGGTATTACTACTTCTGCTTCAGGATCTCCCAGCCTGCAATTGTATTCAATAACCCAGGGCACATTTTCATTTATCATTAATCCGAAAAATATAAACCCGGTATATTCAAGGTTGTCTTTTTGCAACCCTTTGATTGTAGGCTCAATGATAGATGTTGTTATTTTATCTTTTAGTTCCGGCGTAAAGAAAGGGACAGGACTAACCGCACCCATTCCTCCTGTGTTTAATCCTTTATCTCCTTCCCCCACTCTTTTATAATCCTTAGCTTCCGGAAATAAAACATAATTCTTACCGTCTGTTAGAACAAAGAGGCTCATTTCAATCCCATTTAAAAATTCTTCCACCACTACGCGGTTACCGGCTTCGCCAAATTTAGCACGCATGATGATAAGTTCAAACTCTGCCAGCGCCTCTATATGATTCATACAGATGAGTACACCTTTTCCGGCAGCTAAGCCATCTGCTTTTAATACAATTGGTAAGGGGTGCTGTTTTATATAAACAAGACCCTCTTCATAATTATCCAAAGTAAACTCGCGGTAAGAAGCCGTGGGAATATTATTACTTTGCATAAAAGATTTAGCAAATGCTTTACTCCCTTCAAGCTGCGCCGCATTCTTAGAAGGGCCTATCACTTTAATATGCTGCAACGCTTTATCGTTGCTGAAAAAATCAAATATTCCTTTAACCAAAGGATCTTCAGGGCCTACTATCAGCATATCTATCTTTTCCTGTAAGCAGAGTGATTTTACAGCAGTGAAATCCTTGATGTCTATCTGAGCATTTTTCCCATACATCAATGTACCGGCATTTCCGGGAGCTATAATAAGTTTAGTACAAAGAGGGCTTTCATTTAATTTCCAGGAAAGTGCATGTTCTCTGCCACCGGCTCCCAGTAAAAGTATATTCATAGTATTGGTAATTAGAATTATCTGTTGGCAAAATTAAAGGAGTGTTCTTGTATTAAATTATATATTATTTGAAAGGCGCAGCCTCCTGATCACATTATTAAATTAATATTATTAAATTGAGGCTGTCAATGAAAAGTAAACAGGGAATTTTCCTACTTTGAGGTATTTAATAATATAAATCATAAAACCACTAATATGAATGAACAGGTAATTCAACAAAAAGGGCATCCAAAAGGACTTTGGGTTTTATTTGGTACAGAGATGTGGGAGCGATTCAACTTTTATGGGATGCGTGCGATCCTAACCCTTTTCCTGGTTAATTCTTTAATGATGAAAGAGGAAACAGCATCCATAATTTATGGTGGTTTTCTGGGTTTATGTTATTTAACTCCAATGCTTGGAGGATTTATTGCAGACCGTTTCCTCGGAAACAGGAATTGTATTCTCATCGGGGGCTTGCTAATGGGAGTTGGCCAGTTAACTCTTTTCTTTAGCGGAAGTGTTTTCAGCACTAATCTGCCTCTTGCCATTACTCTGGTATGGGTAGCTTTGGGAATAATAATTTTCGGAAATGGTTTTTTTAAGCCGAATATTTCCAGCATGGTGGGTAGCCTTTATCCTAAGCAGGAAAAAAGCAAGCTTGATAGTGCCTTCACCATATTTTATATGGGGATTAACCTGGGCGCATTTCTTGGACAGTTGATCTGCCCTCTTGTGGGTGATGTAAAATCTGCAGATGGGGTAAGAGATATATTTGCTTTTAAATGGGGCTTTCTTGCAGCAGGAATAGCAATGTTCATAGGTACCGCAGTATTTTTCTTTCTTAAAGATAAATATGTGAGAACACCGGATGGCAAACCACTTGGCGGTATGCCTTCAACACGCCAGGCAGAGGATTACGAAGAAGGTGAATCACAAAAAGCTATATTTTCATCAAAGTCACTGATCATCTCGTTAATTTCTTTTGTAGTATTAGGATGTGTGATGCATTTTGTTTTCGGACAGAATGTGATCTATTCAATTATTTATGCAAGTGGTATCACACTCGCCGGACTCATACTTTCTGATTCTTCTTTAACAAAGATTGAAAAGCACAGAATATGGGTGATCTATATTGTATCTTTTTTTATCATATTCTTCTGGGCAGCTTTTGAACAGGCCGGTTCATCACTTACTTTCATTGCTGACAATCAAACTGACAGGAATTTTTTTGGATGGGATATGCCACCTTCCATGGTACAGATATTTAATGGATTATTCGTGGTAGCATTTGCGATCCCTTTCAGTATGCTTTGGGATTACCTTCGCAGGAAAGGCCGGGAACCTATCTCTCCTGTAAAACAAGCGATTGGTTTATTGCTGATAGCCCTCAGTTATTTTATAATTGCACACAATGTAAAAGACCTGGGCAACACAGGCCTGCTGGCGATAAAATGGCTCATATTGCTATACCTCATCCAGACTTGTGCTGAATTATGCCTCTCACCTATCGGCTTATCACTTGTTTCTAAATTATCCCCTAAAAGATTTTCTTCCTTACTCTATGGCGTTTTCTTCTTATCTAACGCTTCCGGTTATGCGCTTGCAGGAACACTTGGTGCACTTTTACCTGCTACAGGAGATAAATTTGAAAAAGCCAAAGGCCTGGGAATAGACCTGCAGGAAGTATTGGATAAAAAAATCATTCCCAATGCAGAACAGATGGCAGCATTGGATAAGAACCAGATCCCTACAGAATATCCTGTTTTTGCGGGTTTTGAGATACACGGACTGTTTGAGTTTTTTATGGTCTTCGTGGTTTTATGTGGTTTGGCGTCAATTATTTTATTTGCGCTTACCCCTATCCTGAAAAGAATGATGCACGGAGTAAAATAAAATATAACCAATTTATAAAAGGCGATCTTATGGTCGCCTTTTTATTTCAGCTAAATAATTAAATTCCTTTCTATGAGTGAAATTGTAAAACAAGGTAAACATCCCAGGGCACTCCCATATTTATTTTTTTCAGAGATGTGGGAACGTTTTGGATATTACCTGATGATCGGTATTTTTTTGCTTTACCTGAAGAATGTAGAACAGGGTTTCGCAATGACGAATAAAGAGGCTTCCGACCTTTATGGAACATTCATAGCATTGGTTTTCCTTACTCCCTTTATTGGCGGTCTCCTGGCAGACAGGTATTTTGGTTATAAAAGATCTATCATAGCAGGAGGCCTGATGATGGGATTAGGTTATTGCTTAATGGCCATACATAGTTTACCTATGTTGTACATCTCGATGACATTAGTAATTGTAGGCAATGGTTTTTTTAAACCCAATATTTCTACCCTGTTGGGTAATTTGTATTCCACTCCGCAGTATGAAACCCGCAAAGATGAAGGCTATAATATCTTTTATATGGGCATTAATGTAGGAGCATTTATCTGTAATTTCTTCAGTGCTGCGATAATAATAATCTGGGGATGGAAATATGCATTCATCGCTGCCGGAATAGGAATGTTTGTGGGCGTAGTGATATTTATGGCTGGTACAAAACATTATAAGTCTGCAGATATCAGGAAACCTATGACAAAAGAAGACATGTCATTCTCAAGGATACTGATCACAATTTTACTTCCTTCAGTTATTGCAGGTGTGATAGGCTGGCTGATACCTGGTAATATTTTTCAATCAGACAGCAATGATGCATTCATCTTTGCCTGTATACCTGTTATTTATTTTTATGCCTCGTTGTATTTCCGTGCAGAGAAATCCGAAAAGAGACCCATAGCTGCACTCCTTGCGATCTTTGCGGCAGTAGTTATGTTCTGGGCAGTATTTAAGCAAAACGGAACTGCCCTAACTATCTGGGCAGATACTTATACAGACAGGGAAGTATCCGGGCCCGTGGGAAGTGTATTCAGTGGTGTATACCTTGCGGATAAGGTTGCCTACAAAAAAGATTCAGTAGAGTTGTATGATGCACAATTCCGTTTGCAAAAACAAGATGGGAAAGTTTTAAAAGAATACAATTATCCCGCTTATTATAAAAATGTAGCGCCTGAAAAACTTCCAAAAGACGAAGGAGGTTCTACTTTATGGTCTACTCCATTAAGCCAGTCTATTAACCCGGGCTGGGTAATATTGCTGACGCCGTTGATCGTTGCCTTTTTTGCGTTTCTGCGTAACCGTAATAAAGAACCTTCAACTCCTACAAAGATTGCATTCGGACTTTTAATTTCTGCGATATCCGTACTCATTATGGTATGGGCTGTAAATGCTTCCAATAACGGAACAGAAAAAGCAAGCGTGTGGTGGCTCATAGTTACTTATGGAATCATTACAATAGGTGAATTGTTGCTTAGCCCTATGGGATTGTCGCTTGTTTCTAAATTAAGTCCGGTTAGAATAACGGCATTAATGATGGGAGGCTGGTTCCTTGCAACTTCCATCGGAAATAAATTATCCGGTGTTTTGGCCACCATGTGGGATGGATACGAGGACAAGGCAAATTTTTTCTGGGTGAATTTTGCATTACTGATGATAGCCACCATCATAATGTTTGCTATGCTGAAATGGCTTAACAGGATCATGAAAGAGAAAGGAGTTTCATAAATACGTAAAGCATTTTTTTTGGAGGGTGATATGAAATTTTGAATTTTGAATCACTATTGTCCGGTAAAAATTAGACTCTTTCTTTAAAACACAATACCAGAGCCTTTCAAAAAGAAATTTCTTTTAGGATAGGTTCTATTTCATTCCACTTTTGTCTTGATACAAATCGACGCAGGAGATTCAGCGATAAATTTAAATAACAGAATAAGCTAAAAGTGGAGCAAAAAATCAAGGCTGCATAAAAAATCCTAAAAATTGAAGCTGCAGGCTAAAGAAAAACAAGTTCCATCTTCATAACTCAACCAAGCCAGGTGCGACTTACAAGCTAATAATATAACCTGGCTTTAGTAACACCTGTTTTTCTTCTTAACGCCTTCCGCTTCAATTTTCTTAACGGATTTTTTATGAGGCCGAATGAACAGCATTTTAACCGGACAATAGTGATTTTAATTTTAAATGTTGAATTAAATACACATGATAATTTTAATTTTAAATGAAAACAATATTTTCTATAATTCTAAATTCATAACTCATAATTCTTAACTAAACTCAAAATGGATCTTACTGAACCTGTAAAATCTCCAGATATTAATTCAACACGTCAGCCCAAACAACTTTACCTGTTGTTTTTTACGGAGATGTGGGAAAGGTTCTCGTTTTATGGAATGAAGGCCTTGCTCATTGCCTACATGACAACCCAACTCAATTATGATGATCCGAAAGCTTATGCAATTTTAGGCTCCTATGCCGCACTGGTATATACCATGCCTATGTTCGGTGGTTTTATGGCAGACCGGTTCATTGGCTATCAAAGAGCTATTGTATTCGGAGGTATTCTAATGACGATCGGGCACCTGGTATTGGCCCTGCCTAATGACTGGAGTTTTTTTTCCGTTGTAAATCGTACAAACTAATGCAAAGTTCCAAACCATCAAATACAAATCCTGCGATCAGCGTTATATTGCCCGTGTATAACGGCGGGGCATACCTGATAGAATCTGTTCAATCTGTTTTAAAGCAAAACCTGTTGAATTTCGAGTTTTTGATTCTTGATGATTGTTCCACCGATGGGAGTTTCAGTTACCTTGAAAGTATCATTGACGACCGGGTTTCTTTGTTTAAGAATGATGTAAATAAAGGTTTGTTTTATAACCTGAACTTTTTAATTGGGAAATGTAAAAGCCCCCTGATAAAACTATGGTCGCAGGATGATATTATGTATCCCAACTGCTTGCGAAGTTTTACTCACTTTCATAATCTGCATCCCGGCATTGGCTTTAGCTATAGCCAGCGTGATATAATAGATAACAAGGGAAAAGTTAGGGAAGTTTCGGGCACCGATCTGACACCGGAAATCGTCTCTCCCGAACTACATGCCCGGATAGCATATTTTACCGGTTCTATTGCCGGGAATATAGCTAACGTGTGCCTGAGCAGGGATGCCGTTAACAGTGTGGCCTTGTTCAGGGATGATATGAAAATATCTGCAGATTTTGATATGTGGGTCCGCCTTGCCCGCGACCATCAAACCGGGCATATAAACGAAAAACTCATTCAACTTCGTGATCACGAAGGACAATTAAGCAGGAATGAATCATTATACATTTACCATCTGCGGGAAGACCTTGAAGTTTACCGCTACCTGAATACTTATGTAACAGTGGATTTAAAAGCCGAAGGTAAAAAATTACTGAGGCGGCATAAACTCGTTTTTTATTACACACTAATGATGAAAGCCCTGGCGAAAGGAAAAATAAAAACCGCCTGGCTCTTTCTTAAGGAGTTAGCAGGCTACGACAATTTTTTTATTTTGAGTTCGCATTTTCTAAAATCAAAAATCGGGAAACCTTACAAAGGAAAAACCCCAAACAACATCGCTAACCATGTTTAGGAAGTTTCGGGAATTCCGTTCAATTATTAAAAGTATTGATGAGCATCTCCTGGCGGGAAAGCATAGGTTAAAAGCATATGCCAGATTATTTCGTCGGCAGTTGAGCTGCCTTTTATCCGCCGGGGAAAAACGTGTTGCTTTTACTGATCGAACATTTCTGGTAGTCAAAAAAGGTATGGCAGGTGCCACTGGGAATATTTATATGGGTTTACACGAATTTCCTGACATGGGTTTCCTGTTGCACTTTTTGAGGTCTGAAGATTTATTTTTTGATATTGGAAGTAATATTGGAAGCTACACGATACTGGCATCAGGGCAAGTGGGCGCAAAAACTTTTGCGTTTGAACCTGTGCCATCAACTTTCTCTGCCCTTCATAAGAATATACTGGCAAACAACCTTGAATCAATTGTACGGGCATTTAAGACCATAGCTTGCATCAATGGTTTCAATTGGGAACTGAATTTAATGCATTAAATTTAACAGCACGCATCAACCAATGCTTAAAGCTTTTAAATATTTATCCCCCATTCTATTATACAGCCTTGCCTGGTTGTCGTTTAGTTTTACAGGTATCATTGTGTGGTGGCCACTTTTACATGCCTGGGTTTTAATTCCGTTGCTGGAAATATTTTTAAAACCAAATGCGGCTAACCTGGCTGAAGTGGAAAATGAAATGGCTAAGGAAAATAAATGGTTTGATAGAATGTTGTATGTGATTGTGGTGTATCAATATGCTACGCTGTTATTTTTTCTATTATCATTTAAACAAACCGGCTTAAGCAATTGGGACATTACCGGCAGAATATTTACGATGGGCCTGCTTTGCGGCACATTTGGTATTAATGTGGGCCATGAATTAGGACATAGGGTTAATCAATATGAACAATGGATGGCGAAGGCCTTACTGGCAACATCCTTATACATGCATTTTTTTATAGAACACAACAAAGGTCATCACAAATATGTGGCTACACCACAAGATCCCAGCAGCGCCCGTTATAACGAACCGGTTTATACTTTTTATTTTCGCACCATTATTTTTTCTTATCTCTCTGCCTGGAAGATTGCCAACAATGATTGTCGCAAAAAAGGAGAACCTATTTTCAGCCTGTACAATGAAATGATCCTGGCGCATATATGGCAATTGTTATTATTGGCAGTTATATATTTTATTGCAGGAGGAATAATATTGCTCTATTTTATTGCAGCAGCCTTTATCGGTATTGCTTTATTAGAAACGGTAAACTACATAGAACATTATGGCTTGCAACGCAAGCAAACACTAACAGGTTATGAACGTGCAATGCCACATCATAGTTGGAACAGCAATCACCCTATAGGCCGAATGATGTTGTTTGAGCTGAGCAGGCATAGCGATCATCACTTTATGGCCAGCAAAAAATATCAATTATTACAACATCATGATGATGCACCTCAATTGCCGACTGGATACCCAGGAAATATGATACTGGCATTAATAACGCCCGCCTGGTTTTACGTGATGAATAAAAAGATTAAAGAGATGAAGGCCTCGGCACCTTAATACACAACGCCGTTCATGTTTGCATTCGTTTCCCACCAACGGTGGGCGTTAGTAATTTAATAACACGGGGTATTGACTATCGTCAAGTACGTTGTAAGCCTTTTAAGTATCAATGCAAAGATCGTTTACTTAAAATCGTTGTTATTTATAAATAACATTATTAAACCTGCTATAA
This sequence comes from Ferruginibacter sp., assembly GCA_037720515.1. Classification (GTDB taxonomy): domain Bacteria; phylum Bacteroidota; class Bacteroidia; order Chitinophagales; family Chitinophagaceae; genus Ferruginibacter. The sequence continues at coordinate 74,914 of JBBJMM010000009.1, forward strand.
ACATAAAGCAAGCACTTAATAAAATAATACCTATTGTTTTATTTATAAAATGTGGTTGTTGATATATCCTTACAATTTGGCTGTTATTGGTCGAATCATGATAGGAAAACTATATACACAAAATAAGAAGTCATTTTGTTTTGCTGAGAATTGTTGTTGATTATACAATACGGTACATTAGAAAACTACTGCATGCAAGCGTTTAACCAGGCGTAAAAAATCAAAAAAAGAAGTGCTTTCAAATTTTTATCCTACCATTTTATTGCAAGAACCCACCGTATTCTCAAAATAGCAATCCGAATACTTAACCCATCTGCAAAAAAGCTTTTCTACAGGTAGCTTGCATTTGTTAGGAAATAAAATAAACGTTGATGAAAGTTTCAGTTGGTGGTATCATTGCAAATAAAAGTGTTACTATAAATTCTACAGGATCCTTGCACCATACAAAACCAAAAGCATTTTTATTAGGTGCCTCGGGAGAAAAATTAAAGACCTTTTATCTTATAACGGGAGATAATGAACTTTCGCTGGATGAATTTTCTGCGGGTACTTATACTTTGCGGATAGAAGCAGGAAATGAAGTGATCGTTAATCAAATTATTATTCCTTAACAATTGATGTTCTCTCAAAAAATAAAACATAATTAAATGAAACGAAATTCCATTTTTACGGCATTATTATTTATTGGCATGTTGATGGTTGTCTCCTGCAGCAACAATAATTCAAAAGAGACTTCTGTGACAGATATTAAAGAAACAGCTAATGAAAAACTGGAATCAGTAATACCTGATTTCCGTAATTACCCTCAATATGTATCATGCAAAATTGATGGACAACCCTATGTGGCATACTATAATGAAAATCATACTACGGGTATTACAAACTCTTTGAATATGCCCCTAAGGCAGGATTTCAGTACCAGCGCTGATCAGGTTAACATTAATGGGAAAACTAAAATTAGCCAATTGGAATTTAGTTTTTATTCACTACAAAAAAAGGGAGAAGGAACGCTCACCAGCCTTTTAGATTTTTATGTACAAGGGCATACCGATTTCCCGGTGAATGGAGATTTGAAATATGTTTCATTTAAAACCGGATCCAACCAGCACCTTTCGCTTGCTTCATCCAAAGATGGAATTCTTGAAGGCACATTTTCCTTTGATGTGATAGACGAAAATGACCCTAAACATATTTTAAAAATTACTGAAGGATATTTCAAATTTAAACAGGATAAGCCAACTAATCTTAAAACAGATGTAAACGGCGATATAAATATGGATTCCTTATTAAAAAGTATTAATTAATTAACTGGCTATTATTAAAACAGTAATTCCAAGATTAACATCATAAAAAAAAACATGAAAAAACTATTGACAATTTTAACCGTATTGCTTTGTTTTCAAACAATGGCTCAAATTAGAATTAAAAAACCCACTACTCAAGGAAGCTCTCCGCAAGATTATATACCAGTTAAACAAGGCACGTTTCGTCATAATACTTTTTTTGTAAAAAATCAAAGGTATTATTCAGAAGATAACAGGTATTGTATGGTATTCCAGGAAGATGGAAACCTGGTGGTATATAAAATGATGGGAGGGAATTCTTATAAGGCCATTTGGAATACACACACCAATGGCAAAGCAATAAAAAGTTGTGTGTTTCAACAGGATGGCAACCTTGTAATGTATGATTATACAGGAAAGGCCATATGGAATTCCAATTCAGATGCGAGAAACCGCAACTTAACATACAATGACTCCGCTGCAAGTATGCCCTGGCAATCATGGATGGTTCTACAGAATGATGGTAACCTGGTGGTTTACGGTAGTTATTATCCGTTCACTGATATGGTATTGTGGTTTAGTGGCAGCTATGAAAAAAATTAAAAACCTTTATGCCATTTTTAATTTCAACTGCAATTATAATTTCAACGAAAATTAACGGCATGTGGATGTTGAGAAAATCAATTAAGTAAAATTATCAAATTGTTATTACTAATTACATGAATTTATGAAATACATTATCACCTTGCTTTGTTTTTGCAGTATTATAGTCAAAGGGCAAACTGTATCGCATGAATCTGTTACTAAACCGAATAAAATCGCAGCTAAAAGAACAGGCGAATTACCGGCTCCAATTTTGAAGATTGCTGTATCGAAAAACAGCAGTTGGATAGAACAAAAAAGTTTTAAAGATGGGGAAGTTTATCGTTTTCAGGCTTCAACCGATAAAATAAACTCATCACGAATAAATTTCGATGGGCAGTATTACGATGCAAATGGAGAAATATCTACAGCCAAAATCAATAATCTTTCTTTTACAAGCTGGTGGCATATGTATAAAGGTAAATTTTACAATACACGATTCAGGCCTGGTTACAGATAATACCCCAATTAACTAAGTAATCGACAAACAATAAAACCACATTCTCCATTCCCGCTACCAAATTCACAAAAAATTATACCACTGACTAAGATACTTCAAAAGGGATGGAAGCAGGCTATATCTTGCTTTTAAATAATAAGGAAAAAGGGCATTCCTCTTTTTATTTATTGTGGTGAACCTGGCAGTGAGAATAATAATCAAATATTTTTTAAATCTAAAATAAACACACAAATGAAGACACTTCTTTTTTTAATTGTAGCAACCTCTCTTTTTCTATTTAGCTGTAAAAACAATTCAGGCAGCTCATCTAAAAGTGCTGATTCAGAAAACACAGCAACCACCGGAAAGGATGGGTTTTATTTTAAGTACACCCTTGATGGCAAAGAAATGCAGGTAGATGCGGCAGATATTTCAAGCACATATTATCCTGATCAGAACAACCGTTTTGCAATATTTGCAGGCAAAGAAGATGGTGTAAAACTATTGCTTACCGTTTCACAGGATATGACAAAGCCATCAGTAACTCCTTCTGGCTCAAATGATCCCAAAATGAATATTCAACAGGGCAGTGTTTCCCTGCAGAATTATCCAGAAAAAAATTATACTTCCAATAGTTATAACAGTACATACCCGGAAAAAACTCCAGTAATAACCGATGCCATTATCATTACTGGTTCAGAAAAAGATGGAGAAGAAGCAAGAATAATTACAGGCACTTTTAATGCAAATACGTATAGCGATAATAAAGAAACCGATGCTAAAAATGCAGACCATGTTGTAAAAGGGAAATTCAGAATAAAGCATGCCTTTTCCTCTTTTAACGGAGGAAAGTTTTAAAGCAAATCAAAATAAAAAATATAATAATCATAAATCCCAAAATTAAAAATGATGAAAAAATTAATCTTAGTTGCTCTCTCTTTCTGCAGTATTTATACAGTCACCTCCCAGGTTATTAGTGTACCAAAAGGGCCAGTTACAAAAATCCCAAGATCTGTAGTGGTCATTAAACCCTCCGTTGTTGCTAACAGGACAACCGCTAATTATCTTGACGTAGCAATGCGTGTTGATGTAACCATAGAAGAAGCAGGTGAAAAAGGGTACAAAGTAAGTTTCCAATCAAGCATTCCTCTTGAAAGAGTAGAAATAAATATGTCAGATCCAAAACAGGATATGAATACCCTTATACTGGGTACAGGACAAAGTGCAGGTTATTTTTTCATGGATGCTCCTGTTTACAAAGGCAGCAATACTTACCGACTTGTATTTTATGCAGCAGGCTATCCAAAAGGTATGTGGACGGCAATGATCCAAAGAAAAGCTTCTTAAACCAATAAAAAAAAAATACATAAATGAAAAAGATCCTTTTTACAATATCGTTGGTGCTGTTCATGGTTATCTGTAATCAAGCTCAAGCCCAAAAATTAAATGAGTGGCTAAAAACTAAAAAAGAAGAAGCTAAAACAAAAGTAAATACCAAGGTTGATCAAAAATCATCTGCCGGGATAGACAATGCACTTAACAAGCCGGAAGAAATGATAAAAAAGAAAAAAGAAAAAAACAAAGAGAAGAAAGCAAAAAATAAAGATGCTAAAGCAGATGAAACTGCTGTTATTGAAAAAACAAATGAAAGTAAAAAAGAGGTTTCTACTGATAATAGCATGAATGGAGAAGGTGCACAAACTGTAATACAAACAAATATTAATTGCCAGGCAGGTAAAAGTAAAGTTGAAAGCATGCTGAAAAAGCAAGATGGTATTTTTGAAGTGAAAGCAAACATTACCAATGGTGAAGTTGCCATTCGGTATAGCAGTGATGGAACAAGTTACAGTGAATTACTAAAACTTATTAATCAACAGGGCTTTGAAGCGGATGGCAACAAGCCCAACGCCGGAGCACCCGCAAATCCGTGCAAAAAATAAAACGCGTTCAATATGAAGTGCATTCTCTTTTTTTTATTAGCTTTTATAATTGCAATTCCAAGCACCTATGCTCAATCTGAAGGTGCTCCCATAACTATACAGGCTAGCCCTTCGTTGGCAGTATCGGGTAAACCAATTGAATTTCACGGTAACACGCTTATTGCTAAAGAAATACTACCGGTGATCTTTAAGCTTTCCTGTCCGGATGGAAAAATGGTAGAGTTAAAAACCACCACAGATAAGAAAGGAGACTATAAGTTAATTTATGCAAAAGCATTTGCAACCGGCCGGTATATTATCAGTGCATTTACAGCTGATGAAAAAGGAATGGCTTCAGATACTTTTACTATCACCACAATAACTGGCGCATCAAATAACATACAAAAAGATTTTTTTAAGTCTACGCAAACAGTACAGAAAACATTAGACGCCGTAATTCAATCCCTTTCCAAACTGCCCTCGTATCCAGAGATGGATGAACAAAAAGCAAAACTGGATGAATACAAAAGGAAATTGAGCGAATTGAAAGCTACTGAAGAAAAGCTTTCCCTTGCAATTAAGGAAGTTATGAAAGCGACTATGGATGTTCCACTTCCCGACAAATATTTAAGAGACCTTGCAAAGACAAATGAGGAAATGAGTGAAAAGCTTCCCGTAATTGAAGCGAAGGCAGAAGAAATAAAAAACAAAAGTAAAGTATGCGAAATGGCAAATGCAATGATAGAGGCTTGCGGTTTCATTTCTCTTGTGCTTGATTTTAAAACCAAAGCATTAAAAGCTCTTACAATAAATCTTTCCTCTGATAAGTTTTTCCCGGGGGGGCTGGACAGATGGGTGACAACAGGTTCTGAAGCAGAAAAAGAAACTAAAAAATTAAATATTAATAATGCTCAAAAAGGTGCAATTGCTGCAATAGGAGGACCTTTGAGTTATGCAAATTATATTGGTACAGGCCTCAGCCTCGATCTTTGTTCTTACATAGGTAAGATGTTTTATGCCAAATATTGCGAAGATCTAAAAGGCAACTTTGTCACAACCTTTAAAACAACATTCCAGGCAGACAATGGCCTTGCCTGGTGGATCTATGACCTTGATCTGAAAGGAGAATTAAAACTTCGTTATTTAAAAGATACAGACCTGAGCAAGGGCGCAGAAATCTCCGGTGAATTTACCGGTTACCGTGTGCGCTACGGTATTTATGAAGATTTTGAACAAGTGGAAAGTGTGCCGGCCGGGATGCAGCTCTATCAAAAATTAAAATACAGTCCGAAAGCAGTTGACTTGAATTACTTCAACAATGATTTTGGTACGGTGGCAATGGCCATGATACCCGGCTCTTTCAGGATACAGGTAAAGGGTATAGTTAATAACAAAAATGAATTAAGGCTGCAAGTAGTTGAATCAGCCCTTGATGCGGAACATGAGGAAATCAATAAACTATGGATCATTCTTTTAAACGCTATGCTACCGGTGCCTGTTATTAAAAAATTTGAAATTCCTATAGCAAAAAATAAAATTATTTTCAGAGCGCTGTTAAAAGACCAGGTATTTAAGCTTGTGCAGGTAAAAGACAAGATAACACTTGAGGTTAAAAATCAAAAAACAAAACTGCCGCTGGGTAGTGGCGTATTAGTGGAAACGAAATTAAATATGGAACTAACCAATTAAATTATTTTATGGAACAGAAAAATAAACGGCGGATATTTTTAGTCCTTCTTTTACTTCTAATAGCATTTGCAGGCTGGTATTTTATAAAAGGCAAAAAAGAAGTGGTTGAGGGAGTTAAACTCCAGGGCATTACAAAAATTACATTCAGGAACCCTCAAATACGGATTTGGGATTACAGTGCTGTGGATGGGGATACCATTGATTTTTATTTTGATGACAAGCTTATTTTTAAAAATCTTGGTTTGGAAGATTCACCAAAAATTTATATTCCGGGGAAACTAACTAAAGGAGAACATACCATTAAAATTAAAGGTATCAGTGAGGGAATGATGGGCCCTGCATCACCACACATTAGTGTTAGTGATGGAAAGGAAATGTTTGAATTTGATATAGATGCCTGGAAGGATTCGCTCTCAGGATCCTGGACAATTATTGTAAATTAAATGTGACTGCTCAAAAAATAACTATGAAAAAAATTGTTTTATTGTTTTTTATGTTCGCTAATTCTTTTGGTGCTAAATCACAAAAAATCATCAGTTCAAAAACCAGGGTGGAATTTGCATATATAACTAATACCAGTTCCTCAGGTAAAAATATGAGCCTCCAAATTGACATCATACAAATGCTAACCGGGAAGGATGCGGTCTTTGCTGCAAGAAAAAAAGGAGAAGCTGAATATGATATTAAAAAAGGAGATACAACCTGGTATGTACCTAATGATTTTTATATAGTTAACAACAGTACAAGAAAAAGTAAAATAAATATTTCTCCCGGTGCAGATATTTTATTGGTAAGAGAAGGGGGCTCTGACCTTGTAAAAAGCACTTTTCAGAAATTGAAGCATCGTTTTGAAGGAAAGATCTTTAAACTTACTATAAAAGAATTTATGGTTAGAAAAATTGAAGAGGTATACACTCCATAATGATTGTATGATATAAAATAGATAAGCTATCTTAGGATACAACTAATCTGAAATACTTTCATAATTTTTTAACTTCTAATATGCACTCAAATTTTAGAGAAAAAAAAACTAAATCATTTGTTTCATTTAGATATGTGTTCATTTTTTGTGGTGTGCTATTTATAAGTTTTTACAGTTCAAAATGCTTCGCCCAAAAAGCAAAGTTGCCTGCTTCCTATTATAACCTTAAAACAAACATTGAAAAAGCAACTTACCTAAAGAAACTGATCTCAGATTCTATTTCTAAATCTGCCTACTCGATTGTGCCTGATTGGGCGCACCTGGCTATAGAATTAATAGGTAAAAACCCCAAGGATACCCTCCTACCCTGGTTATACAGGTATTTAGGCGATGCTTATGAATCAACAAAGTATGACAGCGCGGCACATTATTTTACAAAATCTTTAAATAGTTTTAAGGCTATCACACCTCAAAATAATCAATACCTGCATCAGTCTATATTGTATGATTACATCGCTTTAAACAAAGTAGATTCCACCCGAAAATATCTCATTGCATTAGAGAGAATTACAAATGCACTGCCTGATTCTGATAAAAAGAAAAGGAATTTAACCAACACCATAGCTCAAGGCTATAACTCACTTAACGAGTATGAAAAAACAGTAGCAGCATACAGATATGTAATTCATCAGTCAACCCTGCATAACGATTCAGCAACAATGCTAAACGCATTGGTAAACATGGGAAATGTTTATACAGAAATGGATAATTATTCAATGGCAGTTTATTACACTTTGCAGGCCCTGCCTTTTTTAAAAAATGATGCTTATACTAATATGGTAGTTTTCAATAATCTTGGACATTATTATCAAAGTTTAAAAAATATAGATTCTGCCAATATTTTTGTAACACAGGCTGAAATATTAGCACTCAAAAGTGAGGACCCTGCCGCTATAAACAGCATTGGTATGACAAGGGCATCCGTAATGATGTTAGAAAAAAAATATGTAGAAGCAGAAGTGATCATGCAAAAAAACTTAACGTATTTTTTATCGCAGCCACCGGGTGTAGACCTGGTAAATTGCTTGTTAATTTTTGCTACGTTAGATACCTTACAAAACAAGTTTCCCCAGGCAGAAGTACATCTTCGTAAGTTGTTGGCAATAACGGAAGATCTGACCAAAGCTTATAAATTAGAAACGCTCCGAATGCTTGCTGCTGTTAATGAGCACCTGGGGGATTATAAGGATGCTTATTTATTCCAGAAGGCATTCATAATTTTAAACGATACGATAAAGTCGTATAAAGTTACCAGGGATCTTGCGGAATTACAGGTTGAATATGGAACATATAAAACATCAGAACAAATAAAATCATTGCAAAAAGAAGCATTGATAAAAGATCTTGAATTAAGCAATGCCAGGCGAAACAAAACCATTTATGGAATCATTATTTTGGGCCTGATTGCAGCGTTTGCTTCCATTTTATATAATAGAAATTTGCGCAATAGAACAGCTATGCAAAAGTTAAAGGGAGAATTGGAGATGAAAGCACTGAGAAGCCAGATGAACCCGCATTTTATTTTTAATTCACTTAATTCGATTCAAAAATATATATGGGAGAACAAACAGGAAGATGCTTCTGAATATCTTACAAAATTTGCAAGATTAATAAGGCTTGTGTTAGAAAATTCTTTGCACCAATCAATAAAATTAACTGAAGAATTAAATGCCCTGCGATTATATATTGAAATGGAGCACAGGAGAAATAATCAAAAATTTGATTACAGTATTACCATAGATAAATTGATCGATGGGGAAAATACTTATATACCACCACTCCTGCTACAACCCTATGTTGAAAACGCGATCTGGCATGGATTGAGTCAAAAAGACGGAAGAGGCAAACTTTTAATATCAATTGAAAAAAAAGATAACCTTTTATTATGCCATATTGAAGATGATGGCATTGGACGTTCACGGTCATCAGAAATTAAACCGGTTAGCAAAAATAAAACTTCTTTAGCTATGAATATTTCCAGTCAGCGTATAGCATGGTTAAAAAAAGATGCAGGAGTAGCCGCTTCTGTAGATATTACTGATAAATATTCGGAAGGAAACTCCACCGGTACAGCTGTATTGTTAACCTTGCCCCTTACTGCTAACTGATGAATACCTGTATAATTATAGATGATGAACAAAATTGTGTTGATACATTGACCGCTATGTTAGGCGCAAAATTTTCTGAAAGAATTTCTATCGTAGCATCTACTACTGATAGCCGCAAAGCCACTGCTCTTATTGCGAATCATCAACCCCAGATCGTATTTATGGATGTGGAGATGCCGCACATTACCGGGATCCAGCTAATGCATTCTTTTGTTCAAAGAAATTTTGCTGTAATATTTACAACTGCATATGATAAATATGCTTTGCAGGCATTAAAAACGGAAGCTGTTGATTACCTCTTAAAACCCATTGCACTGGATGAATTGGGTGAAGCCATTGAGAAAGCAACGCTTAGGCTGCAGAGCATGAATAAGGCACCTGTTAAAAACAGTTTGAATCCTCAGAAATTGTTATTGCCAACAAACAATGGTATACTGGCAGCAAATGTTCATGAAATCATTCGTATTGAATCAAGCAGTAATTATTGCACATTTTATATCAGTGAAAAACCTAAAATAGTGGTTGCGAAAACACTAAAGGAATATGAGGAATTATTAACGCCCTGCAATTTTTTCCGCATTCATCAATCACATCTTATTAATCTCGATTATGTTGAATATTTCCACCCGGGCCTGGAAGAATATGTGATCCTTAAAAACGGGGAACATGTAGAAGTTTCCCGGAGACGGAAAGCTGAGTTTTTGCAGAAGCTCTCCACGATGTGAAATGTATAGAGGTATTACCAGACCCCGTTTCAAAAGAAATACCATGATTATAAGATTGTTACTATTGATAACCATTTGCTTAATTACGAAGTCATGTATATCCCAGAGCAAGTTAAGACTACAGGGTTTATATAGAGTATACTCTAGTGAGACAAGCGGTTACTTCTATTTTAAAGAAGATTCTAGCATTATCTATGTTGGGTTCCAAAGAAAAAAAGATAGTATCATTAAAGATGTAATCATTTTTAATGATACTATCAACAAATTAGGTAGAGGCAAATGGTGGGTTGAGGACAGTTTTTTTGTTATCCGTCTAGGAAAATTTGATGCCCCCTTTTTAAATTCTAATAAAACATCGGTAACATCATATAGCACACCTCCCTTTGACAGTTTAATTGTAAAATTTCACATCAATTTTGAAGATTCTTCTACAAAAGAAAGGGCATTTATAAGTTTTAAAAATGGTCGGGGAGATATTACGGATAAGAATGGCCGATTACAGTTTACAATGCCCTTACACTTCGTTGACTCAATCGTAACGATCAACGGCTTTACACATTATAATCAAGTTATTCAGCTAACACCGGAAAATAACGTGCATGAGATTGAAGTTACACTTGCAAAATTAGTTGATAGAAGAATTTCTGTAATTCAATACAGAAACTATAGTTATAAACTACGATATCTTACTGACCCTTTACTCGTAAAAAACAACTACAACTTCAGATATGTCGAAGGTGGAAAATCAAAATTAAGGCAAATCATAGATAAAAATATATTGATTTACCCCATTCAAAAACATTTGTTACAAGCTATTGCAAGTGAATTGGAAAAATAACTTACTTCCTAATCACAGGCCCACCAAAATAATGATGCAGCACTTTCGGTAGCTGAATGCCTTCAGAAGTCTGGTTGTTTTCAAGCAGTGCTGCCACGATCCGTGGCAATGCAAGGGAAGAACCATTCAAAGAATGCAAAAGATTTGTTTTATTATTTTCATCACGGTAACGGATCTTCATCCTGTTAGTCTGAAAAGTTTCAAAGTTGCTTACAGAACTCACCTCCAGCCATTTTTTCTGGGCAGCGCTGTACACTTCAAAATCATAAGTTAAGGCAGAAGTAAAGCTCATATCGCCACCGCATAAACGCAGTATCCTGTAGGGAAGTTCCAGGAACTGTAAAAGCCTTTCAATATGGTTGACCATTTCTTCCAGTACCTCATAACTTTTCTCCGGATGTACGAGTTGAATGATCTCAACTTTATCAAACTGGTGAACCCGGTTCAACCCGCGTACATCTGCACCAAAGCTGCCGGCCTCCCTCCTGAAACAAGGTGTGTATGCAGTCATCTTAACCGGAAGCTTATCACCAGCTATGATCTCATTGCTGTAAATATTTGTAACGGGAACTTCTGCAGTAGGTATCAGGTAAAGATTATCCAGGGTAACATGATACATCTGCCCTTCTTTATCGGGAAGCTGGCCGGTACCATATGCTGTATTTTCATTTACCAGTAAGGGTGGCAGGTATTCTATGTAGCCAGCTTCTGTATTGTAATCAAGAAAATACTGTATCAATGCCCGTTGTAATTTTGCACCTTTACCTTTATACAATGCAAACCCGCTTCCGGCAATTTTTGCACCTGTCTCAAAATCAACCAGGTCATATTCTTTAATGATATCCCAATGTGGTTTTGCCTTTTCATCCAGGTCAGGTATACTCCCACCTTCCCTGATTGTTTCATTGTCTGCAGCACCTTTGCCTTCAGGCACACTGCTGTGTGGAAGGTTTGGAAGTAACAATATCTGTTTATTAAATAACTCTTCCTGTTGTTGTAAAGTAATACGATGAGCTGATAATTTTTCTTTGAGTACGCTCACTTCCCTTTTTTTAGCTTCCGCACTTTCCTTATCTCCTTTGGCCATTAAAGAACCGATCTCTTTTGAAAGGCTGTTTATTGAAGACTGCAGATTTTCAGTTTCCGCTTTTTGTTTCCGTAGTTCTTCATCCAATGTTAAAAGTGAATCAACTATTCCTATGTCTGAAAAATTTTTAACCGCCAACCGCTCTTTTATTAACCCGGGATTTTGCCTGATATAATTTACCTGTAACATGATGTACTAAGAATTTTGATCTTACCGGCAAATATAAACGGGAAAAAATTAAAGAAAGAAAGCCTCAAAGGAAAGCAGGTTTACAGATTCCTTACAAATCTGAGGGTTGCAATTTTGCCAATTACCGGGTTTCCATTTGCCAGTACGGTGGCGTTAATTGCCTTAAGCAGACTAACATTCTGTAAGGGTGAGGAAGCCGGACTATCATAACCGAATACATCTCCATCTTCAGTTCCGGCATCATACACTAATAATTCAACAATTCCGGTAATCATTATTATCAGCAGCAATAACCTGATCATATTATAAAAATAAGCAATTACCTAAAATTGAAATGTTAATGGTATGATGATAGTTGATTCTTATTCTTTAATAATATACGTGTGGTTTAATTTTTGAGATTGATAGTTCTTAACACATAATTTACCTCCTTCCCATATTTCTTACATTTGCACATGGAGCATGCAGAAGAAGATCTTCAGGTTCGTTGGCTGAAGCTGCGTATCAGGTTGAAGGAAAAGTTTGGGATAAAGCCTGATATGAATGGAGTTTTGCTTTTAATCGGTGTACAGGAATTAGGCCAGGGACCACAGGATTTTAGTAAAGAACAAAAACAGGATCTGATGCATATTGCCATTTGCAAAATATTGTCGCTGGGTGGTTATTATGTTTATGAAGGTAATGATGAAGAAGGTTGGCCACATTATGCTGTTGCAAAGCCTTTACCTGGTTTTAATTTGTTTGAACAGGAAAACTTTTTAAAAGATCATATTTTACTTTATTTTCAATCACAGGAATTTATATAATTATGAAATTACTTTCAGTATGTATCATTGCTGCCCTTCTCACAGGGGCTTCATGTAAAACGGCTAAGCAGACGGTAACAAAAGAATCAGTTGTAACCAACCCGGTTATTTCTAAACCCGCTGTTGCCGGAAACATTAAAAAAACAGATCAGGCAATAAGGATAAGGATCATTACTGATTCAGGAAGCATGATCGTTAAGTTGTATGATTCCACTCCTTTACACAGAGACAATTTTGTAAAATTAGTTACGCAGGGTTTTTATGATAGCCTTATGTTTCACCGGGTAATTCCGGGCTTTATGATACAGGGTGGAGACCCATTAAGTAAAAATGCACCGCCTTCAATAATGCTGGGAAACGGTGGAGATAATATGGCAAGGATACCGGCAGAGTTCCGTCAAACACTGCGGCACAAACGTGGTGTACTGGCCGCAGCCCGGGATGGCAATCCCCTTAAAGCCAGCAGTGCGTGTCAATTCTATATTGTGGATGGTAAAACCTATACCGATTCCGACCTGGATATGATGGAAAGCAGGAAAGGTTTCAAATATTCAATATCGGAAAGAGAAATTTACAAATCAATGGGTGGCACACCTTCGCTTGATATGGAATACACAGTTTTTGGGGAGCTGGAAAGTGGCCTTGAAATAATCAGCAAAATTGCAATGGCGCCACGCGATGCCAATAACAGGCCGCTGGGAGATGTAAGGATGAGAATGGAAATAATAAAATAATTACTGATAAACTGCAAATTCCTATAAATTGCATAACAATTTAAAGGATCATTTTAAAAAATATTTAGATGAATTATCCAGGCGATCTGAGGTATACAAAAGACCATGAATGGGTGTTATTGGAAGGAAATGTTGCAACGATCGGAGTAACTGATTTTGCACAACATGAACTGGGCGATATTGTATATGTTGATATCAATACCAAAGGCAAAGCATTAAGTTCAGAAGATGTTTTTGGAACTGTAGAAGCAGTTAAAACAGTGAGCGATCTTTTTCTTCCCGCTGCAGGAACCATTACTGAAATAAATCCAAAATTAGAAACTCAGCCCGACCTTGTAAATACTGATCCTTATGGTGAAGGATGGATGATAAAAATGACAGTAGATAATCCGGGCGATATTGAAAAGTTAATGAATGCTGATGCTTACACTGCATTGGTTGGCTAATGGTAAAGTCAGTAAATAAAATAATACGGTTTCTATACTCTTTTTACTCTGGTAAAATAACTTTTAAGAAATTCCTTCCAGGCATTGCCTGGTTTTTTATTGTGCTGATCTTAATATGTTTACCGGGCAGTGATTTACCCAAAACCTCAGACTGGCTTAATAAAATTTATTTTGATAAATGGGTTCATGCAGGAATGTTTGGATTACTGGCATTGCTGTTTCTTCTTCCTTTTTTCGCAACAGATATCAGTACCGGAAAAAGATTGACCCGGGGAATTCTGATTACAGTGATGGTCATTTTGTGGGGATTAGCAACAGAATTCATACAGGACAATTTTATAGAAAGCCGTTCGTTTGATCTGCTGGACTGGCTTGCAGATACAGTAGGAGCTGTTATTTCTTTTTTTATATCAAAACGACTGTTTACAACAGTACCTTTTAAATATCAGCCTGTTAAGGGAACTAAAGCGGCGCTGTTACTACTTGGCGTCTTGTTTCTTACGGTTTAAACCTTACATTTGTAGTTATGATGAATGTTGAGAACATGGAGTATAATACTACCAGGAACCACCTTATTATGAAAGAATACGGGCGGCACATCCAAAAGATGGTAGAATACCTTTTAACTATAAAAGAAAAAGAAGAAAGACAACGCAATGCATATGCTGTAATTGAACTGATGGGCTTTTTAAATCCACATCTTAAAAATGTAGAAGATTTCCGTCATAAATTATGGGATCATCTTTTTCTTATAAGTGATTTTGCACTGGATGTAGAAAGCCCTTACCCTATCCCTACCCGTGAGACATTAAAAGCAAAACCGGATCCTTTGCGTTATCCAAAAAAATATCCGCGCTTTAATCATCTTGGTAAGAATATAGAAGTGGTAATTGACAAAGCATTGAAAGAAGAGAATCCTGAAAAGAAACAGGGTTTTGCAAATGCGATCGCTTATTACATGAAACTTACTTACAGCAACTGGCATAAAGAGCTTGTGCATGATGATACGATACAAAGTGAATTGAGTTCTATTACAAAAGGAGAACTTGAATTTAATAACCGCCCATTTGTTAAACACCGTACTGATAACAGGAACGAAGTGGATGAATACGCTGCCGGCAGAAATCAATACCGCAAAAATTTCGGTTCAAGAGATAGCCGGCCCAATAATGGCGGCGGCAGAGATACAAGGAATAACAATCGGCCTGGCGGTGGTGGAGGAAGAGATAATAATGGAGGCAGAGATAACCGAAACAACAACAACCGTAATTTTAAAAAAAGATATTAATTAAAAATATCCTGTTCTTTTAACCCTGGTTATCTTATGAGACATCAGGGTTTTTTATTTGGTGAAAAAAATATTTATAATGGCCATATTTGAAGTACAGGGAGGAAAAAAATTATCAGGTGAAATAATTCCGCAAGGTGCGAAGAACGAAGCACTTCAGGTAATATCAGCAGTATTACTCACTTCAGAGGAAGTTACTATCAGCAACATTCCGGATATCACTGATGTAAACCTTTTAATTACATTACTCCGGGATATGAATGTGAGGGTAAATAAAATAGATGCACATACCTATACTTTTAAAGCGGATGATGTAAATATTGAGTATTTACAAAGCCCCAATTTTCATAAACAGAGTGGTAAATTGCGCGGCTCTGTTATGTTCGCCGGCCCATTACTGGCAAGATTTAAAAAAGCTTACCTGCCTAAACCCGGAGGTGATAAGATCGGAAGAAGAAGACTGGATACCCACATAATAGGTCTACAGAAATTAGGCGCGGGTTTTACTTATGATGACAATTCCGGTTTTTTTATGTTGCATGCGGAAGAACTGAAAGGTGCCTTTATGTTACTGGATGAACCCAGTGTTACCGGAACTGCAAATATTTTAATGGCTGCTACACTTGCCGCCGGAACTACAGTAATTTATAATGCAGCCTGTGAACCTTACCTGCAACAGCTTTGTAAAATGCTGATCCGCATGGGCGCAAAAATTGAAGGAGTTTCGAGTAACATGCTTACGATACACGGCGTAGAAAAACTGAACGGAACCACTCATACCATGTTATCAGATATGATAGAAGTTGGCAGTTTTATTGGAATGGCAGCAATGACACAAAGTGATATCACCATAAAAAATGCAGGCATAGCTGATCTTGGAATAATACCTGAAAAATTTCAGCAGCTGGGAATTAAAATGCATATTAAGGGCGACGATATACATGTGCCTGCACAGGAATTTTATGAAGTGCAACGTTTTCTGGATGGAGGTATAATGTCGATCTATGATCATCCATGGCCGGGCTTTACACCTGACCTGTTAAGCATAATATTAGTAACTGCCATCCAGGCCAGGGGAAGTATTCTCATTCACCAAAAAATGTTTGAAAGCCGGTTGTTCTTTGTAGATAAATTAATTGAGATGGGCGCACAGATCATTTTATGTGATCCACACCGTGCTGTTGTTGTGGGACTGGAAAGAGAAAGGCCGTTGCGTGGCATTACGATGAGCTCACCGGATATACGTGCCGGGGTAGCACTTCTTATAGCTGCTTTAAGTGCAGAAGGAAAAAGTACGATCCAGAATATTGAACAGATAGAACGCGGTTACCAATTCATTGATAAAAGATTAAATGCCCTGGGAGCTGAGATACGGAGAGTTGATTAGCTTTCACTTTTCACAATTCCCTTTTCCCTTTTCACCTTTTCACTTTTCCCTTTTCACTTTGCTAATTTATCCAGCGCTTCCTTAACTGTAAACGCCGATATAGAACTGATACATGCGCATTGATCTTTTGTATCCTTACAATCGAGACAATCTTTTTTTATTGCAAATGCCTGTGCCCTGAAACCTACTGGTCCCCACCTTGCAGGATCTTTCCCTTTTAATGACGGGTAAATGCCCAATGCATTTTTTCCAAGAGCAGCAGCAATATGTAACGGGCCGGTACTATTTGAAACAATACCATCAGTAGCCGATATAAAAGGAATAAATTGTTCCAATGAGATCTTTCCGCTCATATTATGTACAGGCCTGTTAACAGCATCAGATATTTGCTGAACAAATATTTTTTCACTTTCAACCCCAGTGATAAAAATATTATACAATTTCTCATCTAATGAATTGATTAATTCTGTGAAACGAATGAGCGGCCATTCTCTTGAGTTGCCTTTAGATTTAGGATGCAGGATAATATTAAATTTATTCTTATCTATCAGTACACTCAATTCAGTTGATAATTTTTTGAACCGGGTTAACCCATACAAGGCAGCCATTTCTGTAAAAGAATATTTTTTATTGAGTCCGAATGGCTTTAATAATTTCAGGTTACCATCTATCTCGTGAAAGCCTTCCAGGGTACGGCTTAACCACACCAGTTTATTACAGTATTTCCAATGAAACAACCGGCTCATAGTTCCGATACGGATTGGGATGCGTAATTCTGCAGCACGCTTACTCATACCCGGGTTGGTTACCAGGTGAATGATCGACTGGGGTTTCATTCCGTCAATAAAAATTTCTTTTTCTATAAAATCACTTACATCAATAAAGGTGTCGATGTGTTCACAGGCTTCTATTACTGGTTTAGTATATAAGGCACCTACCAACCCGATCTTTATACCGGGGAAATTTTTTTTTAATTCACCTGCAACCGGTAAGGCTAATACAACATCGCCTATGCTGTCTATCCTGCTGATTAAAACGTTCTCTGGAATTTTCATTTAAGTAAGCACGAAGTTACCATTAGATAAATAAATGCAGTTCTCTTATGCGGCAACTTATTTTAAGATTCAGTTATTCTTCCCTTTCTTTGCACATGGGCTCATCTTATCATAAGATACTTATTATTACTGCTCCTTCAGGTGCCGGCAAAACATCCATAACAAAACACCTGATGAAAATATTTCCCAAACTTGCATTTTCGGTTTCAGCGGCAACCAGGACTGCCCGGGGTAAAGAAAAAAATGGTGTCGATTATCATTTTATAACACTGGAGGACTTTAAAAAAAGAATAGTAAATGATGAATTTATTGAGTGGGAAATGGTATATGAAGGAAAATATTATGGCACCCTGAAATCTGAATTGGAACGTATCTGGAAATTAGATAAAATTCCTGTACTTGATATTGATGTTAAAGGAGCTATCCATGTACAACAGGAATACCCCATTAATACGCTGAGTATATTTATCGAACCCCCGTCGGTAGAAGAATTAAAATCAAGACTTAGCAAACGGGGCACTGAAAATGAGGAAGCGATACTTGCCAGGATCAATAAAGCTTCTTTTGAGATATCCTTTAAAGAACAGTTCAATGAAGTAGTAGTAAATGACAACCTGGAAAAGGCGTGTAAAGTGGCAGAAGAAATGGTGAAGAAATTTATTGCATTGCCTACATAGACGTAACTCATTTAATTTGCATTTATTATTTTTATATATGGAATGGATAGCACTTCCCGCAATTATTATCTCTTTGATCATAATAGGTTTCCTCGCCGGAATTGAGATAGCATTCGTTTCTTCCAATAAACTTTCCATAGAATTAAATAAAAAACAGGGTACGCAAAGTGGCAGAACCTGGAGCAGGTTTGCCCTGGAACCTCAGAAATTTCTCGGCAGTCTTTTAGTTGCTTTAAATATATTCCTTGTGATATATGGATTATTGATCGGGGAAATGCTTCAGCCTATCTGGAAAGGCATTGCAGGTTTGCTGCCATCCTATGCAAAGGATTATGTGGAGTTCATCAAGTTATTTGTTGAGATCCTGTTTGCAACATCCATCATATTATTTGTTGAATTTACCAGTAAGGCATTTTTCCGCGCCAGGAACAACAGCATCCTGCGTTCAGGATTTATCAGTTACACCACTTATTTTTTTTACTGGATATTTTCTTCACTGTCGTTTTTCTTTGTAAAGTGTGCAGAGTGGCTTTTAAAATACATTTTCAACATTAAGGTTACTGAAAGAAATCAGGTATTCAGTAAAATGGACCTTGAAAATTTTATCCAGCAAAGCAAAAGCCATACTGAAGAAGATTCCTCTGAATTAAATAAAGAACTTTTTGAAAATGCTTTGTCACTAAGCGATGTAAAACTTCGTGAATGTCTTATCCCGCGAAAAGAGATTGAAGCCATCGATAACAAAACACCCGTAGAAGAAGTAAAAAAACGATTTATTGATACACAGCTAAGTAAGCTCGTAGTTTTTGAAAAAGATATAGACAACATCACCGGGTATATTCATCAGCTGGATATGTTCCGGCATCCTGTTAATGTAAACGATATTCTTCATCCGATACCGGTGGTACCGGAAAGTATGAGTGCCACAGACCTGATGAATAAATTCAGCAAGGAAAGAAAAAGTATCGCCTGGGTAATAGATGAATTTGGCGGAACTGCCGGAATTGTAACCATGGAAGACCTGCTGGAGGAAATATTCGGGGAAATAAAAGATGAATATGACCTGGCAGATGAACATGTAGAAAAACAACTGGCAGGAAATGAATTTATCTTCAGCGGCCGGCTTGAACTGGATTACATCAGTGAAAAATATAAACTTTATTTTCCTGAGGATAATGGCTCTGAAACCCTTTCCGGGTATATTATCCAGAACAACGAATCTATTCCCAAAGAAAAAGACAAGATCTTCTCAGGCAACTATGAATTTGATATTATCACTGTCAGCGATACACGAATAGAAACTGTAAAAGTAAAAGTGTTGAAATAACCCTGATGACTATTGCCATTCACATCAGCAACGAGGGGGATGAAAATATCAGTGATAGTTTTATCTACAATTGCTTTACCCGTTTAGCTGCTGAACAGCCTCTCTATAATTTCCTGTTCATTTATGATTCACCGGTGCCTGTTAAAGAGGTTCCTTTAAACTGTACCACGGTTCACCTTCTGCCCCAGATAAAAAATAACCTTACCCGGTATTACTGGTATTCATATAAATTACCTGCATTGCTTGAAAGGTTCAATGCTTCTGTTTTTATTTTTTCCGGAAGGTTATGTAGTTTCCGAACCAAAGTACCACAATGCATGTTAGTGGATTCAACCTCCTTATTACAATTATCCCAGGGCAGGTTCGGCAGAAAATTTTTAGCCAGGTCACTTGAAATTGTAAAAGCAGTTTGTGTTATGAATAAAGGAATAGAAGAAGAACTTCACAAAACATTCCAGTTCGAAAGAAGCAAAATAAATATTATACTTCCCGGCCTTGACGAAATATATCAACCTATAAAATGGGAACAATCCGAAGAAATAAAAGAAAAATATACATCAGGAAAAGATTTTTTTTATCACGAAGTAAACCCCGTTGAAACAAACATCACTGTAAGCATTTTAAAAAGTTTCACCTTGTTTAAAAAATGGCAGAGATCGGAAATGCAGCTTGTACTTTTATTCAGTAATGTAATTGAACCTGCCTTTTCAAAGTTACTGGCAAGCTATAAATATAAAAATGATGTAATAATTCTGGAAGGGATTGAGCATCGCCCAGAAATTTTACCTGCCGCATATGCTGCTTTGCTGGGAATTAATAATTATTACAGTTGCCTGCAAACAATGAAATGCGCAGTACCACTGATTCAAATAATACGCATGCATTCACAGGCAGATCTTTCCGATGCAGCCATATATTCCAACGCAGAAGAAAATGAGATTTCTGAAAACCTTATGAAATTATATAAAAATGAACACCTTCGGAATGAATACATAAAAAGGGGCCTTACATTTAG
Source organism: Ferruginibacter sp. (assembly GCA_037720515.1). GTDB lineage: Bacteria > Bacteroidota > Bacteroidia > Chitinophagales > Chitinophagaceae > Ferruginibacter. The sequence goes on from JBBJMM010000009.1 coordinate 95,550, forward strand.
TGCGCAATATTCATGGCAGAACTCAACTTCATCTATGTGGAAGCTTATAAATGCTATTGCAGATCAATAAACATCTTAACTTTGCGCGCTAATTAAGTGTATGAAAAAATCAACGATCGCTATAGAGGTTTTGCTGGATCCAAATAAGATACCGGAACAAATAAACTGGGAAGCGAGTGACAGCAATGCCGAAATGAAACAAAAAGCAAAAGCTATGTGCCTTACTTTTTGGGATGCGGCAGACAAAACAGCTTTACGTATTGATCTCTGGACAAAAGATATGATGGTTGATGAAATGGGCGATTTCTTTTACCAGATGCTGATGACCATGGCTGACACTTTTAACAGGGCTACAAAACAAAAGGAACTCAGTGATGATATGAAGGATTTTGCAAAAACCTTTATCGATAAATTCAAAGCTATTCAGCTAAAAGAACAGCAATAATAAAACGTCATCCTTAAAAGAAATATTATGAGTTTAGAAGAAAATATCATGGCAGAAATGAAAGTGGCAATGAAATCAAAAAATGAAGGCCTTTTGCGATCCCTTAGAGCTATTAAAGCAGAGATTATAAAAGCAAAAACAGAACCGGGTGCACAGGGACAAATAGATGAGGCTACTGAAATAAAATTTCTCCAGAAAATGATGAAACAGCGGAGAGACTCGCTTGAAATTTATGAACAACAGGGAAGAGAAGATCTTTCTGAAAAAGAGAAAGAAGAGATGTCGGTAATTGAACGTTTTTTACCTAAACAGATGAATGAGGATGAGATCAGGGATGCAATACAACAACTGATCAACGAAAACAATACTACTAAAGCTGAGATGGGAAAACTGATAGGAATTGCCAACAAGCAATTTGCCGGAAAAGCTGATGGAAAAACAATTAGTACCATAGTTAAAGAATTACTTCCTTAGTTTTAAAATGATCATAGACGCCGCCTATATCATATTGATAGTATTTGCAGCTATAAAAGGATTGCGCAAAGGATTGATAATGGCTGTATTTTCCTTAATAGGTTTTGTTGCCGGGCTTGCGGCTGCATTAAAACTTTCTACAGTAGTGGCCGCAAGGCTGGCGGAACATGTGAACCCATCCTTTAAATGGTTGCCCTTTCTATCCTTTTTCCTGGTTTTTATTGCAGTTGTATTTCTTGTAAATTTTGCTGGGCGATTGATACAGAAAACTTTTGAAACTGTAATGCTGGGATGGATCAATCGCATAGGAGGAGTGATCTTATATATTGCACTCTATACTTTCATCTTCAGCATATTCCTGTTTTTTGCAGTACAAGTACATTTTATAAAGCCCGATACCCTCTCTTCCTCATTTTTTTATCCATACATTCAACCATTAGGGCCCTGGGTTATCAATGGTCTCGGAGAAATAATACCATTTTTTAAAAACATGTTTGCAGAATTGCAAAAGTTTTTCGGGGGAATGAGTAATAAAATATAGCAATTGTCCGGTTAAAATACTGTTCATCCGGCCTCATAAAAAATCCGTTAAGAAAATTTAAGCGGAAGGCGTTAAGAAGAAACACATGTTACAAATGCTTGGCATTATTATTATCTTGTAAGTCGCACCTGGCTTGGGAGTTAAGAATTATGATTTATGAATGATGAATTTTGAATTCGGATGATCTAGTCCCTCACCTTTGGAAAGGGTTGGGGTGAGGTGAAAAAGACCTATCCTAAAAGAAGTTTCTTTCTAAAGGGCTCTTATATTGTGTTTTAAAGAAAGAGGCTAACTTATGCCGGACAGTAGTGATAAAATGTAGCTTAATTTTTCTTCATTATTTTATTTACTGTAATTTTAGCGAAAACGTTATTTTAGCAGTAGAGATACTTGTAAGGTATCCGGCAATGAAGATCAAACAAAGCATGAGCTACGAAATTAAACAAGACGGTAAATTCAAATTCATTGAAGAAGGAGATGGAGAACCCATTGTGTTGTTACATGGCCTGTTTGGTGCATTAAGTAATTTTAAAGCCCTGATTGATCATTTCAGCAAAACAAACAAGGTAATAGTTCCTATGCTCCCTTTGCTTGAATTGGATCTGTTACATACATCCGTTGGCGGGCTTCAAAAGTTTGTAAATCGTTTTCTTGAACACAGGGATTATAAAAATTGTCATTTAATGGGCAATTCCCTGGGAGGCCATGTGGCTCTTGTACACATTTTAAAAAACCCGGAACGTATTAAATCTTTGATATTAGCAGGTAGTTCCGGCCTTTTCGAAAATGGTATGGGAGATACCTATCCGAAACGTGGTGATAAAGAATATATACGTAATAAAACTGCCTTAACCTTTTATGATCCCGCTTTAGCTACAGATGAACTGGTTAATGAAGTTTTTGAAATTACCAATAACCGTCTCAAAGTAATAAAGATCATCGCACTTGCAAAAAGTGCAATACGCAATAACCTCGGTGAAGAACTAAACCAGGTTAAACAACCAACATGCCTTATCTGGGGAAACAATGATACCATTACCCCACCTTTTGTTGCAAAAGAATTCAACAAACTTATCCCTAACAGTGAATTGCATTTTATTGATAAATGCGGACATGCACCGATGATGGAACGTCCGGAGGAGTTTAACAGCGTTTTAGATGGATTTCTAGCCAAATTAAAGATCCCGGCTGCAACAGTATAGGTTATTATTTTGTCTTTACATAAAGGGTTATAACAGAATGCCCCTGTCTCATCCTAAACCACCCTGTGAATGCTGACTATTGAACTTATAAATAATAATATTCCACGGCTGCAACTACAGGATTCCGTTAGTAAGGCTTTGCAATTAATCGCCGATTTCAGGCTCACTCATCTACCTGTAGTTTCGGAAGAAAAATATTTAGGCCTTATCAGTGAAGATGACCTGTTGGATGCTGAAGATGAGAAGAGCACCATTGAATTTCTTCAAAATAGTTTTCTTGTTATTTCCGTTCAGGACAATGTACATTTCCTCAATGCAGTAAACAGCAGCAATCAATACGAGACCAATATTGTACCCGTGATCAACGCTGTTAATGATTTTGCCGGGGTGATAACAGCATCCGACCTATTAAGGACACTAGGTAATTTTTCGGGTGGAAATGAAATAGGCGGGCTTGTGGTACTTGAAATGGAAAGGTCGCAATTCGGGATTTCGGAAATAAGCAGGATCGTGGAAAGCAATGACTGTACTATCCTTCATTTAAACACAACCATTCATCCGGATACCGGCATGTTAACAGTTACCCTTCATCTTAATAATAAAGAGATCTCTGCAGTAGTAGCAACTTTTGAACGCTATGAATATGATGTTATTTATTTCTATGGAAATGAAAAATTTGAAAATGAGATTCATACCAATTACCGGCATCTTATGAATTATCTCGATATTTAAATCAATTCCAGGTGACATTCATATCTCACCCATAGAGGAATACAAGACTGCCTTATGAAAATTTCAAAGAACATCATTTTATTTTTTTTTACTTCATCTTTTTCTTTGGCTTTACTTGCACAGGGTACATTAACAAACCCCATCCCTCCTGCTGTACAAACTTTTCTAAACAGGGATACTTTAGGTAAAACACTCATTTCCTCCATCGCAATAAATGGAAATAAAAAAACCAAAGATTATCTTATCAGAAGAGAAATGAAATTTAAAGAAGGCGACTCTATTAAAAATACTTTGTTGCCGGGCCTTATTGCGGAATCGAGGAAACTTATTTACAATACAACTTTATTTACGGAAGCAGAAGTAATTCCGGCTGTTGATTCCGCCGGTTTATCAATAAGTATTATTGTAAAAGAAAAATGGTACCTGTTTCCTACTCCTCAATTTAAACTGGTAGACCGCAATTTTAATGAATGGATTAAAAGACACAATGGCGATTTAAACAGGGTAATATATGGATTAAAATTTGCGCATTATAATTTTAGCGGGAGGGGAGATCCGTTGCGTATTTACCTGTTGACAGGATACGCCCAAAACGCTTCTTTCAGTTACAGTGCTCCACGACGTAAAACTGGTTTAACGGAGGGTTTTGCCGTTTCTGCCAGTTTTACAAAAAACAGGGAAATAAGTTTTAGAACGAATTTCAATAACCAGATACTTTTTTATTCAGGTAAAGGATTTATCAGGGAAAGCATTTCTGCAGGTGCGGCATATTTTATAAGAAAAGGTTTTTACAGAAGCCATTCATTTGGAGTAGGATATGTTTTTATAAATTTAGACGACAGTGTAATTATTAAAACAGGCACTGATTATTTTAACAGCAATGTTTCTTCAAAAGGTTTTACCGACCTCTCTTATTCTTTCAGGCATATCAATGTCGATAATGTAAATTATCCTTTGAAAGGAAATTTTTATGGAGTGTCTGTTTTTAAAAGAGGATTGGGATTTACCGGTGGGATCAATCTCCTGGAAGTAAACGGTGCTATATCAAATTTTCATCCGCATGGCAAAAACTGGTATAGCAATTTACAGCTTATCGGAAAGATCAAAGCTCCCTTTAACCTTGCTTATATAAACAGGAGGGCATTAGGGTTTGGAGATTTTTATTTACGTGGACTGGAAAATTATGTTATTGATGGTGTAGCTGCAGCAGTGGCAAAATACACGTTAAAGAAAAAACTCTTCTCATTTGATATCCCGGTGCCGTTCAACATCAGAACAATACCAAAGATCCCTGTGGCATTTTTTGCAAAGACATTTGCTGATGCCGGTATTTCATATATCCCGTCAAGATTTAATACTATGCTTAATAACCAGTTACTGTACACAGCAGGATTTGGTTTAGACGTACTTACGTTATATGATATAAATATCAGGTTCGAATACAGTTTCAATCAATTAGGACAAAACGGGCTATTTTTACATGCCAAAGGAGGCTTTTAAAGCATCACTTATAGTTTTCAAATGAGAATAGCCATTTACAGCAGAGGTATAGAAAATAATCAATTACAGGATGTTACATTTTTGCTTAAGGAATTAAAGAAACATGGAGCAGAACCTGTTTTCTTCCAGGATTTTTTTAACCAGTTCTATAGTGCCATCGAAATCCCTGTTGAATACTCCACTTTTAATTCTTCCGATAACCTTGATTCGAGTGTAGATTGTATGATAAGTTTAGGTGGAGACGGAACGTTATTAGATACCGTTACACTTGTAAAAGATTCCGGTATTCCAGTGCTCGGTATCAATTACGGGCGGCTTGGTTTCCTGGCAAACATCGGTAGAGAAGATCTGGAGATAGCTATTGAAGCTTTAGTGAACAGGAAATATGTACTGGATAAAAGAACCTTGCTTCACCTGGATGCAAACATTCCGCTTTTCGGTGAATGCCCTTATGCATTAAATGAATTTTCCCTGCACAAAAAAGATACCTCTCCTATGATTAAAATTCACACCTATCTAAATGGTGAATTTTTAAATACTTATTGGGCAGATGGACTTATAGTGGCTACACCCACAGGATCAACCGGCTATTCTTTAAGTTGTAACGGGCCTGTGGTTTTTCCTGACAGTGCCAGTTTCGTTATTACCCCGGTAGCACCACATAATTTGAACATCAGGCCAATAATTGTTCCTGATAATACAATTGTTTCTTTTGAAGTGGAAGGGCGTACAGATGGTTTTTTATGTACACTTGACAGCAGGCGGGAGATCGTGACAAAAGAAATATCCCTGGCCGTAAAAAAAGAAACTTTCGGTATCAACCTGATACGAATGAATGAAAATAATTTTTTACAAACACTTCGGAATAAACTTTCCTGGGGGCTTGATAAACGAAACTGATAACCCGGAAAGTGATGCAGAACAAAACTAAAAAGATCCAGCTCATCTATATTATTTACTGGAGTATGCTGGCCTACACCATTGCAGCATTGGTTTTCTGGTTCGTATCTCTGTATGGGCAAAATGAATTGATGAATGATCTCAAAATGAAAGCCCTGGATAAAAATTCAGTTGATTATACAGTAAATTTTTCCAAACTCAAGGTTGAAAAGAAAAGAAAAACTGCACAGTATATCGGGGAAGGTGTAACTTTTTTTCTTGTAATATTGGCAGGTGCCATTTATATTTTCCGGTCTGTTCGCCGGCAATTGAAACAGAGCCTGCAGCAGCAGAATTTTATGATAGCTATTACACATGAATTAAAAACCCCTATCGCAGTAGCTCAACTGAATCTGGAAACACTTCAAAAACGTAAATTGGAAGAATCACAGCAGCAAAGGCTTATCCGGAATACATTACAGGAAACGGTAAGGCTAAATGCACTATGCAACAATATGTTGCTTTCCTCCCAAATAGATGCAGGAGGATACCGGATGACAAATGAAGAAATTAATATAAGTCTGCTGATTGAAAATTGTGTACATGAATTTAAAATGCGTTTCCCTGACAAACCATTGTTGCTTAGCTGTGACGCGGATATTTTTGTTTTCGGAGATGAGCTTTTGCTGCAAATGGCAGTGAATAATCTTCTGGATAATGCAATAAAATATTCTCCAAAGGCCTCCCCTGTAACAGTTACATTGAACCAAAAGGAAGATATATTGTTTACTGTTTCAGATGAGGGAAACGGTATTAAAGATGACGATAAGAAAAAAGTATTTGAAAAATTTTACCGCGCAGGCAATACAGCTACTAAAAAAGCCAAAGGCACCGGGTTGGGTTTATATCTTACTTCTAAAATTGTAAAAGCTCATCACGGTACCATAAGTATAAAGGACCATTTACCAGCAGGTACTGTTTTTGCAGTACTTTTAAAATCCGCATAATAGTATGAGTGATAAAATATTTTCAATTTTACTGGTAGAAGATGAAGAAAATCTGCAGGAAGCATTAAAGCTAAACCTGGAACTGGAAGGATATGAAGTTACCAGCAGCTTTGATGGTGCAGAGGCACTTCGTTTCATTCAAAAAGAACATTTTGACCTTATCATACTTGATGTAATGCTGCCTGAACTGGATGGTATTGCTGTTGTTGAAACCATTCGCCTCAATAATACGGAGTTGCCCATATTGATATTGAGTGCCCGGAACAGCAGCGCTGACAGGGTTCTCGGCTTAAAGAAAGGAGCAGATGATTACCTGACCAAACCTTTTAACCTTGAAGAATTATTATTACGTGTAAAAAAATTATTGATAAAAGGTGAACAGATCCTTCTAAAACAAACCTTACCTGAAATATATCGTTTTGGAAAGAACGAAATTGATTTTAAAGGTCTGGAGTGTGCAGGAAAAACAGGAGAGAAAATGACACTCACTAAAAAAGAGATAATGTTACTGAAACTTCTGATAGAAAATAAAAACGAAGTGGTAACACGTGAAAAGATATTACAGGCAGTATGGGGTTATAATGTTTATCCAACCACCAGGACCATAGATAATTTCATTTTAAATTTTCGAAAATATTTTGAGGACGACAGCCGTAATCCTAAATATTTTCATTCGGTAAGAGGGGTTGGATATAAGTTTACTGAGATCTGATATGGTAGGTATTTATTAACTGAAGCAATTCATTAGACCTGCTGTATAAAGAATTCATTTTTTCATTTCGCTCAAAAGGTGTGTAAAGCTGCCATTCAATTTCCTGCAATAATTGTTGCAGAGACAAAACGGTTTCATTCGAAATATTCAATTTGTCCATTTTTTCAGCAAGTGTTTTCTTATTGATCTCTTCAGGAGAAACATTGAATTTACTGGAAAGGTCATTTTTGATCTCACTCATCAGCAAAGAATAAAACTCAATACATTCGGGGTCATGAAGACATTTTTCAGATAAGGGAAGTGGATTTTGCTGGTTATAGGAAGAAGTTTGAACCATCTCTTCCTTGGTTACAGTAACCTCTTTTTCAGATAACGTATTGGTGGAAATATCTTTATTCTTTTCTTTAAAAATATAAATGATCAGTCCGGCTATCACCAAAAAGCCTATTACAAATAAGAACCATTTACGCGGGTCAGTATTTTTTCGCGCCTGGTTATTTTCTTTATTTACACTGAAAGAGCCTGAATCTATTACTGGCCGAGGGTTTGCCGGGGAAACACTAAAGGGAAGATCTTTTGTGCTTATTGTTCTGTATACATTTGCTGAAGGATCGAAATAACTGAATTGTAATCCTGGTAAAATATAGTCACCTGATGAATCAACTGAAAAAGTATATTCAAAAACTTTTTTTCCACTGATTGGCACAGATGTCATACTAAGGATATCAGAACTTTTAGGTTCGTATGCTTCTATCCCGCCTGGCCAGGTGACTACAGGTGCAGTTATTAATTGAAGGTTGCCACTGCCACTTATCATAACGATAAGTTTGCCTGAACTATTTGCAGGAAAAGTATTTTTTTCAAGTCCCGATTCTATTTCAAATTTACCTACTGCTCCTTTAAATATTGCCGGCTTACCGTTTTCAGGCAAAGGTTTTACAACTATGCTCACTGGTTTGCTCGTCAATACTACAGTCTGATCAATTACTGCATCCGGCGTAACAGTTGCATTTGCAAAATCATCGAAGATCGCATTAAAGCCATTTACATTATTTCTTGCATAACTTTCTTTTATAAACTGGATCTTATTTTCAAGCTCCGCGCTTTCAAGCGAAATGGTGCCATCCTGCAATGGATATAGTTGAGCTTTTCTTATCGTATATACATTATAATCCCGTCCGTTAAATTTTTCCACTGAAGACGCAGTAACGTCAGCGGGCTGCAGATCAACAACTGAAAACCCGTTAAAAGAAGGGTTTTGTGTTAGTTTGCTTTCACTCTTCAGCCTCGTATATAATTTATAACTTGCTACAATGGGTTCTCCCACAAAACAGGTTTTTTTATCAACCTCCAGTCGTAAATGCATATTCTTATTTACCTTATCTGCCACATTCTCCCCTTTTTTAAAAATATAATCATTGAAAGAATTCAGCATTCTCTCATCAGCAAAGTTGGGAAGAGCCAGCGGGTTAGGTGTTTTATAATACCTGTTCCTATTTTTTATAACTGTTAAAATAACTGCATTGCTTTTGTAGTTTCTTCCGGAAATTTTAGCCTGGGCTGAAGGAATTGTGAATTTTCCTGCACTTTTGGTTTTAATAACAAAACTAATAGCCAGGTAATTGGTAACAACCCCATTTATGTTGGTCATACCACTTTCCTGTAAAGGGCCATTGATAAGGATAAAATCTTTAAAGGAGGGAGGGTTGATATTTTCTACGGTAGCAGCATTTTCAATCACGAAACGAATAGTTGTGTATTCATCAGCACTTATCACAGAAGGATTTAGTGTAGCAGTGAACCTAACCTGACTGTAAGCAGCCAGGTTGAAAAAAATTAGTAAACAAAATATTGATCTTGGTAAAAAAGAATTCATATAAAGTTCCGAGAGGGCAAAATTAATTTATACTTATCCGGGGATCCGGATATATTGTATGAAAGATCGTAATGATCTGTTAATTATAGATCACCTTCCAATGGCCGTATGATAATTTCTTCAACATTAGCCTGGGGAGATAGCCTGCTTGCGGCTTCAACCATTACAGCTATATCCTTTGCTTCCATAATTCTTCCCATACTGTTATCAAAACCTTTCCAGGAATCGGTAAAGACTGCACCAGGAAAAATTGCTGTTACTTTAATACCGTTCTTCATCAATTCATGCCGTAGATTTTTATTGAAACCGTTCAAAGCAAATTTACTGATGCTGTAACTTCCCCCTCCTTCATAGGCATGCAAAGAAGCGATAGAACAGATATTGAATATATGCCCTTTACTTTTTTCTTTCATGTGTGGCAAAAGAGCACGTGTAAGGTAATAAGCGCTGTATACATTTGTTTTCATCAATAATTCCAGGTTGCCATCCTTTTCATCACTTATATTACCGGGCAAATAACTACCGGCATTATTTACCAGGATATCCGGAACTCCTTTTGATAAACACCATTCCGCAAATTGAACCACTTCTGATTTATTGGAGAGATCGGCTGCTTTATGAGAAATGGTAACGTCGGGAAATTGTTTACTTATTTCCGCTGCAGCAGATGTCAACACTTTTTCATCACGTGCACACATAATAATATCATAACCTGCCTTTGCAAACTCTACAACAATTGCTTTGCCAATACCTTTACTGGAGCCAGTTACAATAGCTATCATCGTAAATCATTAATTTTTTTACAAATAACTTTACTTTGCCTGTAAAGTTAATTAAGAACTGTTAAACCTGTTTCAGAAATGAAAGTATATAAACACCTCTTTTTTGATCTGGATCATACCTTATGGGATTTCGATACCAATGCTAAACATACACTTACCGATATTTATAAAGAGTTTGAAATGCATTCCAGGGTTTCAGCTCCGTTTGAAGATTTTTACAGGCAATACTTATATCATAATGAAATATTATGGAAAAGATATCACAATGGATTTATAAGTGCAGAGGAATTAAAATGGAAAAGAATGTGGCGCACCCTGCTGGATTTCAGAATCGGAGATGAAATGCTGGCCAAGAACCTTAGCAGCCGGTTTATGGAAATCCTTCCGACCAAAAAAGAAATATTCCCGCATACAATTGAAATCCTTGATTATTTATCAGCAAAAGGATACAGCTTACATCTTATAACTAATGGATTTGAGAAAACACAATGGAGTAAATTGTTAAACAGTGGTTTGAAGAATTATTTTACTCATGTAATTACATCAGAAACCAGCAATAGCCTTAAACCTAAAAAAGAAATATTTGACTTCGCTCTGAATAAAGCTGAAGCCTTGCTTCAGGAAAGCATTATGATAGGGGATAATCTTGAAGCTGATATACAAGGAGCTATCAATGCAGGGATGGATTGCATTTATGTAAATCACATAACTGCAGGCCCCTCGGTTTTACCAACTTATACGATCACTCATTTGCGCCAGCTGGAAGATATTTTATGACATAAAAAAAGCCTCCCGCTTGGAAGGCTTTACAAAATTTTGTAGCGATCAGATCTTTACAGTTTTGGAAGACTTGTCTTTACAACAAGCTGCTTTCTCTTTACTGCAACCGCTCTTTGCATGACTTGCGCAACTCTGTCCTTTTGCACACTTCTTTTTCTTTTTGCCATTATCAGCAAACGAAGTTCCTGTAATAAGGAAGGCCATAGAAGCTAATAAAAATAGTTTTTTCATTTGTATGTTTTGAGATGATAAGAAACAGGGTAAATATAAGCGTAAAATATAAAGTTTTTACATCTTTGGTGTTAAATGGTAGCTATAACTGTTACTCCGCCTTTAACTACCTGATTTAGTTCTATATTCAATTTAGATCCCAGGGGTAGTAAAAGATCCACCCGGCTGCCGAATTTTATAAACCCCATTTCTTTTCCCTGTTCAACCTGCTGGCCTTTTTCAAGATAATTCACTATCCGCTTTGCAACTGCACCTGCTATCTGTTTTACCAGTATTTCTATGTTTCCCTTTTTTAAAACCACAGAATGACGTTCATTTTCCGTAGAAGATTTCGGATGCCAGGCAACAAGGTATTTTCCTTTATGGTATTTATTATATACAACTTCTCCGCTCATTGGAACCCTGTTCACATGCACATTTGCCGGGCTCATAAATATTGAGACCTGTAAACGCCTTTCTTTAAAATATTCATCATCCATTCTCTCTTCAATTACCACAACTTTTCCGTCTGCCGGTGCAATAATGTTATGATCACCAAGGGAAAGAGTTCGGTTGGGTAAGCGGAAAAACGAAACAACAAATAATAGCAATATCAGTGAAATAAAAAAGATCGCCACACACAACCACATCAGTGACGCGCTGAAAAACCAGAATATGGAAACATTTAATGCACCAAATAGTAATGTTGCAATTGCAATTGTTTTAAAGCCTTCCCGGTGTATGGTCATCCTTTATTATTTGAACGGCAAATGTACTAACTGCCGGGGCAATTTATTAATATTATAAAAACAAGTATACGTAAATCCAAACAAAAGGCACGGCTATCAAAAGAGAATCAAAACGATCAAGAAATCCTCCATGCCCGGGCATGAAAGTACCACTGTCTTTTATTCGTGCCATTCTTTTCAATTTACTTTCAAGAAGATCGCCGATTGTACCAAACACCGCACACAAGGCTGCAATACTTATCCAATGAATAATAGAATAGTTATTTGCTGCAGGTATTACCTGTGAAAGCAGGGAAATAACTACAATGCAAAGAATTGCTCCGCCAACAGTACCCTCCCACGTTTTGTTAGGAGAAATTTTAGAAAATGGAGTTTTACCTGCCCTTGATCCCACTATATATGCCATGGTATCATTGATCCAGATTGAGAAAATGATCGCACAAGGAAATAATGGTGAATATATTAACCGGGATAACTGAAAGTTTTCTTTATAAAATTGCAATCCCAGATCTAACATCATGCAGACCGGTATAATAATATAAAAAAGAGATAGAATGAGATATAAAACATATTTATTTGGCCAGATCTTTTTTAAGATCTTAAAAAATTCATAAAGGGAACCAAACAAAATAATAAGAAATAAAAAAAAGAAACTCCATTTGTTTAAGAATAATCCGCATAACATAATAACTACAAAAAAAATTGCGGTTACTGCACGGATCTTAAATGTCTTTTTCTGGAGAGCCACTTATACTTCACTTTGAATGAATGGATCATGTACATTGCTCTTTGCATATAATTGTGCTTCTGTTGCAAGGATCTTTTCTTTATTAATGACAGAATATTTTTTTAACCAGCGGAATAAAAATACCAGGGCAACCAATGCCAGCAATCCGATCCACCATTCTATTTTTGGATCCAGTTTATCCAGGTCAATTTTTTCATCGCGGCTGCTCATCCAGAATAATTGTGCAACGGCTATTGCATTATTCAAAAAATGTGCGATCACATTTACCCAGATGTTCTTTGTTTTATGATACATTAATCCCAGAACAAATCCCAATATGGCACGGCTCAAAAAGAGATAAATGGACATATGGATCAGGCTGAATAATAATGATGTAATAATGATCGCTATGATAGGTTTGCCAATCCAGTGCACCAGGAGGTTTTGCATTGCACCCCTGAAAAAGATCTCTTCAAATAAAGCCGGGAAAAATGCCATGATCACTATAGCCATTAAAAATTCGGGCCAGCTTCGGAGATTGCTTAAGGCCATTACCTGTTCATTATAAACCTGCTCCATTTTTTTTGCCATCACATCAAGAGATGGAAAATTAGCCACAATATCTTTTGTAAAGTCAGCTATTGGCGCTGCCATTATATTGGCGGCAAATATGATAATAAATCCAAGCAGCACCTGGTAAGGATTAAGAAATTTATTGAAACCGAGCCAGAATTTATTTTTACCATTTACCACCCAGGAATACAATACCGCCGGAACAAACAAAAGTAAAAACGTTCCCAATACCTGCGCCAGCCGGGCTAACCCAATGTTCTTTGGATCCAGCATCGCTTTCATTATAGCCTCTTCCAGGTTTTTTTCTGAGATTCCACCCGGCAACATTTTAATGCTGATTATAAATTGTGCAATTGCTGCAAGTATGAATCCGATGAAAATGAATAAAAGTAAAATTCCAAACTGTGCCAGTGAACTATATCCTTTAACACTTTTGTATTGCATACGCTAAGCTGATTAGTTGTAAATTTGCATCCGCAATATACATAACATAGAAATGCCTAAAATAGGTAAGATACAGTTAACAGAGTTCCCATTATTACTTGCACCTATGGAAGATGTGAGTGACCCACCTTTCCGTGCGGTTTGTAAAGATAATGGCGCAGATCTTATGTATAGTGAATTCATTAGCAGCGAAGGGTTAATAAGGGATGCGATGAAAAGCAAGCAGAAACTTGATTTTGCTGAAGAAGAACGCCCTTTTGGAATTCAAATATTTGGTGGGGATGAGGAAGCAATGGCCCTGAGTGCCAGGATATGCGAAACCGTAAACCCTGATCTTGTTGATATCAATTTCGGCTGCCCGGTAAAAAAAGTGGTGAATAAAGGTGCCGGAGCAGGTGTTTTAAAAGATATACCCTTAATGGTGCGTTTAACGGAAGCCGTTATTAAAAGCACTTCACTTCCTGTAACCATAAAAACCAGGCTTGGATGGGATGATAATACAAAGAATATTGAGGAAGTGGCGGAAAGAATGCAGGATGTGGGAGTACAGGCGATCAGTATCCATGGCCGAACCCGATGCCAGTTGTATAAAGGCCAGGCAGACTGGAACCTCATAGCTAAAGTAAAAAACAATCCCCGGATACATATTCCGGTTTTTGGAAATGGTGATATTGACAGTGCTCAAAAAGCTTATGAATATAAAAACAAATATGGTATCGATGGTTTGATGATTGGCCGGGCAGCTATTGGTTATCCCTGGATATTCAGAGAGATAAAACATTATTTAGAAACACAAACCAATCTCCCTTCCCCTACTCTCGAAGAAAGGATAATTGTATGCCGTAAACATCTTCAGAAATCAGTGGAATGGAAAGGTGCAATTGTTGGGATCAATGAAATGCGTCGGCATTATACAAATTATTTAAAAGGCCTTCCCGGTATAAAAGAATTTCGTTATAAACTCGTTACGCTTACCTCAACCGAAGAAGTAGACGAAGTTTTACAGGAAATTGAAAGACATTATGCAGGCTACAGTTTCGACAGAACTCCTATTGAGTTGATTAATTATCATGAAAAATGCCCTTTGTAAAATCCAGGATGTTTTTTTCTGAAATAAGGATCAGGTCTTTGATTGAATTGCATCCATGATCTTTTTATCAGTTGGCTCAATGGCAGCTTCAAAAAAATGTGTGAGGTTACCATTTTCATCAATCAGGTATTTGCAAAAATTCCAGGAGGGAGCTTTATCATTCCAGCCGTTTTTTGAACTATCAGTAAGCCATTTAAATACTTCGTTCTGTTCTGCGTTCTTAATAACAGTGCTTTTACTCATTAAAGGAAAGGTTACACCGAAATTGATCTTACAAAAATCTTCTATTGCATGATCATTCTTTTTCTCTTGTTCACCAAAATCATTGGAAGGAAATGCAATGACTACAAGATCACTTTTGTTTTCGATATATAGCTTTTGCAAACCATCATATTGCGGTGTAAATCCACAATCAGAAGCAGTATTCACTATTAGTATTTTCTTATTTTTTAATGTAATAAGATCCAGGTTCTCCCCTGAACTTTTCTTCATACTAAGATCATAAAAAGAAGTTTTAGACCCGGTTTGCGATTGGTTGATTTGCATATTCTTTTTTAATAATTTACTTATTAATTTAATTACGGGGTAAACAAAAACCATAATTGATTGCTTCGTTGTCATTTTATCTGCCTATTATCATTTTAAACAATTTCAATTTTCCTTTAAATGGCGGATACTTAACAGAAGGATCAAACCAGGTAGGGGTTTTCATTATTCCTTTTTTATGGCTAAAAGTATCAAAACTGAATTTACCATGATAACTTCCACTACCACTTTTTCCACGCCCGCCGAAAGGCAGATGATGATTGGTAAGATGCCAGCTTGCATTGTTGATACACCCTCCGCCAAATGCAACATTATTCATCCAGAATTGTTCATTCTTTTTTGAAGAGGTAAAAATATAAAAGGCCAGGGGATCCTTATTTTGTGATATAATACCCAATGCTTCTGTTTTATCATCAAAGGAAATTACAGGTAAAACCGGGCCGAATATTTCCTCTTTCATTATTTCATCTGTACCGGAAACTTCAAGGAGGGTTGGGGAAATATATAACTGGTTCCTGTTGGATTTGCCGCCGTAAACGATCCTGCCCTTATCCAGGTAACCTTGTAACCTGTTAAACTGTTTTTCATTTATAATTTTTCCAAAATCATCACTTAGTTGCGGATCTTCTCCAAAGAATTGTTTGATCACTTTCTTCAGTTCATTAATCAATTCCTCTTTAACCGAACTATGCACAAGAACAAAATCAGGAGCTACACACATTTGTCCCGCGTTAGAAAATTTTGGCATTGCGATCCTCCTGGCGGCTACTTTAATATCTGCATCTGCTTCTACAACACAGGGGCTTTTACCGCCTAACTCTAATGTAACAGGCACAAGATCTTTTGCTGCCAACTGGTAAATGATCTTTCCTATTGCCGTACTACCTGTATAAAAAACATGATCAAAAACAAAATTTTCCATAAGTTCCGGCACAATTGTAGCGCCATCACCTTCTTTATATAAAATATAATTAGCCGGAAAATTTTCTTCAATAATTTTTTTTATTACTCCGGATGTGGCGGGAGCAAATTCTGAAGATTTTAAAACAATGCAGTTACCGGCGGCAATGGCACCAACCAGGGGAGTGAGCAATAATTGAAATGGATAATTCCATGGGCTTATTATCAATACAACTCCTAAAGGTTCAGATAAAATAAAACTTTTTGAAGGCAGGTTCAACAAGTTGGTACTCACTCTTTGAGGCTGCATCCATTCTTCCAGCTTATTTAAAATATTACTGATCTCAGTAAGCAGAAATCCATTTTCTGTAACCCATGTTTCTTCTTTACTTTTCTTCAGATCTTGAAATAATGCTGAATAAATCTCATTTTCATATTGCTGAACTGCCCGTTTTAATTTTAATAATTGTTCTTTCCTGAATGCCAAAGGCCGGGTATGCCCTTCTGTATAATATTCGCGGAGAGCATTTAGTTCTGTAAGATCAGCCATTGCATTAAATTTGTTTCTAAAGTTAGCAAACTATTGTTATGACAGATGAAGGGTACATGCAACAGGCAATAAAGGAAGCTGAAAAAGCAGCATCAGGTGATGAGGTTCCGGTGGGTGCAATCATTGTGTTACAACAAAAGATAATAGCACGTGCTCATAACCAGGTTGAATTATTAAATGACAGCACAGCTCATGCAGAAATTATGGCCTTAACCACAGCATATAATTTTCTGGGAAGCAAATATTTACCCGAGGCTGTTTTATATGTTACCATTGAACCTTGCCTTATGTGTTGTGGTGCCTTATATTGGAGCAAGATAGGTAAGGTGATATACGGTGCCAATGATGTTAAAAACGGGTATAAAAAATTTACCGGGGAGGTTCACCCATTTCATCCTAAAACTGTTGTTGAAGGTGGAATTCTTGCAGAGGAATGCAGTCACCTTATTACAGATTTTTTCCAGGCTAAACGAGGCGGATTGTCTAAATAGGAAAATTCATTTTTTAATTAAATTAAAAATCATAGTTAGGATGTAATTTTGTTACTCTTCATAACATTACACATTTATAAAAACAATTATTATGGCTTTTACATTAGCTCCGCTTCCATATCCTTATGAGGCATTGGAACCACACATAGATACCCTTACCATGCAGATCCATCATGATAAGCATCACCAGGCATATGTTGATAATTTGAATAAGGCTATTGCTGGTTCAGATAATGAAACTAATAGCCTGGAAGAACTTGTAAAAAAAGCAGGCACGATAAGTCCGGCCGTACGTAACAATGGCGGAGGTCACTGGAATCATACTTTTTTCTGGGAAAGCCTGGCGCCAAACGCCGGAGGCTCACCTTCCGGAACAGTTGGCGACGCTATCAATACAGCTTTCGGGTCGTTCGATTCATTTAAAGAAAAATTTAACCAGGCAGGAATTACCCGTTTTGGAAGTGGCTGGGCCTGGCTTATTATTAAAGATGGCAAATTAGAGATCACTTCCAATCCTAACCAGGATAATCCTTTAATGGATGTGGCAGAAGTTAAGGGAACCCCATTATTAGGGGCAGATGTTTGGGAACACGCCTATTACTTAAAATACCAGAATAAACGTGCAGACTATCTATCTGCATTCTGGAATGTTGTTAACTGGAATAAAGTTGCAGAAAGATATAATTCAGCATCAAAATAATTCTCAATAGCCACGGACTTAAGTCCGTGGCTATTTTTAAGTCCGTGGCTATTTTTAAGTCCGTGGCTATTTTTTAACTCCCTTGCTTTTTCATTTAAGAGTAAATTATTCTACGGGTTTTCCAGGTCTCCCCGGTTTATACATAAAATAGCTGATTTTTTAAGTGGCTGCATTTTTGGTCTTTTACTATTCTTACATTTTTAAGAACCAAACAATTTATTATGCCTTTTATTAAATCAACACAAAACAATGACGCTGCAGTAAAAATCTATTATGAAGATTTAGGCCAGGGAAAGCCTGTTGTTTTTATTCATGGCTGGCCATTGAGCGGTTCTATGTGGGAATACCAGGTTACACAATTAACTCAAAAAGGATTGCGCTGCATAACTTATGACAGGCGAGGATTTGGAAGATCAGAAAAACCTTTTGGAAAATATGATTACAATACACTTGCCGGAGACCTTAAAGCATTACTGGATGAGTTAGATATAAATGACGTAACGCTCGTGGGTTTTTCAATGGGTGGTGGAGAAATTGCAAAATATTTTTCATTGTATGGAGGTGCACGTATATCAAAGGTTGTTTTGATAAGCGCTGTTGTTCCTTATATGTTGAAAACAGCAGACAACCCGGAAGGAGTTCCGCAAGAAGAATTTGATAAGATGGCTAAGGTGATGCAGGAAGACAGGCCTGCTTTTATGGAAAAATTCAATAAAGATTTTTTTGGAGTTTCGCTAACCAATCACCCGGTAAGTGATGCTTTTCTTCAGAATAGTTTAACCAGGGTAATGGAAGCATCTCCTATCGCAACGCTGGAGTGTGCAAAATCATTTTCATCTACCGATTTCAGAAATGATGTAACAAAAATAAATGTTCCTACACTTATTATACATGGTGATAAAGATAAAACAGTACCTATAGAAGCTACCGGAAATAAATCGGCGAACTTAATTAAAGGAGCCAAATACATTGTTTATGAAGGCGCTCCCCATGGATTATGGTATACAGACAGGGAAAAATTAAATAAAGATCTGCTTGCGTTTATTTGATTTTTACTAGCCCTGGACTTAAGTCCAGGGCTAGTATTATTGGCGCTAATATTTAAACCCCGGACTAAAGTCCGGGGCTATTGTCCGGGGCTATTGTCCGGGGCTATTGTCCGGGGCAATTCAATCCGGGGCTATTCAATTTTTAAGGAACAGGATCATACCCATGTCCACCCCATGGGTTGCAACTGACAATTCTTTTTACAGTTAATATAAATCCTTTTACAGGTCCGTATTTTTTAAAGGCTTCGATTCCGTAATGGGAACAGGTAGGAGTGTACCTGCATTTGCTTCCCAACCAGGGCGAGATCATTAATTGATATAATCTGATCAGCAAAATAAAAGGAAGGCTAAGGTAATAATTGAGTTTCTTCATCCGAAAATTTAATTAGCCTGTTTAAAAGAACACCGGTTTTTTCATACACCTGTTCATATCGGGGCACTTCTTTGCCTGTATAAATGATAAATACTGATAAAGCTTTGCCATTGCTTTTAAGATGATCATGCAAATTATTTTTCTGAAGCCTGTAAGCTTCCCGCATTAATCTTTTTACCCTGTTCCTGTCTGTGGCTTTTTTAAAATACCTGCTGCTTACCCCTACACCTGTTTGTAAAGTTGCTGTTTTATTAAACGGCAGCCAGATCACTTTAAATGGAAAATTAGAAAAACTCTTTCCCTCTCTGAATAACTGTTCAATTATTTTCCTGCTTTTTAATTTATCATCCCGGCCATAAAAATATCGTTCTTTATTTTCCAATTATATTAATTAAAAAAGCTCCCATCAACGGGAGCTAATATAAGTTTTCTGCTAATAATGTAAACAGTGATTATTTTTTTGAACCGTGTTCATCAGAAACGGTTAGTTTATGACGCCCTTTTGCCCTGCGGCTTGCTAATACTTTACGTCCGTTAGCATCCTGCATACGTCTGCGAAAACCATGAACAGATTTTCTACGGCGTGTATGGGGTTGGTAGGTTCTTTTTTTTCCTGGCATTTTATTAAAATTTTCCTTTTACAAATGTTGTTTATTGTATTCCCAGGCGAAGCACCATCCCCGCTTGTTTTGAAAGGACGGCAAAGGTAAGGATAATTAGGAAAGAGGAGAAGAAATCTTATGGAATTTTTATGTACCAAAGGTTATTACACCAGGCTGGTATGCCTTGATTGTATCATTTCTTCAAAAAACAAGCTGGCATGATCATTAAAGTCATTTGTTTCACCTGTGGTAAAAAAATCTCTCCTTTGATTTTTTGAACATTTACCAGCCAGTTCTGTATGTTTTGCAAGGTATTGAACGAGACTTTTGGCAACAATATTTCCCTGGGAAATAAGGCTGATATGGGGTGACAAATATTTCTTTATCTTATCCGATAGCAAGGGATAATGCGTACAGGCGAGTAAGATTGTATCTATTTCCCTGTCTTTTGCAAGGATCTGTTCAATATGCTTTTTTACAAAATAATCAGCACCCGGTTGATTATATTCTTGATTTTCAACAAGTGGAACCCACATGGGACAAGCCTCCTGGCTTACTACAATCTCCGGTGAAAACTTAGCGATCTCTATTGGATATGAACCTGATTGCACGGTACCGTTGGTTCCTAAAATTCCCACATGTCCACTTTTTGTATAATTTCCGATCACCTCAGCAGTAGGTCGAATTACTCCTAACACTCTTTTGGATGCATCTATTCCGGGAAGGTCGTTTTGCTGTATAGTCCGCAGGGCTTTTGCTGAAGCTGTATTGCATGCAAGAATAACAAGAGGGCAACCCTGCCTGAAAAACCAGTTTACACATTGGAGTGTGTACCTGTAAACGGTGTCAAAACTCCTGGTACCATATGGGGCCCTGGCATTATCACCGAGGTACAGATAATCATATGATGGGAGTTCTTTAATGATCTCTTTAAGAACTGTTAATCCCCCATAACCACTGTCAAAAACTCCGATCGGATGATCCTTCATCTTTCAAAAATAACAAAGCCATCCAACTTTACATGATTGGATGGCTCTATTTAAAAAATTTCTGATTAATTCTTAACCGGTGTTTTAACGGGTGGCTTTTGTACGGGTGTATCCTTAATACCTAATTTTCTTTTAACCATAGGAAGAATATTGTCTCCCGGAGGGCCTACTAATATTGAATTTGAATCCAGCACATAAATATAACCATTTTCTTTGGCTGCTGCATTGATTGCTTCCTGTGCTTTAGCTCTAAGAGGCATGATCTTCTCCTGGGCTTTTACCTGGTAAGCATCCTGTGCCTGCTGGTTCCATCCCTGAACTTCCTGGTATAATTTAATTAATTCAGCTCTCTTAATGTCTTTCATGGTTTGTGAAAGTTTAGCTGAATCTTTTACAAAGATACTATCCTTGTCTCCGAGGTCTTTCATCATATCCTGACCCTGCTGAGCAAGGGAAGCCTGGAATTCTTTTAATTCGTTGTCGATCTTTACGGCTTCGGGCATCTGGCCTATTAATTCTTCCGTATTGATATAACCGATCTTGGTTTGGGCCGAGGCACCGAAAACACATAAAGCCATAGCACTTGCCACAAATAATTTTTTCATTTTCTTTTTAGGTTTATTTAGAGTTATTAATAAGTGTTTTAATTCTGAACTAAAGCTGCACTTTACTACCCCAATTACATTTTATTTAACACCCAGCTTTCTAAGCACATCCTCACTCCTGTCTAATTTTGGGTCGGCAAAGATAACAGTAATTCCTTCACTTTTATCCAGTATAAAATCATATTGTTTTTCAACTGCCAGCTTTTGAATGGCATTGTATACCTTATCCTGAATAGGCTTTATCAGTTCCTGCCTTTTCCTGAAAAGATCGCCTTCAAATCCAAAACGTTTTTTTTGCTGATCCCTTAATTCCTTTTCTTTATTGAATAATTCATCCTCTCTTTTCTTTTTCAGATCATCGGGCAACATAACCTGTTCTGCGTCATAATCTTTAAACATTCTTGTAAGTGCTGTTTGCCTCTGATCAATTTCCTGCTGCCATAATTCACTGAACTGATCCAGTTTTTTTTGTGCTTCCCTGTAATCAGGTATCTTATCCAGAATATATTTTGAATCAATTACTGCATATCGCTGCGCAGTAACAGATAAACAGACAACGAATGCCATGCAAAACAATAAAGCTAATTTTTTCATATTCTTTGTTTCAATGGTTAAAAAATTATTCCGCTTCCTGTCCCAGCATAAAGGTAAATTTAGCGGCACCTTTTATTCCGCTGTTCTGATTATACCTGTCGAATCCTATTCCATAATCAAAACCCAATAAACCAAACATAGGAAGGAAGAAACGCATACCTACACCCGCTGAACGGCGTAACCTGAATGGATTGTAATCTTTAAAATTATACCAGCCATTTGCGGCTTCAAAAAATGCAAGTCCATAGATCGTACTGCTTGCACCTGTACTGAAAGGATAACGAATCTCTGCAGTGTATTTATTAAAAATGGTAAAGAACTGAGAAGGAGTTCTATCCTCGGGATTTATTTTTGGATTAGAGTTGCTGTAAACCGGGTAACCACGGTGTGCAATGATATCATAACCTAACAAGGCAGTGGTATTGCTTAAGCCCGCATCCCCCAGTTGGAAACGTTCAAAAGGTGATATGTCCAGTTTAGAATTGTACCTGCCTATGAAACCGTACTTAGCTGCAGCTTTTAAAATGAACTGTTTGTTTTTATCTGGCCCTTTTCCTTTACCGATAGGCACATACCATTCTGCATTCATCCGCCATTTATGAAATTCGGGGAACTTATACTGATTGTCTACGCTGGAAGTAATTCCCAATAATGAATAGGGAAGTGTGAACTGGCCACTTACTAAAAAATTTGAACCAGTTGTAGGGAATATTGGATTAGGACCCGCTGAATTTCTAAGCAAGGTTAATTTTAAACTGATGTTTGAAGAGATACCATTGGTTATACCATTGAATCCACTGACAGCATAATTCCTGAGTTTGTATTGCTGAAAATTCAAAGAATAAATAAGATTAAAGAAATCATCCGGCCATTTTAACTGCTTACCCAGAGATAAACCAAAGCCTACGGTTTTTACATAAGAAGTATCTCCGCAGGCGCGGCAGGGGCGGCCTGTAAAATCAAATGCGTTTGCATATTTGGTATTAAAATAGCTCACAGAAAAAGAGTTTCTTTTTTTACCACCCAGCCATGGTTCTGTAAAAGAAAAATTATACGACCTGTATGCCCTGCCGTTAGATTGAATCCTTGCACTCAGTTTTTGACCATCTCCACCGGGCAATGGATCCCAGCTGGTTTTTTTAAATATATTCTTTATAGAAAAATTATTGAAAGTAACACCTAAGGTTCCAGTTAAACCAATACCTCCGCCAAAACCTGCTGAGAGTTCAAGCTGGTCTGCAGATTTCTCTTCCACCTGCCAGTTGATATCAACGGTTCCGTTATCTGCATTGGGAGTTACATTAGGATTTATTTTTTCGGGAGTAAAAAATCCCAACTGCGATAACTCGCGTTGTGTACGTATGATATCAGCACGACTGAATTTATCGCCCGGTATTGTTCTCAATTCACGCAGCACCACATAATCTTTCGTTTTATCATTGCCTGAAACAGTTATTTGTCCATAAGTTGCCTGCGGCCCTTCAGTCATCCGGATATCAAAATCAATAGTATCATTGTATACCCGCGTTTCAACCGGCTCTATCCTGAAAAACAAATACCCATCATCCATGAATATACTTCCAATGTCGCCTCCCTCTGCAGATAATTGTTTACCCAGTCTTCTGTTCAACAGATCAAGATTGTAAACATCTCCTTTGTTGATACCCAGTATTACGCTTAAAACAGAATCTGAATATTTAGTATTTCCTTTCCAGGTAATATCGCCAAAATAATATTTACGCCCTTCATGTACAAGGATATCAATATCAAGATTGCCTTTTCTATTGTTTACTGTTGTATCTGCAACAATTATTGCATCCCGGTATCCCTGTGCATTATAATATTCCAATATTCTTTCTTTATCCCCTGAATATTTAGTTTCATTAAATTTTGCACCACTGAATAATTTAAAACGGAAATAAGGATCAATATAATCTTTGGTTTTGCTGATTGACAGAAAACCTGCGTTATTAATGTATTCTTTAAAGGTGGGATCCTTTGTACTATCACCATACGGACTAACTACTTTATCAGGGAATAACGTGATCCGGGTCATTTCTTTTGTACCCTTCATTCGTTTTTTTAATTTAAGATCAGCCTGGGTTGTGTTGCCTGTAAAATTTATTGAGTTTACTTTTACTTTATTGCCTTTATCAATGGTAAATAAAAGTTTAACTGTATTAGTTCCATCGGTAGCGGGAGTTTCAATCATATCTATCTCTACATTCCTGTATCCTTTATCATAATAATATTTCCGCATAGCTTCTACTGCACTCAGCTTCATATTTTCGGTAAGAACCCTGTCCTTTACCAGGCCGGATTTTGTTTCCAGTTCATCACGTTGCCCTTTCTTAACTCCTGTAATTTTAAAATCTGTGAGCCTGGGCCTTTCCTTTAGATCAATTTCAACATATACATCCGATCCTTTTAATTTGGTAAGATTGATCTGCACATCCGAAACAAGGCTTTGTTTCCACAATTTTGAGATGGCCTTACTGAATACATCTGTTCCGGGTATCTGTACTTTATCGCCTACAGCCATTCCACTAATAGAAATGATAAGATTTTGATCAAATGATTTTGAGCCTACCACCGTAATTCCGGCAATTTTATATTGTTTAGGGATTTTTGTATTAAAGATCTCTTCCAACAAGGGATCAACGGAAACAGGTAAAGTGGTATCGGTTAAAACAGGCCTGGTAGAATCTGTTTGTGCATAAACTTGCTGACTTAATAAAAACAGTAGGGCAATAAGAAAAGGGTTCTGGTAAATCCGGTGCATCAATTGTATTTTACGTGCGGCAAATTAAGCCCATTAATGAAAACTATTTGTTAACCTCATCCTAAATCATCCTGCCTGAGTATGTTGGTTTGAGTAATCTATTAAATTAAAAACTGATAAATTTTGAATCTACTGATCAATATTTTTAATATTGTCATTTTTGATCTGCTCACCAGTTTTTCCAAAGCGTCTTTGCCTTTGCTGGAAATCTATGATCGCTTCATATAAATTCTCTTTTCTGAAATCAGGCCATCTTGTATTTGTAAAATATAATTCAGAATAAGCCAGCTGGTACAATAAAAAATTACTTATCCTGAATTCACCACTTGTTCTTATCATCAGTTCAGGATCAGGATAATCTTTTGTTGTTAAATATTGCCTGATCGTTTCCTGTGTAATAGAGGCAGGAGCGATCTTCTTTGCTTCTACATCGGCTGCAATATTTTTTACTGCATTCACTATCTCCCAGCGGCTGCTGTAACTCAAAGCCATTATAAGAGTGAGTCCCGAATTAACTGTTGTTTCCGCTATTGCTTCTGCTAATTCATTTTGAGCATTTTGCGGCAGCATTGACATATCTCCTATTACCTGCAACCGTATATTATTTTTATTTAATGTAGGAACTTCCTTCCTTATGGTATCCACAAGTAATTCCATTAATCCGGTCACTTCATATTCCGGCCTGTCCCAGTTTTCGGTACTGAAAGCATATAAGGTAAGATATTCAATACCTAGTTCTGCCGCACCTTCCACAATGTTGCGCACACTTTCCACTCCATGCAGATGACCAAACAAACGATCCTGCCCTTTCTCCTCTGCCCACCTCCCATTACCATCCATTATTATGGCTATATGACGGGGCAATTTCTTGCTATCTATATGTTGTTTTGTTTCCATTTATTAAAAATGCAGTATATGGCCCGGGCGTTGATTTGGGGGTGCAAAAGTAACAAAATTTGACAGAATTTATTAAATGCAGGGAAATTAGAGTTTTACCAGTTTTCCTGAAAAGTAAGCTTGTGATACGCGCATTTTATAATAGTAAACACCGGCAGGATGACTGGAAAGATCTATTTGTGTAGTATTATTTAGTGAAAGAATTTTAGTTCCCTGGGCATTGTATATCAGGATATCCTCTGCAATTACAGGTGTACCCTCTTTTATTATGCGGAATACATCCCTGGATGGGTTGGGACCTACAGTTATCCTTTCATTTACTAATGGTAAAGGTGCACCCAAAGCACAGGATTCTCTTTGTGACATATAGCCAGGATGCTGGGCTAAATTTTTTGACGATATGCAAAGGGTTCCGGTATATAAATTAATAACAGCTTTTGGTGAGGTATAATCAGGAAGGTCCACTGAATTCTGACTTGTATAATAAACAATGTTACCATTGTCAATAACTTCCCATTTTAATGCTGCTGACGGAGCACTTGTAGTAAGACGGGTTATACAAACGTCTCCTTTTTTAACAATGGATAAATTAATAGGAGCATTGCTGCATGCCTTCTTTACATACCATTGTACATTACTAATATTGGCAAAACAAAGATCATATTGTTCCATTTTATATATCTGCCAGAAAGTGCCGCTTTGTGCAGAAGGAACAGTAAAATAAAACAAGGCAGAATCTTTATCCGACATAACCGGTGTTACACTGTTGCCTGCATTGTCCCGGAATTCAAATGCTTTTGTTAATTGAACTGCCGTTACACCAAATGAATTATGTATGCTGAAATATACTTTCTGCAAGTCGGAAGGCACATAATAATAACCAGGCAGGCTGCTGAGATCTGACCTGTAATTTTCTGTTTTGCTTCCCAGGAAAGCAGTATTCTTATAAAATAAATTTCCATTTGCATGAATCGTTATATCAAGGGCTGACTGATATAATGAAACTATTGAAAGCTTATAGGTACCGGAAACGGGTAGCTGAAAAGTAAGGGTGCCATTTACAGCAGACCTGTTTAACGTAACGTCTTCAATGATCCCTAATGCATCATTTGCTTTTTCCAAAGTAAAATTTATCCGCCCTTTAGTGGCCATATTGAACTTTGTGAGATAATCTATAGTAAAATTTCCTGCTCCCTTTGCATTAATATAAAATATACTCCTGTTGGGATAATCTGTACCATTTGTATAGGTAAGCTTTACATTTATTTTGTTATTAGCAGTTAGATTATTCGCGAGCATTTTATTGGAAATAAATTCAGGGTCTTTTAGATCATACTTAGGTATCATTGAGGCAGCATAATTAAAGTCTGCATTAAAATCGGCCTCTATCTCTTCATTGGTGATAAGAGGTAAATTTCCATTTAAATAAGCTGATCCTGTAAATGCATTGTAAGTTGAATAAAAGGATCCCGATTCCGGAAATTTACTTACATGATCAATGATTAGGTAATAACTGTTTACGATCTGCATCTTACTGATCTTAGCAAGATAAAGGCATAATGCCCCCGCCATGCCTGCCTTATCATTGTTATTACGTGTATCAGAAAGCCAGTTGTAATACAGAACCATATAATGCAGGTATACTTTTAATTCCCGCAATCGTTGCTTTATAACTTCCGGAGAATTTTGCGTTTTAATTACAGCTTCATTCAATAAAGAAATATATAAAGGGAGTTTATATTTATTATCTGATAAATATGCACCCGTAGTGATGGTATTCTCATCTGACCAGAATTGTAAAAGTTTAAATATTTCCGGGGAAGCAGGGCCAAACATATTATTGGTGAATTCCAACAGTGCAGCATCCACTGCAGTACTATCCAGTAAATATTTATTCGACGCTCTTAATAAAGGCAAACTTGAAAATTTTGCGGGAGAAGTTTCCCATACTATCCCCTGGCTTTTCTGCTGACTAAGCCTGGATAAAGTATTTTTCATTTCATTTAAATAAACCATCGGTGTTTCTCCACCCCACTGGGGAATATTCAGGTAATGATATTCTGAAATATTTTTAAATTTTTTATACCACCTGTTAAGCAAACCCTTGGAACTGGTTTCACTTTGAAAAGCCGTGGATATCACCTGTATATCTATTTTAGTATTGATGTTTAGGGAAGAAGAAGGTACATCTGCATGCGAGGAATAAGCATAGACCTGAAAATTTTTAACCGTATCATGGCCATTAATGTTTTGTGCCGTGTGGTTGGCAAGGATAATATTCTGGTCTGACGGTAACGGATAGGTGTTACCAGAGCAACCGGAAATTGCTGTGCTGCTATTGCCCCAACGCGGGCCGTCCGGAACTTCAATTCCTACAAATTTATTGCGATAGTTAAAATTGCGGTACAGGTCTGCATACAATACTTTGTTATTATAAATTGTATTCCTGTATTGATTAAATTTTTGTTCTATAGTGTTTGACCAAAGATCTTTTGCAGATGAATTATTTATATCCGGCACTGAACTCGCAGTAACTTGTCTTGAATCATTAAAACTTGCCACATAACATGGATTATTCTGGAGGGCGTTTAAATAATTGCCCGTCATAATATCTCCCCTGTGCCCGTTAAAACTATAAGCTCCCTGCATACCATTTCTTCGCTGGTAAACTGCCCAGTTGTGGCCCAGCTCACCCGCATATATATCCCATGAATATGCAGGGTTATTATCCATTAACCATTTTGTATGGCCGCCACTTATGAACCAGTTCCTGTATTTATACTGGTTGTTATATATTTTATTACAATTTTTATAAGGAGAATTTAATGTGGGAATAATTTCCCAGATCTCTCCGGGTTGATAAAATCTAAATCCAAGTTCATCAAGATACTGGTAGATACCAAACACCAGCCCGTTATCCTGGGCAGCAGTTATCTTTAAAAAAGAAACTCCATCACTTTCTACTTTGCATAACTGGTTATCAGTGATAGTAGAATCATATATAAAAATAATTCCGGTTGCAGGAAGCATTCCGTACTCACTTGTAGTTAAACTGCTGTTTGGAATAGCTTTTTTAAATAGCGAAGCAATATCCGCAGAGGTAGATCTGAGCAAGTTTGAAGAATACGCAGGATAATGAACTGCCTGTGCAGTCAATTCTAAATGATATAAGCAAAGTATTAATAAAATACAATTGCGGAGGAAGGCCATAGTTTACAATTTGGTAAAAGCTATGGTTCCACACAGAAAAAGGAAATATACTTTGTTGCTCTTTGGGAAGAAACGTTTGTGAGATATTCAAATATAGGTCTTATTCGCAGACAATGATCATTAATTTGCCGGCGGACATTTGTAACTGCTTATATTAAATGAAATTCCAACTTCAGCAAAAACGTACTGGTCTTTCTGTTTAGAATTTCCTCTTTGCCTTCCTTCTACCAGCCCGATCGCATTATTTTTTCCAACAATCTCGTATGAACGGTCTTGTAATAAAAATGCTGTACTGGGTTGACCGTTAGGCCCATCAGGAAAAGTTGCTTTTCCATTTGCATACGTTGTACTTACATCATCCAGGTAATCAGTATTGGTAAAACGCTGAGCCACTTCAAAAGATAAGTTGAATTTTTCGCTGATATTATATTTAATACCCACACCGAAAGGAATACAAATGGCCATGGTACCATACTCTTTTCTGTCTTTATATGGAGGATTGGCAGTTTGCCCTTCAGTGCCCAGAGGTCTTAAAAATTCTTTTTTGCCATTGAGGTAGGCATAAGGATCATAATTAAAAACCCCGATACCCAATGTTACATAAGGAGTAAAAAGATAATCCGGTGTATTAGGAAGAAATTTAAAAAAATTAAAATCCCCTTGTACTGCAAATTCCCACAAATTGGAATTGAAGCTAAGGTTCCTGGTTTTCTGAAATTCATTTTTACTATATATGTCACTATAACCAACCTGGGCATAATGTGCCGCAACCCGCACACCAATATAATTTCCAAACTGCTTACGGAAAAATAAACCAAAAGCCGGTTTTGGCCGGTTCACACCTGCACGTGTATTTAAATCACCAAAATAATGTGCCCCTCCGGCAGTAATACCGAATTCTCCCTGCTGCACATATTCATTGATCTGGGCGTGCAAAGGTTTATGAAAACAGACTGCTATTAACAGGATAAGAATTTTTTGCATATCGGGTACTTATTTTATTTGGATTTCTGGATGCAAATATAAGTTTGGGATCTTGTGCAAAATAAACAAAATGTTGATGACTTAACGCAGAAACTGGTTTAGGGATATTTTAAGCTTGTTAATTTTCATTAACAGAAGAGCTACTCTTTTCAATACGCATACCCGCACTCATAACACCTTTTAATGGCTCTTCCCGCATGATATGTGCAATTGAGAATTCATAAAGTCCATTCTTAATAAATCGACGCGGCCTGTTGTTCAAGATTTTTCTTACTTCCCAGATGTCGTTCATACCTGAGCCTTCCCACCCATTTGCATCATCACCCAGGGTTAAATTCACCTTTTGGAAATACATACTATCTCCGGGACTTTTAAACCCCACATTCAACCATATATTATTATACTGATAAGAATCCGTATGGCGAAGCACTATATAAATATTATAACTGCTCAGCGTATCAGTAATAATAAAAGATCCGTTTGCCTTTACATTTTTATTCCAGTCTGATCCGGTTATTGAAGTATTTTTTTCAAATACATCTATTTTCTGCCTGCAGGAAATGGTAAACATGGTAATAAGGATGCAGATACAAAATGATCTTTTATAAATAGTATTCAAATCCTGCATGTAATGGAATAATTTTTCAGCCCTATAAAACATTTAATACCTGTTCTTTTGCTTTTTCCAGTTCGTCCTTCATCATTACCACACATTTTTGTATGCTGGCATCGTAAGCCTTACTTCCTGTAGTGTTTATCTCTCTTCCGATTTCCTGCAACACAAAGGAAAGTTTTTTTCCTTTTCCATCTTCCGGCCCTTTCATTATCTCATCAAAATATTCACAATGCTGCCTAAGCCTTATCTGTTCCTCATGTATGTCAATCTTTTCCATGTAATAGATCAGTTCCTGTTCCATCCTGTTGCCATCAATACTTTCTTTGCCTACATGCTCGGTGAGTAATTGGTGAATCTCCTCTTTAATCCTGATCATCCGGGTGGGCTCAATAGCCAGTATATTTTCTTCCTGGTCTTTAATATTTGCTATCCTTTTTAAAAGATCTTTTAAGATAGAACTTCCTTCGTCTACACGATGATCATTGAGTTCTTTTAATGCCGCTAAAAGAACAAGATTAAATTCTTTAAAATCTCCTTCATTTAAAACTTCATTAGTTGGACTAACAACCTCGGGCAAGCGAAGCAAGGCGCTTAAAACGGAGTTGGTATCAATAGATAATTCCCCGGCCAACTGTTGTATCTGGTTATAATAAGCTTTGATCAGTTCTGTATTTATAGTAACGGGTTTTGTTGTGCCGTTTTGTTTGATATTAACATAACAATCAATGGTTCCCCGTACCAGGTGTTCCTGCAAAGTATTTCTTATCTCAAATTCATAAGGCCGGAGTAAGGGTGGAAGTTTCAATTGTAATTCAAATTGTTTTCCATTCAGTGCTTTGATCTCTACCAGGAAAGTTTTTTCACCAACGGTTTGTTCTGCTCTTCCAAAGCCGGTCATAGATTTTAGCATACATTCATTATTTATTGCAAGTTAATTGTTTCCCCTCTTGTTATAGAAAGTAAAGATCCCGGATTTAAAAATAAGAAAGAGGGTAAGTAAAAAATGAAATGGAATGAGACAGATCGTAAAAGAGGTGCTACTGAAAATAAAAAAGCCCGACATTTGCAAGCCAGGCTTTTAATATATAGATGGGTTAGTAAGTACCGGGAAATGAAATCCCTACACAATATTAAAAATAATTTTTGCTAACAAAAAAAAATTCGGCAACTATTTTATTCACATTTTTTTTTGACCTGTGGATAAGGACAGAATATTTTTAAGGTAACTGCGTAAGGAGTAAGAATGGAAATTAAAATTTAATTCTGCATAATAAATTGTATTGCTTTGTATCTATTGATATCATTGCATTGTAGAAGAATTGAATTTGTTCTTAACAACATAAATTTAATTGTTCCTTAAATACATTTGCATTAAATTATCAGGAAACATGTCATTTAACATCTCAAAAATAATTTTAAAAAATATATTTAAAAATCATGTCTTAAGTCTTTTTTAGCCTGATTTTAAAAAAAGAAACGCTACGCGATCAAAATTAAAAATTTATTACAATGCAATTTTCTTCTCTTATACCGGTGAAATGGATGGCAGAATTTATCAATGCAGAGATAAAAGGTAACAGCAATATCAACGTGTCTGGTATCAATGAATTGCATAAAGCAGAACAGGGTGATATTGTTTTTGTGGACCATCCAAAATATTACGACAAATGTTTACAAAGCAATGCATCCTTTATTATTATCAATAAAAATATAGACATACCGGATAATAAAACTTTATTGATCGTACCGGATCCCTTTGAAGCTTATTCAAAAATTGTAAACCACTTTCGCCCTTTTGAACCCGCACAAAAAATGATAAGTGGATCGGCAACTATTGGCGAAGGCACAACAATATATCCTTCAGCATTTATTGGTAATCATGTAAGCATTGGTAAAAACTGTATCATTTATCCTAATGTTTCAGTAATGGATCATTGCATCATTGGAGACAATGTAATTATACAACCTAATACAGTAATTGGAAGTGATGCTTTTTATTATAATTCAAAAAAAGACCGGGATATATGGTATAAACGTATGCCATCCTGCGGCAGGGTTATTCTGGAAGACAATGTTGAAATTGGCTCGGGATGTACCATCGACAGAGGGGTGAGCCATGATACTGTTATCGGTAAGGGAACAAAATTCGATAATATGATTCATATTGGCCATGATACTGTAATTGGTAAGAACTGTTTGTTCGCAGCCAATGTAATCATTGCGGGTGTGGTTACTATTAAAGATGGTGTTACGATCTGGGGAGGATGTATCATAAATAAAACTCTTACTATCGGGGAAAATTCCATCCTGCTTGCAAGAACCGGTGTAAGCAGTGAACTCGAAGGAAATAAAACGTATTGGGGAGCTCCGGCCCAGGAAGCAGGGATAATTAAAAGAGAACTGGTATGGATCAAAAGAATACCTCAGATGTGGGAAATGCTGAAGAAAATGAAAAGTGAAAAGTGAGAGGTGAAAGGTGAAAAGTGAAAGGTGAAAATGTTGTCATCCTGAGTTTATCGAAGGACGAAGCGTGATCATAATAGTTGTTGCATGTGACACGCACCAAGGCGAGAAATTCTGTCATCCTGAGTTTATCGAAGGACGAAGCGCGGACATAATAAAAAAAAACGTAGCTGTCATCCTGAGTTTATCGAAGGACGAAGCGTTAACATAATAAAAAAAACGTAGCTGTCATCCTGAGTTTATCGAAGGACGAAGCGTTAACATAAT
>JBBJMM010000030.1:0-32416 GCA_037720515.1 Ferruginibacter sp.
CAATTTTCTTAACGGATTTTTTATGAGGCCGAATGAACAGCATTTTAACCGGACAGTAGTGATTTTGAATTAGTAATTGGGAAGTTGGACTTATTAGTTATGAGTAATGAATTCTAAACTCCTAAACTCCTAAACTTCTAAACCCTAACCTAGTATTCATTCTAAACTTCTAAACTCTAACTTAGTATTCATTCTAAACTTCTAAACCCTAATCTCGTTTTATTTCAATAGAGTACTGCTTCTTCTTTTTCAGCATGAACCTTTACTTTCTGTGAGGTCAGACTGTCTATAGTAATGCCACAATAATCGGGTTGTATGGGAAATTCCCTGTTGAATCGTCTGTTCACCAGCACACATAATTTAACACACTTAGGTCGCCCGAAATCAAGGAGTGCATCCATTGCCGCCCGGATGGTACGTCCGGTATACAGCACATCATCAATAAGAATAACTTTTTTATTTTCTATTGTAAAATTTATGTCTGTTTGATTGGCACTGTGTAACTCCTGGCGGAAATCATCCCTGTAAAACGTAATATCCAGCTTACCATATGCAAGAGTTTCATTGGTAAGTTTTCTTACAGCAGCTACGATAGCATCGCTTATAAAAATACCTCTTGGCTGCAATCCAATAAAAACAAATTCATCCAACGTATCTGCTTCTTCTAATAACTGGTGTGCTAACCTTGTTATAGTCAGTTGCAGTTGTTGTTTATTCAATAACGTTACAGGATCCATTTTTTATTAAAATATTTTTCCATTATGATTTAACGATCCGGTTTAAATTTCGCCTGCACATCGATTATATTATTTCTCCTGCATAAATGCATACCTGTAATCAACAGGCGAAACAAAAGTTTCTTTTATTGTTCGGGCACTTAACCACCGGTATAAATTAAGGATACTACCGGCTTTATCATTGGTTCCACTGGCTCTTGCACCACCAAATGGCTGCTGGCCAACAACGGCCCCTGTAGGTTTATCATTGATATAAAAGTTACCGGCACTATTTCTCAACCTGTTTGTGGCAAGTTCAATAGCATAACGGTCCTTTGCTATAACCGCTCCCGTTAAAGCATAAGAGGAAGTAGTATCAACTAATTTTAAGGCATCCTCAAATTTATTTTCATCATACACATAGATCGTTAAAACAGGACCAAACAATTCATCACACATAGTGATGTATTGCGGATCGGAAGCTTCAATGACTGTAGGTTCTATAAAATAACCCTCCGACTTATCACATTTTCCTCCAACTATAATTTTTGCTCCACTGCCTTTTTTACGTGCATTCTTTATGTAACGTTCAAGTTTATCAAAACTTTTCTCATCAATTACAGCATTGATAAAATTTGTAAAATCATCTACCGGTCCCATCTGCATGGTTTTAATTTCTGCAACGAGTTTCTTTTTTATTTCAGCTGCCAGGTTAGATGGTAAATAAGCCCGCGATGCGGCAGAACATTTTTGTCCCTGGTATTCAAAAGCGCCACGGGCGAGGGCGGTAACAACTACATCCGGATCCGCAGAACGGTGTGCAATAACAAAATCTTTACCTCCGGTTTCTCCAACAATACGTGGATAGGATCTGTACATTCCCATATTCTTTCCTATTGTTTCCCACATATAATTAAATACACCAGTACTGCCGGTAAAATGGATCCCTGCAAAATCAGGATGATTAAAACAAACTTCTCCAATAGTAGGGCCGTCAACAAAAACCAGATTTATTACACCGGGAGGCAAGCCCGCTTCCAGTAAAACCCGCATGAACATCTGGGCACTGTAAACCTGGGTATTGGCGCATTTCCAAACCACTACATTGCCGCACATTGCCGCACTGGTGGGTAAGTTGCCCCCGATTGCCGTAAAGTTAAAAGGGGTTAAGGCAAATACAAATCCTTCCAGTGGCCGGTACTCCATCCGGTTGTAAATACCCGGCCCACTTATGGGCTGTTGCCTGTATATCTCACTTACAAAATGCACATTAAAACGAAGGAAATCTATCAGTTCACAAGCTGCATCAATTTCAGCCTGAAAAGCATTTTTGCTTTGTCCAAGCATAGTGGTGCCATTGATGTAAGGCCTGTATTTAGTAGCCAGGAGATCCGCAGCTTTTAAAAAAATATTTGCCCGGTTCTCCCAGCTCATATTTGACCATTTGTCTTTAGCTTTTAAAGCCGCATTGATCGCTTTTTTTACATGTGAGGCATCACCAGTATGAAATTTACCAAGCAGGTGTTTTGTTTCATGCGGAGGTCTTATCTCTACTGTTTTCCCGGTCCTGATCTCTTCATTTCCAATAAACATTGGTACATCAACCTGGTAACCTTTTAATTCTTTTAAAGCCTTTTTGAGAGCGATCTTTTCAGCACTGCCTGGTGCATAATTTAAAACAGGCTCATTAACAGGAAGTGGATAATAAAAATCTCCGTGATTCATACTTATTTGTTTTAATATTTCAAGTAAATAAAGGTAGGTGGATTTGGTGTGAGTTTATTTGAGTTTAGTTGAACCAATCTGCAAAATAAAAAAGCATTAAAAAAACCAGCTGAGAATTTTTCTACAACTATGCTTCTGTTTCTTTTTCATTCATGAGATATGCTTTGATAAAACCATCCAGTTCTCCATCCATAACAGGTTGCACATTTCCTACTTCATGATCTGTTCTGTGATCTTTGATCATCTTATAAGGATGAAAAACATAGGAACGTATCTGTGATCCCCACTCTATTTTTTTCTTTTTGCTGTTACTTGCATCAAGCGTTTCCTGGCGTTTACGCATTTCATCTTCATATAACCTGCTTTTGAGCATGGCCAGCGCTTTCTCACGGTTTTCACCCTGAGTGCGTGCCTGCTGGCACTCAACAATAAAGCCACTAGGCTTGTGTGTTAGTCGCACGGCTGTTTCAACTTTATTAACGTTCTGCCCACCGCTGCCTCCACTTCTGAAAAATGCCCATTCCACATCAGCAGGATTAACTTCAATCTGAATTGTATTATCGATGAGCGGGTATACATGTACACTTGCAAAAGAGGTATGCCTGCGCGCTTTGCTGTCGAAAGGAGAAATTCTAACCAGCCGGTGAACTCCACTTTCGGCTTTTAAAAAACCAAAGGAAAAAGGACCATCGAACTGAAATGTGCATGTTTTTATTCCGGCACCATCACCCCATTGCCAATCGAGTTCGCTTACATCCCAACCCTGCTTCTCGCCATACATCCTGTACATACGTGCAAGCATTTCTGCCCAGTCCTGGCTTTCGGTACCACCTGCACCACTGTTTATTTGTAAAACCGCAGGCAAAGCATCCGTGGGTTCGTTGAGTGTACTTTTAAATTCAGCTTCTTCAATGGAAACCATAGCTTTTTCATAAGCTTCTTTTACTTCATCCTCTACTGTTTCCCCTTCTTTCCAGAAATCAAAAAGAACAGCAAAATCCTCAATATTAGATTCTACCAGGTAATACATGTTCACCCAATATTCATTGATCTTCGTTTCTTTCAGGATAGATGTTGCCCGCGCATTGTCATCCCAGAAACCCGGGGAAAGAGTAAGTTGCTTTTCGTTATCAATTTTAGATTCGCGATTAGCAACGTCAAAGAAACCTCCTCAAAACCACCAAACGGTCTCTCATATCTTTAAGTAATTCTGTTGTCATAAAGACAAAGGTAAGGGTTACGGGATATTTTATAAATGGGGAAGGGTGGGTTATTTTGAATTTTAAATTTTGAATTTTGAATTTTTCTTAACGCCCTCCACTTCAATTTTCTTAACGGATTTTTTATGAGACCGAATGAACACCATTCTAACTGCAGAATAGTTATTTTGAATTTTATATGTTTATAAACACGGGATATAAATTTAATAATAGCATCAAAGCTTATTGACAACGATGATTTCTTTTTAAGATAGAATCATAAAAAAAAGCCGCCTCGTAATGAGGCGGCTAAGATTAATTAATTCATTTATTAATATCTGCTTATAACCAATTTAGAAAGCTGACGGAAAGATCCAGATGTTACATTCACAAGATATACTCCTGCTGCAAGATCGGATACATTAACATCAGTTCTATCAGAACCATTCATTATAAGTTGCTTTACAACCTGGCCCTGTTGATTGCTGATACGAATCGTTGCATTGTTCATCACCTCATCAAACTGTAAGGTAACACTGCTTTGTGCTGGATTCGGACTCATAACAAATATGTTATTCCTGTCAAAATTCAAAGTACGGATAGTAGAATATTTAAAAGTACCATCTGTATTGATCATTTTTAACCTGTAGAAGTTTTTACCTTTCAATGGTTGATTGTCTTCAAAATAATAAGTCTGCTGATTAATACTTCCAATGGCATTTACAGAACCGATAGCTGTAAAAATAACACCATCAGCACTGCGCTCTACAGAGTAATTACTTAGATTGATCTCTCCTGTTGTTACCCAGGTTAGCTTTGAATGTTGTTCTTGTTTAACAGCATTGAAAGTGGTAAGATTAACAGGAAGTACAACACCCGGAGATACTATGGCAAATTTAGAGAAGCCGGTAAATGTAGCTTCAAAACCATAAAATCCCTGTGCAGATGAATCGATCAGTATTGGTGTAACAATAACTGAATTGGTTAAATTGGACTGATCAATATTTGCTGCATTTGATTTCAATATTCTTAAGTTACTGAAAGGTGGAGCAAAGCCTGTAAGTTCAGCTGTTGTCAGGTACAAGGTCAAAGTATAGGTAGCGCTTGTATTGGGCACCAATGGAGCAATATCAAATACTTTTCTTGAACGCAATCCACCGCTGTAAGGAACAACTCCATTACCGGTTTGTATCAAAGTATCTTTAACACAACCCAGATCAGCACTTGCATTTATCATTTTAGATAACAAGCCTTTGTCATCTTCACTATAAAAGAAGATCGGATTACCGGGTTCTACTCTTACCGGTGTAGTTACAGCAGAAGCTGAATCTGTTTCAATCTTTCTGCCCTGACCTGTAACAACGATATTGTCTATCGTTATACTGTTCGGATTAAGGGTTAAAAGAGCATCATTTGTCCATTGGAATCCAAGATAAAATTGTTTATTACTAACTACTTCAGGTAATATCTGATCATAAGTGGAATCGATCGGACTTAAAAACAAAGGTTCTGATGCTCCACCGGTTGTTCCTGTAGTATCTGAATCAAAACGATTGAAATTTATACCATCAAGAGAATAAACCACATCACCGTAGTCACAGGCAGGCGCACACGCAGTTTCACCACCCGCGCTCCATACAAATTGTAAACGGATACTGTCTAATCCTCTTCCATCAATTAATTTTGTACGCAGGATTATTTGTGAAGCTACATTTGGATCATATAATGCCTGTCCTTTAGAAGCAGTAGGAAGATTAGGATTATATACATAAGCTCTTTTGGTAAGCCATGTAATTGTTGAAGCACCCGGAGTTTGTCTAACATTCCAAACACCACCGGAAGGATTTGTTTTATCAACCCTTACCCAATCTGTTGGCAAAGCATCATCTGCCACAGTTTCAAAATTTTCTGTAAGCAGCGTAAATGTATTACCTAACCTGGGAAGTACATCATCATCCAGAATAGTTATTGTATTTGTAGTATTTCCTAATGGATTTGTACTGGTAGTAGTTATATCAATGGTTTCAG
Organism: Ferruginibacter sp.; assembly: GCA_037720515.1. GTDB lineage: Bacteria > Bacteroidota > Bacteroidia > Chitinophagales > Chitinophagaceae > Ferruginibacter. The sequence goes on from JBBJMM010000030.1 coordinate 5,669, forward strand.
TACCTTCTACCATATCATCATTGAATATACGCAGTATAACAGTTTTGTTACCTGTCTCTCCTGCATTGAAAGTAACCGATGAGGGAGAAAATTCATAATCATGCGGTTCAGCTGTACTTCCTGCACCACCTGTAAAATTAATTGTTGTGGCAGGCTGTGTATTTGATACTACGCTAACCCCAATAGTATATTCACTAAAAGAACCACAATCTCCTGAACCTTCTGTAACAGTTGAACGCAAAATGTTTACTGATAAAGGAGGGGCTGTACATCCTGCCCAGGCTGCTCCCACGTTTACACCAAACCAGGCATCTGTAACTGTTTGTACTTCCTGGGAACATTGGCCATATAAAACTTTGGCGGCATTAATAGAAGCTATTCTTGCATCTGCAAATGTTGCATTGGGAGTTAAGCTTAATTCCATCAGATAGGTAATGGCTTCTGCTTTGTCAAAACCAAGTCCAATAAATTCAGGTAAAATTCCATAATTGTTACCTATATTTTCTAAAGGAACAGTGGTACCTGCATCAGCTCTTCCATCATCAGTAACTGAAGGAGAACCGGATGCTGAATTTGGTCCTTTTACCATTAAATAAAACCATTTGTTAAGCACACCACTATTGGTATGAACTCCGCATTGGTCATTAGCAAGTGTAGGTGTGCAATTAATAGGTTGAAAATATCGTCCTCCATAAGTATCAGGGTCGGTCTTAGCTTTAGGATTATCCATTCGACGCAGTCCGATATTATCAGCGGCAATCTGCTCTCCTATCTGGAATTCCTGATAATTTAAAGTTGCATCTACATTTACTTTTACAAAACGTTCTACACACGCAGCCCAAATATCACTAAGGCCTTCATTCATAGCCCCGGATTCTTTTTCATATACAAGGTCCGCAGTGAAAGAACAAACGCCATGGCCTATCTCATGACCGCATACATCTAATGAAACCAAAGGTCGGAACCCTGAATTCACAGCGGTTCCGCTACCATCACCATAAGTCATAACACTACCGTTCCAGAATGCGTTGTCATAGGCAGGACCATAATGTATATAACTTCTTATAGAAGTATTTTTATTGTCATAGCTTAAACGATTGTGAACTTGTTTCCAGTAATCGTAAACCATTTCAGCTCCCCAATGTGCATCAATTGCAATATCGTCGTTCCTTGCCTCATCTGCTCCTACACTTCCATTAGAAGTAGCTCCTCTTATCAGGTCTTCCTGAGTTCCCGGAGTTAATTCGTCTTTCCAGATATTATCTCTATCTACAAATGCCAATGCCTGGTCATGAACACCTGGTAAAGAAAGAGGTGCACCACCTACAGCGTTGCAATCATAAGTTGCTACACCACCACCTCTTGTATCATCTTTAAGTATATATACAGTAGCTGGTCCTGTTACCGGAACCCTTGGATCAACACCACTGTATTGGAGGGGAGCATTTGGATTATTAGGATCATTTGCTGTAAATAAAACTTCCACTTTAGTAGTGTAAATATTCCTGGTACCGGCATAGCGTGTTTGGCCGGTAGTAAGCAAAGAGGCATTAGCCTGAAGGGGCCCTGTCACTGTTTCTAAAGATGCAAGATTATAGTAAAGGAAATTAGGAATGTCTTTTACGATTTCCAGAGGATTTCTTTTGATCTTATCAGCATGCTTTATTACAGCATCGCTTAATAAAATTTTACCTGTTTGTGCATCCACATAAATTTTGTAACGACCGATAGGTTCCACGGCAAATACATCAAACATATAAGCAAGATGAGCCTGGCCATCTCCATAAACATCTTTCGCAATTACAAGATCTCCCTGGGGGAAGTATTGAATTCTTAATTTTTCAAGCCTGTCCAAAGCTTCCTTATTACCTGCAAAACGTTTCATATCTTCTTCAATGGCTTCCCATGCATATTTGCTGGCTCTCACAAAATCAAGTGCTTTAGTTCTGAGGAAATCAGCGGTTTGTACGGGTACGGCTGAAAAAGATTCATTGATAGGATAACTTTCCGCAGAAACAGAAATTACCTTACCTCCTTTGCTGAGAACAACATAAGCAGAATGTACTACTGGTAAACCTTTGTAAAATTGCTTGTAACGGTCAATTGTCAGGTTACCTTTGGTAGTACTGGAATTTATAAGTCGGATCTCATTTGAAGGGGAAACCTCGAAATAATTCCGCAAAGTTTGTTCTACTGTTGCTTTAGCCGGTATTCCTGGTTGGAATGAAATAAATGAAGGTGTTTTTAACACCTTTGAAAATTCTACTTCTTTAACTGCCGGATCAGCGACGATCCTTTTTTTCAATTCATCTGATTGAGCCTGCGTTTTCTGTGCAAATGAGGAAAAACTGCTCAAAAGGATAAAAAAAAGGAAAAGAAATCTGTGATAAAATAAGATTCGATTCATACAATGTGTTTTTGGTGTTTATATAGATTATGATTGGAAAACTCTGTTCTAAATATATGTTGTTTAACGTTATTGCTAATAAAATGTGAATAAATTCATATTTTTTTACATTGGTGTGTTAATTACCATACGTACGAATGGTAATTACGGTTTTGTATGTTAGTATTCTCTTTTCTGAATTATTACATTAAACAGACGTATACCGCTATAGAAAACCTTTTTCATTCCAAAATTTATATTAACATGCTATAGCTTAAGTGTATTTTCAATGTTCAAACATTGTATATTTACAGTAATTAGAATTTTATGAAAGTATGGGTGAGAAATTCCTTGATTTTAACTGTAATGGTTATACTAGGTGCCATTGTTTTTGTATGGTACGTATTTAATGAGAAATTCACTGATACAACAAAAAGAAAGGCACATTTTACTATTGATGCAACTGAACTTATCCGGGAATATGAAAAAAATGCAACTGCAGCCAATGTAAAATATGCTGATAAAATTCTTATTGTGAGTGGTATTGTTTCGGAAACAGAAACTGTAGATACTTCAGTAAATATTAAATTTAGTAATGAAGAAAGTGGAGCTTACATCATTTTTGCATTCCAGGATCAGAATATTGCAGAAGCTAAGAAAATCAGGGAAGGGGAAAAAATAAAAATCAAAGGATCATGTAGTGGTGGTGCATATAGTGAAATTCTTGAATCAGTATTTATAACATTTAAAAGATGCGTTTTAAATTAATTTAATCCTAACCAATAATAATAAATCAATGAAAAAAACATTTCTGTTATTTGCGATCTCAATGGCAACAACTACCCTGTTTGCCCAAAAAAAGACCACCACATCTGCTAAAATAATATTTGACGCAACAACTCCTAAAGATGCATTGCCCAAAGCAGAAAACAAAACCGTAGTAGCGGCATTGAATACTAAAACCGGTAAGCTTGCATTTGAAGCGATCATGAAAAGTTTTGCATTTTCTAATCCTACCATTCAGCAACATTTCAATGAGAAAAAATGGCTGGATACGGAACAATACCCCACTGCTACATTTAAAGGGAAGATTAACAATACTTCGGCTATCAATTTTAAAAAAGATGGCATCTACCCTGCTGAAGTTCAGGGTGATCTTAGCATTCATGGAAAAACGCAGCCTGTTAAAACAACAGGTAAGATAGAAGTAAACGGGAAAAAGATAACAGCCTCTGCGGATTTTACAATAAAGCTGGAAGAATTTGATATTAAAGGCGGAGCTATCACGGGGGGCAAAGTGGCGGCAGAACCTAAAATAAGTGTAATGGCAGAATTTAAATAATTATATTCTTTTCTAAAAAGCCGCCTTTTACCGGGCGGCTTTTTATTTGATCAATTAAAGCTTATTACTAAAATTGGCCATAATTTGTACATAAATTTATTTATGCATTTAAACCCTTATGTGTAAACGCGATCTTAAAATAAATTTTAATGAAAAATATTTACTTACTTTCTGCATTGTTGCTTTTTTCATTGGCTGTAATTGGCCAGGAAACTAATAAAAAACGTGTAAATTATGAGACGGCTGTTTCTTTTGGAAGCATGTGTTGCGGTACCGCAAGTGATGATTTCCTAAAAGACTTTCATAAAAAATTCAATAAAACCAATAAAGTTGTTATCCCTGCATTTATAGCCAGTGGTTGTGGAAAAGAAGGTGAATACAAAGTTCTTTTTTCGCTTATAAAGTTAAAGCCCTTAGTGAAAAAGAAATTTTTAAATGAATTATCCACACTTATAACTAAGCAGGGTAAAAAGAACAGAGATAAGAACTCCAGCAGTGGAACAATTAGTATTGAAAAAAACCTGGTCAGGACAGAATTGGATTTTTGCCGGGGAGGAATAAAAAAATGGCAGTAAAAAAGCCATCCGCAATTACGAATGGCTTAATGAACATAATACAATTATTGTAAAAGAATTTTTTCAACATTTATAACCTTCCCTGCTTCATTTACCACTTTAACCAGGTAATTGCCTTTTGATAAACTTGCCGGTAGTTTCAATTCCTGAACCTGTGTTTTACTATTAAGATAAACTGCCCTCTCCTGTATAAGTTTCCCCGAAAGGTCCATAAACTGTATTTCATACCTGCCTGAAGAATATTCTTTAAAAGAAAGGTTTACTACACCGTTCGTAACAGGGTTAGGAAACACAGTCATTTTATTCTCAGCAATGATTGGAGTTTCCTGCCTGCCGTTTGACTGAAAAAATTCTTTTGCTTCTTCTTTCTGTGTTTGTGGTATTTCTTTTTTTATTTTACTGTCTGATATTAAATTACTATTGGCAAGATCTGAGGCATTAAAAACGCTTTCAGCCTCAGAAATCTTTTGAGCCTGAAGTGTATTAAGGTCAAACATATAATAACCTGATGTATGAGTAGAACTTGTAACAATCACATTTGTATTTTTTTCAACAGCCGCCCCATTTGTTGTAAAGCCCTGGGGCAAGCCCTTTATAGATCCTTTAAAAGTGGCCACACGGGAATCAATGTTGATTTTAAAAACTGAACGGTTAGCTGTAATAAGATAAAGATTGCCGGATCTGTCTGCAATCATATCACCTCCATATCCACTTCCGCTATGAACAGAATTTGTACCATTATTTGCATCATCGGATAATGCGCCCATGTCTGTTATATCCGCTTTTTTGTTAGTGGTAAAGCGTATCAGGTGTTGAGCGTTATTCGTTAGCGCATATCCATTACCGTCACCTCCGATTACCATCCTGGTTATGTGGCTGGGAGCATCACCAGGATCCGATAATACACCCATTGGTTCATTTTCAAAATAGAAAACCTGCGGGCTTTTTGAATTAAGATCAATATAACGAAGCTGATTTATTCCCATTGGTGTATAATAAAGCCTGCCATGCTTTTTATCATAAGCACAGGCAGCCGACTGTGTTGCAAAAGGAGCATTTGAATTCATACGTGTACGAACCTTGCGTATGATCACTTCTTTTTCGGTGCGTGTATAAGTATTGATTTCAGTAAGTGGCAGTTCATTTAATTTCTTATCTGTTATTATTTTAAAATTGTTTGCCGGAGTTTTTATTAATTTAAATTCTTTTACTAAACCTTCTTTCTTGATTACAGGTTTTAGTGTGCGTGCATTTAAAATAGCTATTTCATCTGCACTTTTATATACAGATTGAATCTCTTCACCGGAATTCAAGTCAATGAGTTTAACTTCTGTCCATTTACTGTTACCTTTTTCAACGGCTGTGATTGCATAAGCGGTAATGGATTTAGATCTTTTTTGTGCTGCAGCGTTAAGGATAAACGCTGAAACAAAAACCAAAAGTAAAATTTTATGTTTCATGGCTTTTAAATTTAGAACATTAATATACGATAACTTTCGTTTAAAACTAAAAATATCAATTGGCTTTTTTATATTTTATTTTATGAGTGGTAGTTCTTTGCCAATGTCACCAAAATACCATGATGGTGGTACCCATCATTTTAAGAATAACGTGATGGTGAGGATACCAGTGGCGAGCGTCAATTTCAGCCTGTCATTTCAAAAACTTCTTTATAATCTGTCCAGAAAAGATCCATCCCTACCATACGACTTTTAAAAAAAGGAATGATCCTTGGCCAGTCTTCTTTTTTATAAATACATACTCCGGTTATTTCATCCTGTATGAAACTTACCTGCTTTCCATGTTCTGTAAGAACTTCATTTTCCCAGGACAAAATACATCCAATACTTTCCTCAAGTCTTGTTTTTAAAATATTGAATTGCTGGTAAAAGAGATTTCGCAAAACAGGATCGGGATGGGAAATTTCAATACTTACCCGGGCAGAATTATCACCGGCCTCCATTATAAATCGAATATAACGTACGCCGGTCTTATAGTTTATCCAGTTAATTTTTTCACCATTTGCTGAATTAACCGGACTAAGATACTTTCCTAAATTTGTCCAGAATTGCTGGCGCAACAATGTTGCTTCCTGTTTAGAGAACATCTATTTGTTGGTATTAACGAAATCTGGTCGTTGTATAAAATTGTTGTTATTCTTAAATTTAATATTAGTGGAGATATCAATTTTCCAGCTCTTCATTTCAGGAAAGGTCTTTTTAAGAAAAAAATAAGAACGCACTTCAATTGTTCCCAACACAAGGTTTTCATTACGTGTACGAAAACCTCCACCAAAAGCAGTGTACGCCTTTGATTTCGTTAGAGGCTGCCCAACCGGTGTGATAAAACTTGAGCCTGCAAAAACAAAAGGAGCAAAACGAAAACCCAGCACTTTCCGGAGATTAAAAAAAACAGATTCACCTTTTACCGCAGATCTAAAATTACCTTCTACAAAACCATTGTGGTAATAAGGCAGTCCAAAATCACTTTGCAGAAATAATGGTGGGCTTAGAAAATGTTTGTACTGTCGGGTAACAGCTATATTAAAAAAATTCCTGTTTCTCCAATGAGTTCCCATTTTCATCAGTCCAGTGAAATGATCAATACTCATTAAAAGGTCTATATCTTCCAGGTAATTAGAATAAGAAAATGCGCCTACTCTAATATTAAAAGAATAAAATTTTCCTTTTTTCGTATATTTTTCCGCTTCTCCGCTTAATCCGTAATAATTCCTTTTTTTCCCATCCTTATTTGTCCAGCCCACTGTTGCAGCAATGTGTAATCCTTCCGGAATGCTTTCAAATCTGCCAAAACCATAAATAAAATTCGCGCGGTAAAAATTTTGTTTATATAAGTTGTAGGCAAATAGAACCCCGTTTATATCAGCATAATTATAATTAAAGGTTTGGCGATATATAAGAGGTTTGCTGTAAAAATGAGTGTACAATGTTCTGAGTGCAACAAAACTTCTAAGCCTGTTGATATTGTCACTTAATTTTTCTTTGCCTGCCCCAATATTATATCCTCCCCAAATATCAGTTCTTACATACCTGTATTTATAAACAGAATCAAATTTATTATCGCTGTAAGTATTAGCTGAGAGGTTGTATTCCCATTCAATCAAACCTGTCCACCTGGTATACCGGCTAACCAATGGCCTTTCTATAGAAGAATAGATACGAGTTTCTTCCTTTCGCTGACTGCTGTAAGAATTATTAAAATTATTGTATCCCACTTTCCAGTTTAAAAAGTTTCCATTAATATTTCGTTTTATATATTCTGCCCCGAAACCGGCTGTTGGATTTCTGAATTTATCGTATAATCCCAGTATAGCGATCTTCGAGCCCGATCCCCCAACATTTTCTTCTTTCAATTCCACCGCGGCCTGGTTAAAAGAATTCATGCTTACTGTGCCTCCAATTGAAAATACATCCCTGGTAATAACAATCACATCAACCTCGTTGCTGTCTATAAAATTTTTCAGAGCTATTATAAGAGCATCCTGCAGGAAAACCTGGTCTCTTAAATATATCTCATTGTCTGATAACATTAATGGCACTAAGAGATCGCCCTCCCGGAAAAAAAGGTTTTTACGGATAACAGCCTCCCTGGTATTTTTATGAAATTTATCTGCAATACGCAGTAGGAAATTTTTTTTTAATTCATTTGTATCATTGATATTCCTGTTAAGACCCAACGCTACAATTTCAATGGAAGCGATTTTTTTTCCGGCAAATTTTATAAAAGGATTGTCAATTCTTACCGGTTCGATATCTGTAGAGCCTGTAGATATGCTTCGCCCTATCCTGCCTAATACTCCTTTCTTTTTAGCTAAAAAAAATGTATCCTCTACCTGGGCATAAGTGAACACAGGTAAAAAATGAATGATGACAACCACAAAAAATTTACAAAAGACTTGTAGTGTTTTAATCATATTGAAACAAAGGTAACAGCATACGTTATACCAACTTATTAATCATTGCATATTAACTTCCTTTTCCCATTGCAGCATTTTTCATTTCGAGGGCATCTTTTTTTCCCATGTATTTGTCTATCCGGCTGTGCATGAAATAAATCAAGGGTGTTAATGCAATAGCAATGATAAACTTATATATATAATTTCCTGTGCCCGTTACCAGGATCTGCTGAAGGCTCCAGGCATCTCCCTGGTTTGTATCGATCCTGCGGCCTATATAAAATGCAATGAACAAAACAACAAAACTATCTACCAGTTGAGATAAGAGCGTAGAACCCGTTGCCCTGAGCCATATTCGCTTTTCACCTGTAGCTTTTTTTATACGGTGAAATATCATTACATCCAGTAACTGGCTTACAAAAAAAGCTACCAGGGAGCCTATGATTATCCATAAGCCTTGCCCGAATATTCCTCTAAAAGCATTATCCGGTTCACTTATTCCGTTCCCTATTGTAAAATATTCCGATGGCTTTAAATTTATTGCCATGGTAAAAACCAGAAATGAAAAGCTTATTAAACAAATGGTGAGATAAGAAAGAAATTTTACTCCTTTGGGACCATAATATTCATTAATAATATCCGTCATTATAAATACCACCGGCCATAAAATAACACCAGCAGTAAGATGAAAACTAAAAGGGCTTCCGAATATATTGATTGCAGCCCTGGGAACTCCCGCAGTATCTTCCAGGGAAAATATTTTTACACCAATTACTTCAGCAAGCAAGGCGCAGGTTATAAAAACCCCGCTTAATATTAAAAATAAACGAGTGCCCCTGTTTTGTAAAATGGTATGTATCATGCTCAGTAAAAATTAAAATGATAGGCGATCTGCCAGGCAAATATTAAAAGGTTAATGATAATGATCCACCTGGGTACAGGGTTGGTTTTTTTAAATAAAAACAAAAAGATCGTTATGATCACAAAAACCAGATTAAGAAATACTGCAGTCCACCCCAAAACAATTAATGTATTCTGAATGAAAGGAAGTTTAACGACCGCTTCAGAATTGTTCTTTGCTTTCCCAATTTCTATATACCGCATAATAACCATGATGATAAAGCAAATATTGCAGAGAAAAGTAAGCCGTGAAAAAAACCGCATGCTGATTGTTGTTTAGGATTAGGTTTAGGTTTAGGGTTAGTTTAGGGTTTAGAATTAGTTTAGGGTTTAGTGTTAGTTTAGGGTTTAGTGTTAGTTTAGGGTTTAGGATTAAAGGGATTTTGGTTTAGTTTAGGTTTAGGGGATTTGGGTTTACAAAGAGTAACTTTCATTTGCAATTTCTTTTCCTAATTACTTATTCCTAATTACTACTGTCCGGTAAAAATATACTCTTTCTTTAAAACTCAATACCAGAGCCCTTTAAAAAGAAATTTGTTTTAGGATAGGTTCTATTTCATTCCACTTTTGTCTTGATACAAAAGTGGAGCAAAAAATCAAGGCTGCATAAAAAATCCTAAAAATTGAAGCTGCAGGCTAAAGAAAAACAAGTTCCATCTTCATATAAAAACCAAGCCAGGTGCGACTTACAAGCTAATAATATAACCTGGCTTTAGTAACACCTGTTTTTCTTCTTAACGCCTTCCGCTTCAATTTTCTTAACGGATTTTTTATGAGGCCGAATCAACAGCATTTTAACCGGACAATAGTGATTCCTAATTCTTAATTTCTTCTTTTTCTTCAACCATTCTTACCACCCAACATAGGTACAAATGAAAAATTTGTAAATGCTTCTTCATTCCACTGCCCATCTGCCTGTTTTGTTATTCGCAACATCCGTTGATGGGATCCTTCGTCTACCGGTACCACCATGCTTCCTCCTGTCTTTAATTGTTCAATTAATTTTGGTGGTATAAAAGGCGCGGCTGCGGTTATGATTATTTTATCAAACGGCGCATAAGTGGGCAAACCTTCAAAACCATCGCCATAAAAAAATTTTAAACTGTTGTATTTATTTTTGAAAACATAGCTTTTTGTTTTATCGTATAAATTTTTTTGCCGTTCAATAGTAAATACTTTTGCACCCATTTCTGATAGTACAGTTGCCTGGTAAATACTTCCAGTTCCTATTTCAAGTATTTTATCCTGGGGTTTTACTTGTAACAACTGGGTTTGATAAGCTACCGTGTATGGTTGTGATATTGTTTGTCCATCAGAAATAGGAAAGGCCCTGTCCTGGTAAGCTATATTATCCAGCGCTGTATCCAGGAAATAATGGCGGGGGATATTGTTCATTGCCGACAAAACAGATTCATCCCTGATACCTTTTTCCCGGAGTATGTCCATTAACTTTTTTCGCATCCCTTTATGCCGGTAACTGTCTTCAAATTTTCTCATTACAACACCTGCTTTACCAACATTAATAAATAAATGCCTCTGCCTTTATTGCAATCCGAGTTCACTACTTATCCTGTTTATTTTTTCATCCAGTAATTTTTCTGCAGTATCGAATTCTGTTGCAGCTATAAGTTTAGTATTTACACTGAAATAAAATTTGATCTTCGGCTCTGTTCCGCTTGGGCGAGCTGATATCTTAGTACCATCCTTTAATAAAAATTGCAGCACATTACTTTTTGGAAGTCCTGTTGGCCAGGTTTTACCATTTCCCAGTTGTTTACCTTCCTGTAGTTCGTAATCGATAAGTGTATCAACGGCGATCCCATCTATTGAAAAAGGAGGATTGCTGCGGTACTGTTCCATCATAGCAGCTATTTCGGCAGCTCCATTCATACCTTTTTTAGTTACGCTAATAAGGCTTTCTTTATAAAATCCATACCTGATATACAACTCTATTAGTTTGTCAAATAAACTCTTTCCCCTGCTTTTTTCAAAAGCAGCCATTTCACACAGTATTGCCACTGCACTTACCGCATCTTTATCCCTTATTTTATCCCCGATCATTAGTCCAAAACTTTCTTCTCCCCCGATTATATAATTTTCTTTCCCTTCTTTTTCTTTGATCAAAGAGGATATCCATTTAAACCCCGTTAGAACATTGTAACAAGCCACATTGTTTTCTGCTGCAATTTTATCGATCATGTCAGTTGTAACGATAGTTTTTATTACCATATCATTTGGCTGCGCGATCCCCTTTTTACTTCTTGCTTCGATCATATAATTGAAAGCCAGCAGGGCCGTTTGATTGCCATTCATAAGTATCCATTCACCTAAATTATTTTTCAGTCCTATACCTACCCGATCAGCATCAGGATCTGTACCTAATAAAATATCTGCATTTGCTGCTTCCGCCTGGATTAGGCCCATACTCATTGTTTCTTTTTCTTCCGGGTTCGGGTATATTACTGTTGGAAAATTTCCATCGGGCACACTTTGTTCTTTAACAATTTGCACATTGGTAAATCCAAAGCGTATAAGCGCTTCCGGTACCAGGGTAATTCCGGTACCATGTATAGGTGTATAAACAATTTTGAGGTTATGTTGTTGCCTGCATATCTCAGGATAAACACTCAGCTCCACGAGCATATCCAGGTATGCATTATCTGTTTCAATACCGATGGGAATTATATTTTTTTCACCGCCATCCCATTTAACATCGTCAACGGAAGCTATTTTTTCTACTTCCAGTATCACATTTTTATCATGCGGTGGTACCATTTGAGCCCCATCGTCCCAGTAGGCTTTGTACCCGTTGTATTCTTTGGGATTATGACTTGCGGTGCATACAACTCCACCTTTGCATTTATAATAACGTATTGCAAAGCTTAGTTCGGGGGTGGGTCTCAGGCTTTCAAACAAATAAACTTTTATATCATTTGCAGCAAAAACTTTGGCAGTTATCTCAGCAAATTCGCGGCTGTTAATCCGGCAATCATAAGCTATGGCTACACTTACCGGATGGCTGAAACATTTTTTCAAATAATTGGCATATCCCTGGGTGGCCATTCCCACTGTATACTTATTCATTTTATTGGTTCCCACACCCATAATACCTCTCAATCCACCGGTACCAAACTCAAGGTTGCGGTAAAATGCTTCTTCAAGCTCCCCTGGATTTTCTTTTTGTAATCTTCTAATCTCTTCTTTAACAGAGTCGTCGTAATTACCAGTAAGCCAGATATCTATTTTATCCTGGATGATTTTTTCCATATATGATCATTAACATCTCAAAAATATATTATTCGTACCTCATTAAGCTACTTACCTGTATTTTTGTTTTTTATGAAGCCTGCTGTACCTTTTTATTCATCCTATGTTGTGTCACTCCCTTGTACATTTAAATCTATATGCTGCTTTTTTTTTGTTTTTATAAATTGTGTACCGGTTTCTGCCACAACTTTACCAGAACAGAAAAAAATAAATTCTTTAACTGTAGCTGATACCTCAACACCTGCCTTACAAATAAAAGAAAATGGTTTCTATAATTATCCCTACAATAAAAAAAGAATAAAAATAATTACTGCCACAAATATTGTGGGCTACAGTGCAGCGATGGCGGGTTTATACGCGGCCTGGTATAATGATTATCCTCAAAGCAGTTTTCATACTTTCAATGATTTCAAAGAATGGAAACAGATGGATAAGATAGGCCACCTTTACAGTGCCTATGCTGAAAGTAAGGCAAGTATGGAACTCTGGCGCTGGACGGGAATAAACCGGAAAAAAAGGATCTGGCTGGGCGGCATGAGTGGCGCTGTATACCAGACGGTAATTGAATCACTTGATGGCTTCAGTGCAGAATGGGGCTGGAGCTGGAGTGATTTCGGGGCGAATATTTTAGGGAGTGGATTATTGGTTGCCCAGGAATTGGCCTGGGATGAACAGCGCATTCACCTGAAATGGTCGTTTCACCGTAAACGTTATACCGACCCTTTATTAAATGAACGCAGCAATACTATTTTCGGTAAAAGCAATCCCGAACGTTTTTTAAAAGATTATAACGGGCAAACCTACTGGCTGAGTGGAACACTGAAATCTTTTTTTCCTTCTTCAGATCTACCCTCCTGGCTTCAGTTATCTGTAGGAACGGGAGTTGAAGGTTTATTTGGTGCGCGCGAAAATACTGCAAGGGATAAATTTGGAAATATCAGTTTCAACAGGCCGGATGTATTGCGCTACAGGCAATGGTACCTGGCACCGGATGTTGACCTGAGTAAAATAAAAACCAATAAGAAAGGTGTAAAATTTGCGCTTACCATCCTCAATATTGTAAAATTTCCCACCCCATCCCTTGAATATTCCGCCGGCAATTTAAAGTGGAACTGGTTTCATTTTTAAATGATCTTATCATTTCTGATTCAAAAAAAAATCCCCACGAATGCGGGGACCTTACTTTAATGATCATTTAAATTATTTTAATATATCCCAGGAAGACTCAACAGTGTTGGAATTATTACCATCTTCATTATCCTTTTTTTCATCTTCATGAATGTGTTCCTCAACAATATGATCAGCTTCTGCAACTGCATCAATTTCAGATTCAGTTATATCGGGAGTTACATCTGTTTTAACATTGGCAATATCCTCTTCTGAGATCTCATCGTTTATATCCCTTAAATGCAGGTCAATCTTATCACGAGTATTTTTATCGTTGAAAACTGGTTTATTATTAAGTGGCATATTAACTATTTTAGTTAATATCTTTTAAACAAAATCCCGACCAATAATCCTATAAAATAAAGAGATAACTATAATATAATATTAAGAACACTTTAGTCAACGATAAATAATACACAGCCCTCCCTGGAAGAGGAAGAATGGGATTCATTTTCCTCACCAACCATGTATCCATTTCCGCTTTTTATAGCAAAAACCCGTTTATCTGCTAATTCTGTTTCCATTTGCCCCTGGATGCAATAGATAATATGCCCTTTACTGCACCAATGGTTGGCCTTGTAGCCCGCAGAATATTCCACTAACCTTATCCTGATATTTCCCATTTGTATAACCTTCCAGGTTGATTTACCTGTAGTGCCTAAATGTTCTTCGGCTGATACCGAATCCCAGTTTAATAATTGAAAAGGAAATACAGGAAGTTCCATATTATAAATGTTACGGTTTAAAATTAAATTTCAAACAATTGTGTAACATACCTGTTGCGGTTTTCGTTTTCCTTGCTGATCCAATTTTCAAAAACAGCACCTGCAACTGCCATTGCACATGCCAGTATCAGTGCAGCTGTAAACGTTTTAACTTCAAAGCCGGAAAAGAATTTATCTGTGATCTTTATTATTACGGCGGTAACAAGCAATCTTACAATAAAAGTTAGAAAGAATAATGTTACCAGGTTAAGAGGCAGGCGAAGTAAAAAACCTACAGTTGCATTTAATAATCCTATTATAAGGGCTACCATAATAGCCGTTTTAAAATCGCGTATAACAACAGCCGGCAGCAGTTTAGAAACGAGCAATATAATTCCGGCATTGATCAGAAGTAATAAAACAAAATTCATATAATAAGTTGTGTAGTGGTTATTTTTAAAAAAAAATTTATACGACTTCCCAAATTCCATTTCTATCTTTTGCATAATCAAGGCCATTGCTCATTTTATATACTTCACGGCTTTTATCTTTATCCATCACAATACTTTTCTCGTAAACGCGTATGCCATTATTCTCCCGTGTTAAATAAACGATTAGTGCATGTAAGGCAGGCTGTACCTCATGTAGCCATTGTTCATCGCTTTCTTTTACAAATGCCTGGCTCATAATTAATGATATTAAAAAACTATACTTATGCTTTTCAGTTTTTTAGTTTTTCTTTGTTTTTGATTTTGGATGCACCAGTTTCATTTCGTTTACCAGGTGAGAAGCGCCTGCATATTTGTCTACAATAAAAAGAACATATCGTATATCCACCATAATATTTCTGCATATAGAAGGATCATAATTAATATCACTCATTGTACCTTCCCACACCCTGTCAAAATTGAGTCCTATGAGGTTCCCGAAAGCATCAAGAGCCGGGCTTCCCGAATTACCACCTGTGGTATGATTACTGGCAATGAAACATACAGGCATTATTCCATTCTTACCATATTGGCCATAGTCTTTATTTCTCCATAATGTTTGCAGCTTTTCAGGTACATCAAATTCATAATCGCCGGGTTTGTATTTTTCCATCAGGCCATCCAGATCGGTATAATAAGAAAATTTTACTGCATCCCGGGGTGCATAGCCCTGTACGGTACCATAGGTAAGACGCAAGGTGCTGTTGGCATCGGGATAAAACATCTTCTCTTTCATAACTTCCATTTGAGCCTGCATATATGTTCTTTGCAGTTTATTAATGAGGTTCTGCTTTTCAGTAAATTTCCCTTGTACCGAACCCTGGTAAGTTTTAATAAGATTGTTATGCAATTTTACAAGTTGCATTTCTTTCAACTGATTTACAACGTCCGCAGAATTGCCTTCCAAAAACTTTGTCACATTTTCATTAGAAGAAAGAACACCTGATTTGTAAAGTGAGGAAGCTATACCAGAAGTTTGCTTACCAGAGGTAGTATACATTTCATTTACCAGGGGAGAAACATAACCAGCTTCCTGGTCTTTAACATACATCTCCATCAGCACTTCAAATAATTTCATGTCAACGGTACCGTTATACTCTCCATAAAGATCCATCAATGATTTTTTAACAAGAGGAAGTCTTTTCTGATACCCGGCTTCACCTTCTTTTTCAAAGGTATTTACCAGGGAATTCAATTGTGCCACTATAGTAAACAATTCAATCTTACTTGTTATTTCAGTATAATAATCCCGCGCAAGCCCATAGGGTTGAATATCTTTATAGGCTGTTTCCAATTCAGTCAATATAGAACCATATTTATTTTTCCATTCAGGGTTTGCATTTACTCTTTGTTGAAAAGTAGCTTCATACATTTTCTTTTTCTCCACAGCATTTTTTGCTGTAAGTCCGAGTATTTCACCCTGCCATTTTTTGTATGCATTCTGTATACCTGCATATTTAGCAGCATACTGGATCTTGATCTGTTCATCCTTCCGCATGTATCCATCAATTACCTGCAACGCTTTAGCGCGGATGGCAATTTTTGCCGGGTCACTAAC
Source organism: Ferruginibacter sp. (assembly GCA_037720515.1). GTDB lineage: Bacteria > Bacteroidota > Bacteroidia > Chitinophagales > Chitinophagaceae > Ferruginibacter. Next base: position 21,972 of record JBBJMM010000030.1, read on the forward strand.
TTTCATCACCTGCTCAACTGCAGAACTATGTAAATATTCCATTGTTCTTCCAGGAAAACCAAAGACCATTGTAAAATCTCCTTCGGATACCCCATCCAGTGAGATAGAAAAAGATTTTTTAGGAACATAAGGAATGTTATCAGTGGAATAATCAGCAGGTTTGTTATTCTTGCCTGCATATATCCGGAACATTGAGAAATCCCCTGTATGGCGTGGCCACATCCAGTTATCGGTGTCTTTTCCAAAATTACCTATTGAGGAGGGTGGTGCCCCAACCAACCTTACATCTTTATAAGTTTCCGTAACAAACTGGTAATATTGATTCCCTTCAAAAAAACCCCGTACAAAACTTTCCTGTGATGATTCCTTTTTTACATTCTTTTTTATTTCATTGATATTTTTATCAATGGCAGATTGCCTTTCTGATTCCGACATACCAGCACTTACACCTTTCATAGCATCCGTGGTTACATCATCAATCCGCACAATAAAGGTTACAAATAAAGCAGGATTCGCTATTTCTTCCTTATTGTTTTTAGCCCAGAATCCATCCCGTATATAATTATTCTGTAAAGAAGAATGGTTTTGAATAGCATCGAATCCACAATGATGATTGGTAAGCACCAATCCTTTTGATGATATTACCTCACCGGTACAAAAGCCTCCAAAACTAACAACAGCGTCTTTCAGGCTTCCCTGGTTTATACTGTAAATATCCTTAGCGCTTATTTTCATACCCAGACTTTTCATCCTGCTTTCATTCAACTTCTGCAGCAGTTGAGGAAGCCACATTCCTTCATCCGCTTTAGCCAGTGTAAATGCAAATGCAAAAATGATCGTAAGGATATATTTAAGTGATCTCATATGTATGATTTTAGAACATTAAAATTAAGGAATTGATTGGTACTATCTGATCTGAAATTATCGCATCCAGGCGCCTGTTACTTCATTCTCTTCAATTTCAACTACAATATTTTCCTGTAAAGTGGTAGAAACGGAAATGCCGACAAAATCAACAGCTATAGGAAACTGTTTGTGTGTGCGTTCCACCAGGGCGAGTGTTTGAATTTTATGAGGAAGCTGTTCCAGCAAAGGTTTCAGGGCGTATAACATGGTGCGGCCACTGTTGGCAACATCATCGATGAGTATAATTACTTTGTTATTAAAATTGATCGGTTCGCTTAGCGTGATAGTTCCGGGATTTTTTTTATTTATTGAAAGTTCTATTACTTTTATCTGTGCTACACCGGTCTCATCAAGATAGGCTGCAATTTTTCTGGCTATAAAACTGCCATTATCCTTTATACCTATTAGTATCAGTTCATTTTTACCATAATTTTTTTCAGCCACTTCCAATGCCATCCTCCGCAATTTTTTTTCTGCAGTTTGTCGGCTCAGTATCTGGTTTTGTTCTGTCATTCTTACTTATAAGTTTACAAATTATGAATATTATATACCAGGAAAAAATGTTTACTAAATTAATACACTCTGCAGAAGCTACTTTATTCTCTTTGTTAATTAACTTAGCGATTCCAAGAGATAGCATGCAATATATACAACAAGCCGCATTTGTCATTTTAGCAATACTCGCTAGCTGGATGTTTACTAAAAATATCATCCGTATCAGAAAAAATATTTTTTTGGGAAAAAAGGAAGATCTGTCCGATCAGCCGGGTCTTCGCTGGAAGAACCTTTTTTTATTAGCCCTGGGCCAAAAAAAAATGTTCAGAAATCCGGTGGTTGCCATTTTGCATTTTATCATTTATGCCGGATTTATAATAATCAATATTGAAGTACTGGAGATCGTTTTAGATGGTTTACTGGGAACACACCGATTATTTTTGAAGAGCCTTGGTTCTTTCTATGCAGTTATTATCAATGTTTTTGAAGTGCTTGCGGCAGGAGTGATATTGGTATGCATCATTTTTCTTGCGCGCAGGAATATTTTAAAATTGAAAAGATTTATCAGCCGTGATCTGGCAGGCTGGCCAAGAAATGATGCTAATTATATTCTTATCGCAGAGATTATTTTAATGTCCCTTTTTTTAATAATGAATGCCTCCGACCGGGCAATTCAATTTCAATCACCGTCAAATGAGCATTTCAGGGAGACCGGAAATTTTATCATCTCAGGAATGCTGGCTCCATTATTTGGGAGTTTTTCAGTATCACAATTAATGATCATTGAACGCATTGCCTGGTGGTTGCATATCACCGGAATATTTATTTTTCTTAACTACTTGCCTTACAGCAAGCACCTGCACATAGTACTCGCTTTTCCAAATGCCTATTATGGAAAACTGGAACCATTAGGTGTGGTTGACAATATGCCACATGTACAGAACGAGGTGAAATATATGATGCAACCAGAGCTGGCACCTACCGGAGAAGCTGCGCCGGTTAAGTTCGGTGCAAAAGATGTTCAGGATCTTAGCTGGAAAAACTTGCTGGATGCATATAGTTGTACAGAATGTGGCCGGTGTTCTGCTGCCTGCCCTGCTACTCAAACCGGAAAATTATTGAGTCCGCGGAAGATCATGATGGACACTCGTGACAGGCTTGAAGAAGTTGGAAAACTCATTCACAGCAAACCAGACTTTAAAGAAGATGGGCGGAGTTTATTGCATGATTATATTTCTGTTGAAGAGATAAGGGCTTGTACCACCTGCAATGCCTGTGTTCAGGAATGTCCTGTAAGTATTAGTCCGCTTGATATTATAATTGAACTGAGAAGACATCTTGTAATGGAGGAGAGCAATGCACCCCAGGAATGGAATGGAATGTTCAGTAATATTGAAAACAATTTTGCGCCCTGGAAGTTAAGTCCTGATGAAAGAGATAAATGGGCAGCGGAAATGGAAGGGAATTAGTTTATTACCGCTGAGGCGCAGAAGCGCTGAGGTTGGAGTTAATATCTTGTGATAAGGATAAATTTTTGGAATGGGATTTAGGTTTAATCTTCTACTATCTTTAAATACTTATACACCTAATTCCTAATTACTAATACCCAAATTACTACTTTCTTTTACTTACAACTTCACCACAATATCTTCTTCTTCATCAACCGGTTCGGGTGGAATGTCTTTTTCATCTATATTCTGCATCTTATCAACCGCGTCTTTATGAATTATAATTTTGTATAACTGCACCAAAGCGCTAATAGCAAATATTCCACCTATAACCCAATTCAGGTATGCTTCACTGTTATGTAATCTTGAAACAAGCCATTTGCCACCAAAAATAAAAATACAATTTCCGAGCAGGGTACCCAATCCTATCCCAATAATATAACTGTTGTATTGCATATTTACCGGCTGCAAAATTTTCTTTTGAAAAAGAACCGCGCTCCATCCGAACCAAAATGGAATCTGAACAGGATTGATTGCACACATAAACATGCCTAAAAACAACCTGTTCATATTGTTTTCGAGGATCACGTTCTTAGATTCTTCTCCACCTTTGATCGCCGCCATGATACTTCCTACAGCCAGGGCCATTATGATTAAAAAAGTGAGCCACTCCATGATCTTCATTACTCTTTGCTGTTTTCTAACCCAGTTAATAGCTACGAGTGATATCCGTACATAGATCATTTCTACCAACAGAGAACCCGAGGAAAATAACAAAGCATCTTTAATACTTTCCTGTATTCCGATCTGCATAGCAGTAACATTCAAAGTACCCATTGGTAAAGAACCCAGGAAGCTTATCATCAAACCCCACAAAAAAATACGAAGCATTTTATGCATTTGACAAAGATATGCAGCAAAAATTATTTATAAAATCATCAACATTTGTGAACATTCAGCAACATTACATAATTTAGTCAGGAGGATGCTTAAATTTTCAACTATACAATTACTTCGTTTCCATTTTTCTTTTTTTTTAATGCCTGTATTCTGGTTTGCAATCAGCCAGGTAAAGGATATAGATACGCAGGACGCCTTACTGGTGTTTTTTATTTTACATTTTCTTGTATATCCATCAAGTAACGGTTATAACAGTTATATGGACAGGGATACAGAAAGCATTGGCGGTATTAAAAGTCCGGTACAACCTACGTTGCAACTTTTTTATGTTTCAGTTGTTCTGGATGTACTTGCATTGCTTTTAAGTTTACTCATAAGCAACTTTTTTTGCGCAGGTATTTTTCTTTATATCATTGCATCCAGGGCCTATAGTTACCGGGGTATCCGCTTAAAAAAATATCCTGTAACAGGTTATATTATTGTATTGTTGTGCCAGGGAGCGCTTACTTTTTTCCTGGTTATGCATGGCAGCAGTGTTTCTAAGTCTTTACAGGTATCGCCAACAGCATTGACAGGTGCAGCTTTACTAATAGGAGGTTTTTATCCACTCACACAAATCTACCAGCACATGCAGGATTTAAAGGATGGTGTTACCACAATAAGTTATAAGCTGGGGTACAGAGGAACGTTTATTTTTACTGCGGCAATATATTTAATGGCCATAAGTGCCATAGGCATATATATGTATGAAGAGGGAAATGTTAACCAGTTTGTTATTTTACAGATCTTTTTACTTCCGGTACTCGTATATTTCTGCTGGTGGTTCTATAAGGTTTACAAAGACACCCGCTCAGCCGATTTTAAAAATACCATGCGTATGAATCTGATCGCATCTTTTTTTACAAATGCAGCTTTTATTTTTATCTTCTTAATAAAAAAAATTTGAGTAAAATAGTTTCTATTGCAACAGGAGTACCCCGGTACAGGTACAGGCAAGGGGAATTATTTTCCTTTGCCGATAAAGTATACAGTAAAGATGCGAAGGAAAGTCGCAAGCTTAAATTTTTATATGACCATAGCGGTATAGCAGAACGTTATTCAGTATTGCCGGATTTTAATCTTCCTGCAGTCGAAAGAAGTTTTTTTTCTGTAATGGATGACCTGGAACCATTTCCAACTGTAGAAAACCGGATGAAGACCTTTAACTCCGAGGCAGTAATACTTTCCATGAGTACTATTGAGGAATGTATTAAAGGAAAGATAAGTAAACAGGAGATCACTCACTTGATAACTGTTACGTGTACCGGCTTGAGTGCACCCGGTCTTGACCTGCAGGTAATGGAAGAAATGGATCTGCCACGGAATATTGTGCGGACCTCCATAAATTTTATGGGTTGCTATGCTGCTATACAGGCAATGAAAATGGCTGATGCTTTTTGTAATAATGAACCGGGGGCGAATGTTATCATTGTGTGTACTGAATTGTGTACACTTCATTTTCAAAAAAATATATCTCCTGATAACATAACAGCCTCTTTATTGTTTGGCGATGGTTGCTCGGCATTGTTAGTACAAAATAATGGTTCAAATAATAAAGGCATCAGGATTAAAAATTTTTTTTCAGATGTATCTTTCAAAGGCAAAAAAGACATGGCCTGGCAAATATCATCCGTAGGTTTTTTAATGACCCTCACAGGATATATACCCGATCTGATAAAAGAAGATTTTAAGAACCTGGCAGATAAAGCTTTCAAAGCTGCAGGTGTTGATATAAATGATATAACACACTGGTGCATCCATCCGGGCGGCAAAAAAATACTGGAAGCCATTGCTAAAAGTACCGGTATCAAAAATGAGGAGTTACAATATTCTTATGATGTATTGCATGACTACGGGAATATGAGTTCTGCAACGATACTATTTGTTTTAAAAAAGATACTGGCTGATCTTGAAGAAACAAGGGAAATATCCCCGGTTATCTTTGGGGCAGCATTCGGGCCGGGGCTTACGATGGAAACTTTTATTGCCACTTATGATTAATCTTTCTGAAAGATCAGATACAAAGGAATTGCTCGACAGCAACAACATTCCATTTGCGGATATAAAACAAAATCTTAAAGAACTTAATAAGATAAATACATTACTTGGTGGACACAAAATTACCATACAGGGAGTAAAAAAAATATTGGGTATAATAAACAATGAAGTAACTATATGTGAAATAGGTTGCGGGGGTGGAGATAATTTAGCAGCCATTGCAAAATGGTGCAGATCAGTAAATATTAAAGCGCAGTTTATTGGAATAGATATTAAAAAAGAATGCATCGATTTTGCGCAAATTCAATATCCCCAATTAAACGCTACCTGGATAGTTAGTGATTATGCTAAGGTGGAGATGAGTAAAAAACCGGATATTATTTTTTCCTCCCTTTTTTGTCATCATTTTAAAGAAGAAGAATTGGTAAAGATGTTGCAATGGATGCAACATAACACTGTAAAAGGTTTTTTCATCAATGACCTGCAACGTCACCCCCTGGCGTATCATTCAATTAAAATCCTTACAGCACTTTTTTCACGCTCCTATCTTGTGAAAAATGATGCTCCTCTTTCGGTAACGCGGGGTTTTTTAAAAAAAGATTGGTTAAGAATTTTGAACTCAGCAGGTATAAATGCTTCAGTTAAATGGATGTGGGCTTTCCGTTATCTTGTTGTAGCCAGGAAATTATGAAGGAGACGATCTATGATATTGCAATAATAGGTGGCGGCCTGGCTGGCCTTACACTTTCAATCAAACTTGCAAAGTGCGGCCGCCGTGTAATACTTTTCGAAAAAGAACAATATCCGTTTCATAAGGTATGTGGAGAGTACATAAGCATGGAAAGCTGGGATTACCTTCAATCACTGGGGCTGCCATTAGAGGATATGGATCTGCCTGTTATTAAAAAATTGCTGATATCATCTCCGGCAGGTGATACTTTGGTGGCCGATCTGCCTCTCGGAGGATTTGGGATCAGCCGGTATAAGATAGACGCTGAACTTAAAAAAATAGCGCTTTTAGAAAACGTGATTTTGTTAGAGAACTGTAAAGTAGAAAATGCAGTGTTTAAAAATGATATGTTTTTGATCCAAACTCCCGGGGGAATATTTAAAAGTAAAGTTTGCTGCGGAAGTTTTGGAAAACGAAGCAATATTGATTTAAAGTGGAGCCGGAGTTTTGTAAACAAAAAAAATAATAAGCTAAATAATTACATCGGGGTAAAATATCATATAGAAACTAACGCTGATGAACAAACGATACAATTGCATAATTTTAAGGATGGCTATTGCGGCCTTTCAAAGATAGAAGACAACAAATATTGCCTCTGTTACCTTACGAATGCACATAATTTAAAAGAAAGCGGCTCAATTGAAAAAATGGAAGAGCATATATTATCTGCAAATCCTTTTCTGAAAAATATCTTCAGCAATAGTATTCGTTTATACAGTAAGCCATTGACCATTTCCCATATTTCCTTTGATAAAAAGAATAAAGTAGAGAACCATGTACTTCTTACGGGGGATGCAGCAGGAATGATAACTCCACTTTGTGGCAACGGCATGAGCATGGCAATACATGCAGGGAAATTAGCAGCAGATATAATCAATCAATTCCTGGATAAAAAGATCACAAGAGAAGAAATGGAAAAGAATTATACACGATCCTGGAATATTCAATTTGAAAACCGCCTGAGAACAGGGCGTATGATCCAACGTTTCTTTGGCAGAACCTGGCTTAGTAATATTTTTATAAGGACGATGAAAAAATTACCAGGGTTAACAAACAGGATCATTAAAAGTACTCATGGTGAACGTTTCTGATCAGGCAATGATGTCATCTGCTTCCCGCATCAGCCGGAAATGCCGAGTGGTTCTTTTAAGGTAATTTATCCCCTTTTTATAAGGCCAGGGCTGTATACCTGTGCTTCTGTTGTACTCACTGATCTGGTGCAAAGCTTTCCAATGTAAGAGTATTTCGCGGTAAGCACCGCCGAGGGTATAACCGGTATCATAAAAGTGATTGGGTTCAGCGCCACAGCCGTTGTATTCGAGTATGCTGAAGTTCTTTCCTTTTTTCAAATCTTCAATACTGTTACACATAATATCATATCTCCCATAAAAAAAGTCTCCTATCCGCAAACTGATACTATCAAATACTTCAACCAGTTGCTGATCGATCTCATTTTTCAGATCTACGAAGTGAGCACCACGGTTATGGTTAGCTGCGTAACTTAAAAAATATTTCTCACCATTTTCAATCACCTTGTTCCAGTTTTCCTTATGCTTGCTTTTAACTTCAGCCTTTCGCTTTGCTGCCTTAGGATGTATAGACACCAGTTTTTCAAGTGTATCCTTTCCATTGCCCACAACATGAAGAGGGATCTTATGTAAAAATCCTGTGATCCTGCCTTTCTTTTCATTAGGATGCCTGATATAAAATACACTTACCTCCAGTGGATAGTTTACCATCCTTTGAATAATGTATTCTACCGGAACAAGCTTATGGTAATGCTGCAATTCTTTTACATCATCTATTTTTCTGAATAATATTCCCTGCCCTCCTATCTCCGGCTTAACAATAAGAGGATACTCTATATGGAAATGTTTGATCTTCTGCTGTACTATTTCAAAATTATCTGTGGGTAAAATATTAAATGTAGTAGGATAATATTCCAGGGGTAACAGGTCGTACATTTCTTTTTTCGGTTCTCCTTCCATACCGCCAAAAGTTAACTTCGGGTTACTGGGAGTAAAGAACCAGAATGCGCGGGATTTAAAAGCATACCAAAGCCATACAGGTATAAGAGGAGCGTAGATAAGCTTAAATGGCCATGCCTCCCAGTTAGTAATTTTATTTAATAGGTTGTTCACTTGCCTGTAATTTGCAAAAATAAACCCAACACTTCAAACATCAATCATAAATTGTTGTTTACTTTGCTTTTATAAAGTAAAATGAATATATGCATGTTCCTACTATGGCGGAAATGACGGCTAACAATCAAAGTCCGGATGTACTTTTCTGGGTTGGTTGTGCCGGTAGTTTTGATCAGCGCGCTCAAAAGATCACAAAAGCATTTGCAACCATACTGGAGAAGGTTGGGATCAGTTATGCGATATTAGGTAAAGAAGAAATGTGTACGGGAGATCCGGCCCGGCGTGCAGGAAATGAATTTATGTTCCAGATGATGGCTTACCAGAACATCCAGGTTCTGAATGGTTATAACATTAAAAAAATAGTTACTGCCTGCCCGCATTGTTTTAATATTTTTAAAAATGAATACCCGGTTTTGGGTGGAAATTATGAAGTGATACATCATGCGGTTTTTCTGCAGCAGTTGATCGAAGAAGGTCGTATAAAAATGACGGAAGGTGGAAGTTACCAGGGAAAGAAAATAACCTATCATGATAGTTGTTACCTCGGGAGGGCAAACGGGATTTATGAAGCACCCAGAAAAGTACTGGAATCACTGGATGCTGAACTGATAGAAATGAAAAGATGCAGAAGCAATGGATTGTGTTGCGGTGCGGGCGGTGCCCAGATGTTTAAAGAAGAAGAGAAAGGAAATGTAAGGATCAATATTGAAAGGTCTGATGAGGCATTGGCAACAGGGGCTGATATCATTGCTGCTGCCTGTCCTTTTTGTAATACAATGCTCACAGATGGTGTAAAAAATAAAGAGAAAGAAAACGAAGTAGCTGTTTTGGATATAGCAGAAATGATCGCTGCTTCTATGAAATAAGAGGCATTTCAGTTATCATTGCACTTAAAGATCCAACACAAAAAATGATTGCAATATCCCGAATAACTTCTTTTCACATAACTCAATAGTAGTAATTTTGTGTTATGAATTTTGACATTACTTCACACCTTCCTGAAGAATTCGAAAACAATTCCCGGGCCTGGGTATACCAGTCGAGCAGGCTTTTTTTGATCAGTGAAGCACTGGAGATGGAAACCATGCTTGAGAATTTTGTTTCCTCCTGGAAAAGTCATGGCACTCCCGTTAAAGGATTTGCTACTCTTTTTTTTGGAAGATTTATTGTTTTCCTGGCAGATGAAAGGGCTTCGGGAGTAAGTGGCTGCAGTACAGATAGCTCCGTACATCTTATAAAAGAAATTGAAAAGAAATTTAATGTAGAAATGTTCAACCGGCAAACACTTGCTTTTGTCGTTAACAATAAAATAGAACTGATCCCTCTTGCGCAGCTTTCATATGCAATAGAAAATAAATTTATTGAGGCTGGTACAATTTATTTTAATAACACAGTTCTTACTAAAGAACAGGTTATAAACCAATGGATGATACCTGCCGGGCAAAGCTGGCTTAAAAAATATTTTGAAATAAGCAGGACTGAGAAAATGAAAGGATGAGTAATTAATTAATACTTTACGGTATAATTTTGTCTCATCTTTAAAAAACAATACCAGAGTCTTTAAAAATAAATTTTATACTGAGTGATAATTTAATTTCGTTTTCTTTATATTTTGTTCACGCTTCGTCCTTCGATAAACTCAGGATGACAACAACGTTTACATTTTATCATGCTCACGCTTCGTCCTTCGATAAACTCAGGATGACAACAACGTTTTCCTTTTATTATGTTCACGCTTCGTCCTTCGATAAACTCAGGATGACAACAACGTTTTCCTTTTATTAT
>JBBJMM010000031.1:0-30704 GCA_037720515.1 Ferruginibacter sp.
TGATTTTTTGCTCCACTTTTGTATCAAGACAAAAGTGGAATGAAATAGAACCTATTCTAAAAGAAATTTATTTTTAAAGGGCTCTGATATTGTGTTTTAAAGAAAGAGTCCAAATTATACCGGACAGGATACTTAATTAATCTTTCCCATCTTTAGGCAACTGGATCATTAAACCGCTGCTACCCGCTACCGTTGTTGGCACCTGGCCGCTCCATTTCTGCACTTTTATATAATCAATATATAATGGGGTAAGTGAAAGTTGTTCTTTCTTGATGGCTTCCGCACGGCCTGCGGCCTGTATTACTGCCTGTGCAGAATCACCTCTTGCTTCCGCTATTTTTCTTTCTGCATCTGCAACTGCTACCTGCCGGCGATTTTCTGCAACCTGAACTTCCTGTATGGCACGAGTTTTTGCAACAATTGATTCTGATATCTCCTGAGGAGGAATAATGTTTGTACGCAATTGGGAAACATTGAACCATTTGGAAACCCGTTTATTACACTCTTTTACAATATCAGATTCAAATTCTTCGCGGTGATTAAATATTGAATCTACTGTATACCTGTTGGCCACATCATTCACTGATCCTACAATTGCGTTTTTCAACCAGCCTTGTTCCATTTCTTTAACACCTACCCTTAAGTTCTGGAACATGTCGGCCACATTGCCAGAATTAATGGAATAATTAAATGAAGGTTTTATAGTGGCACGGAAACCACCCCGGGTAACTATATCAGCCGCTTCATAATCTATATGTTGCTGATGGATCGGGAATTCGTAGATCTTAGATATCCAGGAATTAAATATCACCCAGCCGGTTACGTATTCAGTTTTACCTACGCCCCTGTTATCTCCTACATTACTCACTTTAATGCCTACATGCCCGGCATCGATCCTTTCCACATCTACCGGGTTTATCATAATTGCCAGCACTGCAATTATCAAAGGCAGCATAATGCGCATCAGCCCGCTAATGCGAAAACGCCCTCCCGCATCTGAATATGTAGATTTTTTCAACGCTCCCGTTAAAATAGCTGCTATCAAAAAAACTACAATAAATACAAATAAGGAAATCATGCTGATCTTGGTTTAAGGAAATGAATGAAAGATAAAATATGCCCGATAAAAAAAACAAGAAGTACCAGGCAAAGCAAAATGAACAAAACAAAACTCCACCATTGCCCGGTGATATCATATCGCATTAACCAGGAAATAAGTATGAAATTTAAAAAAGCATGAATAAGCAAGGCAAATACGCGTAATAATGTACTAGTGGAGGCTTGCATGTTCTGGTAAGATTTGCTAAAGTCAGTTGGCAACAAAGTAAAGAAACATTTGCATCAAATCGTGGTAAATCTTAAGCAGGGCAATGAAGAAACAAATCTCAGGAGAAATTATCTTATATCCGAAATTCTGATCAAATCGTTATTATAATCTAATCATTGGACGGATCAATTCTTAAAAATAAAAAATCCTTACAAGTAATACCAGTAAGGGTTAATTCGTTTATCTGCTGTAGGGGAAGGATTGACACCTTCTTATTTCCTTTTTCTTCTTTTTAGCCCAAAACCTTATCTGTCCTGACTTTAAAAAAATCCGACAATTAAGGTGAATAAAAGAAAGATAAGGCTTATATGAAAAAAGAGACCCCTAAAAGTGTCCCCCAGACTTTATAATAGTATATTAGACAGTTCAATTTTTGCAATTATGAAAGTCAATTTCTACCACTTTTTTATATTATTAAAAAAACTTCCATTTGTAATCTTTTTATTATTGTCTAACGTTACCCATGGACAAGATTCATTATTAAGTGCAATATTTCCCATCGTCGATCAACGTGTTCACTATGAAAGAATTGAAGAAATAAAAGACGTAACACAAAATTTATTATTCCAACGGGGTAAAATTTGGATCTTAGTCCTCAAAGGATGCATTACAATCTGAAGACAAAGATTTGGGTTTATTACATTACAATGCTTCCTTCAACGTTACGTTTTTCGAACCGCCTGTAAAAAAGAAGGATAAAGACTTCAAACCTTTTGAACAGCCTTATAATTTCGATTTTAAATTGTATTTCAAGGAAGGCAAAGTAAAAATGGTAATTGATAATATTTATGCTGCTAAAACTCAACTTGAAATGTATCAAAATAACCTTTTGAAAATGCAAGATCAAATTACATTTCTGAAAAAAAGCGGAATCAAAATAAATGAGAATTATATAGCTCAATATAAGGAGCAATTGAAGACACATTTTCTAAAGGTTAATGCCACGTTTTTGGATTTAATTCAATATGGTATTTTGGCCTTTTCTATAAAATCGGAACCCGAATTTTAAAATGCTTTTATAGACACGATAAACTATAATATGAAAATCTTTTAACCTTAGGGATTATGTTCTTGAGTATTTGTAATAGTTGGGAGCAAAAACCTAACCTTGATGAATTATTAAGACTTAACACAAAAGATTTCACAGACCTTCGCAGAACACTTACTTCTAAGGGTTATGAATTAACAAACTCCGGCCCAGGAGCCTATGATGTGCGGAGCTATAAATGGGTTTCTAATGATGAGACAACTCAATTGTTTTTTCGGGACGAGGGCAATTCTACCTCATTACATTTAGGGCCGATAACCTTTACTGAGTATAATGTAATCAAAAAACAATTAGTAACCAGAGGATTCAAACGGCTTCCATATAAAAATTACAATCCTGACAACTTTGAATTTGTAAATTATAAAAGAGGAAAGATTGGAGTAACTTTTTTCATCACTTCCCGAAACGAAAAAAACGCACGCTATGAAGTAGCAGTTTCTGATTAATAGGCAAATTAAGATAGTAAGGCCTTCGAGTTTTAATCTCTGTAAGTGCCTCTAATTCATAGAAATGGCCAACTTCATTCAAGATCTAGGTATTGCGGGCTTGATAGTAAATTCTTTTTAATAATTCAAGACCTCCTCATATTAAGTAACTGCCCACTATGTTTTATAAATCGTACGAAAAATATTTTCTGCTTCAAGACGAATATCGTCTGGTAGGTTAGCATTTTTATCCCAAACAATCGTATGGTTATCTGCCTTATCATCGAATAATTAGTGACGTGCATAAATATGGTCAGAGATTTTATCGGTTCGCCCAGAAAAGGCCTCCTTGTTTTTCTCTTGTAATTCATCAATTGCCATATCGAACTCCTTATTCTTTTTAAGTAACTCTTCTTTTGTCATAAATTTTATTTTTCCTTTAAAGGGTATCGCTCTTCACAAATTTTCATTCGAAATTTAGCTTTTTTTGTGTTATTACGAAGATTAGAAGTCCATCAAAAAACAAAAACCAGCGGCAGCTGGTTTGGGCATTTGTAGTTTTATTGTTTCGTTATTTCGCTGATTCAAGAAGTTCTTTCTTTGTTTTCTCAAATTGTTTCGTGACTTCGTTCATTAGATGATCGGAGACGATTTCAGAAATTTCTTTAGGAGACATTCCAAGTTTTATTTCACTCTTGTTGTCATCGAATCTCAATATAGTGCGATGTGATAAAGAAACCCTTCTTGAACCGTTAATCCTGTTTTCGTTCGGATTTAAAGAAGTGAAATGCATAGCTATAGATTGAAGTAGTTATGAAGGAATTGTTTATTCAGTTCCGGATTAAAATAATGTTTACGCTTTGTCCAAATGAATCCATCACCTTTAGAGATTATTGCTACATCAACAGGCCCTCCAACGCTTTCTTCTGCAAAAGTAATTCTTCTCTTTAAATAAGTCAAATATATCAAACTCTCTGCCATCTCAGCTAAGTCTTCTTTTGCAAGGCTACTGACCGCATTCATAAGTGGCTCGATATAGAGAGCGCGTTTAGTTTCCTGATTTTTGGAATTGTACTCTGAAACTATTTTGTTAATGTCTAACCCTTCTATCAACGCCTTTAAGGGATTATTATTATCTCCAATTTCTCTGAGCAAGGTTGCGTTATACTTTGTAAAAGAGGACTCAAAATTTTCTCGATACGTTAGATCTAAATTAGGATCAATTCCTGTTAAAATTGTGTCAATTACATCAGTCTGTGCAAATGGAGAAATAGCCCCACTATTAAAATTTGAAATTTTTACTACCTTTTGTTCATCGACAAAATACCTAATTCGAGTACCAATAACCAACGATATATTTACAGGAATCAAGTTAGGATATATTTCAAGATCACCAAAACCAGTGAAAATTATTCCTGTGAAACTTGTAAAAGTTTCTTTGGTCTTCACATATAGAAATATAAGTTTCTTCAACTTCGCTTTAAGATCGTCATCAATTATCAGCGTATACGCATCAAAAATTTGGACAATAACTTCGGAGATGCCCTCCTCGGCAAAGGGTTCAAATTCTTCAAATGTATAATCAATGAAATCTGAACAATAATTAGCTGAATCACTGAATTGCTCAATATACTCCTCAATTTTTACCTTGACATGAATCATTAGAGCGGCCTTATTTTCGTCGGTCGCATTGTTGCTCAATTCTGTGTGCGCCGAAAATATTTCACCAACTACGGAAGATATGGAGGCAAATGCAAAGTTGAAAAAGTAACTTTTCTGATCTTGCTCATCACAAAAAGAGCTTTTTGCTCGTAAATAGGATATGAATGCCTCCTGGTATTCTTTTAAGGTCAAATAACTCGTCTTCTGCAATTGTTGTCTAAAAATCTTAATTATAGTTTCCCAAGGAGTCGATAAAAATGCCGCGGAATTATAAATCATTACTCCAACTGGATGATATTTCGAGAGAGTAAAAATCTTGTTCGCACTATTGAAGATTTTCCGACCGTTAGATCCACCGATAGTTACTGCGCTATCTGCTGCTATAGCAACGGCCTGTTTATTAAGAATCCCAACAACAGCAGTCATATATTGGTTAGTTTGCTGTAAGATAAAGAATTTTAAAATTAGCGCTATTAAGTAATACACCATCTTAACTTGGTTAAATGAGTATTACTTTTCTATTCCACTTTCGAATAAATAGTAGAGGTCTGGAAACTAATTGCGACCAAATCGAAGAAAAGTGCCCCCTAAGACTGTACCCTCCCCCAATTAAAAAACCCGTACAGTATTGAGTAATCAATCCGATACGGGTTATATTCTGCTGTAGGGGAAGGGATCGAACCTTCACGAGGCAGTTAGCTATAGTACAAAGTTCGGTGGTCGACCCCGGTCGGTCCGGTATTGCTACCAAACCGGCTCTATACTACGTTTATCCTGTTACCCTCACCTCCGAGACAAGGAGGCATGTCTGCCAAAAATTTCATCACCCCACAATATGTTGCGATTAAAACCGTTCAATAAAACAAAACTAAAGAATTATATTCATTAGTTAAATACAATTCAATATTAATTTGAAACTTTAGATAAAAATTAATTAATCTTGGTGGGTATTGAAAAATTACAATAAAGCACATTAAAAATGGCATCCAAATTAAATCTTGACAAACTGGATCTTCAGATCATTCATGAAATGATGGATAATGCAGAAATTTCTTATGCAGAATTGGGTAAAAAGTTATTTGTCAGCGGTGGCACTATTCATGTGCGAATTAAAAAACTGCAGGAATGTAAGGTTGTAAAAGGTACCCGGTTAAATGTAGACCTTAAATTACTGGGTTATGATATTACCGCATTTGTCGGTATTTACCTGGAAAAAAGTTCTTTGTATGATACTGTAGCAAAAGACCTGATGCAGATCCCCGAAATAACCCGGCTCAATTATATCACAGGTAATTACAGTATGTTCATAGAAATCGTATGTAAAGATATATCACAGCTTCGCTCTGTATTGCATGATGAATTGCAAAAAATAAAAGGAATCGACAGAACTGAGACATTCATTTCATTAGAAGAAGGTTTCTGCAGAAATGTTCAGGTTTGTCCCGCCGATTAATTTTTAACATCAACAGCATCCCGTAAACCATTTCCAAGAAGATTAAAAGCCAGTACCAGCAACATGATGGCAAAACCCGGTATCAGTGCCAGCAATGGATTATTGGTGATGATAAAATTATAATTTTCTTTTATCATCAATCCCCAGCTCGGCTGAGGTGCCTGTACCCCAATACCTAAAAAACTAAGACCGGCTTCAATTATAATTGCCGTGGCAAAATTACCAGCTGCAATAACCATCAAAGGCCCTAATATATTTGGCAGTATATGCCGCAGGATTATACGTGTATCTTTAAAACCCAGGGCCCTGGCGGCCTGTACGAATTCCAATTCTTTAATTCCCATTACCTGCCCGCGTACCAGCCTGGCCACATTAACCCACATGGTAAGGCCTACTGCAATGAAGATCTGCCAGAATCCTTTTCCTAAAGCCATGGTGAAAGCGAATACCAGTAAAAGTGTGGGTATACTCCAGGTTACATTAACCAGCCACATGATAATTTCATCTACCCATCCCCGGTAGTAGCCGGCAAGTGCACCAAATAATATTCCCAGGGTAAGTGAGATGAGCACAGCGATCAATCCAACGGCAAGGCTTACACGCGTTCCAATTATCAGCCGGCTTAATATATCCCTTCCAAAAGCATCTGTGCCCAGCCAGTATTTTTTAATAATGATATTTTCTTTTATAGCAGCAGGCTTATTGCCGGTAAGCATGTTAATATTGAAGGATTGCTTTACAGTAGTGTCTTCATCAATGTATTTATCTACAATGATATTTTCACCATTTAGCTGCCAGGATGTTATGGGTAAATATTGAAAACGGGATCGTTTCCCTGAAAGCAATACAATGCCATTTTTTATAGAAGGATTATTATCAGGGATCTTTAAAAAGAGTTGTTCATATCCCGGCTTTTTCGCCTGTATCTCCACAGTTTGAAGATCTGCGTTGGGCGTATTATCCGGCGCAAAAAGATAACCAAATACCGCTATTAAAAAAGAGGCCGTGATGATAATTAATCCTGCCACAGCAAGCCGGTTCTTTTTAAAACGAAACCAGGCTTGCGAGGAAAATGTAAAATTCTGGCGCATACTGTAAAATACAATTATTTAATGCCTGGATAATATATCCATATATAATTGCCTGTCTATTATTTCAGCACCCATGCTTAGCAGGTATGCGTTTTGTACCTGGCAATCTATAAGTTGGTAATTACCATTACGGCAAAGCCATATAAACGCCGCTTTTGAAGCATTGTTTTCTTTACTGAACATACTCTCCCCGCAAAACACTTTGTTGATGACCACTCCATATAACCCCCCCACCAATTTTCCGGATCGCCATACTTCCACACTATGAGCTATTCCAAGTTTATGGAGTTGGATGTATGCCTGCAGCATTTCATCCGTGATCCATGTGCCTGATTCATTTTTCCTTTTTATCTCTTTGCAGTTCTTAATAACTTCTGCAAATGCTGTATTTATTTTTATTTCAAAAAAGGCTTCAGCGATAATTTTATTCATAGTTCTGCTTACTATCACTTTATGCGGAAATAATACGCATCGCTTGTGTGGAGAGAACCAGCTTATTGGTTCATCATCTGAATACCAGGGAAATATTCCATTATTGTAAGCCAGCAACAGCCTCTCAGCACTAAGGTCGCCACCTATTGCCAGTAATCCATCTTCATCAGCCCATTCAGGTGAAGGAAAAACCAGTTTATTTTTATCCAGTACAAACAGCATGATCAAAGTTCTTTATTTTACTTTTCGCCCCTTCCATTCATAAGTGCCAAACTTGCCCATCCAGCCCGCAATAACTGTGTAAAGAATATGGAATGGCTGAAGGAAAGGGAAAATGAAAAGCAATTTTTTCTTATTAAAAAAAACAGCAATCGGGTAGAGGAAAATTAATTCAACAATTATTTTACAGGCCATAAGAAATAACCAGAGGCTAAAAAAAGAAAAAGAATTTCCTAAAAAAATCATTTGCCCGTTTTTAAAAATGGCTATAACCGGCAACACTAAAAGAACCAGGTTAAAAAGATAAACCAATCCTAAAACAGGCAATATGCTTTTATCATCGTACTTATCTGCCTTACTTGCCCATCTTATGCGTTGATTTAAAAAATCCTGTAAAGTATAGGCAGGTTCAGTTGCTACAATAACCTCTGTTGATTTAAGAAAATGAACTTTTCCAGGAGCATGTTTGTAAATTTTATGCATTAGCAGCATATCGTCTCCGCTGGCAATACTATCGATCCCGGAAAAACCATTTACATCATCAAATGCTTTCCTGGTATAGGCCAGGTTTGCACCATTGCACATGCTATGCAATTTCATTTGAACAGAGGCACCGGTAATTCCCTGTAAAGCCATAAAATCCAATGACTGAAAGACCTGGAACAAATTGTTATTGCAATATATGGAGACGGGCATTACAATAAAAGCAGATTGATTTTTTGTATAAAAGTCTGCAATATTTTGTAACCAGGGGGCCAGCACTGAGCAATCTGCATCTGTAGTTACGATCAGTTCTCCTTTTGATTCCCTGATACCAATTTCAATAGCTTTCTTTTTATAAGAGTTTATCTCTGATGTTACATGATCACTTAGCTGGATACACCTGCTATTCAAACCACGGAAATTGTTTACAATATTGCTGCTGTTATCGGTAGAATGGTCATCCACTATTATCACTTCAAAAAATTCCGATGAATAAGTCTGATTTAATAATGAATTCAATAAACCCGGAAGGTTCATTTCTTCATTTCTTGCCGGGATGATCACTGAGATAAATACAGCCGGTTGTGAACCAGGAATTTTATTATGATCCGGAATTTTTTTCCAGCCTATTCTATAATATAAAAAAAGGAAGGTGTAAATAACCAAAAGCAATAAAGAGAATATCGGTATCCCAATCATAATGCTACAGTTCGTTTACGCATAGAGGAAGCTTTATAAAAGTTTGCAGAGCCCTATTTGTATGTCTGGGTTAAGTTAAAAGTAAATGTATGTGAAAGATCAAAAATAATTTTTTGATACTGGTTTGAATCATTAACTTTATATAGTTGTTTAAACAACTATATGCCAAACAACCAATTTAAGAAAAGTGAATTATACAGCTTTATCACAGGTAAGGCCAGTACAGCTATAGCACGCCGCTTACAAAAGAACCTAAAGCAAAGTGGATTTGACATTACTATAGAACAATGGAGTGTATTGTATCATTTATGGAAGGAAGATGGGCAAAGCCAGCAACATTTATGCGATTCCACCTTTCGCGATAAGCCGAGTATTACACGGCTGGTTGATAACCTGGAAAAGCTGAAACTGGTAAAAAGGGTAGCCTCTAAAAATGACCGCCGGATCAACCTGATATACCTTACCCCGGAAGCCCAGCAATTGCAGGATAAAACAATGGAATTAGCAAACCAGACTTTAAACGAGGCTTTAAGCGGTGTAACACACGGGCAAATTGAAATAGCTAAAGAGGTATTGCAAAAGGTGTATGAAAATTTGAAGTAGGGGCACTGGATACTGGATACTGGATGCTGGATGCTGGATACTGGTTACTGGATACTGGATACTGGATGCTGGATACTTGATACTGGATTACTGATAAAAATAAATTATAAAAAATGAAAACCGAATCAACGCAAACAGGCACATTATTAAAAGGAGGCGAATGGCTTATCAAAGAAAGCAATCCATTTGATACTTATACACCGGAAGATTTTAATGAAGAACAAATAATGGTTAAAGAGATGTGCCTGCAGTTCCTGGGTACAGAAGTTTTGCCGATAGTAGAGCGTATAGACGCAATGGAAAAAGGATTGATGCCATTACTTATGGAAAAAGCAGGGGAACTGGGTTTACTGGGCGCTTCTGTGCCCGAAGAACTGGGTGGCCTGGGAAAGGATTTCGTTACCTCTACTTTGGTGAGTGAAGGTTTGGGCGGCGGTTATTCATTCAGCGTAGCTATGAGTGCACACGCAGGCATTGGTACTTTACCTATATTATATTTTGGAACGGAGGCTCAAAAGGCCAAATACATTCCTAAGCTGGCAAGCGGTACCTGGAAAGGAAGTTATGGACTAACGGAACCGAATAGCGGCAGTGATGCCCTGGGTGCAAAAACTACGGCAGTACTATCGCCAGATGGCAAGCATTATATCATGAATGGGCAGAAATGCTGGATAACGAATGGTGGCTTTGCAGATGTTTACACTGTTTTTGCCAAAATAGACGGGGATAAATTCTCTGGTTTTATTGTGGAGAGAGGAACAGAAGGCTTTACCCAGGGGCCTGAAGAACATAAGATGGGGATCAAAGGATCTTCAACAGTTCAGTTATACTTCCAGGATTGTAAAGTGCCAGTTGAAAATTTACTGGGCGAAATTGGCAAAGGGCACATCATTGCTTTTAATATTTTAAATATCGGCCGGTTAAAATTATGTGCAGCTGCATTGGGTGGCGCAAAAATGGCACTGACTAATACCATTCAATACGCAACTACCAGGGAACAATTTAAAACAGCGATCGCAAATTTTGGTGCGATCAAACATAAACTGGCAGAAGCTGCAATAAGAACATGGGTAGGGGAAAGTGCCTTATACCGCACCAGCAAATGGGTGGATGAAAAAGAACATGAACTGGCTGATGCCGGAAAACCTTTTAATGAAGCTTTGCTGGGAGCGGCTGAAGAGTATGCTATTGAATGTGCCATGCTTAAAGTTGATGGAAGCGAAGTACTGGATTATGTGGTAGACGAAGGTGTACAGGTATTTGGTGGAAACGGTTTCAGTGATGAATATGGTATAAGCCGTGCATACAGAGATAGCAGGATAAACAGGATATATGAAGGAACCAACGAGATCAACCGGTTACTAACGGTTGACATGATGCTGAAGCGCGCTATGAAAGGCAAACTTGACCTGATGGGTCCGGCCACTGCTGTATCCAAAGAACTAATGAGCATTCCGGATTTTGGAAATGAAGATGAGGGTGCATTTGCTGCGGAGAAGAAATCTATTGTGAATATGAAAAAGGCAATATTAATGACAGCGGGTGCGGCTGTTCAGAAATTGATGATGAGCTTGCAGAATGAACAGGAGATACTGATGAACATTGCTGATATGTCAATAGCAACTTTCAATGCAGAAAGTGCACTATTGCGCGTAATTAAAATGACTGATAAAACAGGTAATGCAACCGCAAGCCTGCAAACTGATATGATGCATTGTTATCTCAATGATGCAATTGATAAAGTTAATAAAGCAGGTAAAGAAGCCATTAATGCTTTTGCAACGGGAGATGAACAAAGAATGATGTTACTGGGATTAAAACGCTTTACAAAATCAGCACCTTTTAACAGCAAAGATGCAAGAAGGCGTATTGCAGATAAACTGATAGCCGAGAATAAATATCCGTGGTAAATATAAAAAAAATAAAAAGCCATTCTGTTGAGGAATGGCTTTTTACTTTTAATACATTTTTTAATTCATTTTCTCCAGGCGCATATCCAGCCTTTTATCTTTTTTAAAATATTCCATCACCATTATTGACCCGGTTTTAGCAGGAAAAACGTTTATATAACTGGCTTTTGTTTTGAGATTAAATTTATCAGTAGTGAATTTAGAATTTGCATACGTGATCGTATTAAAAGTAAGCCCTTTGTAATCTTTTGCTTTTTCATAATCACTGTAACCCGTAACAAAAGTGCTTGCTGTTTTATCAGATTTGGTAAAGTTATAATCAAATTGACCCATTGACTTTACCATCAAAGCCATCATATGTGGGCTTGTTAATCCGGCACCTGCGGGCAATTCAACCCCATTGTTGAACTTATCATAAATGTTTGCACCCTGAATCTCAAAGTTTTTATTAAATTTCATTACGATCATATCAGTAACCTTGATCTTGAAAGTGCTTGCCCCTCCGCCTCCCAACAGCGTAGACATAACTCCGGCTGCGCTTACAACTTTTTTATATCCCTCCCCTATTGCAAAGAAATTACCATCATCTGTTTGTAAGATCTTATGGAAAAAAATATATCCAATGTCTGCAACTCTTCCTTGTTGATCAGTATCGAGGTATTTACCGATTTGTGTATCCCATGAATTATATTTTTTAGCAACGATCTTACCTTTTACATCCATGGTCCAGGCGGCAAGGCCTAAGCTTTTATCTTTCATTACCCTGTCATCCTTATCATAATAAGTTCCCATCAGAAAGAAATCTTTTTTTCCTTTGATAGAGGAGATGTTCATTGGATAAAATTTGTAATCACTTTCAGTTTCAGTTGAGATCTCAAAGGCTTTCCTGCCTGAATACATATTCAAGCCCAGCAGCCAGGAGTGCGGCTTTCCTGATAACAATGTTTTCTGTTTAATTACTTCGAATAATATTAATGAATCTGTACTTCCTAAGTAGAGCGCTGAGGCCCATTTGTCATCCTGCTCTTCAGCAGCTCCATATGTCCATTGTTTTTGCCTGTCTGTAAAGAAATAATTCACTTCATAACTGTAAAACTTACCTTCTTTAACCGGGTATACAGTTACATATCCTTTTCCTTCAATATCGAACAAAGCTTCGTTGGAGCCTTGTTCACTTTTACTTCCATATGTACTTTCGATAAGCATTTTACTCCGGTTATTCAATTCCTTAGTGTATGTCATTTTTTGTTTGCCATCAAAACCATAAGCCCGGTATTCAAGAGTTTTTTCTTTGTTATCATAAAAAAGGAACATTAGGGAAGACCCGTTATAAGAAGATTCCAGTAACCTGATATTCTTGTTATCTGTAAAAACTATGTCTTTAATTTTATTTAGATTTTCATCACTGATCTGGAGGGTGTATTCATTCGTTTTCTTGTCTACTTTATCTGATTGATAAAAAAAGTAATATCCCCTGATCTCATTGTTTTCCATGATCGTTCCGGAATTTCGCATTGTTGCATTTCGAACATCATTGATCTCCAGTTTTCCCTGGGCAAATGAATAATTTGTTGTTATGACAAGCATAAACAACGAACACAAATAATAATTTAACTTCTTCATAAGTTAGTTTTAATAACGTTTATTTTATATGATCTCTACTTTCAATAAGTTCTTTTTCAAATCGGAGATTGTTTTTTCCTGGTTCTGAGTATACTGTAAGAAAATGATTTGCAAGAGTTGCGATCTCATCCAGTCGCAATGCTTCCAGGAATTTTAATAAAACATTGTAATCTTTTTCTATAAAAGGGGAAGGTTTATCTGTAATAGTTCCTCTTGTATGATTTTTTTGATGTGTATATAATTTATTTAGGCATCCTCCAACAATGGAGACCAGGTAAGGAACACCCGGCTGTGTCTGCAAAAGTTCCAGCGATTGAAACAGTGCTCGGGAAATGTATTCTTTTTTATAAAGTGTTTCAATTATCTCGTACCTGAATGCTGCCTGCTGATCTTTGAAAGTATTTTCATTTATTGGATAAAGAGTACGATTACCGGTAGTTTTAGCTACTTCCGGTTCCAGGAGTTTAATTCTTAATTTACAATCAGGATGTGTCTTTAAAGAATCAATATCTTTTTTATCCTGTATGCTCACAGTTTCTGCGCCACCGAAAAATGTACTTTCCTTTTTAATCCAGTTATCCTTAAAAGCAAAACCAGGGAAAGTGAAATGCTTTCTTAGTATATCTTCCATACCCAGATCGATCTTATCAATTGTATCCAAAAGAGCTAAAGCGGTCAATGACTGCCTTGTATCAAAGGAAGTTCGGGACATAAATGTGAGTGCCATTGCATCTGCTTCTGCTTCGTGTTCCCGGCTATGCCTGCGGTTGGAAAAAGTAATGGTTTTTTCCAGTTCATCCAGCCGTTTATTTTTTTCGTAGGATAATTTTTTTATTTTTTTTAATTCTTTTTGAAACTCATCATCGTAAACAGTATTTACATAATTTTTAATGCTTTTCTCTACATGATCCAGGTATTGATGCGCCAGTTCGTGACACAAAACAAAAGCTACCTGGCTTTCATTCTCCATCCTGTAAAAAAGCCCGGTGTTAAACAATAAAGTTCCTTCTCCTGTTGCGGATGCATTAGGCCACCATGCCCTGTAAAACAAAGGGCGATAATCCAGTGTTTGTAATTCCGGATTTTTATTTACAATCTCATTTACAATTAATGCGAGGTATTTATTGGAAGATTCTGCAGATACTATCAGGCTATCTTCAAACATCTTCATTAAAAAATCCCTTCTTTCCCGGTACTTCTTTTGAATATACTTTTTATTTTCGCCGGTAACCCCGAGGCTGTCTTTTACAAACTCCTGTTGAATTTTATGTTGAATGCCCGATAGAAATTTCCTGTCATCTGTATAACCTGTATAAGTTGCATAATTTTGCGCCTGAACCTGTAGGAGGAAAATAAAAAATAAAAATACTATTAGCGGGAAACGGGTTTTCATTAGTAAGCAGGTAGTTTTGGTAAATGCAGTAAACATTATTCAATAAAACATATAATGTTATGTGCCCTAAACGCTAAACATATGATTAAAAGTATTAAGAAAGCAATTATTCAAATATTATGTTTTCTCTTGTTTATGGTTTTTAATAAAACCCTTACAGCTCAACCCGGGGATAAGCCTTTTATTACAATTAAAAGCCATGTAAAAGAAATTAATACTGTGTCATCTCCCCGCCAATACATTACAGGGCTTACCTGTAAAGGTTGTACCATTACTTTAAATGAAATACCGGTTAAAGTGTATAATACCGGCACGTTTACTTATGAAACTTTACTTCGTGAAGGCGATACTTCTTTTAATATAATTGCAACAGCTACCGGGGGTAAACAAATAACAAAAGTCGTTGCTTTAAAATATGTTCTGCCAAAACTCCCTGAACCTGTATCTACTTTATCTATAGAAAGAATTCAAACTTTTCCGGAAGGAGACCTTGTAGTAAGAACCGGGGATGTGATCAGGTTTAAAATTAAAGCCTTACCCGGAAGTACAGTAACAGCTTTAAACGGAACTGCATTATATGAGTTGCCTCCTTCAGCCAATAATGGAATGACAGGAATTTACCAGGGCGAGTATGAAGTAAGATCAACTGATAATTTTTCTGCTTTTAAAATACCAATCACCTTAACAAGTGCAAACGGGGAACGTATCATTAAAGAAACTTCAAATATTTTTTCAGTGATGTCTCCTTTTGCTTCTGATGTTGCTTTAACGAAGGGCAGGCTTGCCTATTTAAAATACGGGCTGGGAGAAGACCGTTTGGGTGGTGCAAAAATGGGTTACCTGGACAGTAATATTTTATTAAAGATCATCGGAAAAACAGGAACCGATTATAAGATACAACTTGCTAAAAACCGCACAGCTTATATTCCACAGGAATTGGTAACATTATTACCCAAGGGAAGTTTTCCACCATCGTCCCTAACCAGCAGCTGGGGTGTGTATGGTGATTCACTGTATGATTATGTACAGATCAATTTATCTGCGCGACTTCCCTACCAGGCAATACAACAGATAAGCCCGAACCGAATAGTGGTTGACGTGTTTGGAGCAACCAGTAATACAAACTGGATCAATCAGAAAGAAAGCATTAAAGAAATTGCAGATGTCAATTATGAACAGGTTTCCGATGATATCATGCGGATAAATATCCAGTTAAAAAATAAACAGCATTGGGGATTTCAAATTTATTACCGTGGCAATACCATGGTTATAAAAGTAAAACAACAACCCCGCAGCCTGGCAATAAAAGACCTGGTGATAGGAGTGGATGCAGGCCATGGTGGAACCAACACGGGTGCACAAGGCCTTACAGGTGTGATTGAAAAAAATCTGACGCTTGCCATTGCTTTACAATTACAAAAATTATTGGAGAAAGAAGGAGTGAAAGTGATCATGACACGTACGACCGAGAAATTGGTTGATAATAATGACAGGATACTTTTATACCGGGATAGTTTGCCTGACCTCCTGGTGAGCATACATCTTAACTCATCCACTGATCCTATAAAAGCTGGTGGCACTATGATGTTTTACCGGTATCCCGGATTTATGCAGTTAAACAATGCAATTTATAAACGCATGTTGGAACTTTCATTAAAACCATCGGGTGTTACCGGGTCTTTTAATTTTATGCTTAACAGTCCGACCGAGTATCCCAACGCCCTGATAGAAACTTTATTTATTAGTAACCTGGAAGAAGAAGCAAGAATAGTAGAGCCCGCTTTTCAGCAGCTTATGGCCGAAAAAATAGTATTGGGGATAAAGGATTTTTTATCGGATGCTGCAAAAAAATAATCAAATAAAAAAAATAAAGTATGAGCAATCTAACAGAAGAATTTAATGATTACCGAACGAAAATGAATGAGGTGATATTAGGAAAAGAAAACCTGGTAATAAAGCGTTTATGGAACCTCGATACAAATACTTACGCTGCAGGAGCCCTGGATATAAAAACAAAAGAATTGATGGGACTGGTTGCAAGTATGGTTTTAAGATGCGATGATTGTATAAAATATCACCTGGGTAAAGCGCATGAACTTGCTGTTATCACTGAAGAATTATACGAAGTGTTTGCAGTAGCTAATATTGTGGGTGGAACGATCGTTATCCCTCATACTCGCCGGGCCGCTGAATATTGGGAAGAGCTTAATGGTAACTAATGAGAACTTTAATAGCCGTTCCTTTTTAACCTATAATTCTATATCCACTTATTAATTATCAATAACTTTGGATATAATAAACTTTTATGTCAGCAGAAACAATTGACAAGCCTTTATTAACAGCAAAAGATTTTGCTACTGACCAGGAAGTACGCTGGTGCCCGGGTTGCGGAGATTATTCTATTCTTGCCCAGGTGCAGAAGGTTATGCCTGGTTTGGGTATACCCAGAGAAAATATTGTAATTGTATCAGGTATAGGATGCAGCAGCCGGTTTCCATATTATATGAACACTTATGGAATGCATAGTATTCACGGTCGTGCCACTGCGGTTGCAAGTGGATTAAAGGCAGCAAGGCCTGAATTAAGTGTATGGATCGTTACGGGAGACGGAGATGGATTAAGCATTGGTGGTAATCATACAATCCATTTACTCAGAAGAAATTTCGATGTAAATATTTTATTGTTCAACAACCAGATCTACGGTTTGACAAAAGGACAATATTCTCCAACTTCAGAACAAAAAAAAGTTACAAAGAGTACACCTCTCGGGAGTATTGATCATCCTTTCAATCCCCTGGCATTAGCTATGGGTGCTGATGCAAGTTTTATTGCACGAAGCATGGACCGTGATCCCAAACACCTGCAGCAAATGTTGTTGCGCAGCAATGCACACAAAGGAGCATCCTTCCTGGAGATCTATCAGAATTGTAATATTTTTAATGATGGAGCTTTTGAAGTGTTTACAGAAAAAAGTTCTAAAGCTGATGAGGTGCTTTTCCTGGAGCAGGGTAAGCCACTTATTTTTGGTGCTGCACAAAACAAAGGGATAAAGCTCGATGGTTTTAAACCGGTGATCGTAGACCTTACCTCAGGAGCCTCAGCTGATGATCTATGGATACATGATGAAAAAGATTTTTATAAAGCTCAGATACTGATACGCATGTTTGATGATCCGCGTTTACAGGAACATCTGCCCCGGCCTTTTGGAGTTTTCTTCGAAAGCAACAGATCCTGTTATGAAGATGTGATGGCAATGCAGATACAGGAAAGTATTGCACAAAAAGGAAAAGGAGATCTGGATAAATTACTGCGTGGCAGGGAAACCTGGACGATCTCATAGTTTATTTTTTTTACCGCGGAGGCGCAAAGGCGCGGAGAAACGCAAAGATGCGGAGGTAAAGGAAAAATTTATTTTAAATGTTGAATGTTGAATTTTAAATTCAAGAAAGGGTACAATCTTAAATTTTAATTGATTTTTTTACCGCGGAGGCGAGGAGGATTTTACGAAATATTTCGATTTTTTTTTTTTGTGTTCTTTGTGAGATCTTGGTGTTCTTTGTGGTTATATTACCGCTGAGGCAGGGAGACGCGGAGGTAATTAAAGTTGAATAATTTTTAATTCAATTAATTTTTCCGCGATTTGGATGGCATTGGTTGCAGCACCCTTCCGCAGGTTATCACTTACTATCCAGCAATTCAGCGTGTTGGCCTGTGTTTCATCCCTTCGGATCCGACCTACAAAGGTGTCGTCTTTGTCATGGGCAGTTAATGGCATCGGGTAAATAAAATGCTCAATATTATCCTGTAAAATAACTCCCGGAGCGTTGGTAAGAATTTTATTTACTTCTTCCAATTCAAAATCATTTTCAAATTCTATATTTACACTTTCACTGTGCCCACCCATTACCGGTATGCGTACACACGTAGCCGTTACCAATACTGAATCATCTCCCATTATCTTTTTAGTCTCATGCACCATTTTCATTTCTTCCTTTGTATACCCGTTTTCAAGGAAAACATCAATATGCGGAATAGCATTCAGATCGATCGCATATTTATAAGCCATTTCTCCTTTTATACCTTTGCGTTCATTCATCAGTTGTTCAACAGCTTTAATACCTGTACCTGTTACGCTTTGGTAAGTACTTACCACTACCCTTTTTATTTTAAATCTATCATGTAAAGGTTTTAATACCATCACTAGTTGAATGGTAGAACAATTAGGATTTGCTATAATAGTATCCCGGGAAGTTAATACATCACCATTTACTTCAGGTACCACTAAAGATTTTCCAGGGTCCATCCGCCAGGCACTTGAATTGTCAATTACAATTATTCCTGCTTCCGCAAAACGCGGCGCCCATTCCAGGGAAGTAGATCCTCCCGCGGAGAACAATGCAATAGCAGGTTTTTCATCTATGGCATCCTGCATGCTCTTTACTATATATTTTTTCTTTCTGAAAATGATGGGTTTGCCTACTGATCTTTCAGATGCTACAGGAATAAGTTCTTTAACCGGGAAATTTCTTTCTGCCAGTACTTCAATCATTTTTGTTCCAACAAGGCCGGTGGCTCCTATAACTGCTACATTCATCGTATTATAAATATGAAAAACCTGTAATTAAATTAATATTGAGTGGGTATCTTAAATCAAAATTAAATTAAACTATCTGCAACCTGAGCTTTAAGGAAAATACTACCTTTAAAAGCTAGTTTATAGTGTATGATAAAAAAATTACTCTTTTGTATTGTTGTGTTATTTGTTAATCTCAGCAGCATTGCTCAATTCACTGATAATTTTAATGATGGAAATTATACTGTAAATCCTGCATGGTCCACACCTGCACCTGCTGATTGGATCGTTAACCCGGCATTTCAGTTACAAAGTAATAATACCACGCTTAACAGTAATTTTTATATAACTACACCTAATACACTTGCTACAACAGCACAATGGGATTTTTATACACAACTTTCATTTTCTACCTCAGGTTCTAATTATGTAGATGTATTTCTTACTTCCTCAGCAACGGATCTTACAGCAAATGCAACAACGGGTTATTTTGTTCGTATCGGTAATACTGATGATGAAGTAAGCCTTTGGAGAAAAGATGGAGTTAATACAGTTAAAATAATTGATGGTGCAAATGCAACTATTAATTCAAGCAATAATATTTTACGTGTTAGGGTAACAAGAAATGCCTCCAATACCTGGAATTTATCCCGTGACATAGGGCTCACAGGCAGTTACATAAGTGAAGGGCTTGTTACAGATGCTACATTCTTAACTTCTGCTTTTTTCGGTGTATTGGTAAGGCAAAGCACAGCAACCTTTTTTCAAAGACACTTTTTTGATGATTTTGAAGTGAAAGCTTTTGTACCTGATGTAACTCCTCCCGCAGTTGTATCAGCCTCAACAACATCAGTAAATACACTTGACATAGTATTTAATGAGCCGGTTGACCTTGTTACCGCTCAACAAGCCTCAAATTATACAGTAAGCAATGGTGTAGGCACTGCTATAGCTGCAGTAAGAGATGCTTCCAATCCTTCAATAGTGCACCTAACCTTTGGCGTTAGTTTCCCTGCAAATACTAACCTGCAGGTAACAGTAAATGGTGTTAAGGATCTTTCCAATAATACGCTCATTAATGGAACTGCATCTTTTAGTTATTTTACTGCTACTCAGTATTCCATTGTAATTGATGAGATAATGGCAGACCCTACTCCTGTAGTAGGTTTGCCTGATGCCGAATGGATCGAATTAAAAAACACAACCGGGTTTGCAATCAACCTGCTTGGCTGGCGTATCGGGAAACCTTCAGGTCAAAGTGGCCCTATGCCATCTTATATTTTAAAAACAGACAGCTTTGTGATTGTTTGTACAAGTAGTGCGGTACCACTTCTTTCTCCGTTTGGGCCCGTGATCCCTGTAACCAGTTTTCCATCACTGTCAAATACAGGAGACCTATTGTACCTGAGAGCACCAGACGGACTTATTGTACATGCTGTAAATTATACAGACAACTGGTACAGGAATGAATTAAAAAAAGATGGTGGCTGGACATTGGAAATGATAGATCCACGAAATCCTTGTTCCGGAAGCAGCAACTGGATGGCAAGTGTGGATCCGAAGGGAGGTACTCCCGGTAAAAAAAATTCAGTGGATGCAGTTAATCCTGATACTGTTTCATTGAAATTGATCCGTGCTTCTGCCTCAGATAGTTTAAACGTAGTTCTTACTTTCAATGAACCTCTTGACAGTTCTTCTGCTGCCAATGTTGGCGCCTATTCTATCAGTGATGGGATAAATATTATTTCTGTACTTCCGTTATCAGTATTATTTGACAGGGTGCAACTAAGGCTTTCCACTCCATTACTGCGAAATAAAATTTATACAGTTACTGTCTCAAATCTGAAAGATTGCAGCGGCAATACGATCAGTTCTTCCCGCAACACTGCCCGGATTGGATTGTATGAGCATACTGATAGTTTTGATATTGTTGTAAATGAGATATTGTTTAATCCAAAACCTAATGGATCTGATTATGTAGAATTATATAACAGGAGTAATAAAATACTGAACTTAAGAAATGTATACCTGGCCAACAGGGGAACAACCGGATCAATAGGCAGCATCACACAACTTTCAGCAGAAGACCGGTTACTATTCCCGCAGGAATTTATAGTTATCACGGAAGATGTTGAAGCAATTAAAAGAGATTTTATCACGCTTAACCCTGATGCTTTTATTGAATTGACATCAATGCCTTCATATAATGATGATGATGGAAGTGTGATCGTTCTCAATGAACAGGGTAAAATTATTGATGAAGTGGACTATTCGGAAAAATGGCATTTTAAACTGATCAGTAATAACGAGGGTGTGGCGTTGGAAAGAATTGATTATGATGGTGCCTCTAATAACCCGGATAACTGGCATAGTGCAGCCGCCAGTGTAAACTATGGCACGCCTACTTATAAAAACTCACAGTACAGGGTAGACGCTGGAGTTAAAGGAGAGATCACCGTTTCTCCTGAAGTGTTCAGTCCCGATAATGATGGTATGGATGACTTCGCCACAATAGATTATGTATTTGCAGGTGCCGGTTATGTAGCCAACGTTACCATATTTGATGCTTCCGGAAGGCCAGTAAGATATCTGCAACGCAATACACTGAGTGGAATCAAAGGATTTTATCGCTGGGATGGATTGGATGATAAAAACCAAAAGCTTGCGGTAGGAATATATATTATTTACACAGAGATATTTAACCTGGAAGGAAAAACTAAGAAATTTAAAAATACCATCGTCTTAGCGCGGAGGAAATAAACAAACGCTTTTGATTTACTGCCCTAACCTGCTGATCTCATCATCCAGATCAGAATCCGGTCTTTTATTAAGTTGGGCTTTAAGAATGAAATAACTGGCAGAGGCAAAGGTTAGTCCCATCAATACAATGCTCACTAGATTACCGGAACCAAAAAGAATAATACCTGTTATAATACCCAAAATTTCCAGTCCTAACCACGTTAGGACAGAGTATAGTTTCCACTTGTTTTTATTTAACCCTTTGCGCTGTGCAAGTCTACCAATATCCCTTGTTAAGAAAATGAGGACCAGTATCTCAATCATAAATAAAAATTAAACAAGGTCAATATCAAAATTTACTAGCTGTACAAACTCATTGATCCTGTTATCGATGTCAGTTTTTGTTATTTCTTTCAAACGATCCGGCCCGAATTTTTCAACACAAAAACTTGCCATAGCGCTTCCTACGATGATAGCTGTTTTCATATTTTCAAAACTGATGTCACGGGTTTTTGCAAGATAGCCTATGAAACCCCCGGCAAATGTATCACCGGCACCGGTTGGGTCAAACACTTCTTCTAACGGTAAGGCAGGTGCGAAGAACACATGGTTCTCATGAAATAGTAAAGCACCATGCTCACCCTTTTTTATAATAAGAAATCTTGGCCCCATTGCTATAATTTTCCGCGCTGCTTTTACAAGGGATACTTCACCACTTAATTGCCTGGCTTCCCCATCATTAACCAATAAAACATCAACTTTTGTAAGTACTTTTTTAAGCTCATCCAGCGCTATGTCCATCCAGAAATTCATCGTATCCATTACAATCAGTTTCGGGCGCACCTTCAACTGGTCTATAACATCTGATTGTATAGAGGGGCTTAGGTTGCCCAGCATTAAAAACTCTGCACCCTGGTAACTTTCCGGTACAACAGGTTTAAAATCTGCCAGTACATTCAGATCTGTGATAAGGGTGTCACGGGTATTCATATCATTATGATATTTACCACTCCAGAAAACAGATTTCATACCAGGAACTATCTCCACACCTTCTAACTGTACACCTCTTTCTTCCAGTGCCTTCATCTCTTCTTTAGGAAAATCGTATCCTACTATAGAGATCTGGTGAATAGGTTTAATAAAATTACTTGCTGCATACGCAACATATGTGGCAGAGCCGCCGATTATCTTATCTACTTTTGCGAATGGTGTTTCAATAGCATCAAATGCCATGGTGCCTACAGTAATTAACGACATAAATTTTAATATTTTTACCGGGTTATTTTAAAACGCAGCAAAAGTACCTGATAATTTTTGCTTTTTAACCATAAACTGTTTTAATAGATAGAGATGTTAGTACAGATACATCCGCAAGACCCGCAACCAAGGCTGATCAAACAGATAATTGACTGTTTACGCGGGGGCGGGATCATAATTTATCCAACCGATACCATATATGGGCTGGGTTGTGATATTTTTCAGCACAAGGCTATAGAACGTATTTGTAAAATAAAACAGGTTGATCCTATGAAAGCCCAGTTGTCATTCATCTGCAGGGATCTTAGCCATCTCAGTGATTATACAAAAAGCATCGATACTCCCTTATACAGAATGCTGAAAAATTATTTACCCGGCCCCTATACTTTTATTCTTCCGGCCAGTAAACAAGTGCCCAAAATTTTACAAACGAAAAAATCAACGATCGGACTTAGAGTTCCTGATAATGAAATAGACAGGCATATACTGGATGCTCTGGGCAATCCTTTGTTAAGTGCTTCCCTTCCCGGTGAAATGGTAGAAGAGTACACAGATCCTGAAGTGA
The DNA here is from genome assembly GCA_037720515.1 of Ferruginibacter sp. Taxonomy (GTDB): domain Bacteria; phylum Bacteroidota; class Bacteroidia; order Chitinophagales; family Chitinophagaceae; genus Ferruginibacter. Next base: position 23,503 of record JBBJMM010000031.1, read on the forward strand.
TCTATGAAAAATTCAGGGACCAGGTAGATTTTGTTATTGATGGAGGGCCGGGTGGAATGGTGCCTTCTACCATTATTGATTGTACTACTTCTGACTGGGAGATCATTCGCCAGGGAGCAGGAGAATTTGAGAAATAAAAACTAAAAAGTGAAACTGGTATGTTTCACTTTTTAAAATTAATTCCTGTCTTTTTTATTGTGTTTTTTTGCATAAATGTTTTTGCTTGCCTGCTTTTTATCCTGGCGGATATCTTTGCGTTCACATTTGGTAATCGAACCATCTGATTTTGCTTCGCGTATTTCGTGGTGTATATTTTTTTGCTGATGGATCAAACGGGCTGTTTCCGTTCTGGTGAGTTCACCGTTTTTCACTCCTTGCTTAATACGGTCTTTTTCATTTTGTGCTTGCGCTGAAACTGCAATTATCATAAATGAAAGTGCAGCGAATAATTTTTTAGTCTGCATAAAAAATATTTTAAAGTTTCAAAGGCTAACAGAAAGCTGTTGCTGGTATAAGACGCGGAGTATTGGGCCAGGTTTAATTAACTACCAAATTCAGTTTCATCTGGGCAGGATTGATATCAAAACTTTTTCTATGGTATTTACAAAGGCCATTCTGTTCAATTCCTTTTCTATGTTCAATGGTGCCATAACCTTTATTTGTGTTCCAGCCATAATAGGAAAATTCATTATGTAGCTGTTTCATGTATTCATCCCGGTATGTTTTAGCAAGTACACTGGCCGCGGCAATGGATGCATATTTACCATCTCCTTTAATTACACAACGGTGTTTAATTGCATTGTAAGGCCGGAAACGATTTCCATCTATCAGCAAAAGATTGGGTGAACGGGATAAATTATCAAGTGCCAGGTGCATGGCCTTAAAGGAAGCCTGAAGAATATTTATATTATCTATCTCATCATTATCTACGGAAGCAACGGCATAAGCAATACTCTCTTTCTCAATAACAGGCCGCAGTATATCTCTTTCTTTTTCAGTCATTAGCTTACTGTCGTTTAACAAAGGATGATGAAAATCCTTGCAAAGTATCACAGCAGCAGCGAATACAGGCCCTGCATAACATCCTCTTCCGGCTTCATCTACACCTGCTTCTTTTTTTGTTTTATATAAATAGGGAAGTAACATCAATGGCAAATATCATTAATTCAATAAATAGTTCACACTTCATTTATTAACAATCTTTGCTGCGTTACCTTTGCATCAATGGATATTGTAAAGCAACAAAAAAATAACAGGCAGGTAGCCATATGGCTTTTCATTGGGGTTTGTATGATAATTATCCAGGTGCTGATTGGCGGAATAACCCGGCTTACTGAATCAGGCTTATCTATTACTGAGTGGAAACCTATTACGGGTGCACTGCCTCCATTGAATGAGGTAAGCTGGCAGATAGAATTTGAAAAATACAGGACAACAGATCAATTCAAGTATGTACATTCTGATTTTACACTGCATGATTTTAAATATATTTTTTTCTGGGAATGGCTGCATCGCCAGTGGGCGCGGTTATTGGGTGTGGTATTTATTACAGGCTTTGTATATTTTTTAGTGCGCGGGAAATTTAACCGTAAGATGATACCACCTTTGATATTGCTTTTTTTATTAGGTGCCTTGCAGGGAGCAATCGGATGGTTGATGGTGAAAAGCGGATTGGTACCAGAAAAATTTTATGTGGGACATGTGGAACTTACCACACATTTGATGGCAGCACTTATTTTATTGGGATTTACTTTGTGGTTTGCCATGAGCCTTTTTCCTTCCATGCAAAAAGCAATGGCAGATACAGGTTTAAAAAAGTTGTTACTTTTTATTATGGTACTATTTTTCTTTCAACTGATATTTGGGGGATTTATGGCAGGGCTTAAAGCAGCACAGACTGCCCCCACATGGCCGGATATAAATGGAAGCCTTATTCCCGCAGGAATGAATAATCCTTCATTCTTTGATGCTTTGTTTAATAATAAAATAACCATTCATTTTGTTCACAGGTCGCTCGGTTATTTATTGGTAATAGCTGTTATCATTTTTTACAGAAGGTCAGTTAAACATGCAGGCGATATAATTTTTTCAAGGTTGAGGTTATCACTTCTTGTTTTAATATTTGTGCAGGTTTTACTGGGAATACTTTCTGTGTTGAGTGCTCCAAAGCCAGAAGTATTTACCTGGTTTGGTGGCGCTCACCAGTTTACTGCGATGTTGCTTGTAATGAATTTTGTTGCTTTAACGTATAAATTGCGGGGCAGATCTTTGCTTGTTTCTTCTGCGTGATCTATACCTAATTTTATCAACTTCTTACTTATGAAGCGTATTCTGAAAAATATATTTTATTTTTTTCCTGTACAGCTTTTCATTTTACATTTTCGGAAATACCAGGTACTGCTTTTATTCTGGTTTGTACTGATCAGCACCATTAACAGTAGCTTTTTAAAGATGTTTGGGGCTGATGCTTTATTCCTTGCACCCGAATACCTGGGAACTGTTAACATACTCGGTGCTATTATTACAGGAATTGCCCTGGGCGTTTTTATTATGAGCTGGCATGTTACAACATTTATACTTCACAGCAGGAGATTCCGGTTTTTAGCAACCACATCAAAACCATTTTTAAAATATTGTATCAATAATTCGCTGATCCCTTTACTGATACTTATATTTTATTTCATTAGCCTCTATCGTTTTAATGCATATAATGAACTAATGGCCCCTCTTGATATTTATTCTTTAATGGGAGGGATACTAAGCGGAATTATTTTAACCTGGCTGGTTTCATTTGCCTATTTTTTTGGTGCTGAAAAAACCATTGAACGAACGATGGCTCCTCTTATGGCAAATGAAGAACTGTATAAGGTTAATAAAGAAGATAAAAAAAGCAGGTGGGAAGATGATTTTGGGTTGAAGGTCAATTATTATTTAAGTCCGGCTTTTGAATTGCGTAAACCCCGTATTGTAACCCATTACAGGCAAACTTATATTGATACTATTTTTAAAAGGCATCATATAGCAGCAATTGCCAGTATAATTCTTGCTTTTGCATTTCTTGTGGTGGTGGGATTTTTACTGGAGAATAAATATTTTGAAATGCCGGCAGCTGCCAGTATCCTGATATTCTTTGCGGTAATGATAGCGGTTATAGGATCCCTTTCTTATTTCCTACAAAGCTGGAGCCTTCCCTTTGCAATTATCTTCATTATTTTATTCAACCTGCTGTACCAAAATGAGATCATTGATCCCCGCAATAAAGCCTATGGTTTAAATTATGAGAACAAAACCCTCAGGCCTTCTTACAATAAAACTTCTTTGCAGGCATTAAGCAGTATTGAAAAAATTGAAGAAGACAAATTGAATATGAAAGGGATTCTCACTAAATGGAAACAGAAACAAAACAATGCAAAACCAGCAATGATATTTATTAATGTAAGCGGGGGTGGCTTACGCAGTGCTGCTTTTGTTATGCATGCCCTTCAGCAGCTGGACAGTATATCATCCGGTCAACTGATGCAGCATACATTTATGATAAGCGGGGCAAGTGGTGGAATGCTGGCAGCTACGTATTACCGTGAGTTGTACAGGCAAAGGATCACAAAACCCTTAATGAACATTTATGATAGCAGGTATAATGATGATATAGCAGGAGACCTTTTGAATCCTGTTTTTACTTCTGTGATAGCAAGAGACCTGTTTGCGCCAGCCCAGAAATTTGAAGTAGGAGGTATGTCTTATGTTAAAGACCGCGGCTATGCTTTTGAAAAGAAGCTGTCAGACAATACACATGGATTGCTTAATATTCAAATGAAGGATATCAGTATGGCAGAATACAATGCGGAGATCCCGCTTATGTTATTTAATTCTGTTATTAAAAGTGATGGGCGTAAACTGATCATCTCAACCCAGCCTGTAAGTTTTATGACGAAACCGGTGATGTATCATAATGATCCTGCAATAAGTGCGGATGCAGTAGATTTTGCATCTTTATTCAATAAACAGCAACCCATGAACCTAAGGCTGCTGACGGCTTTGCGGATGAATGCCACATTTCCGTATGTGTTGCCAAATGTATGGCTTCCCAGTGATCCGGTTATTGATGTAATGGATGCGGGCTTAAGAGATAATTTTGGACAGGAAACTTCATTGCGGTTCATTTCAAATTTTGAAGAATGGATCAGGGAAAATACAAGCGGGATAATTCTTTTACAGATACGCGATCGCGATGCCGAAAACTGGCATTCACCATTCGAAACAAAATCACTAACTGACATGATCGTTAATCCTGCCACGATGCTCCAGCATAACTGGAATAAACTACAGGATTATTTTCAGTCGGATCAGTTCAACTATTTTCAACGGGGAAATGACAGTACTTTTAAAAGGATAAGGATAATATATACACCGGAAAAATCTGATCAAACAGCAGCACTTAATTTTCATTTATCCGAGAGAGAAAAAAGGGATATAAAAAGATCTTTTTCCAGTCCCCAAAATAAAAGAGAAATGGAAAAGATAGTTTCCCTTTTTAAAAATTAGGGCTGTATAAGGCGAAAGGCATTTTCAATTATCTGTATATCGAATTTTTCCGCAGTGACAGAGGGATCTCCATCAATATGCAATGGGGCCAAACCCGGGTTTTGGATGGATAATTTTTTGGATTGGAAATAATGTATATCCTTCTGATGGAATTTTTTTTCTGCTACCGGTACTACCTGCCCGGATCGTAATTGAAACAGTAAGGCATACAACATTTTCATTTTACTCATTTTATTAACTACTACAATATCTAATAATCCATCATTTAAGAAGGCCTTAGGCGCGATGCGTACATTGTTTCCAAACTGGTTGCTGTTTGCAATACTTATAAAAAATGCGTGGGTGCTTATCTCAGTTTCCTGGTCAGTAATAATAAAAGGATATGTTGGAGTTATAAAAAAATTCTTTATTGTTTGCCTGATATAAGTAACAAACCCTCTTTTTTTTTGTTTTGCAAAATCATGTGCAACCTGTGCATCAAATCCCAGTCCGCATAACATACAGCTGAATTGTTCATTTATATAAAAAGAGTCTATGAATGCTGCTTTTCCTTTAAAAATAATATCCAGAGCCCCCTGTATATTTATAGGTATACCGGCTGCCATCGCCAGGCCATTTCCTGATCCCATTGGAATGATCCCGATATTAATATTTACTCCCTGTAACGCGGCGGCTACCTGGTTGAGCGTACCATCGCCTCCACATACGATCACATCTGAAATGTGCTCATTTACAATTGTTTCTTTTAGTTGTGAATAATTGCCGGAAGTAGAGGTTTCCTGTATTATGAATTCTAAATTTTGCTGCCGGGTTCTTTTTTCTAACAGGTCTATTAGTATTCCTTTGTCTTTTGTGCCTGATATAGGGTTTACAAGAAATATTAATTTTCTAACCATAATTTTTATTTAACCATCACGGCCATAAAAAAATTTAAACTGAAAAAATTTATCTGAAGTATGTATTATTAAAACTAATGAGTAGTTAAAAATATTATTTTGAAATGTTTAAAGTGTTCCACAAAATATCTTTAAGCTGGCTTAACCCCGAACCCGTTATAGAAGAAATAAAAATGTGAGGAATTTTTTCCGGCAATTCTTTTTCAATGGCAGCTTTTAGTTCATCATCAAGCATATCTGATTTACTTATTGCAATTACAAAATCTTTTTGCAGCATTTCAGGGTTATACTGTTCCAATTCATTTTGTAAGATCTCAAATTCTTTTTTATGCTCCTGGCTGTCGGCAGGAATTAAAAATAATAAAATAGAGTTTCTTTCTATATGCCGAAGAAACCGATGTCCCAGGCCTTTGCCTTCTGCAGCTCCTTCGATGATACCCGGAAGATCTGCGATACAAAAACTTTTTCCATCTCTGTATTCTACCATACCTAACTGGGGAATGAGTGTAGTGAAGGCATAATCGGCGATCTTGGGTGTAGCAGCCGTTACCCTGCTCAGTAATGTTGATTTACCTGCATTGGGAAACCCTACCAGGCCTACATCAGCCAGCACTTTTAATTCAAGCATTTTCAACCCTTCAATGCCTTCTTCTCCCGGTTGTGCATATTCCGGAGCCTGGTTGGTAGAAGTTTTAAAGTTGCTGTTTCCTAATCCACCCCGGCCACCCCTTACCCATATAATTTCCTGTCCATGTGTTAATATTTCTGCTTCCTGCTCACCGGTTTCATCATTTTTTGCAATGGTTCCGAGTGGAACTTCAATGATGATATCTTTACCGTTCTTACCGGTAGAGTTATTGCCGCTTCCATTTTCACCGTTTTCAGCCAGAACATTTTTAAAATAGCGAAGATGAAGCAAAGTCCATAATTGAGTATTGCCTTTTAAGATGATATGCGCGCCTCTGCCACCATCGCCACCGTCAGGCCCGCCTTTTGCAGTTAGTTTATTACGCATAAAGTGTTTGCTGCCCGCACCTCCATGACCACTGCGGCAGAAAATCCTGATCTGGTCTACAAAATTTGATCTTTCCATTTACGCAAATGTCAGAAAATTTTAATCATTAAATTTGTAATCATCAATTTAATAAAATGAAAAATATACTTCCTTTATTCATTGTAATGTTTGTTATAAGCTGTTCCTCTCAAAAAAATGTATCACCCGGTAAAACGGATTCTACAGTAACCGTTCAGGGTACTGAACCTGAAGGCAGGGATGAAACCAAATCCGCTACGCCAACAAAATCTATTATATTAAACAATCCTGATAAGATGGATAAAACTCAAACATCCGATAAAAAAACCTCAGCTATCATATTGCCAACCTGTTTAAAGAATATGATCGAGCAGATCAAAAAAGAGGAAGTTCAAAATCCACCGAAGAAGATCTATAGTTATTTATATAAGGGTAAAACTGTTTACTATGTAACAGCACAATGCTGTGATTTCTTTTCAGATTTGTATGATGAAGATTGTAAACTTATCGCGCATCCTGATGGTGGTATTACCGGTAAAGGAGATGGCAGGGCAAGGGATTTTGTTGATACTCGAAGAGATGAGAAATTGGTTTGGGAAGATAGCAGGAAGTGAGTGTTATGTTGAATGTTAAATGTTGATTTTTGACTTTTGACTTTTGACTTTTGACTTTGACTTTTGACTTTTGACTTTTGACTTTTGACTTTTGACTTTTGACTTTTGACTTTTGAC
>JBBJMM010000010.1:0-108404 GCA_037720515.1 Ferruginibacter sp.
ATCCAGTATCCAGCATCCAGCATCCAGCATCCAGCATCCAGTATCCAGCATCCAGTATCCCTTCTTTACCCATCCATAATAATACCGTACTCATTAAGCAGGCAATATTTATATTTGTTCTCTTTCAACTCCTGTTAATGGCTTTAATCGATATTAAATTACCACATTATATTGCCAGGGCATTAAAATTACCGGTAAGTGATGCAAAGCAACAGCAGGTTAAAGTGCTGAAAAAGTTATTACGAAAGGCCCGGTTCACCCAGTTCGGGCAATTATATAAATTTGATGAGATATTGTTCAGCCGAATTCCCGCCCGCCATTTCCAAAAACTGGTTCCTACTTATAATTATGATAAGATATATAATGAATGGTGGTATAAAACACTGGAAGGTACTCCGGATGTATGCTGGCCGGGTGTAATAAAATATTTTGCTTTAAGCAGTGGCACTAGTGAGGCTTCAAGTAAGCATATTCCTATAACATCTGATCTGTTGAGAAGCAATAATATCACAAGCATAAAACAATTGCTTACACTTACCCGATACGATCATATTCCAAAAAGTTCTATTGGAAAAGGTTGGCTGATGCTAGGGGGCAGTACACAACTTCAGAAAGGGCCTACATATTATGCTGGTGATCTGAGTGGGATACAGCAAAAAAAATTACCATTTTGGTTTTTGGGCTTAGGTATATACAAGCCAGGGAAAAAAATTGCCAAAGTAAAGGACTGGACAGAGAAACTGGAAGAGGTGGTTGAAAATGCGCCTAATTGGGATATTGGTTTTATCCTGGGAGTGCCTGCCTGGCTGCTTCTTTGTATTGAAAAGATCATTGAAAGATATAAGCTGAATAATATCCATGAAATGTGGCCCAACCTTGCATTTTATATCCATGGAGGTGTTGCGATGGACCCTTATAAAAAAGGGTTCGAAAAATTAATGGGCAAACCCATTACATACATTGAAACTTATCTTGCGAGCGAAGGATTTTTAGCATTTCAGAACAGGCAGGGCACAAAAGGGATGCAGCTGGTACTTAATAATAATATATTTTTTGAATTTGTACCTTTTGATGATAAGAATTTTGATGAAGATGGTAATATGGTGGAAGACCCGGAGGTTTTAATGATACATGAGATAGTAGAAAATAAAGATTATGCTATACTTATCAGTACAAATGCCGGTGCATGGCGTTATGCTATTGGCGATACTGTCAGGCTGATTGATAAAGACCGCAATGAGATTATAATCACCGGCCGTACGAAACATTTTATAAGTTTGGTAGGGGAACATATGAGTGTTGATAATATGAATAAAGCCATTGAGATGGCTTCTAAAGAACTTAATATTTCCATCCCGGAATTTACAGTAGCGGGACTGCCGCATGGAAACTTTTTTGCACATAAATGGTATCTTGCTTCAGATGATAAAGTGAATGAAGAAAAGATCGCAGGCCTGATTGATGAAAAACTAAAGATACTTAATGACGATTACGAGGTGGAACGCAGGCATGCCTTGAAGGCGGTAATTGCAGAAGTATGGCCTGAGCAGGTTTTTATGGATTTTATGAATTCAAAAGGTAAGGTTGGGGGACAACATAAATTTCCCCGTGTTGTTAAGGGACAGATGCTGGAAGACTGGCAAACTTTTCTTTCTGCAACAGAAAAAAAAGTCATTTAAGTAAATGCAAATAAACGCGAATGACCGATGCCATTTTATCTGGGTTGATCCTGGGCATTGCCCTTATATTTTCGGTAGGCCCTGTAGTATTTACCATAATAAAACTGCGTATAAATTATGGCTTATCGAGCGCGTTTTATTTTATCAGCGGCGTATGGCTTAGTGATTTTTTATGGGTTCTTACAGCAAATCTTTTTGGTGAATTATTAGGCCAACTGATCGAATATAAAACGATCATCGGGATAACAGGAGCGTCTTTGTTATTGGGAATGGGTATCTATTATCTTTTTTTTAAAAAGTATCATTCCCAGGAAGAACTTGCCAAAGGAGTTAAGATCGGTAATGCCACTCATTTTCGTCTTTTCATTACAGGCTTTCTTATCAACACTTTGAATCCTGGGGTGATAGCTTTATGGTTTGCAGCTGCCACTAAAACCCTATCGAATACCGTTAATGAAAAAATAGTAATATTTTCTATTTGTCTTTTATTGAATATGGGTGCAGATATATTTAAGATTAACCTCGCCGGTAAACTCAGGAAAAAACTTACGGAACGGAATATTAAAATAATTAACAAAATCTCAGGTTTACTTTTTTTAGCTTTCGGCGTGGCACTCCTGGTTGGTGTTATTTACTCCATTTAAAATATTATAATGCGATACGGGTTATTGATCTTACTGATAGTATGTTCTTTTTGCGTTTATGCCCAACCGTCAGATTTTATTATTCTGAAAAAGAGAGGAAAAACAATTAAGACCATGTACGCCGGAACACAGGCAGAGTTTATAACAAGAAGCGGGGCCTACCGGAACGGGCTCATAAATGTTATAAAAAATGACACGTTGTATATCCAGGAATTTCTTATACGCAGGATACCTACCACACTCGGGACTTATATAATTGATACGGCAGGAAGCTTCCGGTATAAGTATCATTATAACGAGATAAATTCTTTCGGTCCCAAACCTCAGAAAGGTTTTAATATTAAAGGCAGCGGAACTTCACTAATGGGAGGTGGAGTATTACTGGTACTGGCAAGCGGGGTGGTATATTTGGCAGACAGAAACTCATTTAGTCCGGAATTAATGGTTGCAGCTGCGGGACTGGCTGGCCTTGGATACCTGATGAACCTTTCAGGATCAAAAGGAAGTGTGATTGGAAAAAAAGGATATGCAATCGAATATATGGATATGACTCCGTAAATATGTTGAATGTTGAATTTTGATTGTTCAATTTTGATTGTTCAATTTTAAATGAAGGGGATTTAAAAATATAATATCAAACGTGAAACCCGGGTTCAAAGAAAGGCTGCTGAATTATTGTGAGGAAATCTTGCAGGATCGCATAGCCGTAAGCCAGGCTTCCATTGATAATGCCCAGGCCGCCGCCAATGAAGAAGAAAAAAGCAGCGCCGGTGATAAATATGAAACGTCAAGGGCAATGAGCCATATCGAAAAAGATATGTATGCCAGGCAGCTCCTGGCTAATAAAACGGAGATGGCGGCACTGCAAACAATTGATTGTAAAAGCCGGCTAAAAGAGATTACAACCGGAAGTTTTATTGAATGCAGCAATTTTAAATTTTTTATTGCCGCGGGATTAGGAAAAGTTGAATTTGAGGGCCAAACTATTTTCTTTATATCACCCAATGCACCGCTTGCGTTTGTTCTTTTTAAGAGAAAGAAGGGTGAAATATTTTTATTTAATAAGGAAAATATCAGGATACTTGATATTTTTTAAAACACAATTGTTACAGAATATTTTCAACGGCTTTAATAGCTATTGCTAATCTTTCCTCATAACCACCTTTTATTTCTGTCCAGGGTATTTCCTGATTAATCATTGCGTCTTTATAATGATGAAATAATTTCTCCCTCGTGGCAAGATCAGGGTATTCTCTCAGTTCATCCCGTTCCCAGGGGAGATCAGTATTACAAAGAAGATAAAGGTCATATTTTCGGTTTACTATCCCTGTTAGGATCCTGTTATCACATTTATTGAATACAAATTCACTCCACACTTTAATTACATACAGATCGGTATCAATGAAGAGGGTACGAGGAATGAAGGATGATTTACTATGGACCATGGACCATGGACCATAGACGATAGAATCCTCTTTTTCAACCTGTCCTTTCGCAATTACTGAAAGATCTTCAAACGTGTAGTCTTTACCGTTAGTCAACAGGTATTCTCTTGCAAACTCAGGAACCCATACAGTTTTAAAGTGATCAGCCAGTTGCCGGCACAGGAAGCTTTTGCCCGTGGATTCAGGGCCTATCACTACAATTTTCTTAATTGCCATTTTGAACGTTTTCTCCATTCTGTTAAACCTGCTATGGCAAGTATCAAAAGAATAAAATAGTATACACTTGTAAAAACATACCCTTTAATAAAATACAGTGGGATCGATGCAATATTTGTAATGATCCACCAGATCCAGCTTTCCACTTTTTTCTTTGTCATCAGCCACATGCCGGTAAATGCTGCCGCACTTGCCAGGGCATCTGCCCAGGGTACGGCACCTGGTGCAAATTCTTTTTTTAATTCGGTTAAAGCCAGGAATATAATTATATAAAAAACGGCAAAAAAGAGCAATTGCCTTATCCATTCTTTTTTATCTGAGGATGTTACCTGTAAAAGAGGCTTTTTCAACTGGTCTCGTTTTCTCCAGAGATACCAGCCGTATATACTCATGATCGTGTAATATAAGTTTACACTTGCTTCTCCCAGGAGCTGGCCTTTATAACTTAGGTAGATATAAAAAATGGTATTAATTAGTCCTACCGGGTAAACCAGTATATTTTCTTTCCGGCTGTACCAAACACTTAGGATACCGGCAAATACGGCCACATATTCCATCCAGCCTGTTTGCTTCATTCCCGCTATGAACTGTTCTAATACCTGATCTATATTCATATCTATAGTTGAATGTATAACTTTAATGTATCAGCAAATAAAAAATCCTGATTTTATTTATGTTCAAAAAGATAAGCTTGTATGTAATGGCAACTTTTTATTTTTTCGCCGGGGTCAATCATTTTATAAAACCGGAGTTATATAAAAAGATGATACCTTCTTACCTGGATTTTCATTCGTTATTGAATTATGTATCCGGGTTTTTAGAAATTACAGGGGCTGTATTACTGGTCATTCCACAAACCAGAAAATTTGCATGCATGCTTCTCATTGTGCTCCTTATTGCATTTATACCTGTACACATCTACATGTTGCAAACAGGGTGGTGCCCGCAGAATAAATGTTTACCTGAATGGGTGTTATGGATAAGATTGCTTTTACTGCAACCGCTGCTTATATGGTGGGCGTGGTCAGTAAGGAAGGTAAAAACTAATTAGTATAAAGTTTAGTGTACTTAGTGAAACTTTTGTGTTCTTAGTGGTAATGGTTAACCACAAAGTGCGCAGAGGGAATACAGCACAGAGAACACGGAGTTAAGATAATTTTTGTGTACTTGGTGAAAGTCTTAGTGGTCTTAGTGTTGATGATTTAACCACAAAGTGCGCAGAGGGAATACAGCACAGAGAACACGGAGTTAAGATAATTTTTGTGTACTTGGTGAAAGTCTTAGTGGTCTTAGTGTTGATGATTTAACCACAAAGTGCGCAGAGGGAATACAGCACAGAGAACACGGAGTTAAGATAATTTTTGTGTACTTGGTGAAAGTCTTAGTGGTCTTAGTGTTGATGATTTAACCACAAAGTGCACAAAGTGAATACAGCACAAAGTGCACGAAGTTATGATAAATCTTTGTGTACTTAGTGAAACCTTAGTGCTCTTAGTGGTTAAACTTTTTCTATTCCGCTTCGGCAACAACTTCTTTTACTTCAGGGATCATCCGCTTCATCATACCTTCTATGCCGGCTTTTAAAGTGATCATAGAAGAAGGACAACCACTACAACTACCCTGCAACATCAGGTTTACTTTTCCATCTTCATAACTTTTAAATTGTATGGCACCACCATCCATTTCCACGGCAGGCTTTACATAATTTTCGAGCAATTCTTTGATACGTTTAACAACATCATCATCATCGGCATTTACCTCATTGCTGCTTTCTGATTTCATTGAAGCAACTTCATCTTCATTAACAACGGCCTTGCCTTCTTCCAGGTATTCTTTTAAGAATTGTTTTATAGCGGGAATAACATCCTGCCAGTCTTCTGTTTCAACAGTTTTTGTAAGAGTTACAAAATTACTCGCTATGAAAACTGATTTAATGAACGGAAATGTAAACAATTCCTGGGCGAGAGGAGAAGCCTTTGCGCTTCCCTCATCCGGTAGATCAATACTTTTACCGGGATAAAGCAACTTGTTTGCAACAAACTTCATTGTTTCCGGGTTGGGGGTCATCTCCGTGTAAATACTAATTACCGGGTTGCCTGTCTTTATCATAATAGCGTTTTTAAATTATATGCGTTGAAACATATACGCAAAGTTAATAAACTCCGGCCGTCGGCTTTTCCTATCTGATTACAATTGATATTTATTTTCTTATCTCGTAAAATATACTTGTTAAGGGAAATTAAACGTTAATATAGTAAGCCGTTTTATCATAGAATCCTTTTTTAAAAGGGAATGGCATCATAAATGCGTAATTGAGCGATAATATATAGTATGAAAAAGGTTTTATTTTTAATGATACCCCTGTCTTTCCTGTTTCAAAGTAAATTGAATGCGCAGTATGCAAGGAAAGGAGTAGTGCCAACATCTGGTGCAAAAAGAAAAGCAACTGTAATACAACCAGAATATACAATGGAGGCTCTTATAGGCAAATGGCAGGAAATAAAACGCCGGACACTTTCTGCAAAAGAAAGGATCGAATTTTCTGACACGTTGCAGTTAAATTTTAATAAGCGAGATTCAGTAATTATAAGAGATGGAATCACTATGAGCCAGCGAGGTTATGCAAGAATTGAAGGATTAAATAATCTACAACTCGCCGGGGATGAATACAGCATTCTATATCTTTCAAAAAATATTTTGGTTTTAAATGACGGGGAGTATTCACGGGAATTTCAGAAAAAGAATTTATTTTACCACGAAACATTAGGTAAAATAATAGTTCCTAAAGATGATCTTTCCGTACCAGTGACGGTTGATATGAATAAAATAATGGGGAAGTGGGTAGTTTACAGAACCCAGGCTGTGCCGGGTGCCGCAGATGATTCTGCTATAATTAAATACATTACATTCTCTTCAGAAAATAAAGGTATTCTATCAGGAGAGGTTACTTATTCCAAAGCAAACAAAACGGAATCTCATCCATTTACAGCAAATCCGGGAAAAGGTTCACTTATGATACTTACAAACGGGCACACTTGGGATTTAAAAACATATAAAGCAAATGGAAAAGAATTGGTCTTTGGAAAACAGGGAGGCCTTATCTATTTTGCAAAACAGTTTTAATAATTTACACGCTATACATTTTCTTCTGCGTCCAGGATACGGAGCTTGGCGTAATTCAGCATTATCTTTTTTTCGCCATTTAATTTAAATTGTATCGTTGCAATGGGATTGTGAGCAGCACCTTCCATTTTTTCAACCTCACCAAAACCAAATTTCTGGTGTTCCACTTTATCACCTTGTTTTAGCTGGCTGATATCACTTGCTATAAAATTTTCAGATGGTACATGTTCTTTTAATTGTGGCCGCGAGGGGGTAACTGCGTAAACTGGTTTTACATTTTCTCTTTTACCCGGTGACGAAGGAAAACCCCTGTTCATTCTTTCAAAAGCACTGCCCAGTCCCCACCCGGTATTAGCATTGTTTTTTGCGGCTCCCCCGGCATAGCTTCTGTCAATATGCTGTTCGGGTATCTCATCCAAAAACCTGCTGGGATCATTCTGTTGTAATTGCCCGAAACGATAACGTGCATTGGAAAAGCTCAGGTTTAGATGAAGCTTCGCACGTGTGATAGCAACATAAAATAATCTTCTTTCTTCTTCCAGCTCTTCTCTTGTATTAATGCTCATTGCGTTGGGAAAGAGGGTTTCCTCCAAACCACCGACAAAAACAACAGGAAATTCCAATCCTTTTGCAGCATGAATGGTCATAAGTTTTACTACATCACTGTTCTCTTTGTTATCATCGGCATCAGTTAATAAAACGATCTGTTGCAGATAGCTTCCCAAACTTTTATCACCTACTTCACCATCTTCCTTATTCATAGGTGTTTCGGTAAATTCTTTAATTGAATTAAGCAACTCCTGTACGTTCTCATACCGGGCCAGCCCTTCTACTGTTTTGTCGTTGAATAGTTCTTTAACAATGCCTGTACTTTTTCCTACAATAATGGCAAGGTCATATGCATTCTTTTTTTCCAGCTCACTCTGAAACATTTTAATTGTAGTTACAAAACCGTCAATGGCTTCCAGGGTGCCCGCACGAAATCCATATTTAGCAGCATTGAAAAACACTTCACACAAACTGATGTCGTTATTATTGGCAAACATAATAGCCTTTTCTACCGTTGTTTTGCCAATACCTCTTGCCGGAAAATTGATGATCCGCTTCAAGGCTTCTTCATCACAGGGATTTACAACCACTCTTAAATATGCAATAAAATCCTTTACTTCCTTGCGCTGGTAAAAACTCATTCCACCATAGATCCGGTAAGCTATTCCCATTCGCCTGAGTGATTCTTCAAAACTCCTGCTTTGTGAATTGGTGCGGTAAAGAATGGCAAAATCTTTATTAAAAAAATGATTCCTGAGTTTGAATTCCTGGATAGTATCTGCCACCATTTTGCCTTCATCATTATCCGTCATCGTCCGTACCAGCTTTATTTTTTCTCCTTCAGAATTATCCGTAAACAATGTCTTTTGTATCTGTCCTTTGTTGTTGCTGATCACTTCATTGGCAATACTGATGATATTTTTTGTGCTCCGGTAATTTTGTTCCAGTTTGATAAGATTCACATCATTGTAATCTTTCTGGAACTGCAGAATATTTTCAATCGTTGCTCCCCGAAAGCTATAAATGCTTTGCGCATCATCACCTACAACGCAAACATTTTCATGCATGGCGCCAAGCAATTTTATGATCTCATATTGTGCCGGGTTGGTATCCTGGTACTCATCAATCAGTATGTATTTGAATTTGTGCTGGTATTTACTTAAAGACTCCGGAAAATTTTTAAGCAGTATGTACATCTTAAAAAGCAAGTCATCAAAATCCATTGCTCCATTCTTAAAGCACCTTTTACAATACGCATCATAGATCTGCGAAAGAAGGGGACGGTTAGCCCTGGCATCTTCCTGTAACAACATCTCATCATTTGCATATTCGGCAGGGCCTATCAATCCATTTTTTGCAGCAGAGATCCGGTTATAAACTGTATTAGGTTTGTATTGTTTATCATCTAATCCCAGTTCATTTGTAACTGCTTTTACAACACTCTTTGCATCATCTGTATCATAAATGGTAAAATTGCCCGGGTATCCGAGCTTCGGAGCCTCTGAACGTAAAATGCGTGCAAATACACTGTGAAAGGTCCCGATATATAAATTCCTTGCTTCTGTATTCCCCAGCGTTCTTTCCACTCTTTCCTTCATTTCAGCAGCGGCCTTATTGGTAAAAGTTAATGCCAGGATATTAAAGGAATCTATTTTATGATGAGCCATCAGGTGAGTGATGCGCGTGGTAAGCACTTTAGTTTTTCCACTTCCGGCTCCTGCAATGATCATCAATGGCCCGTCTTTATGCAATACAGCCTGCCGCTGTGGTTCATTCAATTCATCTAAATACTTCGACATACGGCAAAGGTACGAAGCATACGATTCAGGCAGGGAGGTGGGGAAAAGATTAGCCTGATATTTTAATTTTAAAAAGATTATGTTTTACATTAAGAATGATCAAAGCAACCCTGTAAAACATTCAACGTATTTGTAAGTACTTGATCCTTCTTAAATTTTTAAACATAAAATGCTGTTATTATGCGTAAAATTATTTTATTTCTTACCATATCTATTTTTACTCTTTTTGTAAATGTATCCTGCAATAAAAAAGAAAATATAACAACTCAGCCTCCTGTTGCAAATACGGTGGATGTTAGTATACTGGCAATGAGTTATTCACCGGCTACAGTAACAGTTGCTAGAGGCACAATTGTAAAGTGGACGAATACAAGTGGAAGTCCTCATACGGTTACTGCCGATAATAATACAACATTCAACAGCCCAACGTTAGCTCCCGGAAATATGTTTAGTGTAACTACTGCAACAGTTGGTACCTTTCCATACCATTGCCTGATACACGGTATTTCCATGTCGGGTACATTAGAGGTAACAAATTAATTGTAGTTATAAAACAAAAAGGGCTGCTGCAAACTGGGTAATTATTCCTGCAAGCAATCCTGTGTAGATCTCTTTAGTTGAATGATCTGAAATAAGCAGGCGCGAAGTACAAACCAGTCCGGTTAGCAAAATAACCAAAGCAAGTGGCCATGCCATATGTATAGAATTTTGCCTGAAAATAACAAGAAAAAATCCCAGCCATCCTCCCATCCCAATGGCATGCATACTTATTTTAAAATAAATATTAGCCATTAATCCAGCTGAGGAAGCGAGGAATATTCCAAAGATAAAAGAGGTAAGTAAAAGTGGATAATGCGGTTGTTGCTTAAAAACAGTGTATGCCCAAAAGAAAAATATGCCACATGCCATATAAGGAATTATCCTGTCTTTTTTTGTACGGAGGTAAATCGAATCTATAAACCCTACAGCTTTTAGCAATAACACACTTATAAGAGGAAACAATACAATGTTCAGGATCACGATCAGAATGCTTTGCTTTCTTTCCTGATCAGAAAAACCTGTAAATGCATAAGGATGGATAAATGCTAAAAAGGAAATGACATATACCGGAATAAAAAGAGGATGAAAAATTATTGAAAATGAGCCGGCAAATAATTTCTCCGGTATGGAAGGTTTGTGGGAATATACAACCGGGTGATCAGTTACAGGGTTTTGTATATTCATAGGGGATGAGAATTTTAAGTGAAAAGTGAAAAAGTGAAAAGGAACACTTAATTCATAATTCTTAACATAACCACGCTGAGTGCGACTTACAAGCGTATCTTTACAATATCTTCCTTAACCGTGCTACAGGTATATTCAATTGTTCCCGGTATTTGGCAACGGTTCTTCGAGCTATGTTGTAGCCTTTTTCCTGGAGCATTTCAGTAAGTTTTTCATCACTGTATGGATGCTTCTTACTTTCTTCTTCTATCAGTCCCATTAAAATTTTCTTTACCTCCCTGGTACTTACTTCTTCCCCGCTGTCGGTTTGCAGGCTTTCACTAAAGAAAAATTTAAGTCGATAGCTTCCAAATTCTGTTTGTACAAACTTGCTGTTTGCCACACGGCTTACAGTAGAAATATCGAGGTTGGTTCTTTCCGCAATATCTTTCAGGATCATAGGCCTGAGATCGGTTTCGTCACCGGTCAAAAAGAAATCATGCTGATAATTCATGATCGCTTCCATAGTATTCAGTAATGTATTTTGTCTTTGTTTTATAGCATCAATGAACCATTTTGCAGAATCTATCTTTTGTTTGATAAACAATACAGCTTCTTTTTGCCTTTTATCTTTTTTACTTCCCCTGTCGTAATCTTTTAGCATATCACGGTATCCTTCACTGATGCGAAGGTCTGGCGCATTCTTGCTGTTTAGCGTTAATTCCAGTTTGCCATTGTTGTTGATTATAAAAAAATCCGGGATCACATAATTCTCTCCTTTATTTGAATCACCAACATTTCCACCCGGTTTAGGATTCAGTTTAATGATCTGTGTAATGATATCCCTTAATTGTTCATCCGTGAGATCCAATCCCCTTTGAATCTTTTCATAATGTTTTTTGGTAAACTCATCAAAATAGCGATCCAGCACTTTTATGGCCAGTTCAATGTTGCGGCCCTGGTTTAATTTTCGCTCCAGCTGTAGCAGTAAACATTCCTGCAGGTTGCGTGCGCCTACACCCGGGGGATCAAATTGTTGAATCTGCAAAATGATATCGCTAATCTCATCTTCTGTAGTATCTACATTTTGCCGAAAGGCGAGGTCATCTATAATGGAAGAGATATCACGGCGTAAATATCCATCATCATCCAAACTTCCCACTATTTGTTCGGCGATCTTTTGCTGATGTTCATTTAATTTAAGCAACCCCAGTTGCTGCAACATCATTTCAATAAAGCTTGTTTCAACTTTATGGGGAATAACCCTGTTGTCATCGATCTCAGGATAGTTCTCATCGCGGAGCCGGTAATCTCCTACATCATCATCCCCTTCATGCACATATTCACTTATATCAATATTCTCATATTCATCTGCGCTTCCTTCCCTGTCAAATTCTTCCTCGTTGCCTTCTGTAAATTCATCCTTTGCCTCAAATTCATCCTCGTGTCCCTCTTCACTTTGTTCCAGTGCAGGGTTCTCTTCCATTTCTTCTTTTATCCTTTCATCTAATATGGCTGTAGGTACCTGCAACAGTTTCATTAATTGAATCTGCTGAGGCGAAAGTTTTTGTAACAGCTTTTGCTGTAAACTTTGGTGTAAAGCCATTTTTACATTTAATTTATCAGGGTATACTATTAGTCCTCAATCTCTAAGGAATAATAATTCGTAAATTTACAACTCTGATCGTCTAATTCAAATGAAATGAAGATTATTTTAATTTTGTGCATGATTTTTGCTGATAAAGGGGCTTTTTGCCAGCAAAACATCTTATTGAAACAGCCAAAACCCTATCTGCCATTCAATATTATAACACCTATAGGTACTTCATTAGCATACAAAACCATTATACCTGGTAATTTTTATACTCAGCAACTGGGCTTTTTCTGTAAACAGGAATTAAAATTTGAAGCTGCCACCAAGATTCCTTTTAAATTCAGATTAGGAGGTGTTCAGTATTGTGATAAGATGGAAGGAAAAATCAACACGGGTTTACTTCCCTGATCATTTCATCAATGGAGGAGGAACCCGGTCTTTAAAATAATTTAACCGGAGGCTGTCATTCCAGCCATTAGGATTTTTATTAAAAGTTTTGCTGCTGAAAAAGATCATCCCATTTAAATTAGGTGTCTTTCTTATGTATTCTATCTGACGAATTAATTGAGTACTGTCTTTCCAGGCATCATTGCTTCCCGCACGATAAATTCCGAGTCCGATATAACAGTTTTTTCCAAAGGTATTTTTACTCCACCAGTCTGCGAGCACTTCAAAGGGAGCGGCTTTATGTCCGAATTCCCAATATAACTGGGGAGCCACATAGTCTATCCAGCCTTTTTTAAGCCAAAGCAGAATATCAGCATACAGATCATCGTAATTAGTCTGGCCAGCTTTTGTATCACTTCCTCGCACATCTTTATCTGCATTTCTCCAAACTCCAAAGGGACTGATTCCAAACTGGCATTTTTTATTTTCTGATTTTATAACCCGGCTCAACATTACTATAATAGAATCCACATTGGAGCGCCGCCAGTCTTCCCGATCAAGGCCGTTGTTATATAATTTATAAGTGGAATCATCAGGAAATTCTTTTCCTTTTATCCTGTACGGATAAAAATAATCATCAAAATGCACGGCATCAATACTATACCGGTTTACAAGATCTTTTACCACCATAGTTACATGCGCCTGAACGGTTTTGTTGCCGGGATCAAAATAAATTTTATCTCCGTAGGGAAGAAACCAGTCTGGATGAATGTTGGTGATATGTACCGGTGAAATGGAAGAAACGCCTGTTTTAAAAACAGCCCGGTAAGGATTCAACCAGGCATGAAATTCCATTCCGCGTTTATGCGTTTCTGTTATCATAAATTCCAGGGGGTCGTAATAAGGAACGGGCGGCTGTCCCTGGATGCCGGTTAACCATTGACTCCAGGGTTCAAAAGGATTTGGATAAAATGCATCTGTGGCAGGCCTAACCTGTACCACCAGTGCATTCATCCCATTATTTTTATGCATATCTGCCAGCCGGATGAATTGTTCTTTTTGTTCGGCACTGCTGATGGTTGGTTTGGTAGGCCAATCGATGTTATCTACCGTGGCAACCCATACTCCGCGGAATTCGCGTTTTAATGAATCCTTTTGGGCATAGCAATCAGAGAGGGCAGTTATAAAAACAAAAAAAGACAGCGTGATAATTTTATTCATTGTCATCAGTTTTGCGGATTTTATCCAACAGCATATTGAGAGATATTACTTCTGTTTCAGACAGTTTACCCAAAATGGCATCCATT
Source organism: Ferruginibacter sp. (assembly GCA_037720515.1). Taxonomy (GTDB): domain Bacteria; phylum Bacteroidota; class Bacteroidia; order Chitinophagales; family Chitinophagaceae; genus Ferruginibacter. The sequence continues at coordinate 13,947 of JBBJMM010000010.1, forward strand.
TCTGATTCATACTTATCCATTTTTGCCAGTAATTTTTTTCCTTTATCTGAAATAGAAACGTCTACCAGTCTTTTATCTGCCGGGCAGGAAGTTTTTTTAACCAGGGCTTTAATTACAAGCCGGTCTACAATCCTGCTTGTATCACTCATTTTATCAAGCATGCGCTGGCGGATCTGTAAAGTAGAAATAGGTTTACCTGCACCCCGCAGTATACGAAGGATATTGAATTGCTGGGCGGTTATTTTCTCCCTCTCAAAAATAGCATTCATCCTCTCATTCATCCAGTTAAAAGTAAAAACAAAATTGACAATTCCTTTTTGATATTGATTGCGAAAACTGGATTGATTAATATCTGATTCTATGCCCATAGCAACACCTGTATATAAATTGAAAGTGAAAGTATGTATTTTCAGACAGCTTCTTTAGATGAAGTGAACTCATTCACGTATATCCTAACCAATATTAAAAAATAACTCACCAGTAAGGGACCGAAGATGAGGCCCATAAAACCAAACAAGCCCAATCCTACTATTACACCCAATACTGTAACCATAGGATGCACATTGCCCATTCTTTTTAATAAGCCGAGCCGCGTAATGTAATCAACATTGCCGGTTACTATTATACTGTAAATGGCCAACCCGGTTGCAGACCAGGTTTCACCTAGTGTGAATTGGTATATTACCAGGGGGATCCATACGATCATAGTTCCTACAATTGGGAAAAAAGCAAATACACCTGTCACAAAGCCCCACATTCCCCAGTCTTCCACTCCGAAGATCCAATATCCCAGCGCCGCGAAAATACCCTGAACTATACAGATAATTGGTATCCCCAAAGCGTTAGCTCTTATCATCACCTTAGTTTCCCCGGCAAGTTTATCTACATTCTCGGGCTTTAATGGAATAACCTTGTTCAGATATCTTTCCACCTGTATGCCGCATGTTAACAGGTAATACAGGAGAAAAAACATCATTATCAGGTTGGTTATTACCGATGCTGTACTGTTCAATAATTTTGGAATAAGCGCAGAGAGCTTCTGGGGTATGGCACGGATGGTTTCAGGTGTTAATATTTTAAAACCCGTCATATTTGTGATCTTGTCGGAAAATAATTTTAAAGACGTTACTACTTTTTCCTGGTTATTAGAAAGTTCTGAGATCTTTGGTGAAATGAGTTCAATACTAAAGTAAATAGGAAGGGAAATTATTACCATGTAAACAAGTATAAATAAAAGAGCGGTCCATCCTTTCTTCCATTTTCTTTTGAAAGTAAGCCTGAAATACAAGGAGCGGCTTAATATGTAAAGAGTAACACCGCCGAGCAGGCCTGGTAAAAAAATATACAATTCCTTCACTAACACCCAAACCAGTAAAAGTATAAGCATCAGCAACATCAGCTGGCGCAGGCGGTCATTAAAAACACTATTAGCCATCATATCTATAAATTTTTAGCTGGGTAATGTTTTTTATTGCATACATCATTCCAAAGAATGGAATAATTTATTTCCACACAGAAACACCTTCACTGCAATTGGCGCATATATCTATATTTTTACGGCTGTTCATCAGCTCACTTCGGAATTGTTTGTAATTACTGTTTTTCCAGATATTTTTAAAAGATTCATTTTTAAGATTTCCCAGCTGGTGCATGGCATCTTTATCAAAACAACAGGGAACAACCAGGCCATCAAAAGTTATCACATTAGCGTGCCATAATTTCCAGCAATGATTGGCCAGTTTATTTTTTGCAATGTATTCACCTGCTTCATTTTTTTTATACCTGCTGTATTTATTTATTGTAGGTATCAACTGGTTGGGATCATTTGCATAATCATAAACCTGTGCAGATTTAAATCTTACCTCATCAACCCCTATTTCTTTTGCAAGTATTTTTATTTCTTCCACCTGGTGTTCATTTGGTTTTACAACAAGGAACTGAAAGAATATAAAAGGTGTTTTACTTTTGAGTGCTTTCTTCCATTTTACAACATTGCGTGCACCCTCCAGTACTTTATTCAGATTGCCGCCAACCCTGTATTGGGTATAAACATCCTGTGTGGTGCCATCTATAGAAATGATTAACCTGTCCAAACCACTCTCAATAGTTTTTCGGGCAGTCTCATCCGTTAGGTAGTGTGCATTCGTGGATGTGGCAGTGTAAATACCTTTGTCTGATGCATATTTTACCATCTCCAGGAAATCCGGATTCAGGAATGGTTCTCCCTGGAAGTAAAATATGAGATACAGCAATTCCTTATGAATATCATCAATAGTTTCTTTAAAAAAATTTTTCTTCAACATTCCTGTGGGACGGGAGAAAGCACGTAAACCGCTCGGACATTCGGGGCAGCGCAGGTTGCAACTGGTGGTGGGCTCAAATGAAACAGAAACCGGGTATCCCCATTGAATGGGTTTCCTGGTAAACCTGCTTACCTGGTAGCTGCCATACACTTTTATTCCGTTCCATATACGACGAAAAGTTAACTTACTGAATAAGTTCGCAGCATCATTAAAGTTGAAATCAGGCATTAATACAAAGATAACCTTTCATCGTTGCTGAAGATTCAAATAATCAGGTGAATCAAAAAGGCATTGCCTGGGTGATGGAAGCGGTGTAATCGCGGTCGGGGGTTGCTTTAAATGTGAGGGTATTGTTTAAAAATTTTTCATAATTGTGAAAGATCACATTAATGGCAATAAAATTCATTACATATGCTTTGGTCTCGGAAGGAAGGTATTTTTTAATGTCCCAGAATGTGGGATCTGATTTACCTGTTCTTTGCATGGCATTCCATACATTTCCAACACCCCAGTTATAACTGGCAACAATCAGGAGATAATCATTTTTTAAATTCCTGCAGCGGTCTTTCAGGTACCTTGCCGCAACATAAGTTGATTTGGTTAAGTTTTTTCTTTCATCAACAACAGGAATTTTGTGTGCAGTTTTTTTTAAGGAAACTTCCTGTTTTTTTAATGATTTGATTTCTTCGGGTATTTTCAAACCATACTCCCTTGCTACATTAGACATGATCTGCCAGTAACCAACTGCGCCTGCTGAGGAAATGGCATTTGCATTGAAAGCACTTTCCAGGGCTATCAGCACTTTAAATTCTGTTGGAATATTATGTTTTTTAAAGATGGCAGCAATTTTTGGAAAATACTTTTTGCCGCGTGCAAAGGTACGCATGAGGTATGCACGCCTGTTTACTGAGAAACGTTCAATGTACTCTAATGTCTGACTTTCATTTCCCGACAATATAGCGGGGTAAACGACATTTGATTTTAAATTTGTTTCAATTTTTAATTTTTTAATTGATAATCCTTTTTCATTGATCACTGTATCACAACTGTTGGCTTTTAAATCAATGGATCTTGCTAACAGGATTATCACAAAAAAAACAGGAATTGAAAGTCTTGTTTTCAAAGGTTGTATTATTGATAAATAAATAAAGGGTAAAGTTCTTTACATATAGAGGTGAGTAAATAACGTATGCGTGCATACGATATTGCCCGGGAATGCAAAATTGAGGGAAATACCGCTTAAGAAAATGTTAAGACATTTGCGAATGCGAACAGTTTAAACCAGAGTGTTTTATGAAATTTGAAGATAACCCAAGGTTATTTTTATTGCTGATCCTTCAGTCTTTATCAGTGATATTGATATGGATGATCACCCATGTTATGACAGGAATATATTTAGGTCTTGGTTTTTATGAAACAGTACCCGGTTGGAAGAATTATTTATATTATTTATTTCTACTGGTTACTTTTTACCTGCTGGTAAAATATATAAAACGGAAATGGCGCACTTAGTGAAAATACCCATTTGAAACTTTCGTTACCTTTAAGGCATGACAGATTTAAATTCTATAAAAAATACTTTGACACTACTCAAGCCAGAGTTGACAAAGAAGTTTTTTGTTAACTCTATTGGCTTGTTTGGATCAATTGTTCGAAATGATTTTATCGAGTCAAGTGATATCGACATTATTGTTGACTTTAGCAAACCTATCGGAATTGAATTTATAGATCTGGCAGATTTTATTGAAACCAAACTGAAAAAAAAAGTTGATCTGGTTTCAAAAAACGGAGTGAAGACAAAATATTTTCATCAATTTGAATCGGAAATTATTTATGTCTAAGCGTGAACCCTCTCTTCTAATTGAAGATATTCTTGAAAGCGCAATAAAAATCCTTAATTATACTGCTGATTTATCATTTGAAGAGTTTACTAAAGATGGTAAAACAATTGATGCTGTAATTCGTAATTTTGAGATAATTGGAGAAGCAGCAAATCGGTTGCCGGATGATTTTAAAGATCAACATGCAGCGATTGATTGGCAAAGAATCAAAGGCTTCAGAAACAGAATTGTCCATGATTATTTCGGAATTGACTACTCAATAGTGTGGAAGATTAAAGAATCTTTTTTGCCAACATTGATTTCCAATTTGAAAGCACTCTAAAGCAGGTCATGACTAGTCAATACCAGTTAGCCAGACAGAAATTTAATTTCCCCATCATCGATAATAAACATCGTTAACTGCTATGATCTGAAATGATCACCCATTTATTTTTTATTTTTTTAAATAATAAAGTAAAGTGGCCACCAACATTTCCTATCGACCTTGTAAGATGCCATTTTCCCACAACGGAAAAATACAATACAGACAATCGCTTAACATGTAAAATATCGAAATTGAGTTTGCCCATTGCAACGGTATCCGGATAACCTTTGCGGTAGTTATCCAATGTATTCTGCCACCCATAAGTTACACCTGACTTTCCAATGAACATCAGTGAGTCATTTTTCCAGTAAGTATCCATAAAATCGATAAGATTGCCTGAATTCCAGGCAGAAAGTTGTTTATCCATAGCAGTGCGGATAATTGATTCGTCTTTTGACTGGGCATTACAGAACAGGGTTAACAGGCAACAAGCGCTGAGTATCAAAATATTTTTCATTTATAACATTTCAACTAAGATAATTATTAAAAGATATAGATTCTAAGGGCAGCTCTTAAAAAAGAATGATCAAAGCTTAAACAGTATCACTTTCAATAATGAAGTGAACGTAAATTTGTGATCAAAGAAATTGGAATGAAGAACAAGAAATGGATAATTTATACGGGGTTTTTTATAGTACTAGCCGGTTGTTTTTTATTTTTTGTATTTAAAGACCATGATTTCTCACGGTCAAAACTTGCGGTGATCTCCACCGTTCCCGAATTTAGTTTTACAAATCAGGATGGAAGGTCTGTTACACAAAAAGACACAGATGACAAAGTATATGTTGCGGAATATTTTTTTACAACCTGTAAAGGCATCTGCCCCAAAATGAATGCAAACATGCGCCGGGTGTATGATCAATATAAAAATGAAGATAATTTTGTAATATTATCTCATACCTGTATGCCGGAAGTTGACAGTGTTGCTGTATTAAAATCTTACGAAGAAAAATTACTGGCGGGAAAACTTAACCGGAATGAAGACGGGTCTTATACTATCAAAGATCCTGTAGCTAGTAACCTGGCTGTCTCAAAAAATAACAACTGGCATTTTCTTACCGGTGAAAAAGAAGCCTTATATAAAATGGCCCGCCAGGGTTATATGATCGATAATGGTAAGCCGGATAGCCTGCAAAAGATAAGTGATCAGTTCATTCATACACAATTCTTCGCGCTGGTGGATAAGAACAGGAGAGTAAGAGCAATTTATGACGGATTAAAAGAAGAAGAGATACAGAAATTACTGGGTGATATCAAAGCTTTGCTGGATGAAAAAGTTACCAGCAAAAGGTTTATGAATGGGTTTACCAATAATCCGAATTAAGTCTATGGTCCATTGTCCATGGTCTCTTTCTTCCGTTTTCTTTTTATTATGTTCACGCTTCGTCCTTCGACAGGCTCAGGATGACAGCATTTTTTATAAGCCGGATGAACAGCATATTAACGGAACAGTAATGTAAAAGAAATTAAGTCTATCGGCCGTTCATGGTCTCTTTCTTCCGTTTTCTTTTTATTATGTTCCCGCTTCGTCCTTCGACAGGCTCAGGATGACAGCATTTTTTATAAGCCGGATGAACAGCATATTAACGGAACAGTAATGTAAAAGAAATTAAGTCTATCGGCCGTTCATGGTCTCTTTCTTCCGTTTTCTTTTTATTATGTTCCCGCTTCGTCCTTCGACAGGCTCAGGATGACAGCATTTTTTATAAGCCGGATGAACAGCATATTAACGGAACTGTAATGTAAAAGAATTTAAGTCCATGGTACATTGTCTATGGTCTTCCTCCGTTTAATCCAGCTTCTCCATTTCCCCTGAAACAAATTCCATTAAAACTTTTATTCTGCCGGGGGTAAAATCAAATTCCAGTCCTGCTGCTTTGTATAATTCAGGTAAAGTTTTAGTACCACCTAAGCTTAAAGCGGTGCAATAATTTTGCAGGGCTTTTTCCTTATCCATTTTGTATTGCATCCACATCCCTATGGCTCCTAACTGGGCAATTCCATATTCAATATAATAAAAGGGAACTTCAAATAAATGCAATTGCCTTTGCCAGGCATTGCTGCGGTAAGTTTCCAATCCACAGTAATCAATTACACCATCCTGGAATTCATGCAAGGTATCATTCCAGGCTTTTGTTCTTTCTTCATGCGTATGTTTTGGATGGTCATATATCCAATGTTGAAATTTATCAATTATTGCGATCCATGGGAAAATAGTGATCACTCTTTCCAACTGATGGATCTTTGCACGTGTAAGGTTATCTTTATCTTCAAAAAATGTATCCCAGTGATCCATGCTGAATAATTCCATGGCCATACTTGCCACTTCGGCAATTTCCATTGGATATTCTTTAAAGCCATTCAGTTCGAGAGGGTGTGATAAAAAAGAATGCACAGCATGCCCGCCTTCATGCACCATGGTAGTGACATCATGCATCTGGCCGGCTGCATTCATAAAAATAAAGGGTGCTCCACTTTCCGCCAGGGGACAATTATACCCACCGGGGGCTTTGGCTTTACGGCTGTCTAAATCGAGGTGATTCATTTCCCGCATTTTAACCAGGCATTCGCCAAAAAAAGGATCCAGACGGTTAAAACATTGGATCGATTTAGTAAGCATCTCGTCACTTGTATCAAATGGATGCAATGGTTTGGTTCCTTCTGGTTCGGCTTCCAGGTCCCAGGGACGCAAAACATCCAGGCCCAGTTCCTTTTTTTTCCTGCTGTAAATTTTATTTACCAGGGGTAGAACATGTTGCTTTACCGCTTCATGAAAATGAAAACATTCTTCTTTTGTATAATCAAAACGTCCCAGTTCTTTAAACCTGTAATCGCTGTAATTTTTAAAATCAGCATTGTGAGCTTCTTTATCCCTGATAGAAACAAGTTTATCAAAAAGTTCATCCAGTTTTTCTTTATCCAAAAGTCTTCTTTCCTGTATTTTCCGGTAAACATCCTCTCTTATACCCCGATCATGGCTTTCCAGGAATTTACCTGCCTGTTGCAGCGTATACTCTTCACCGTTAACTGTAACAAGCATAGCCCCGCTTATCTGACCAAATTGTTGTTGCAGAACTGCCATTTCAGCCTGCAATGGAATATTTTCTTCACGAAAAAGGTCAATGCTTTTTTTCACGCTACGGAGATAGGTGAAATATTTTTCTGGTTCCAGTTCTTTTAGTGCGGCTGCATTCAATAATTTTTTATTTAATGAATCTGCATATGGCTGAATTTTTGGCTGGATCTGGAGGCAGAAAAAATTGAAATCTTCTTCGAGTTTTTTATCACCTGTATCACATGTCATTTTGATCTGGCGCCAGCATGCATTCTCATTTACAACAGCTTCCAGTTCACTCTGATCTTTCAACCATTGTTCCAGTAAATGTTTGCTTGAAATATCGCGTGCAAGAAGATCTTTAAAATAAGGTTCTACACTTTCCCATGTTGTTACTGAAAAATCTGGAGGTAAAAAAGTTCTTTTGATTTTCCTGATATCTGCAGAGTAGTTCATAAAATAATAATTACAGCTTACCGGAATAATGCTGTTAAGGAGTTATAAAAAGATTGATCAGATCACGCCATCTTACGGGGAGAATTTATCTTCTTTGCCGGTGCATTTCTTAAGGCTGCACCTTTGGAGGAAACGGTTTTAGTTGAACTGGTTTTTTTTCCTGCAGATAACTCTGTATTGTCATCCTCCCTGGCCTCAGAAAGTTTTATATCCACTTTATTGTTATTAAGGATATCAAGCCATTTTATCATTTTCTTCATATCACTGCCATATACTCTTTCGAAATCCATATCCGGGTAAACTTTTTCAAAATAAGTTTTTATGGTTTTTGCGTCAGCTTTTGGGTCTGGTAGTTTTTCTTCACTGTTTTTCATGGCAGTAAATACATCCACGAGGTTAACATTGTCTTTTGTGGTAAATATCTCAATGCTTTCCAGGTGGGAAAAACTATGAACCCGGTTACTCACAAACTTTGTAGAATTATCTTCCAATGACCTAACTACTCCTCCATCAGATTTGGAGGATACCAATTCATATAAACCTCCCATTCCTGTTACCGATACCAGTTTATTATATTCCATAGAATTTTATTTAAGCATGCAAGTTAATCCGAAAAGAGTAAATGTAAGATGTGAAAGTTCAATTCCGACTGTTTTTATGTACGATGTCGTCTAATGTATGGTTGTAAAAAATATATATGAAACAGATTATTATTACCGCAGTACTGGTATTGTTTTTAAATACTGCATCATTTGCTCAAACAGGAAATATAAAAGGGATTGTAGTTGACAATACGGATACACTGGCCTTGCCCGGTGCCACCGTTTCTCTTTTGCTGCAGGCCGACAGCTCTCTCGTAAAAACTACCACAACGTTGAAGGATGGTACTTTTAATTTTACCGAAATAGCTACGGATAGTTTTATAGTAACTGTAACTTCCGTTGGTTACCAGCAATATATTTCCTTTATTAATATTTCCGGTTCGGAAAGGAACCTGGGAAGCTTGAAATTATATAAGCAGGGTAAAGATCTTTCTGTTGTAACAATAGTGTCTAAAGCATCCCCTGTAATTCAAAGAGGAGATACCTCTCAATTCAGTGCAAGCCAGTTTAAAGTTAATCCGGATGCTACTACCGAAGATCTTATAAAGAAAATGCCGGGTATCACAGTAGATAAAGACGGAACCGTTACGGCACAGGGGGAGCAGGTAAGAAAAGTTACTGTAGATGGAAGAGATTTTTTCGGTGATGATGCTTCCGCGGCTTTAAAGAATCTTCCTTCAGAAGTGGTTGATAAAATCCAGGTATTTGACAGGTTGAGCGACCAGGCACAGCTAACTGGTTTTGATGATGGCAATTCTCAAAAATCAATAAATATTGTAACAAAATCAGGTATCAAGAACGGGCAGTTTGGAAGAGCCTTTGCAGGGTATGGCACAGATGAAAGGTATGCTGCCGGTGGAAATATCAGCTTTTTTAAGAAGAACCGCCGTTTTTCACTGGTAGGTAATTTCAATAATATAAACCAGCAGAATTTTGCTTCCCAGGATCTGCTCGGTTTAACTTCTTCTGCCAACAGGGGGGGCGGCGGCCAGCGGGGTGGTGGCGGTGGCGGAAGGCCAGGGGGCGGGGGTTCCGATAATTTTAATGTAGGCCAGGCCAGCGGTATCAGCAAAACAAATGCTTTTGGGATAAATTTCAGTAACCAGTGGAGTCCTAAAATGACTATTGCAGGAAGCTACTTTTTTAATAACAGTAAAAACAATAATGAATCTATAATTAATACAGAAACATTTTCGAACCCCAAACACCAGTTTGCAAACCAGTTTGTAAATTCTGTTACAAAGAATACCAATCATCGCATTAATCTAAGACTGGAATATAAACTCGATTCATCTAATTCTATTTTTATCATACCTAATATCAGTTTTCAGAATAACAATTCTTCCTCTCTTTCTTTGTTGAATAGTTTTTATGGAATAAATGATTCTATTAATACTTCCAGGGTAAACAACCGTGCAGAGAGAAATGGTTATAATATCCGGAATAATATTCTTTACAGGCATTCCTTTGCGAAAAGAGGCAGAACAATTTCCCTGGGTTTTAATACCAATTATACTAAGAACAACAGTGAAACAATTTCAGAAGGCCAGTATCGCTTTTTTAGTAATGGATCTATAGATGATTCTACCCAAAACCAGTTTTACGATAATGCAACTAATGGAAGAACTTTTGGTGGAACCATTGCATACACGGAGCCACTTAGCCTTAAGAGCCAGCTGCAATTTGATTATTCTCCATCTGTACAAAAAAACAAAGCTGATCAGCAGACATTCAGTTACGACGGCCAGAAATATTCTATGTTCGATTCTTCACTTTCAAACAAGTTTGATAATACGATAACAACCAATAATGCGGGAGTCAGTTACAGGCTTAATCCGAGCAGGGATGAACAATTTTCAGCCGGTATAAATTTTCAAAATGCAAAACTGGAAAGCCAGCGCATATTTCCTGCACCTTCCACAGTAAATCAATCGTTTTCAAATATCCTCCCTAATCTAATGTGGAGAAAGAAGTTATCTGCTGTTAGTAATATCCGGCTTTTCTACAGGGCTTCTACAAATTTCCCCTCCATTAACCAGTTGCAGGATGTGGTGAACATTACCAACCCTTTGCGAATAAGCAGTGGCAATCCTGATCTTACCCAATCATATACACAATTACTGTCAGGCAGGTATACCTATACAAATTCTAAAACCAGCCGTAGTTTTTTTGCAAACTTATTTTTACAGACTGCAGCAGATTATATTTCCAATGCAATATATATTCCTCAGAACGGTGATTCACTGATCCAGAACAATATTGAATTAAACAGGGGATCTCAATTAACAAAGCCTGTAAATCTTGATGGATATAAAAGCCTGCGTACCTTTTTTACTTACAGTATGCCGATTAAAAAACTAAAGACCAACATAAATCTTAATGCTGGTTTCAACTATTCCAAATTACCCGGACTTGTAAACAATTTTACTACCAATACAGATAATTATGTCTATAACACAGGGGTAGTTTTCGCAAGTAATATCAGTGAGTTTGTTGATTTCAATATTTCATATAATGTGAATTTCAATGAGGCAAAAACAAATTCTGCTTTTTCTTCCAATAACAGCTATGTTAACCAGGCAGCCGGAGTGCAATTTAATTTACTGAATAAAAAAGGTTGGTTCCTGCAGAATGATGTTTCATACCAGGCGTATACCGGTTTAACGGAGGGCTTTAATCAGAAGTACACTTTATGGAATGCTGCTGTGGGAAAAAAATTCCTGAAGAACAATGCAGGAGAATTAAAATTATCAGTGTTTGATCTCTTGAAAGAAAACCAGAGTATTATAAGAACTGTTACAAATAATTATATAGAAGATTCGCAAAGCCAGGTTTTGCAACAATTTTTTATGTTGACATTTACCTATAATCTTAAAAATTTCGGTGTTGCCACCAGGAATAATGAAAGAGGAAGAAATCAGGATGGAATGAGGAGTGAGCAACGTGAAAGAGGTATGGGTAATCCGACCCGGTTTTGATAACTTTAAAACCTACAAATTATTTTTTTGAACCAACCGGAAACAATTGTAAAGTTAAAAGAAGGGGATCCAGCAGTTTTTGATGAAGTGGTAAACAAATGGCAGGATATGGTTTACAATACTGCCATAAGTATTGTGCAAAATGGTGAAGATGCAGAGGATATAACACAGGAGGTATTTGTTCAATTGCACCTATCTCTTGATTCAATTAAAGGGGAAGCTTTACTGTCTACCTGGTTATACAGGGTTACTATTAATAAATCCCTGGATCATGAGAAAAAGAAAAAGCGGCAAAAAAGAGGTGGCTTGATCAAATCACTTTTTAGTGTGCAGGAAGAACCTGGTCACTTTGATCATCCGGGAGCATTGGCTGAAAAGAAAGAAAAAGCTGCGGTCCTTTTCAAAGCATTGAATAAAATTCCAGAATCACAAAGGATCGCTTTCATTCTGCATAAAATCGAAGGAAGAAGTTATGGTGAGGTGGCAGTAATCACAGGAAATTCAGTAATGGCTGTTGAATCTCTCCTGGCCAGAGCTAAGGCCAATTTAAAAAAAGTTTTAAAAACCTGGTATGAAACAAATATTTAAAAACAATCCTGTATCCGGTATTGATAAACTGGTTGATGATACAATAAACAGTATGGATGGCCACACTGCTGCCACGCCCCGTCCTTTCCTGCTTACACGCCTGCATGCAAGGATCAGGAGCAATACTTCCATTACAACTTCCTGGGATCGCTGGACGGCATTTATAACCAGGCCAACCATAGCCCTTACCGGGTTACTCTTAGTTATTATTTTAAATGTTTTCATTATCACCTCAGATGATCAGTTGACCAGTACCAGAATTGTACAAGAGGATCTTAATGATGATCAGGAGATTTATGTAAACACTACTTACTTATATGATATTGAAAACATAGAACCATGATGACAGATTCAAAACAAAAAAGAGTTTTAATTATGATCATTGCCATTCTCCTGGTTGCAAATATCATAACTCTCTTTGTACATTTTATGGATAAGCCGGGTAATAAGAAAGAGAAGAATCATTCCCGGAAAAATTACATGGAGCAATACCTTAAAAATGAAATTGGGTTTACCGGGAAACAGATGATTATTTATGATTCTCTTCATAATAAGCATAGAAAAGATATAGAAAGTGCTTTCAAAGCAATGAGATCTGAAAAAGCGATGAATTTTAAATTTCTTTCTGCTAATGGATTTCAGGATTCGTTGATCGAAAAATCCGGTAACTCTATGGCCTTGGGGCAAAAGGAAATAGAAATTGCTATGTTACGCCACGTTCGTGATGTGAGAAATATTGCTACTGCAGATCAAAAAATCAAGTTTGACACTTCGTTCTATAAACTGATGAACAGGGAAAAGAGCGGGCAAAAAAAAATTAAACATTAATAAAAAAAATACATCATGAAAAAACAAATTTTCACTTTTCTAACTTTTTGTATCATAAGCAGCACTTCCATTTTTGCACAGGAAACTCCACCTCAAAGACTTACTGTTGAAGAAAGAACAAAGGCCGTTATTGAAAAAATGGCACCCTTGCAACTTACTGATGATACAAAGACAAAAGTAACAGTTGTGTTTACGGAATTTTATAATGCACAGCAAAAAAGTATGGAAGAGATGCGTGCTTCCGGAAGTGTTGACAGGGATGCAATGCGGACTAAAAGAGATGAATTAACAAAAAACAGGAATGAAAAACTCAAAAGCATTCTTACAGCTGACCAGTTAAAAAAATGGCTGGAAGAAATAGAGCCTTCAATGAGACAACAAAGAAGACCGGGTAACAAATAAAATAATCTTACCCTTTTCAGTAAGAGGTGACGAAAAAATAAAAGTTAAACTTCCACGTTATAGAATACACCTCTATTGAAAATCTTATATTTATTTAATGAAAAAGCACATACTTGTTTTGTTCCTTGCTATCTGCGGTTTTACTTCCGGCAAAGCCCAGGACCTTATAATTAAATACCAGTTTAAAACCCCGGAAGAAAAGACAAAAGCTGCAATGGACAAGATCAAAGATTTTAAATTAAATCCCGACGCAAATAATAAAACCGGTAAGGTGATCGGGGAATATTATAAGGATCATCAGAAAATGTTAGATGGTGCGATTAAAAACGGTGTAGGCAATATAGAAGTTTATAAAGCAAAAAAAGTGAAACTTGCTACTGACAGGGATGATAAGTTGAAAAAAATATTTTCTAAAGAACAATTTACAAACTGGATCACTGTAATTGAGCCTTCATTAAATCCTAAAAGACCAGCTACAAATACAGCCGCTAAATAATTAAACGGCAGCTAAAACAGAATCAATTCTTTTTTTTATTGTCTCGTATTCAGAAAATCCTTTTGCAACCAGGTGAAATTTCAATTCACCTGTTTGTATGAATACAGCAGGAAATCCATCTACCTCCAGTTGCTTAACTAATGAAAATTCATAGTAGGCCGCATCTTTAAATTCTTCACTAATTAATTTCTGAAAAAAAACCTCAGGCTGAATACCGTATTTTTCAATGATCAGGAGATATGCCTGATCGTCTGTAAGATCACGGCCTTCAGCATATAAAGCTGTTTGTATATCAGAAGCGATCTCAATGGCCCGATTAGGATAATAATCTTTAATTATACAAAGAGCAATAGCAGGTTTTTCAGAATGCGGATACCAGTCACTGTCTTCAGGATTATTGATATGCCATAAATAATCCTTTCCAAATTTTACTCCGGTAAGTTCTTCTACATATTTATAAGCTTTCTGAATATAGGATGCTGTTGAACGAATGTGTACTTTCTTTTCTGGTATCACCATTCCGCCGCTCAGTACTTCCATATCCAGGTTTTCAGAATATTCAAGTGCAATTTTATTTATGACAGGACGAAAACCATAACACCAGCCACAGTATGCATCATAGCAATAGATCAATGTGGGTTTTTCCATAGAAGTGAAATGTGAAAGGTGAAAGTTGAAAGGTGTAGAGTGAATGGGATATGAGAAAAAAAAGATGTAAGAGGAATCAGCATTCTCTCTTACATCTAACTAAAATACTTTTATTATTTTCTTACCATCCTGATCTCCATATTTTTAAATTCTTTACCATCAGGCCCAGGGCAATACATTTCATACACCTGGTTGTTATCGTCTATAACTTTCATTACATGGCGCATAGTTATTTCCTTACCATCCCCTTTGGAGGGATCAACCATTTTACCGGTCATTGTGAGTGATTTTGTTGCTTCATCCCAAGGGCCTTCCAACATAGCTATTCCTGTTCCCATGTTGTCCATCCAGGTGCTTTGAAATACCTTTTTGGCATTATCGTACCCCATTATGCTTTGTCCTTCGAATTTCATTCCCATCATATTCCCTGTATGAGTGCTTTGCTGGTAGCGGCCACCATAGATCATTTTATTAGTAGCAATTGCTGTAGTAGAATCGGGGGGTGTTCCGGGTGCATGCCACATCATCATTTTTCCCGTCCAGGTACCATTCCATTTTGCCATCATAGCATGTTGGGTTCCGGGTGTGGCATAGGCTTGCCAGTTCTTCATCATGGTTGCAGAATCCACTGGTGCCGAAGGAGTTTCATTCATTCCTGAAGTTGTAGCTGTGCCGGTATCAGAAGATGTTCTTACTGATGTATCTGACATCGTTGTTACGGTGGAATCATCGGTTTTTTTCTCATCTGTACAGCCCATAATTGCTGCAGACAGGAAACATGCAGTGATAATAAAATTTTTCATTGTCTGGTTTAATTTTAGTGTTTTGATTTGATTATAACATTCAACAAAATAATTATTCATTCCGAGATGTACAAGAAGAAATATTCAATTCCCAGAAGATAATGATAAAATAAAACAAGCTTTTATATCAACCTAGCATAAATTTCAACAGGTTCCTAATGAGCTTCCAGCCAGTTATCCCCGGCTCCGATCTCTGCATTGGCCGGAACACCATTTGGCAGTAGCAGGGCAGATTGCATTGATTCAATAATAACAGGTTTTATCTGGTTTAACTCCTCTTTCAACACATCAAAAACCAGTTCATCGTGCACCTGTAACAACATTTTAGACCTGAATCCCCTTTCTTCAAATTGTTTATGGATCTTGATCATTGCAAGCTTAATCATATCTGCAGCCGTTCCCTGGATCGGAGAATTGATAGCGTTCCGCTCGGCAAATCCCCGTACTGTAAAATTGGCGCTGTTTATATCTTTTAACCATCTTTTTCTACCCATCAGTGTCTCCACATAACCATTTTCTTTACAGAAATTTATTGTTTCATCCATATACTTCTGAATATTCGGAAATTGCTTTTTGTAATTGTCAATGATCTCTTTGGCTTCAGCCCGTGGAATTCCAAGATTTTCTGCCAAACCAAAAGCGCCCTGGCCATATATGATCCCAAAATTCACACTTTTGGCCTTGTACCGCATTTCCTTGGTAACATCGGCTTCTTCCACATTAAAAACCTTTGCAGCGGTGGCTGTATGAATATCTTTACCCGTCTTAAATGCTTCACACATATTTACATCTGCACTGATAGCTGCCACAATGCGCAATTCTATTTGTGAATAATCTGCAGATACCAGCACATGATCATTATCCCGGGGTATAAAAGCCTTTCTTATCTCTCTTCCTTTATCAGTACGTATAGGAATATTCTGCAGGTTTGGATTATTGCTGCTAAGCCTTCCCGTTACTGCAACAGCCTGTGCATAACTTGTATGAACCCGGTTGGTTTTTGCATTTATCATCAGGGGTAAGGCATCCACGTAAGTGGATTTTAATTTTGTGAGTTCCCGGTAGGTTAATATATCATCGCAGATCTTATGGTGGCAGGCAAGTTTAAGTAAAACATCTTCCCCGGTAGCATATTGGCCGGTCTTTGTTTTTTTAGCCTTATCATTCAGCTTCATTTTATCAAACAGCACTTCTCCCAGTTGTTTGGGAGATGACAGGTTAAACCTTACTCCCGCTTGCGCATAAACGCTTTCTTCAGCTTTTTTCGCTTCTGTTTCCAGTTCTGCAGAATATTTATTCAAAAAATCAACATCTATCCTGATGCCCTCAAATTCCATGTCTTTTAGTACTTCAACAAGCGGGTTTTCCACTTCATAAAAAACTTTTTCAACTGAACGTGCAGACAGTTGTGGAAGAAAAATATTTTTCAACTGTAAAGTAATGTCTGCATCCTCTACTGCATATTCCTTTGCTTTTTCTATTTCAACTTCTCGCATTGTGCCCTGGTTCTTACCTTTCTTACCAATAAGCTCTTCAATATGAATAGGCTCATAACCCAGGTACATAGCACTTAACAGGTCCATGCTTCTTTTTCCGTCCGGCTCAATTACATAATGTGCAAGCATTGTATCAAAGATCTTTCCCTTTAAAGCTGCACCATGCCATTTTAAAACCAGCAAATCATATTTTAAATTTTGTCCTACCCAGGTTTTTGATTCATCCGTAAACAAGGGCCTGCACTTTTCAAGTATCGTTATCGCATGGGCCTTATCATTACATGGGATATAAAAGCCTTCACCTGGTTTTATTGAAAAACTTAAACCCACGAGTTCCGCAATGTTAGCATCTATATTTGTGGTTTCTGTATCAAAGCTTATCTCAGGTTCTGTTTTTAATTTTTCAAGCAGTTCGTCAATAGCGCTATCCGAATCCACCAGTGTATAATGATGAGAAGTATTGTGAATGTTTTTATCAACAATAGTAAGTGCAGGCTGAGTTTCCTGCAGATCAGAAAAGCTTTTAGGTTCTGGTTGCGGCATCGGGGTTCCGAAGAGGTCCATCTGTGCCGGTTTTTCCTGTGCTGTAATACCCGGAATTTCTTCACCCAGTATACGCCTTCCCATACTTTTAAATTCCAGTTCGGTAAATATTTCTGTAAGTGCAGGCCTGTTCCATTCGGAAAGTCTGAAATTTTCTGCATGAAATTCTACCGGCACATCTAAAATAATAGTAGCCAGTTTTTTGCTCAGTATCGCTTTATCTTTTCCATTACGGATCTTTTCCCCCAGTGATCCTTTTATGTTTTCTGCCTGTGCAAGTATATTTTCAAGGGAATGGTATTCTTTTAAAAGCTTTGCTGCTGTTTTTTCTCCTACGCCCGGGATTCCGGGAATATTATCTACCGCATCGCCCATTAATCCAAGTATATCTATCACCTGGTTTACATTTTCTATATCCCATTTTTTACATATCTCTGCCGGACCCATGATCTCTACTACTCCACCCTGGTATCCGGGTTTATATATTTTAATATTTTCAGAAACCAGTTGCCCATAATCCTTATCAGGGGTTACCATATACACCTGGAATCCTTCCTTTTCAGCTTTTTTTGCCAGGGCACCTATTATATCATCTGCCTCGTAACCATCTTTTTCAATACAGGGAATATTAAATCCGGTAATTATTTTTTTTATATCCGGTATTGCCGAGAGTATATCTTCAGGAGCTTCCTGGCGATTGGCTTTATAATCTGCAAAATCAGTATGTCTTTCCGTTAAAGCATGCGTGTCAAAGCAAACGGCTAAATGGGTTGGATTCTGATTATTTATAAGATCGATCAGTGTATTTGTAAATCCGAACTGCGCATTGGTATTCCGCCCTTTACTTGTGATACGCGGGCTGCGCACCAATGCATAGTAAGCACGAAAAACCAGGGCCATAGCATCCAGTAAGAAAAGTTTTTTTTGCATAAGGGTAAAAATAAAACAATAAGCGAAACGGGAGAGTTCTAAATTAAACAGCTTATTATCTTTTTATTAAACCCTCAAAAGCACTTGGCAAATATTATTCTGGCTTAGTTTATGAAGTGTCTTTAATCCATTCCTTCGGAAATAGCCAAAACACCTTCCTTACATTTATATTTATTGAGATGTGTAAACATTACATCGCCATATTGGCTGCACTTTTTTGTACAATAGTTCTGCAGGCTCAAACTCAGCAACCTGTATACCTTACCCAGCCTGTGGCTTCGGGTAGTGTAAAAGGATTTTATGAATATTTGCCGGCAAATTATAATTCCAATACAAAAAAACACCCGTTAATAATTTGGGTTCATGGTGCAGGGCAGGTTGGCCAGGGGAATCCCGTTGAATTGCCCAAAGTGTTGGAATGGGGTGTACCCAAGATCATTAATGAAAACGGATTTCCCTCCACGTTTACGGTGGGTGACAGTACCTTTTCCTTTATAATAATTTCACCGCAGTTTATATCATGGCCTTATGGAAATCATTTATCCGGAATGATAGATTACGCAGTTAATAATTACAGGGTGGATGTAAATAGGATCTATCTCATGGGAATAAGTGCCGGAGGTGGTGCTGTATGGGATTACGCCAGCGCAAGTGTGGCAAACAGCAATAATATTGCGGCGATCATTCCTTTCTGTGGTACGATGTCTCCTACACAAGCACAGGCCGGAAACATAGCAGCTTCTAATTTACCGGTATGGGCTTTTCATAATACAAATGACGGAACGGTTCCGGTTGCCAATTCACGTAACTGGAAAAATTACATCAACAGTTATACTCCGGCTCCTAATCCCCTGGCATTGCTTACAGAATTTCCTGTGGTAAGCAATGATCCTGTGATCGCGCATGAATGCTGGAGCACAGCTACTTTGCCCAGTTATAAACCTAATGGAATTAATCTTTATGAATGGCTGCTGCAATACCGCAAAAGAGTAACGGCTTCTAATATTCCGCCGGTTGCGCGTGCAGGAAATGATGTAAATATCACGCTTCCGGAAAATCTTTTTTTAAACGGTTCTTTGTCCAATGATCCAGATGGCAGTATAGTTACTTACCGCTGGAAAAAAATCAGCGGGCCGGTTTCTTACAGCATTTCAGATACAACCATTGCCAATCCTACCGTTAGTAATTTATCGGCAGGCATTTATTCTTTTCAACTAACGGTTACGGATAACTTAAATGCAATTGGTCGCGATACTGTCTTAGCAAATGTTTCAGCACCTGCCCCGCCGGGAACTTCAATGAGAGTACTGATTGATGCAGGTTCCTCTTCACTGATCACTTCTTCACCTGCCACTAATGGATTTTACTGGAACAATATGACCGATGGCCGCCCGGGAACCAGGATCACCAATGCAAAAACAACTACCAATGCTTCAACAACAATAGGCCTGGATGTGATAAACAGGATCGACGGCACTTACAATACAGGCGGAACAGGGATGAACAATGCAAATAATACCGGGGCAGTAGCTGAATATCCTGCCAGTGCTACCAATGATTATGCTTTTGCTCATAACAGTACTACCAGCGGACGATGGAAGATCAAAGGACTTGAGGCTGATAAATCGTATGTAATAAAATTCTGGGGTACAAGATCAGGTGAAATAAATTACCGGGATATCGAAATAAAACGATCGGATGAAACTGTATGGAAATCGTATAATGCGGGAAGCAACACAAACATTAATTATGGCGCTTATTTTTCTATAACCGGAAAAACGGAAATGGATTTTGAAATCAGGGTAAAAGCCAACAGTACTTTCGGATATATTAATGTTGTGGACATAACCTGGAACGCTTCTTCCCAAAACCAGAGGCCCGTTGCCAATGCAGGTGCTGATCAAAATCTAACAGTGCCTGTTGATTCTGTTATGCTGAACGGATGCACTTCATCGGATCCCGAAAATGCGCTTCTTATTTATAAGTGGAGAAAAATATCCGGGCCTGCTTCGTTTACTATTATAGCAGATAATGCATGTTCTACTTCTGTAAAAAATCTTATTGCAGGATATTATACTTTTGAACTGCTGGTTACTGATACCGGTTCATTAACGCACAGGGATACAGTAGGCGTTACAGTGAATGCTGCAAACCTTTCCTGGCCTACGCTGCCTCCTCCCACTTGCCCCCAGCCTTATAAGTTGGTTACCCTGGGTTCATCAACAGCAGTTGGAACAGGCGCTTCTCCCATTGACAGTTCCTGGATGAATAAATTCCGTTTGTATGTTCAACAACAGAATGCGCAGATTTCTGTTATTAATTTAAGTGTGGGTGGGTTCAATACTTACCATATAAATCCTTCCGACTTTACACCACCGACTAACAGGCCGCAACCTGATATGTCTAAAAATATTACCGCAGCTCTTGCTTTAAATCCTGATGCGATCATAATAAATATGCCTTCCAATGATGCAGCATCGTCATTTACATTGCAGGAAACACAGGATAATTTTAACCGCATCGTTGCAAAAGCAGATGCACAGAATGTGCCTGTATGGGTTACCACTTCTCAGCCTCGAAACGATTTATCATCCGGCCAGGTTACTAATCTTATACAATTAAAAGACTGGATCAATCAGCGGTTTGGAAATAAGGCTATTGATTTCTGGAGCAATATTGCCAATTCGGATGGCACAATAAATACAACTTATAGTTCAGGAGACGGTATACATGTAAATAATTACGGCCATCATATATTATTCACTCGTGCATTGTATGAAAAGATCTGGGATTCTATCTGTATCCGCAGATCGGTAAATTACCCTCCTGTAGCAAATGCAGGACCTGACCAGTCTGTAACAGCTACACCCTTAACTTTAAACGGTAGTGCATCCTCTGATCCCGAAGGCCAGGCGCTTGTATTCAGCTGGAGAATACTCAACAATGCAAATGGTTCTTTAACTAACAGCAATACTGCCCAACCTGTATTTTCTGCAAACAGTTCCGGCACCTACATTATTGAACTAACGGTAACGGATAATGGCCAGTTAAGTAGTAAAGATTCAGTATCAATTTTTGTAAACTTACCCAACAGGTTACCTGTTGCCAATGCCGGTAATGATCAAACCATTACTTTACCAGCCAATTCTGTTAGTGTTTCAGGGACCAATTCTTCTGACCCTGATGGAACCATTACCGGGTATTCGTGGAGAAAGATCTCTGGCCCTGCGGGTTTTTCTATTTCCAATACAACATTAGCCCAAACAAATATTTCATTCTCACAGTCTGGGCAATTTGGTTTCGAACTAACTGTTACAGACAATAGTGGCGGAATCGGGAAAGATTCTGTTTTAATAAATGTAATTCCTGAATCGAATACGCCGCCAGTTGCTAATGCAGGCGCCGACCAAATTGTACAACTCCCTCAGGATAGGGTGAGATTAGATGGACGCGCGTCTTATGATCAAAATGGTACAATTACTTCATACCTGTGGACGTATATTAGTGGACCTGCTGGCAGCCAGTTATTCACACCATCCAAAGATACCTGCACGGTAAATTTCACCAATGCCGGAACTTATATCTTCCGGTTGACAGTTACTGATAATGGAGGACTTACAGCAACAGACGATATTAAGGTTACAGTTCAACCTGCCACAGTACAAACCGGAGGTAAAGGGATAAAAATAAATGTATACGACGGTACTGTTCCTTACATTAATCCTCAATGGAACAACTGGATACCAGCTTCCAATGTAAATAGTGTAAACTTTAAATATGCTGACGGTAGCCAAAGCTCAGTTAATATAAATCTTTCTTCACATCCCCGGTTTTCTGATAATGGTGCAACCTATGGACAGGGTGCCGTTAGTTGTCCTGCTGAAGTATTGCGGTTCAATTCCATTCACTCAATAAACCGTACCCTTACTGTAAACGGGTTAGATCCTGCAAAACCTTATCGATTTGAATTTTATGGAAGCCGTGGATTTACTTCTGGTAGCAAGACTATTTTTACCGTGGGAAATCTTTCAGATACTATTGACACAGATTTTAACCTGAATGACCTGGCACAATTCAATAATATATTTCCTGATAACACCGGTCGTATTGTATTTATGTTGAGTTTTACGGGAACATATCAGTACCTGGCCGGACTGACGATAATTGAACCAGCACCCCCTCAATTCACTGGCACCCGAAGGGAAATTCAAAATCCGGAACTACAATCTTTATCAATAACTTCTATTGAAAAAGAAAAGAGGGAGGGGGAAGTTAGAATTTTTCCGAATCCCTTTCGGGATCATATATCCATTGAACTTCCGGATGACCATCCTGATTATAAAATTTCAATCATTGATTTGTCTGGAAACATAGTTTGGACAAAACAGATTACCGGCAGAAAAAAAGTTGAACTTATAACTTTGACTAGTCTTCCGAAAGGAAATTATATTTTACATATTTCCCATCTCCAGGGAAGAAAATCTTATAAAATTATTAAGCACTAAAAATAATTTTAATTTTTTTTACAAAAATATATAATGGCCTTATTATATATTAATTAGTAATATTTATATTTCTAAGAAAGTCAATTATACATTTCTTTAACAGGTTAGTGGGATTTAATTCTACGAAGTGCACATAAAAATACTCGATCTTTCTGGCATAGATGTTGCAATTGGGATTTTCCCTATTCCCATTGTACTTTTTTTTCAACACCTGATTATTTACAGTTTTTAAAATTGTAAATATTAAACAAAATGTTAGCTAATCTATGTCAAAGCTTCTTTGGGATCTATTTCTGTATAACTACCGTACCCTTTTAAAAACAATCATTGCGCTAGTAGCGTTATTATCTTCCTTCCATTCCTATAGTGCTGATGGGGATAATTTTTCAAATCATAAAAAAAGACAATATACAGTTACTCCATTCGGGCATACCCGTTGGGGCCTCGAGTATTTACCTGATGACTTTAATTCTTCCTCCGAAAAGTACCCAATCATTGTCTTTTTTCATGGTACGGGTGAAACAGGAAGTACAGAATGGAGTTTAGGTAAGTTGTTATATAATGGTCCTAGTAATTTCATTGCAAACGATGACTACAAAATGAAGTTCAAGAATCCTAATACAGGGCAAGATCAAAAATGTATTTATATCGCATTGCAGGATCCTTATTGGTCCCCGGACATAAATGAAGTTTGGTATGTATTAAAAAACAACCCCCGTTTAAAAGACCGGATCTCAAATATATTTTATACTGGATTATCAGCGGGTGGCCAGCAAACCATGAATGGGATATTATACAACCAGGAAATGGCAAATGGTATCTCCGCAGTTGTTCCAATGAGTTCTGCAGGTTTTATCCGATCCGGTATACCCTATGCCTTAAATTCTAATGTAAAATCCTGGGCATTCCACGGGCTTTCAGACAATGTTACTTCTTATACTGTAACAAAAGATTTTCATGAAGCTCTTGGTCCCAATAAAAGCAAGTGGACGCAATTGCCACCTGTTCATGGCGGATGGAATACCATATATAATAAGGATTACAGGGAAGTGATCAACGGGAAATCGATGAATATTTATGAATGGATGCTGTCAACCACATCCGTAGGCGCTCCTCCTCCTCCTTCTAACCTACCACCGGTTGCTAATGCGGGCAACGATATTTCAAGAACACTCCCGGTGAATAATATCTGGGTGTATGGAAGCGGCTCTGATCCTGATGGATCAGTTGATGATTTTAAATGGACAAAAATTGCAGGCCCTTCCGGAATAAATATTTCTAATTCTTCCTCTGCCAGTTGTGAGATTACAGGATTTACACAGGGGATATATAAATTTGAATTGGAAGTAACCGATGATGATGACGCCACCGCACGCGATACCATGCAAATAGTAATTAGCGGGGCACCACCAAACCAGGCACCAGTTGCAAATGCAGGCGTAGATCTGATCAGGACTTTACCAATTAGCTCTATAATGTTAAATGGAAGTGGTTATAGTTTGAATAGTTCAATAGAAGAATATGAGTGGACCAAAATATCCGGCCCTTCCGGCGTTAATATTTCAAATTCATCTTCTGCAAATGCCCAGTTAACGGGCCTTGTGCAGGGAATATATCAATTTCAATTAGAAGTAACTGATGACGAAGATGCTGTAGGAAGAGACACCATGCAGTTAACAGTTAATGGTGTAATTCCTCCTAACCAGGCTCCCTATGTGAATGCAGGAGGAAATATAACTATAACTCTTCCCGTAAATACTACCAATTTAGCTGGCAGTGGAACAGATCCTGATGGAACTATTACAGGATATCTGTGGACAAAATTATCTGGTCCGGCTGCAGGAACATTATCAAACGCTACTTCCGCAACTGCAACAGTAGGTGGATTGGTGCAGGGTACTTACCTGTACCAATTCAGGGTTACCGATAATGGCGGAGCCACTGCCACTGATGTGATGCAGGTTACTGTTAATGCAAGTATAGCTCCTCCCAATCAAGTACCTTATGTGAATGCGGGAGGCAATTTGAGTATAACCCTTCCCGTTAGTATAACAAATTTAGCTGGCAGCGGTTCAGATCCTGACGGGACAATAACAGGATACCTGTGGACTAAAGTATCAGGTCCGGCAGGTGGAACATTAACAAATGCTACTTCTGCAACAGCTACAGCTAGTGCATTGGTACAAGGTGTTTACCAGTTCCAGTTAAAGGTAACAGATAATAACGGGGCCACTGCCACTGACATGATGCAGTTAACAGTTAACAGTTTCGTTCCTCCGAACCAGATACCGTATGTAAATGCAGGAGGTAATGTGAGTATAACCCTTCCCGTTAGCACAACAAATTTAGCCGGCAGCGGTTCAGATCCTGACGGAACAATAACAGGATATCTATGGACAAAATTATCCGGCCCAGCTGGAGGTACGCTTACAAATGCTTCTTCACCAACAGCAACAGCCAGTGGATTGGTACAGGGTATTTACCATTTCCAGTTCATGGTTACTGATAATAACGGAGCCACTGCTACTGATGTAATGCAGGTTACTGTTAATGCAACTATTCCACCTCCCAATCAAACACCTTATGTAAATGCAGGAGGTAATGTGAGTATAACCCTTCCCGCTAGTACTACAAATTTATCTGGCAGTGGTACTGATCCTGACGGAACAATAACCGGCTACCTCTGGACAAAACTTTCTGGTCCGGCAGGTGGAACAATTTCAAATCCAACTTCTGCCTCAACACTAGTGAGCGGCCTGGTGCAGGGAGTATACCTTTTTCAATTCCGGGTAACCGATAATGCCGGAGCCACGGCCACAGATGTGGTGCAGGTTACTGTTAATCCTTTGGTTTTAACAAACATTCCTCCAATAGCCAACGCAGGTCCGGATGCACTTTTGACAATGATATACAATGCAATGGTGTTAACAGGAAACGGTTTTGATGCGGATGGTTCAGTGACAGGTTATTTCTGGAGAAAGATCTCTGGTCCCGGGCCCGGTATAATCTTATCATTTAATTCTCAGAATACAACTTTATATGCGTTGGTTCAGGGTGTTTATAAATTTGAATTAAAAGTTACCGACAATAATGGCGCAACAGGTATGGATACTATACAGGTTACTGTAAATGGGATTTTACAACCCAACCTGCCTCCAACTGTTACAGTAGAAAATGATGTTACAATCAGGCTGCCAATAAATACTGCCGCATTATCTGCCACTGGAAATGATGTTGACGGAACAATAACATCCTATCTGTGGACAAAAATTGCTGGCCCGATCGCCGGTAATATTGTAAATGCAAATTCAGAAAACGCCACAGCAAATGCTTTGGCTCAGGGTATTTACAAGTTCGAAATAAAAGTAACCGATAATAACGGTGCCACAGGCAGAGACACTATGCAGGTTACGGTCAATGGATTTAATTTACCACCCAATCAGTTTCCGATAGTAAATGCCGGCAATGATATACTTGTATTTCTGCCTGCTACTGTAGCTTCTTTATCCGGAAGTGCAACAGATGTAGATGGAACCATTGCAGGTTATCAGTGGATCAAATTATCAGGTCCTGCTTCAGGAACAATTGTAAAACCATTATCAGCCATTACTTCAATGACCGGCCTAACTGAAGGAGTTTACCAATTGCAACTACGGGTTACAGATAACCTGGGTGCAGTGGGTACAGACAATATTCAAATAACCGTTCAATCTCAAACCATAACCAAGTCTATACATGTAAATGTATACAATGGATCCGTACCCTATATTAACCCTCAATGGAATAACTGGAAGCCCGCTTCTAATGAAAACAGTTCCACTTTTACTTATGCAAACGGAGAACAAAGCAATGTATTTGTGAATCTTTCTTCACATTCAAGATTCAGTGATAATGGAACCAATTATGCAACGGGCGCAACTGTTTGTCCGCCTGATGTTTTGAGGTTTAATACCATGCATTCCATTCCAAGAACATTAACCATAAGTGGGTTGGATCCCAACAAACAGTACCACTTTGAATTTTTTGGTAGCAGGTTTTTCCTTTCTTCCAGCAGATCAATATTCAGTGTGGGAAATGTATCTGATACCATTAATACAGATCAAAATGAAAATGATTTTGCTAAACTGAATAATATAATGCCAGGCTCAAACGGCAATGTTATTGTAGACCTTACTTTTACAGGCAGTTATCATTACCTGGCAGGATTCACTATCATTGAAGAGGCGCCTCTTCCATTCACTAACCGTACCAATGAAACAGCACCTTTGGTCAACAAACCTGTTATAAAAGATACAGTTATACAGCAGGTTAAAGTGCAACAATCTGAAGTAAAAAGTGCAACATCAAAATCTCCGGTTTCTGTTCCGTCTTTAAATGCTGAAGAAAGCGAAACTGCTATATTCCCAAATCCTTTTAAAGACCAGTTATCAATTAAAATAAAAGATCAGCTTGATGGAGATGTTGTATTAAAACTCTCCGATGCATCCGGAAGATTGGTGTGGCAGAAAACGGCTAAGAAACAAAAGGGAGAATTTACTCAGTCTGTACAAACCAATTCTTTTAAAAGCGGCGTGTATTTTTTACAGATCATAAACAAAGAAAAACGATCGATGCACAAGCTTATTAAATTATAATATTCAGTTGTAAATAAAAAAAGGATGAATTTCATCCTTTTTTTATTTTATCAAAACCTGTTTTCTAAATAAGCAGGTAACATTGCTCTCCATGTAGGCCAGTCGTGTTTCCATTCCTTACCCCAGATATCCAGTTCATGGGGGATGCCTTTTTTATTGAGCAGGTCTGAAAATTTTTGGGATGCTTGTGGATCTTCATAATCACCACTTCCTGTGAGAATGTGAATGTGATGACTTCTGTGAATATTATTTAAGAACCATTCATCATTCAGGTTCGGAAGGTAATGAGAAGGTGAATTGAAATATACCTGTTCATCATAATATCCTTTTGTATACTCTGTAAGATCATACACACCGCTCATTGCAATAACACCATCTATAAGATCAGGGCGTTTCATGAAAAGATTTACACTATGCAATGCTCCGAAAGATGCACCACAAGTTATTATCGGGGTTGATTGCCCTGCATTGGTTTTTATAAAAGGAATCACTTCATTAAAAACATACTGGTTAAACTGATTTTGCCTGATAGCTTTGTGTTCACCTGCCATTTCGTTGTTGAGCCAGCTTTCATTGTTAATACTGTTTATGGAAAAAATTCTCACTTTACCACTATTGATATATGGCGAAAGTGTATCTATTAACTGGAACCTTTCATACTCCAGGTAGTCTGCCGCAGCGGTGGGAACCAATAACAATGCAAAGCCATGTTCTCCATAGGAAACAACAGGCATTTCTTTCTGTAGTGCCGGACTAAACCAGCTTGCTAGTTCTTTTTTCATGAAAATAAATTACAATTAACATTCTACCGTGTAAATATAATGAGATAAAATTCAGTTAGAAATTCCTATAATGAAAAGAAATCTATTCCAGTACACCCTCTGTGATCTCTGTCCATAGTTCTGTGTAACACTGCGCAGCATAACTGCTTTTTGCAAAAACAGCAATTGGTTGCCGGTGAATACCCATTTTTTCTACATCTGATAAATAAGGAATATAATTCTCAAAGAACTTTTTGTCTTTATATAGTTCCTCCATGATCTCTTTGTGCATATTCTTACGAAGATCAGTCATAGTAAAAAAGCACATCATTTTATTGGTATCAAGGTCTTTTTCCGAAAAATAATCCTTTACCATTTTATAGGTCCTTACGGAAAGTGTAGTGGGAATGATGGGCATTAAAACTATATCAGAAGCATTAAAAATATTTTCACTCAATGCAGAAAAACCGGGAGGGCAATCAATAAAAACAAAATCATATTCACCGTCAAACTGTTTCAGAATATTTTTTAGCCTGTTCTTATTTCCTTTCATCTCTTCAAGCATGATATCCTGGCTTTTCGCTGAGTTATCCGCGGGAATAATATCCAGGTTTTCATAATCTGTTCCCATAATTACACTTTCCAGGTCAGCATTTTTACTTATCAGTTTTTTTATTCCGGGGTGTATTTTTGGTTTTGCCTTAAAGTAAAAGGAGGTTGAACCCTGCGGATCGATATCCCATAAAAGAGTTTTATAACCATCCTGTGCAGCGAGATATGCAAAATTCACACAAGAGGCAGTTTTGCCAACACCTCCTTTCAGATTATACAAAGCTGTTACTATCATTTCCTTAATGTATGGTGACAGGTAAGATAAGTAAATATTATAATTTATAAAGAGATGGGTGATTTTTAGAATAATTGAACTCAGATTTTCATGATTATTAAGATTAATTAAAATGGAAGATGATTTACAGGCCACATCTTGTCAGGGTAGGATCATTATTGTATTTCGTTTTTCTTTTATTATGTTCACGCTTCGTCCTTCGACAGGCTCAGGATGACAGCATTTTTTAGAATTCAAAGTTCGTTTACATTAACTCTTCATCCCTTGCAGTTCTTTCTGCATCTTAAACATTTCATCCCTGAGGCGTGCTGCTTCCATAAAATCAAGGTCACGTGCCGCTTTTTCCATTTCTCTTTTTATCCGTGAAATGGCTTTTTCAAACTGCGGAATCGTTTTGTATTGTTCCTGATCTTCAGCAGCTGTACTCACCAGGTTTTCATCTGCCTGCAATGCATAGGGATTGGATGGATCGTAGCCCCTTACATCTAATACACTTCCTTGTGCAAATACCTGTTCTTTTGTTTTGATAATGGTTGTTGGCGTAATATTATTCCTGGTATTGAAGGCTACCTGTTTTTCTCTGCGGCGAGATGTTTCATCAATGGTTTTCTGCATGCTTTCTGTCATCTTATCTGCATAAAAGATAACAAGGCCTTCTACATTCCTGGCAGCCCTGCCTGCTGTTTGTGTAAGGCTTCTTTCATTTCTTAAAAATCCTTCTTTGTCTGCATCCATTATAGCCACCAATGATACTTCTGGCAAGTCAAGCCCTTCCCTCAAAAGATTAACTCCTACCAGTACATCTATTACGCCTAAACGCAGTTCTCTTAATATTTCAATTCTGTCAAGTGTGGTCACTTCACTATGGATATATTTGGATTTTATATTGATCCGGTGTAGGTATTTGTCCATCTCTTCTGCCATACGTTTCGTAAGAGTAGTGATTAGAATGCGGTCACCCATTTTGATACGCTTGTCAATTTCATCCAGCAGGTCATCGATCTGGTTCAATGAAGGACGTATCTCAATAGGTGGATCCAGCAAACCTGTTGGGCGTACCACCTGTTCTACTACCACTCCACCACATTTTTCCAACTCATAATCACCCGGAGTGGCAGATACATACACAGTTTGATGGGTTAAGTTTTCAAATTCATGAAAATTCTGCGGCCGGTTGTCCATGGCGGAAGGGAGGCGAAATCCGTAATCAACCAATACCAGCTTCCGGCTTCTGTCACCACCATACATTCCGCTTACCTGGGGAATGGTCTGATGGCTTTCGTCAATTATGGTTAAAAAATCTTTTGAAAAGTAATCCAGCAAACAAAAAGGCCGGGCACCAGGTTTTCTCCGATCAAAGAACCGTGAATAATTTTCTATCCCGTTGCAATATCCCAGCTCACGTATCATTTCAATATCATAATTAACGCGTTCGCTTATACGCTGCGCTTCAATATACTTTCCGGAATTTTTAAAATATTCAACCTGTGCACCGCATTCATCCTGTATCTCGTGGATCACCTGGGTGAGCATGTCTTTTGGCGCCAGGTAAAGATTGGCAGGAAAGATCGCAGCATTTTCCACTTCACTTATCCTTTTACCGGTGCTCAGTTCAAGTGTTTCAATGCTTTCGATCTGGTCTCCGAAAAAACTTATGCGGTAACCAAAATCAACATATGGAAGATTGATATCCACTGTATCGCCTTTTACACGAAAAGTTCCTCTTGTAAAATCTCCCTGGCTTCTGTGATATAACGAATTTACCAAAGAGTGTAAAAAACCCTGCCTTGATATCACTTCATTTTTCATGATGCGAATGATCCCATTTTCATATTCAGTGGGATTGCCCATGCCATAGATACAGCTTACACTTGCAACTACAATGATATCTCTTCTGCCGCTTAATAATTGTGCGGTTGCCTGAAGGCGAAGTTTATCCAGTTCTTCATTTATGCTCAGGTCTTTTTCAATATAAGTATTACTGGTAGGCATGTACGCTTCCGGCTGATAATAATCGTAATAGGAAACGAAATAGCCTACAGCATTATCAGGAAAGAATTGTTTAAACTCACCGTATAACTGGGCAACCAGGGTTTTATTATGAGTAAGCACCAATGTAGGCCTCTGAACATTTTGAATGACATTCGCCATTGTAAATGTTTTGCCACTTCCGGTAACACCTAATAAAGTCTGATGCATTTCCCCGGAAAGAATTCCATCGGTAAGTTGCTGAATAGCCTGTGGCTGATCGCCTGCCGGTAAATATGGGGATTGTAATCGGAATGCCATTACTAATTATTGCAGCAAAGATAAATACTTCACCTGTTCAAAACCTGTAATGATTTATTGTTTGCAAATACATTATTCCGGATGAACCAGGCAATACTAAAAGAAGGAATAAAGTCAGTGAAGGGCAAGATCTCTTCTATAAAATTAAATACACTACCCAGCCTGCCTATCTTACCTCCAAAGGTTTTCAAAAATATAAATGCAGACAGGGGAGCCCAGATCACATCAGAGATTTCAGCCAATGCAGGTATTGCAAAACTTGCATATCCTATAAGGTCCATAATTATGCAAAAAACTAATGCCGGTGACGATTTTTGTTGTGGGAGGTTCATGTTCATTATTTGTTTTTATATAATCAAATAACATGCAAGAACAGTGTTGTGACTGTTTGTCATTCATAAATCTCTTTAACATTTAAACAAAGGATATAATAGAAAAGTGGTCATACAAAATTTGTACAACCACTTATAAGTCATTCCTTTTTCTTAACCCTTTTTTATTAAAGCATATTCAAAAGCCGGGTAACCTCTTTCGCCCGCCTGTGTTAATGAAGTGAACTTTAATTTGTAATAATTATTATCCCCGTCTTTTATGATGTAATAACGATCTGTTCTTACAGCAGGAGCTGAAGTTGGCCCGCCCCCGGAACGCCAGTCGAATCCTATGCCGGTTTGCGTAGTAACAAAGGTTTGAGTTGCTATATCATTTGCTGTAAAATCTGCATAAAGTTTGGTTGCAATTAAAACTTTAGCGATCTGTACATTCCTGTTTTGCAGTACAACATCCTGAAAATTGTATGGCACTTCTCCATTTCCAAAATTTGTTACATTGGAAAAATAGGTCCAGGCTATGTCCCATTTTTTTGCTTCCGGTTCTACAGTCAGAAGGCCGTTCTCAAAAGAAACATATTTAAAAAAATACTTTTCATCTTTAGGTATTTCCATTGATACAAATGAAGTAGCTGCAATATCCGCGTGTTGTAAAACATATCCGTTTGTGCTGCGGATGATCCGTATTTTCTTCCAGCCTCTCAGAGGAGCTGGAACACCTATCCCCGTGCCCCTGTTTATTATATACACTTTGTTCTCAGAAGCAGTTGCTGATATCGCAGCTATTGCAGTTCTGTTGAGGTTTCCATCAGGATAATCTATGTAAGGAAGAGAAGTGATAACCGGGTTTGTCTGGCTGAATACCAGTTCATTTGATAAACCGGTTGTATCCAGGGCAGTAACAGCATTTAGATCATTCTTATCAAGTTGCCGGGCCATCATAGCGGTAGATGAATTAAGTGTAACTCTCCACTCTGATGAAGAGGTGTAAAAGCCAAGATCCCATTTGGTCCTGGAAACAGCTACCTGGTTGTTGGCACTCAGATCAATAAAAACTTTATTGCCATAGCTAGCCCCGCCTCCGTTTGTTGTCATGGTTGTACCAGCAGAAACGATCTCAGAAAATTTTAATGTTAATTGAGATTGTGTTCCAATAGTAACAGGGGAGCCAGATGAAATAATTTTGAAAATTATCTGGTCATCTCCGTAAAACAATGCACCCATCGATTTGGTAAGTATAAAGCTGGTCTCACTGCTGCCACTTAATATTGTTGCAACTATATTATTTCCTGTTAAAACCGGTGCAATAGTGTAATCTGTGTTGTATTCCACACCTGTAGTAGGTGTTACTGATATTGTTACCGGGATATCCCTGTCTGCGGCTCTTGATAATTTTAATTTTAATGTAATATCATTTGTTGTTTCGGCTAATCCTTGTTCATTTACTTCAAATTCAACCTGGTTATCGGGTAAAGGGGCATCTCTTTTAGTGCAGGATGCTACTGTTATAATTAAAAAAAGTATTAAAAATTTCCTCAAATTGGTCAATGACATATTTTTTTTATTTAAAAGTTATAAGTGTATTTTTATTTTTTTTCCAGGTTTAAAACTATTTGTGTAAAAAATGAACGGCCGGTTCCAATTTGTAAAAGTGGCCCGGGAGTGTGAGCTGTGCCTGTAGCAGTATTGCTTACCCGGGTTATATCAAAAAGGTTTCGGATTCCCGCATTCAATGTAACAGCCTTGCCTATTTTTTTATTAATTGTAAGATCTGCCCAGTGATACCGGTTGGTTTCTGCCAGCTTTATTTCTTTTTGCGGCCCGTTATTTATTTCAATGTAATAAGGGAGTTTGCCGGTAAACTTGTAATACACTCCAGTCTGTAAACCTGCTTTTGGGAAAGTAAAAGATATGTTGGTGTTTATCTCTCCTGACCATTTAAACTCAGGCAGGGTATTATCATTTGCTTCATATTCATTGTATCTTCCGGTATAAGAGAAACCAAGAGAGGCATCCAGTTTTTTGTAATTAATGGTATTTATTAAAGAAACGCCCCTTGTTTTATAATTAGCAATATTCAGGTAGGTAGTTACTGAACTGTTTATATTATCATAAAAGCCAATCCTGTTTTTTATATGATTGCTAAACCCGCTGAAAACAGAACTAAATTTTGCTGATCTTATATTTTTATTGGTGTAGGTAATGGAACCTGTAAAACTTTTTGAATGCTCTGCCTTAAGATCAGGATTTCCTACAATGGTATGGTTTGCATCAATGAAATTAAAATACAATTCCCGCAAAGAAGGAGATCTGTAACCTTTTGCATATGCAGCCCGAAAAGAAAATGCGGGGCTCAGTTGGAATAGAGTATTAACAGACGGAATCAAAGGAGGAGCATTGTAAACGGAATTTTTTATCAGCCGTATACCCGGCCTTACCTGTATCCTTGCATTTGGTTTTATTTCTGAAGTAAGATAAAATGCGTAATCATTTATATGCTGAACTCCGTCTTTTAATCTCTCTCCTTCACCGGATTCAGTATTAATATCAATTCCGGGTTGAAATGAGATAAACTGAAAAGGGCTGTAAACAACATCAGAACGAAAATTTATTCCGTTAAAAACGGCAAGGCTGTGCAAACCGGGAGCAGTAGCAAGTTTCACATCACCTCCCACATAAAAAAGAGTAGAATACACCTGGCGTTTAAAATGAGTATGAGAAAAAACAACATTTGCGGAAAGATCTTTATTGAAATTATAAGATGCATGTAAATGCTGCATCAACCTGATTGAAATATAGTCCTGATCAATTGCCGGCTGATTGTTGCCAGGGAAATTTGCAGGATTTGTAATCAATTCATCCAAACCCTCCAGGCGATAATATACATTCAGGTCTTTTGTGCGGTAACCGATAAGTGCATTGGCATTGATCTGCCTTTTCCTGTGCCACACAAGTTCCCGGCCTGTAGCAGTATCTTTCCAACCTGTAAAGAGGTTCCTGCCTATACCACCTGATCCATACCAGTTTTTATGTTTTCCTGTTATGCTTAGATATTGATTGTGTATTCCTTTATCATAACCATATTCTTTGCCGGCAGATTCTTCATGAAGTTTTGCATGTACAGAAAATGCATGAACCGGTTTTTTCTTTGTAATGATATTGATCACGCCTGCAAGTGCATCTGCTCCATATATAACAGACATAGGGCCCTCAATGATCTCAATTCGTTCAATTGAATTAACATCAACCTGGTTAATATTTATTTCATTGGATACCCCTTGCCTGCCCACCATTGGAACACCATCTATTAAAATTTTTACATATTGCCCGCTTAATCCCAGTAAGTTGAGATTTGAGCCGCCAGTGGCATTGTCATGTGAAAAACGAAAGTTCAACTGGCTGTTTAAAACATCCTGTAAAGAGGAAGGAGCTATCTTTTTTATTTGTGTTTCTGAAATAACCTTTACCTGGTAAACAGAATTTTTTACAGACCCGGGTTTATATCCTCCTGTGATAACAACATCTTCGAGTTGAATAATACCGGTTGAATCTTTTTGGGCGATTAATAAATTAGAATAAAATAAAGCCAGGATAACCACAAGTTTTTTTCTCATAAACTTATTTGCAAATAGAAGAGTTTAACAAATTGCATTTACAAAATTGTGCGATTTGAAACGGGCAATTGTATTGGTTTGGTAAAAGCTTTGGAATAAGAATAAAACTTACATTTTAGTGACAGTGAAAAATTGCGGATGAATTTCTTGAGAGTTGTAACATATTGGAAATCGCCTTGCCATACGGCTGAATAAGCTTACCTTTGCGCCTCAAAAATGAGACTTTCTAAATTTTTAAAGAAAATCGGGAAGGGTCAAAAGATCAAATAAAAAATGAATATTCGCAACATTGCAATTATTGCACACGTAGATCACGGAAAAACAACACTGGTAGACAAGATATTACATGCTACAAAAGTATTCAGGGATAACCAGGATGCCGGGGAACTTATAATGGACAGCAATGATCTTGAAAGGGAAAGAGGTATCACCATATTCAGTAAAAATGTATCTGTTACCTATAAAGATGTTAAAATAAATGTGATCGATACACCTGGTCACTCGGATTTCGGTGGAGAAGTTGAAAGAGTTTTGAAAATGGCAGATGGTGTTTTGCTATTGGTGGATGCATTTGAAGGGCCTATGCCACAAACTCGTTTCGTTTTACAGAAAGCACTTGCATTGGGTTTACATCCAATTGTTGTTATCAATAAAGTTGATAAGCCTAACTGCCGTCCTGATGAAGTGCATGATGCAGTTTTTGAATTATTTTTTAACCTTGATGCAACGGAAGAGCAACTTGATTTTCCTACTATTTACGGAAGCAGTAAGAATGGATGGATGAATACATCTTTAGAAGAAACTGATAATATATTTCCTTTACTGGATGCTATCCTGGAACACGTACCGGAACCAAAAGTAAATGTTGGCTTTTCACAGATGCAGATAACTTCCCTGGATTATTCTTCATTTTTAGGAAGGATAGCAGTGGGTAAAGTAGCTCGTGGCAGCATTAAAGAAAATCAACAGATCGCTTTACTGCAGGCAGACGGCACCAATAAAAGAATGAAAATAAAAGAGCTTTATATTTTTGAAGGTATGGGCAAAAAGAAAGTAGCGGAGGTATTTGCCGGGGATATTTGTGCGGTGGTAGGATTAGAGAATTTTAATATCGGTGATACTATTTCTGATGTAGATAATCCTGAAGCATTGCCGGTGATAAGTGTGGATGAGCCAACAATGAGTATGCTTTTTGGAATTAATAATTCACCATTTTTTGGTAAAGAAGGCAAGTTTGTTACCAGTCGCCATTTGCGTGACAGGTTAATGAAAGAAACAGAAAAAAATCTTGCCCTTAAAGTGGAAGACAGTGACAGTGCGGATAGTTTTAATGTGTATGGCCGTGGGATCCTCCATTTAGGTATTCTTATTGAAACCATGCGCAGGGAAGGTTTTGAACTTACTATCGGGCAGCCCCAGGTTTTAGTGAAACATATTGATGGTGTGAAACATGAGCCTTATGAAGTTTTAGTGGTAGATGTGCCTGCAGAATTCAGTGGTAAAGTGATAGACCTTGTTACACAAAAAAAAGGGGAAATGCTGGTGATGGAAACAAAGGGTGAAATGCAACACCTTGAATTTGATATTCCATCAAGAGGTTTGATAGGATTGAGAAGCAACATGCTTACAAATACTGCAGGAGAGGCAGTTATGGCACATCGTTTCAGCGAATACAAACCCTGGAAAGGCCCTATTCCCGGAAGAAGCAATGGTGTATTGTTATCTAAAACAACGGAGAAAACAACGGGCTATTCAATTGATAAATTACAGGACAGGGGAAGGTTTTTTGTAGATCCGGGTGAAGAAGTTTATGCAGGGCAGGTGATTGCTGAGCACATTAAGCCAGGCGATCTTGTAGTTAATGCAACAGAACCTAAAAAACTTACAAACCATCGTGCAAGCGGATCAGACGATGCCTCAAAAGCAGCACCAAAAATATTGATGTCACTGGAAGAATGTATGGAATACATACAACAGGATGAGTGTATTGAAGTAACGCCTAAGAGTATACGAATCCGCAAAACAATACTCAACGAAGACGACAGGAAAAAAGTTTCAAAATCTATGGCTTCACAAGCAATAGCCTAATAATATAAAATATATTAATAGCCCCATCCTAAATAGCCCCATCCTTAAGGATGGGGCTATTTAGCGTATTTTTGTAAAATGAAAAAATGGTTGTTTGTATTCACCTTTTTCCTGTTGTTTTTATTTGCGGGATTAAATGCTCAGGCACAATGCGCCATGTGCACAAAAACAGCGCAGCAATTAGGTGAAAAGCCTGCCCAGGGAATGAATGCAGGCATTCTTTATTTAATGCTTACACCCTTTGCTATTGTTGGTTTCATTGCATTTCGCTGGTGGCAAAAAAGCAAAGCTGAATAAAAGTTGGTAATGAAGAAGCTCAACATTTTATTGGGTCAACTTAACTCTAATGGGGATTGCCTGTATGCCACTGTAATTGCCAGGCAGATAAAAGAAATTGATTTCCCGGGCTGCCATTTAACCTGGGCTGTGAACAGTAAGTGTAAACAAAGTGTATTGCTTAATCCATACATAGATGAGATATGGGAAATCGCTACAGCCACAGCTATTACAACAGAAAAAGAATGGTCAATTTTTGTGCAGGAAGCCGAAACCAAAAAGGAGGACGGGGATTTTGATATTATTTTTTACACACAGGTAATAGGCAAAAACACTATAAATTTTGATGGGGGGATACGTTCTTCCATGTATAACAATTACCCATACCCGATAACAGTCTCTCATCAGCCCGTTATTCAACTTTCAGAAAGGGAAGTTTTGAATGTAGCAGAGTTCGCTACAGCTCAGCATTTGCATGAATATAAAAATGTGGTATTACTGGAATGCGGCCCCGATAGTTTCAGGTCTTCACTAAATCATGGCTCTGCATTGAAATTTGCAAAACTGATGACCACCACTTACCCGGATATTGCTGTGATACTGTCTTCAGGAAAAAAAACAGAAACCAATTCTCATCGGGTTATTGATGGAAGTGTACTGAGTTTCAGGGAAAACGCAGAGCTTACAAAATTCTGTTCCTTATTTATAGGTTGTTCGAGCGGGATATCCTGGCTCACAACAACAGGATGGGCAAAACCTTTGAAAAAAATAATTGTTACAAATAAAAGCAGTAATTACACCTTCTCCATGTATTACGATCATCTGTATGCGGGATTGCCTACAGAAGATATTATTGAATTTGAAGACAAAACAAATGCATTAAGCATACTCGCACAATGCATGGAAGGCATAATAAATGATTCTTTTGAAAGTGCCAGAAGCCTTTATCACAACCCTAATAAAATTGCCCGGCATAAATATATTTATCACCTTAGCCGCATCAGTTTCAAACGTGGCAATATTACTGATCCTATAATTGCATTGCAACGTGATTTTAAAAAAAATGGCTTTGATCTGAAAACCTTGCTATCATTATCCAAAGCTTATATAAAACTGCCGGTATATCTAGTAAAAAATGCCTTTAGAAAAAGCAGTTAATAATGACTTACGAAAGTATATAAATTAAAATTTTCTCCTTCATTGATAATATCATTCTGCAATTTTTCTTTATCAATATCTTTCATTCTCCCTGTTTGTATAAGATGAAAAGCTTTTTCAGCCAGTAGCCTTGTTTTTCTTTCTGTATTTCTGTTACCTGTGAGAAAATTTATCTTTTCCAGCAATTCTGTTATTCCTTCATTATTTATGGCGCTTGTTTTTACGATAGGCACAACTACCGTATTATTATTTATTGAAAGTGTTAACTGAAGATTCTTTATAAAAAGATCAGCCCCCGGCCTGTCAGATTTATTTACTACAAAAATATCTGCAATTTCCATTATCCCTGCTTTCATAGTCTGTACCTCATCACCAGATTCTGGCACCATCACTACAATAGTTATATCCGCAAGTCCGGCTATTTCAATTTCACTTTGCCCAACACCTACCGTTTCTACTATTACAAAATCAAAGGGTGCTGCTTTTACAATATCTGTAATCTCTATGATCTTAGGATGAAGGCCACCGAGCGATCCTCTTGTTGCCAGGGAACGGATAAAAACTCCAGGCGAATTATACCAGCGGTTCATGCGGATCCTGTCGCCTAATAAAGCACCAAGATTAAATGGGGAAGAAGGATCCACACACAATACGGCTACTTTTTTATTCTTTTCCACCAGCAAACCAATGAGCGCATCTGTTAACGAACTCTTTCCTGCTCCGGGTGGACCCGTGATGCCGATAACCGGTATATTATTTTGTGGTAATGATTGCAGCAGTTCATAAGACCCTTCCCAATCATTTTCAACCAGCGATATGCAACGTGCTATTGATTTAAAATCTCCTGCCACTATTTTTTCCAAGTATTGAAACCGCATATTGCTAAAATAGTTTAGATAGTGCAGATTATTTCATCAAATTTTTTTAATTTTTTTTTACATCATGCTTAGTTATATTTTGCAAGTTAAATAGTATTAAAAGTGAGTCATACAGGCATATCCGTAGTAATCCCCAATTACAATGGTATGCATTTACTAAGTGAAACACTTCCTCCTTTATTCATTGCGTTGCAAAGAACAGGGAATGATTATGAAGTGATCATTTCAGATGATCATTCTACTGATGGATCTGTACAATTTCTGCAATCCATTTATCCTGGTATTATTGTATTGGAAAGTAAAGTGAACCTGGGGTTTTCTCCCACGATAAATAAAGGAATATTTATCACAAAATTCGATAAGGTCCTTTTGTTGAACAGTGATGTAAAGCTAAGTCCCGATTATTTTAATGGCCTGGCAAATTATTTTGATATGCCCGATACGTTTGGAGTAATGGGAAGAATAATCGGATGGGATGATGAAGAAATACAGGATGGCGGAAAATACCCTGGATTTCATGGAGCAAAAATCAAAACTTCCGGAAATTATATCCCGCTTCATCCGGAAGCGGATGACAAGCTTTATTCTATGTACCTGTCAGGTGCCAATGCCCTGGTCTCGCGACAAAAGCTACTGGAACTGGGTGGTTTTGATGAGATCTTTGCTCCGTTTTATGTAGAGGATTATGAAATTAGCTTAAGGGCCTGGCGCATAGGATATAAATGTTATTATCATCATGAGGCCGAAAGCAGGCATAAAGTCTCTGCATCTGTTACATCAAAAAATCGTAAGAATTTTGTCAATGCTATTTATTACCGCAATAAAATGTATCTCCATGCAATGCACCTGGAGGGTACATCGTTGTTTCTTTGGTACCTGCAACTATTGCCTGAAACATTGATCCGGCTTTTTACTTTCCGGTTCTATTATTTACAATCGCTTGCAATGTTCTTTAGCAATCATAAACGTATGAAGAACTCCATTAAGAAATTACACCTTACCAGGGATCGAAAGGATATCCTCTCTGTAAAAGAAGTGGCTGATTTTATAATTCTAAACTTAAAAGAAAAAGTTATAAAGCGATTCTAAGTATTTATTTTTTAAACAGGTTTGCAAATCGGTTAGCCGCCTTTACCCAATAAAAAATATATGGTTTATTGTAGAGCAAATTTTTTGCAGGTGAATTATTAAGATAAAATTTTGTGCAGGTGGTTTGAATAAAACGCTCTCTTAATTTCCTGCCGTATTTATTTACAAAGTGAGGCTGATATTTAACCATATCAGTAAGATTTCCTTTGCTAAGGTGGCGTACCAGGAAATCGATCACATAACAATTGTAGCCCAAAAAATCTGCTATGATACAAAGGTCTGTTCCATAAAAGTGGAAACTGTCAATGTCAGCAGAGATGGTAAGCTGGCTGCTGCTTTTAATGATAAGCAGGTTCTCATCCAGGGAAGTAACTTTTGCGGGAAGGTTTATTGGTTTATTTTTTTTGCCGTCCCTGTCAATATTGATCGCAAAATTCTTATAACCATTAGCACCCGCGTTGCCACATAAAGCCCATAAAGGATCCCGGGTTTCAAGGTCACTTAATGATTGTTCCAGTTTACTGCAAGGATCTATACACCTTACATCCTGGTGTACTATAATAATATATTTTCCACCTGCATCCTGTAAGAAACGCCGGATGGCGGAATAGGCATTGAAATTATTTTTATCAGAGTTATCACCTACCAGGTATTCGCAATTTGCAGAAAAACCATTTTCAATAAAACTTTGCTTCATCAAGCTGTACTCATCCCAGTCATTTACAATAGTACAAACGGAAAAAAGCCATGTATACTTTTTTTCAGCGGGTATCACACTTATTTCCTCATTCATGTAAATATTTTATTAAATACTAAATTACATAAGTTTGAATTACTTATTTTGCCGGAATTTGCTTTTTAATAAACTGAAAGTTTACTATACAGATGACTAATTTTATTCCCATATTCCCGCTTGGCATTGTTGTTTACCCCGGCGAAGAATTAAACCTTCATGTTTTTGAACCGCGTTATAAAGAGCTTGTCAATGAATGTTTCGAAACAAAAAAACTCATTGGTATCCCTGCGGTAATAAATGACAACATAGCCGAAATGGGTTGCCTGGTAGAGATCACAGAGATCAGTAAAGTTTATGACGATGGAAAAATGGATATACGCACCGTTGGAAAAGATATTTTCAAGATCTTAGAAATTATTAAGGAGTTACCGGGTAAACTTTATAGCGGTGCAATTGTAACTTATCCAAAAAATATAATAACGGGTGGCAAGCCCGAATTTATGAAAATGATATTGCAGGGGATCAGGGAAATTTATTCACGGCTTAATATATCACGGGATTTTAAATCCGATGATGAACATTTAATAAGCTACGATATTGCTCATCATGCAGGAATGTCTCTTGAAGATGAATACCTTCTTCTGGAATTGCTACATGAATTACAGAGACAGGAATTCCTTAAAAGGCATATAGCCAAAGTGTTGCCGGTAATGGCTCAGATGGATCTTCTAAAAGGAAAGATCAAATTGAACGGACATTTTAAAAATACAGAAGGTTTTAAATTTAAACCATAATGGTTACACTTTGTCTTGATTTCGGCAATACCCGTTTAAAAGCAGCCATATTTGATAGCAATATTTTCCGGGAGGAATTTTCATTAAAGAATGACGAGGTTGAAACTATTGAAGAAATTTTAAAAAGCTATGATCCCGACAGGTCAATCCTTTCTTCCGTTATACACCATGATAACAATTTTGAAAAGATACTTTCTGAAAGAACGGTCTTTCATAAACTTACGCATACAACAAAAATACCTTTCTCAATTCCAGTTAATAAAAAAGAATCAATAGGAACAGACAGGCTTGCATTGATTGCGGCTGCTGTACATTTTTTTCCTGGATTCAATAACCTGGTAATAGCATTAGGCAGCTGTATCACTTATAATTTTGTAAACCAGTACCACCAGTTCCTCGGGGGTGCTATTTCACCGGGTATGGATATGCGGTTTAAAGCCATGCACGATTATACTGCCCGCTTACCCCTGGTAGGATGGGAAGTAGAATCCGGCAAAATACCTCTGATAGGTTATGATACTCCAACCAATCTTCAAAGTGGTGTTATTAATGGTATTGTGTGCGAGTTAGATGGTATTATAAATAAATATGCTGATAAATATGGCAACTTTAACGTGCTTTTAACCGGGGGCAATTCTGCCTATTTTGCAAGTCAACTTAAAAACAAGATATTTGCCGACTCTAATTTTTTATTTAAAGGACTGTATGCACTTAGTGAAATTAACAACTGCGGGGATTAAAAATATTTTTACTTTAACGATTGCACTTTCAACATATACATTTACGATAGCACAGGATAATTCTCCTTACTCACGTTATGGGTTAGGGGATGTACTATCTACTCAGAATATGGTTAACAGGTCCATGGGTGGTATATCAGCAGGTTATGGTGCGGGGTATAACTCAAATCCTGATAAGCCCACAGCATTTAGTCTTAATTTCGTAAACCCTGCTTCATTGGGTATGGTACGTAATACAATTTTAGATCTTGGTGGTGAAGTTAACAGGAGAACATTAAAAAGTAATATTTCTCCCGCCAGGTTTACTTCTACCAATACTGTTGTTTCCTATCTCCAGTTCGGGGTGCCAATAGGTACAAAAAAAATGGAAGCTAAGAACCGTACCTGGGGAGCAAGCCTTGGTATTAGACCGGTAACGCGTACCAATTACAAGATAGAAGATAACAATCGTTTAAGCGGTGTGGATAGTACCAGCACAACATATGAAGGTTCCGGTGGTATTAACCAGGTATCACTGAGTACCGGTATAAGAATAAATAATTTTAGCGTGGGGATAACGGGAGGTTATATGTTTGGTTCAAGGGATTTAAGTACACGCCTTAGTTTTATAAATGATTCCGTTTTTTACTATAGGTCAAATATTGAATCAAAATCAACATTTGGCGGCGGCTTTCTAACGGCAGGTATGTTGTATGATATAAAGACCCGCTCAGGTATTCTTCGGTTAGGTGCTTATGCAAATCTTCAGTCAAAATTAAAAGCAAGACAAAGTATAATAAATGAAACCTTTACTTTTAATGGTGAGGGAGAAGTAATAAGTATTGATACAGTTAATTTTCAGCCTGAAATAAGTGGAGACATCATTTATCCTGCAAC
This sequence comes from Ferruginibacter sp., assembly GCA_037720515.1. Lineage (GTDB taxonomy): Bacteria > Bacteroidota > Bacteroidia > Chitinophagales > Chitinophagaceae > Ferruginibacter. Next base: position 57,894 of record JBBJMM010000010.1, read on the forward strand.
GTATGCTATTGGTTTTACACACATAGCAAAAAGATGGTTAGTAGGAGCTGATGTGGAAATGGCGAACTGGGATAATTACCGGTTTTACGACACAAAAGACCTGGTAAGAAGTACTTATAAAATAAAAGCCGGAGTTCAATATGTTCCATTAAGAGATGCAGGTTCCAGACGCTATTTAAATCTTATACAATATAGGGCAGGTGCGTTCCTTGGCCCTGATATGGTAAAAATTGAAAGTAATAAACGTTCTGAATATGGATTTACTTTTGGTGCCGGTTTGCCCCTTACCACCCAGCGTTTCGATAATCTTGCTATATTAAATGCCGGTGTGGAATTCGCTTCAAGAGGAAATAAGCAAAGCAAAAGCCTGAGAGAAAATGTAATGCGTTTCACACTGGGATTTTCATTGAATGCTGTATGGTTCCAGAAACGCAAGTATGATTAATAAATGTGAATCATGATAAGCGTAGGATTTAAAATATGTATTGCAGCCTTTTTAACAGGCTGCATTTTTTTATCTTCCTGTGAAAATAATGAAGCTGACGTTGCCAGGCTTACTAAAAAAAGAAGTCTGAGTGTTGAAGAAGGTAGAAATGTAATCATTAATTACACACTTAAAGGTGACATCAAAACAATATTAAAGGCGCCGCTGATGTTACGCGTACAGGACACAGCTGTTTTCGTAGAATTCCCGAAAACCCTTACCGCTGATTTTTATAATGAAAAAGGCAAAGCAGAAAGCAGGTTAACAGCTCAATATGGTAAGTATAAAGAGAGTGAGAGCATCATCTATTTAAGAGATAGCGTAGTCGTTATCAATTTTGCCAGAGGTGATACACTTTATTGTGATGAATTATACTGGGACAGGAACAGGAAAGATGCTGAGTTTTACACTGATAAGCCTGTACGTATCAGAACAAGAACCCAAATCATAAATGGCCGCGGAATGGAAGCCCCGCAGGATTTTAAAAGGCACTACATAAAATATCCAACCGGAATTGTAACAGTTCCCTCAGCAAATTTTCCCCAATAACGATCTTTACAAAGTTTTGCCTTAACCTTGTTCCCTTAACTTTGAGACTAAAATAACAACTATGGAATACAGGCGTTTGGGAAGATCGGGTTTACAACTTAGCGTATTATCATTTGGCAGCTGGATAAGTTTCAGTAAGCAAATAAATGATAAGGTAGCAGATGAATTAATGGGGATCGCTTATGATAATGGAATAAATTTTTTTGATAACGCTGAAGTATATGCGCTGGGTGAAAGCGAGAAAATGATGGGGCGCATCCTTAGAAAAAAGAAATGGGACCGCACTTCATTTTGTATCTCCTCCAAGGCATATTTCGGATGGAGAGGAAAGGAAAACAAACCTAACCAGACCGGTAATAGCCGGAAACATCTCATGGAAGCCTGCGATGAAGCCCTGGTCCGGTTACAGGTAGAATATCTTGATCTTTTCTTCTGTCACAGGGCTGATAAAAATACCCCGATCGAAGAAACAGTATTTGCGATGAACCATCTTTTACAGCAGGGAAAAGTTTTATATTGGGGAACAAGTGAGTGGACGGGTGTTGAGATCATGGAAGCGCACAGGGTTGCTCAGCAATACAATCTTATTGGCCCTGTAATGGAACAGCCCCAGTATAACCTGTTTGAACGCAATAAAGTTGAAGCAGAGTTTTCAGAAATATATAAAAATGTTGGATTAGGTACTACAATATGGAGCCCACTTGCATCCGGACTTCTTAGTGGAAAGTACAATGATGGTATTCCCAAAGGTAGCCGCCTGGCTCTTGAAGGATTTAACTGGCTTAAAGACCAATGGGTAACTACTAATAAAATTAAAAAGGTACAAAAACTGGCTGTGCTTGCAAAAAAGATGAATGTTTCTACAGCGGCATTAAGTATTGCCTGGTGTATTAAAAATCCAAATGTTAGTACAGCAATATTGGGGGCTACTAAAAAGAATCAGCTCATTGAGAACCTTAAGGCCATTGAGATTGTTAATATGCTTACACCTGAAGTGATAACAAAGATCGAAACAATAATGGAAAATAAACCGGTTATAGCTTAATGTGGAAAGTGTATGGTATAACCAATTGCGACTCAGTTAAAAAAGCAATTGATCTTTTTAAAAAAAATAATATACCCTTTAACTTTCATGATCTTAAAAGGGAGGGAATTAATGTGGTTAAATTAAATGAATGGGTGAAGAAAGCAGGATTAAAGAAAATGATAAATAAAAAAAGTACAACCTGGAGAAAACTTCCGGAGGATGTAAAAGAAGAAATGAATAATAAAAAAAGAGCAGTTACAATAATGCAGCAGCAAAATACCATTTTAAAAAGGCCGGTGCTTGAAAAAGGCAATGAACTTTTTTTTGGATTGGATGCACAGTTTTATTTAAAATACCTGTCTAAATAATGACCAGCAGATATGTAATTCCCACAACCCGGATTGAAGCATTTAGTGACGGTGTTTGTGCTATAGTTATGACACTGCTTGCGTTCCAGTTTAAGGTGCCCGAATTTACACCTGGTGCGGGAATGAATCAGCATGTTGAAGAATTGCTGGGAGTTTCAGCAAATTTTATCAGTTTTATTTTCAGCTTTTTATTTGTAGCAGTTTTCTGGGTTAATCATCACCAGCTTTTTCATAGCATAAAAGAAGCTAACCGGAAGTTGTTGTGGTTAAATATCCACCTGTTATTCTGGATAACCATGATACCTTTTCCTACCGGCATGGTGGGAGACCACCCAAATGTGCCACTGGCGGCGATAAGCCTTGGTTTTGTTTTGCTTATGGTTTCTGTAGCTTCATACCTGGTCAGAAATTATTCTTACAACCAGGCTGCAAAGGCAAATGAAAATACGTCTGCCAAAAATATCAAGGAAGGTTCCTTGCAGGATATTGTGGCGATCATACTTACTATTGCCGCAATCATTACAACTGTGATATCTGTAAAAATTTCCTATATCATATTGTTTTGTGTTCTGATCGTATTTAGTATTCCTCACCGCTCAGAATGGAAAAAATTAATTAATAATAAAGAAAAAAATAAATTATGAAAAGAAATGCAACTGCCGTTTGGAACGGTACCGGAAAAGAAGGAAATGGAACTTTAACAACGCAAAGTACCACATTGAATAATACACAGTATTCTTACCTGAGCAGGTTTGAAAGTGGTGTAGGAACAAACCCTGAAGAACTCATTGCTGCGGCTCATGCAGGATGTTTTACTATGAAGCTTGCCTTTCTTTTTAATGCTGCCGGTTTTACCTCCGACAAAATTGAAACTACTTGTGAAATCACATTAACGGATGGCGCAATAAGCGGATCACATCTGAAGGTAAAATCTACAGTGAGTGGTATATCCCAGGAACAATTTGATAAATCCGTTGAAGAAGCAAAAACTAATTGCCTTATTTCAAAATTACTTAACACAACTATTACTTGTGAATCGGTGTTGGAGAAGTGAAATGTGAGATGTGAAAAGTGAAATGTGAAACAAAATTGCATGTTCATTTGTATTGACTATGGACCATGGACCATGGACCTAACCCATTGATTCTTCAATTATAAACTTTATACAATACAATCATGTCATTTAAAAACAAAACCATATTTATTACCGGGGCTTCACGCGGCATTGGAAAAGCAATTGCATTAAGGCTTGCAAGAGATGGGGCAAACATAATCGTGGCAGCTAAATCAACTGAAGAAAACCCCAAACTCGGTGGAACTATTTTTTCTGCTGCAGAAGAAATTGAAGCGGCAGGTGGAAAAGCTTTAGCATTACAGTGCGACATAAGGGATGAAATGCAGGTGAAAGAAGTTGTTGAGAAAGCAGTTTCCGAATTTGGCGGTATTGATATTTTGATAAACAATGCTTCAGCAATTACCCTTACCTCAACAGAAAAAACCGAGGCCAAAAGGTATGACCTGTTGTTTGATGTGAATGTGCGGGGCACTTTTTTTGTAAGCCAGGCCTGTATTCCTTATCTGAAGAAATCGGAAAACCCTCATATCCTTTCTCTTTCGCCACCGATAAATATGGATATGAAGTGGTTTACCAATCACCTGGCTTATACAATGAGTAAATATAACATGACCATGATAGCTATGGGGCTTGCAGCAGAATTAAAAAAATACAATATTGCTTCTAATTCATTGTGGCCACAAACTACTATTGCAACTGCCGCCGTAAAAAATTTATTAGGCGGAGACATGTTGATGAAAATGAGCCGTACTCCTGAAATTATTGCAGATGCTGCTTATATCATCCTTTCGCGTAATTCAAAAGAATGTACCGGTAATAGTTTTATTGATGAAACAATAATGACTGATGAAGGGATCACAGATCTTGAAAAATATTCTGTAGTACCGGGCGGTAAATTGTACAAGGATCTTTTTTTATAATCCATTATCAAACTGGAGATTTTCTTCCTTCGTTTTTTTTACAGAACCAAACCTGTAACTGGCTCCAAGAAATATCACAGGGGCATCACGCCTGTTAAGGGTATTCTGTTTTATAAAAGCAGCATTCAGTTCTGAACGTTGCTTCAAAGTTTTTAAAATATCTGAGGCGGTCAAAATCAATGATAGTTTTTTGTTGAACAGATCCTGGCGCATCCCGGTATTCAAAACAAAATTACCATATACTTTCCCCTGGGGAGTGAGGCGGGCTGAGCGTATATTACTGCTTAGCTGAAATAAAGTTGATTTAGTGATAGTAAACGTAGAATTGATATTTGTGCTGATTGTAAGAATAGACTTCTTTTTTGTGAACCCCAGGTCTTTTGCATTGATAGTGGTATAAAATAAATTTGAACTGATGTTGGCGTTGAAAAATTTATTATCCTTTGCGGAAAAGATCAATTCAAGACCGGCTGAACTTTCATCTGAAAGGTTTTGCTGAGTAGTTAACAGAGCACTGTCATTGATCTTATAAGTAATGCTGGTAAAACCATTTTCTTTATAACGGTAATACAGGCTGGGCACAAATGAAAAGTTTTTATTCTTCCATTTAAAACCTAATTCAACAGAATGGATGAGTTCCGGCAATAAGGTAGGATTGCCGGCTGATAAATTCCTGGGATCGCGATATTCCGGAAAAGGGTTTAATTCATCCCCATCCGGCCGATTCACCCTGCGGCTATAATTCAATTGTACTTCCGTTTTTTTAAGTTTACAGGCAAGATGTAACGTTGGGTAAATATTAAAATACTTATTCCGGAAAGTTGAATCCAGTGTTAAAAGATTTCCTTCCAGGTAAACCTGCTCTACCCTTACACCTGCTGAATAACTGAATTTATCAATTGTTTTCTGATAAGTTGCATACAGTGCATGCTGATAATCTTTGTATATAAAATGGTTGGTCCTGGTTGCGTCGTTAATAAATTTTGATTGAACCGGGTCAAAGATTTCTCCAATGAAATTTATATCTATCTGGTTAAAATTTCCTTCATAACCGGCTTCCATTTGCGCATCCTCTCCAAGCGGAAGTGCATAATCCGTTGTTATATTTTGTTGCCGATCGGTTTGCTTTATGAGAGTATTGTCAAATGACCGAAGTTGTAATGGGAAATAATAAATATCAGTGTAATGATTGTCTTCTGTTTCATCGTCTACAGAAGTATTGAATTCAACATGCAATTCATGACCTTCTTTTTTAAAATTATGTTGCCAGTAAGCACTTGCTTCCTTTTCTTTTTCTGATTCCGGATCATACCTTAGCCTGTCAGCAGCTGTGGTAAGGGATCTGTTTGCATTATAAAAAGATCTTTGAGAAATATCATTCCTTACAAGTTTCCTTTTTACAAAACTGCCTGAAAGTCCAATGCTGTTCTTTTCATTGATCTCATAGTCCGCTCCAATTGTACCGAAGTAAGAAAGAGGGCGGGCAGTGGACCTGGTTAATTCTGTATAGTAAAGGGAAGCAGATTCAAAATCAGTTCTTTCCAGTAAAGAAGTCCGGATCCTCTTATCCTTGCGTATGCTAAGTGTACTAAAGATGTTTACATCACCAGGTTTATAAGCAAGGTTTACATTTCCATTATGCCGGTTACGATTACCTGCATTTGCCGTTATACTTCCATTTAAACCTCTTTTTATATTTTTCTTCATCACTATATTAATGATGCCTGCTGTACCGTCTGGCTTAAAACGTGCAGAGGGATTGGTTATTACTTCAATTCGATCTATCGTATTGGCGGGTAATTGCTGTAGCACTTCAGCTTTTGATTTTCCCATTAACGGGGAGGGCCTGCCATTTATCAGTATCAGTACATCTCCTGATCCCCGCAAACTTACATTTCCTTCGATATCTACTTCCACAGAGGGAACGTTTTTTAAAACATCACTGGCAGAACCTGTTTGTGCAATAATATCCTGATCAACGTTGTAAATTTTACGGTCGATTGAGGTATTGATCAAAGAGCGTTTAGAAGTCACCGTTACATCTTTCATGGTACCGGGTATATAAAATATCTCAATTACGCCAACATCAAGTTGCTGATCAGCAGATACCTTTACCTTACTTATCGTTTGTTCATATCCAATAAATGAACTTTTTAAAAGATAATTACCGGCAGGAATATTCACAAAATGAAACTTTCCTTTCCTGTCTGTTACCATTGTATTTATCTCTGCACTATCCCCTGGATTGAGTAAAGAAACAGTCGCAAATTCTATATTTTTTTTTGATGACTTGTCTTTTATGATACCTGCAATACTATTCTGTGCCTTTGTACAAAAACTAAACAACACCAGTATTATTGATAATTTAATTCTTAGGTATTGCATCTTGTAAATTTATTGGAAAAATTTACACTTAATATTCAGCATTAGTAATAGAAATAAATTTCGTTTTCTTTTTATTATGTTCACGCTTCGTCCTTCGATAAACTCAGGATGACAACAAAGCGACTGGCTCACAATAACAGCATCTTCATTTATTAGATTTCGCTTTATTTTTAATAGGGTTACGCTTCGTCCTTCGATAAACTCAGGATGACAACAAAGCGACTGACTCACAAACAGCATCTTCATTTATTAGATTTCGTTTTATTTTTAATAATGTTACGCTTCGTCCTTCGATAAACTCAGGATGACAGCAAGCGGCTGGCTCACAATAACAGCATTTTCATTTATCGGATTTCGTTTTGTTTTTATTAGGTTCTTGCTTCGTCCTACGACTCCAGATAGCTATCGGCTCAGGATGACAGCATTTTTTAGGAGGACGGATGATGATTTAGTCCATCTCCTTTGGAGAGGGGTTGGGGTGAGGTTCTGTTTTTTCAGGGCGCATCATGGGAAACAATAATACATCCTGAATACTTTGCTGGTTAGTAAGCAGCATACACAAACGATCGATCCCAAAACCTATACCACTGGTTGGCGGCATACCATATTCCAGTGCCCTTAAAAAATCATGATCAATAAACATCGCTTCATCATCGCCCCTTTCCATTAATGTAACCTGCTCCTCAAACCTTTCTTTCTGTTCAAGTGGATCATTCAATTCACTGTAAGCATTTGCAATTTCTTTTCCATTAATCAAAAGCTCAAAACGTTCCACGAGCCCTTTTTTACTTCTGTGCTTTTTTGTAAGGGGGCTCATCTCAACAGGATAGTCTGTTATGAATGTGGGTTGTATATAATGGCTTTCACATTTACTGCCGAATATCTCATCAATTAATTTGCCCTTTCCCCATTTTGCATCTGCATGTATGCCACACTGTTGGCAAACTTCTCTTATTCCACTTTCATCCATTTCTGATATATCGAAACCTGTATGTTCTTTTATGGCATCATACATCGTTATGCGCCGGTAAGGAGCTCTAAAGCTAATTTCTGTTTCATTTACCATAACAGTTGCAACACCGTTCACTGCAATTGAAGATCTTTCAAGCAATTGCTCTGTGGTATCCATCATCCATTCATAATCTTTATAAGCAGTATAAAATTCCAGTACAGTAAATTCAGGATTATGTGTACGGTCCATTCCTTCATTGCGGAAATTTCTGCTGAATTCATATACCCATTCAAAACCGCCTACTATCAACCGCTTCAGGTACAATTCATTTGCTATACGCATATACATAGGCACATCCAATGCATTGTGATGAGTCATAAAAGGCCGGGCGGCCGCACCTCCCGGGATACTTTGCAATACAGGTGTATCAACTTCCAATGCGCCACGTTCATTAAGAAACTCACGAATAGAATTCATAAGTTTAGTACGTTTTAAAAAAACTTCTTTTACCCCGGGATTCACAATAAGATCAGCATAACGTTGCCTGTACCTGAATTCAGGATCTGTAACTTCGTCAAAAGCTTCACCGTCTTTTTCTTTAACCACGGGCAGCGGCCTTAATGATTTGGTAAGTATTGAAAATTCCCGCACATGTACAGAGATCTCTCCTGTTTTGGTTGTAAATACATATCCCTTTATTCCAACGATATCTCCAATATCAATTAATTTTTTCCATACTACCTGGTACATACTTTTATCTTCACCCGGGCAAATATCATCCTGTTTGATATAGAATTGTATTTTCCCTTTTGCATCCTGCAACACGGCAAAATTTGCTTTCCCCATATCGCGTACACTCATGATCCTCCCGGCAAGGCATATATCAAGCGGTTCACCATCCGGGTTTTTTAAGCTGTCAGGATCTTCTTTCCAAATTTGTTTTATATCAGCCGAATGATGAGTCACCGGGTACAATGCAGCCGGATAAGGATCAATTCCAAGGGAAATAATTTCCTTTAGTTTTTCTCTCCGGATCATCTCCTGTTCTGATAAATGTTGAGTGCTCATAACTTTATAAACGTTTGGGTTGCAAAGTTAAATGTTGTATTTCAGGCAACAAGGGTGTTAAGACTTTAATTGATATACTTTTTAACATATGGATTTTAAGTTGGCAGTAAAGTTGCACCTTTGAAGCAAACCCTATAATTATGTTTAAATTATTTACTATTTTATTTACTGCTATTACTCTTTTATCCTGTGATATTTTAAAACAAATACCTGGTGCACCCGGTACTTCTACAGGAACCACACAAAATGAAGCCGCCCTCGGTATAAAGGAAGCATTGAGCCAGGGGCTTGGAAAAGCGGTTTCTCAACTTAATATTACTGATGGCTTTTTTAAAAGCGCTTACAAGATATTATTACCACCTGAAGCTCAGAAGATAGAAAACACCCTACGTAATTTAGGACTAAACAGTATGGTGGATAAAGCAATCTTATCCATAAACCGGGGTGCAGAGGATGCAGCAGGAAAAGCCACACCCATCTTCATCGACGCAATTCGTAGCATGACTCTTACCGATGCAATTAACCTGGTTAGAGGTGGTGATACCAGTGCAACACATTTCTTCAGAGAAAAAACCACATCTAAATTATATGCGGCTTTCAATCCCGTTATCAAAAATTCACTTGACCAGGTGGAAGCAACAAAATACTATGGTGATATGGTAAACAGGTACAACAATATTCCAACTACATTTAAAAAACTCAATCCAGACCTTGCAGGATATGTTACATTAAGAGCTACAGATGCCTTATTTAATCTTATTGCAAAAGAAGAAAAAAATATACGTAATAATCCTTTGGCAAGAACAAGTGAAATTCTTAAAAAAGTATTCGGAGGATTGTACTAGATAATGGATGCTGGATGCTGGATGCTGGATACTGGATACTGGATGCTGGATACTGGATACTGAATCTAAATACTATATACTAAATACTGAATACTGGTTACTGGATACTGGATACTGGATACTGGATACTGGATACTGGATGCTGGATACTGGATACTGGATACTGGATACTGGATGCTGGATGCTGGATCTAAATACTGTATACTAAATACTGAATACTGAATACTGGATGCTGGATACTGGATACTGGATCTAAATACTATATACTAAATACTGAATACTAAATATGCATGTAATTTCCCTTTTACAACCGTGGGCCTCTTTGGTTGTAATGGGTGCTAAAACTATTGAAACGAGGTCCTGGTCTACAAAACACCGTGGCCCTATTCTTATCCATGCCAGTAAAGGCAAAGCCGGAAGCATTTTTGCCGAGGAAGCTCCTTTTAAAAAATACATTATGGATTTCACTTCATTGCCATTCGGAGCAATAATTGGAATGGCCTCCATTGTACAAATTTAAAAACAGAAGATTTTGACCTCAATGACAGTGACATGGATGCACTGACATTTGAAGAAAGAGCATTTGGAGATTATTCTTCCGGCCGTTATGGGTGGCTGCTTCGAGAACCTGTATTATTTTCTGATTCTATACCTGCACGCGGAATGCCGGGCCTATGGTTTTTTGAATCTGACAGGATTGGTCTATTATTAAAGAACTGAGCCATCAATACAATGCAAGCAAAACCTGCCAGGCTTCACTCAATTTTCCTTCATTCAATAATACTCTTGCATAATGATGTAATTCTTTTTCCATATCATCAGGGTTGATAGAATAGTACTGTATGATATTCTTTAATTTATCATCCGAAAATGCCGGATCTACTACAGGCATCTCATTTACATTTGCCAACTGCCCCAGGTCATTGCCAGATAAGATCTTACTGCTTTTAATACCAGCGGGCAATGCATCCACACCTATCCCTATTTCTGTATTGGGTTTTGGAACCTTAAATAAACTGCTTTTATCAACCCTGCAATACCAATCTCCACCAAGGCGTGCCACATGATTTATTTTTTGCTGGTCAATCTTTTTATTTTCATCCAGTATACTTTCATCAATGTGTATACACAATACTTCACAGATAACCAGGTTGCCGGCACCTCCTTCAGTGCCGAGAGGTTTTATTTCCAAAACTTTACATTCCAGTTTTATTTTACTTTCCTTCACCATAGGTGGTTTTACCATAATTGCTTTTTGAGATGTAAAGCCTGCTTTGGTAAATTCATTTGTTCCTTTCGGGAATTCGCAACTGGCCAGGGATACCTGTTGAACCATATCATGATCCACGATATTAATTACCACCTCTGGTACTTCCTCAACATTCTGAAGTGTATGTTTCGTTGTATTGTTCCGTACTCTTCGGGCCGGAGAAAATATCACTACCGGTGGATTGGATGAAAAAAGATTAAAAAAACTGAACGGACTTACATTTACATTTCCTTCTTTGTCAATGGTAGAGGCAAAACAAATGGGCCTGGGTGCTATGGCATGTTGCAGGTAATCCTGGATGGCTGCAGGGGAAAGGTCTTTTAAATGTAAAGTCAACATTGTATTTATAACCGCTGAGGCAGAGAGACGCGGAGTCTTTAAAAATTATTTACAAATCTTTTAAATCCATTTTTTATTAATGGTACATTAAAATTAACCAGGTAACCAAGCTTTTTATTAGCAAGCCTTAAATAAGTTAAGAGTTGTGCTTCATATACAGGATGCATGATTTCAACTGATTTAATTTCCATTATAATTTCATTTTCAATAATTATATCAATTTCAAAATATTTGCCTGTATCAAATCCTTTATAAAATAATGTGATCAGTTCTTTCTTTACTGCCTTTATCTCTCTAATTTCAAATTCTTTTAAAAGGGCATAAATATAAATTGATTCTAACAGGCCGGGACCGAGTTCTTTGTGAACTTGAACACAGGCATCAATTATTTGTTTTCCCAATTCATTATATTCATCAGTTGTCATACTCTGCGTCTTCCCGTCTCTGCGGTTTAAACTGAAAACTACCATTTGAAAAACTACATCCTATTAGTATTTGCTTAAATTTTTTTACCCTCCCATATTTTTTTTAAGTTTAAGTAAACTAAAATCATCATCATCTCTTACCATTGTATTGCTTAAAATTCCCAAGCCGTCAATTTCCATTTCCACAACATCACCTTCCTGCAGCCATTGCTCTTCGAAATCCGGGTTGTTGAATTTGCCTGTTCCATTCAATTCTAAAAAACATCCTGTTCCTACTGTTCCGCTTCCGATAACATCGCCCGGAAAAAGATCCACACCATAGCTGGCACGTTCTATTATCTCAGCAAACGTCCAGTCCATGTCACCCAGGTTACCGCGACTAACTTCCACACCATTTACTTTACACGTCATATTTAAATTCCAGTTCTTCCCGGTGTGCCCGGTTTTACAATCCACTTCATATTGTTCCAGTTCATCCAGCGTAACCAGCATAGGGCCAATAGGGGTTGCAAAATCTTTTCCTTTTGCAGGTCCCAGGTTTAAAAGCATTTCTTCCATCTGTAATTTTCTCGCACTCATATCATTCATGATCATAAGTCCCCCGATATAACTATCAGCTTCAGCCGCCCTTATGTTGCGGCCATGCTGACTGATAACAATTGCTGCTTCCAGTTCAAAATCCAGTTTTTCAAAATGATCAGCCATGCATACTACATTTCCAGGCCCCTGGATACTGTTGTGATTTGTAAAATAGAAAATCGGATACTGATCAAACTCAGTGATCATATCTACTTTTCTATTTCGGCGGGCAGCCGCCACATGCTGACGAAATGCATAACCATCCCTGCAGCTGGTTGGATGCGGTACCGGTGCCATGATCTCTGCACTGTTGTAAGGAACAGCCATCACATTTCTTACCAATCCATCAGTAATTCTCTTTTCAACAGCTTTAGCAAGTGGCATAACATCATCCCAGAAATTTAAAAACATTGCCATGCTTACCGGAAGATCAGGATGTAAATTATCCATGTCATAAAGCTGGCCATCAACAAGCATTGCCAGGTGATCCCGGTCTTCTTTTAAGTAGGTTACTAGTTTCATTTATATAATTTAAGCATGATTGTCATAAAGTTGCAAGGTATGATGCTAAGCCCGTATCATTTTTAGATTGATTTCCTTATGATATGTTAAGATGGCAAAATTAGGCGTCCGCAAACCTTCTGAAAAAAAGGATTTTGTATATTTGCCTATTAAAAAATAAGCTAATTGGAATTTCAAAAGATACATAACAAAGGACAGGCGCAGTTATTTAAAAATCACTACCTGGAGTACCTTACAAAAACACATCCCCTGGTTATATGGGGATTGTACTCTCCTGTATTGATATTATTGCCTTATTATACGGTGAAAGTATTGGAATTCAGTGGATTAAACACTTTTTTACTTTTTTTATCGGGTATAATATTCTGGACATTTACTGAATATATCCTTCACCGTTTTGCTTTTCACTATCATCCGGAAAGTGAAAGAGGAAAAAGGATCAACTATGTATTGCATGGCAACCACCATGAATATCCGAGGGATAAAGAAAGATTATTCATGCCTGCCGCCCCCAGCCTGATCATTGCATCTATGTTTTTCCTGGTATTCTTTCTTTTATTGGGCAAACTGGCATTTCCATTTTTTCCGGGGTTTATGTTAGGTTACCTGATTTATGGAACAATGCATTATGCGATCCATGCCTGGAACCCACCATTCAAATGGATGAAAGGTTTATGGAGAAATCACCATCTTCATCATTACAAGCATTCCGATATGGGCTTTGGAGTAAGCAGCACTATATGGGATCATGTTTTTGGAACCATGTTCGATCTTAAAAAAGAAAAAGAAGACAAAGAGAAAGTACAATCCCTTATGTTCGATCGTAGCCCAAAACAGAATGTTTAAGTTATAAACTACAAATAGAATTACCAGTATTTAATTTTTACTCATCATGTAATTAAATGTAAACTGGTATATGGGCAAGCCATAATCTATCTCCGGAGCTTTTACATATTTGTAGTAAATCGCTTTGATATCTGCCAGGTTATTTATTTGAACACCAAAGCCGGTAGAAAAGCCATGGTAAACACCATTGGTTTCTATATCTGGTAAAAATTCTTTTATCTGGCGGGGATTGCTTCTGCAAATATGATAACGAAGTACAAACCAAAAAACGCCTACATTTTTAGTGTTTGTTTTTTCCCAGGCACCTGTTTGAAAATAAAAACCAGTTGTGGCAAAGGAATTTAAAAAATTGGTAGGTTTACCTGTTTTAGGATCCCGAATATCCCCAATGCGCACACCATTTAAGACCCGCTCACCAAGCTGGTAAATGCCACAAGCCTTAGTTATTTTTCCTACATCTTTTCTGCGGAAGGCTATGCCCTCTATGCTTACGTTAATAAGGCCGCTCAGTGGGTTAATATATTGATTAACTAAATGATCGTTGCTTTTAATTAATTGCCCTCCGCCGTTATTGTTTTGAAAATTATTGCTGCTTACACCACCGTAAAATGAAAGCGGCAACGAAAATTTGCCTGGCTCTCCTATGTACAACTTTATAAAACGGGCAGATGCATTACCTGCCCGTTGTTCATAACGTCTATAAAGCCTGAAGAGAAGATTTCTGGGTTGTACTCCGGAGCAATCAAAGAATCTTTTATAGAATTTTGGGCATTAGCAGTTAGGCTAAAACATATTATCCAAAATAGTATTATTGTTTGCATTAGTGTACTACAAATAAAGAGTTGGAAAGCTTTATTATTTTAGATAAGCAACCTGATTATCCAATGTAATTATTTTCAAATCGTAAGCCTTTGGATTTCTTTTGTAAGCCGTGATTATTTCTTTATATAAATCATCATAATAACGTCCAAAACTATAGAAGTAAATAAGCAAGATTGTATATCTTTTATTATTCTCTATTGTTAAATTGATGTTCTCGTTTTTAATGTTATGGAAATGATACATTTTTAAATTTACTGACGTATCAAGCTCTAATTCATTCCGCTGCATCTTAACCAAGTTTACTAATTCAGACCCAATTCTCCCTTTACAGGATTCGTTTGTTTTTAAAGAGGGAGATTTCGCAATTTGAATAGAGTCGGTAATAAAGGATCCATAATATATAGATGCATCGTGAGACAAAGTTTTTGTAAAGGCAAGAAAGGAGACGGTATCACAATAAAATATAAGTGAGTCAGAAATTCCAAGCTGATTATTTATATGCATGGCATAATCCGCCTTAGATTGAAATGAAAATTTTTTATTGAATGTGTAATTTTTCTAAAATATATTTACAACTACAGAAGATAAACAATACCAAAATAAGTTTTAAATATTTCATTATATTTTTTTAGTGGTTAGTATAAAAGATGGTTAAGATCAATTTAGGCTTTATGAAAAAATCAATAAAAACAAAATGGCTGTCCTGGATTTTTTCCCGAACAGCCATAAAATTCTTATTTCAATCTCATACTTACAATAATTTCATTTCCTTCGACAATTGTTGGATAATCTCCCCCATAATTTGAGTAAGTATTTCCCTCTAAATCAATATTAATACTGTTTTCATCTATGGAAAATGTCTAAATCTCATTATTAGAAATATAGTTGGATTGTGCAACTTCTAAAGGCAAATGCAATTCTAAAATCCCGTTTACAATTTCTCCCCAGGCATACACCCTATTATTTGCAATTCTGGTTTTCTCATCAACGCCCCTATAATTTGTGTTTGGCACACAGCCGCCGCTCCAAGTGCCTCGAATGCAAAATCCAAATCCGCTATGACAATCTGTTCTGGGTTTGTGAAAGTTAATAGTTTCAATTTCAAAAGTAACTATTGGATGAGTGCCAAGAGGGCAATCGGGTGCAATTTTTCACAAAGCAAATTTTAACCATGAAACTTTTTTAGTTAAACTAAAATTATTTTACATTCGCTATCCCTAAATTAACATTAGGAAAACTTTATTTACTCCCATTTTGTAAAATAATACCATTAATTAAATGGGATCAGACTTAAATATCTGTCCAATAAAATGCAAAAAAAATATTGCAACCCTAAGTAATATTGAGAACTGTAAAACCCAACTCACCAACAGCCGCGTAATACAAATTTCTGGTTTCCTTGAAATGGATTTTGATTAATTATTATAAAACTCATTGCATTAGCAGGTAGGTTTAAAATATTATCCAAAATATATTATTCTTTGCATTTGTATGCTACAATTAAAGGGTTGAAGGCTTTAGTATTTTAGATGAGCACCTGAGTATCTTATGAAATTTTATCTTTAGAATAGAAAATATTGCCGTTGGTAAAAAACCAACGGCAATGATATAATAACTGTATTTTATTAATTAATATATTACTCTATAAGAAAATAGAAAACTGTAGATATGACGACTAACGTTGAAACAATTATTTTATCTGGAGAGCATAAAATTGTATCCTTAATAAATTTTCTATATAAAAAATTTAAAAGGACTGCAAAGCCAATTGCTATAAGAAACTTTAAATAATACGAAATACTAACTTTGTTGATTGCTTTAGCACTGATCAAAAAAACAAAGGGCAATAAAAAAAAGTAGATGAATACATAAATTTTTCTTGTGTTCATACATATAAATTTAATCGGACTGGGAATATAATCTTTTACATCTTTTCATTGCTCTATATTCTGTACACGCTCCGCTTATTGTTTTGTTTTATTTAAACTTTTTTGCGGTAACTTATTTTTCTTAAACATTACAGCATACACCACATAAGCAATACAAAAAAAAGGTATAAAAATACACATAATGGGAAAAAATATCCGGGGAAGTAATTTATGTTCATATTTAAGAACAAAGAATATCCCAAGGAGAATAAATATTAAGTACGAAACAAAAATTATAGTTTCTACCCAGCCAGGAATTGTAAATAAAAACATGATTCTAATCTAAAACATTTGAATATTAATCGCACATAATTAGTGTTTGGCACACAGCCGCCGCTCCAAGTGCCTCGAATGCAAAATCTGATTTGATTTAGTACAGGCTTCACATTATTTTCTTAATTCTGACAAAGGAAAATATAAGCCCCAGTGAAGTTATTAAAGAAAATAAAAAAGCTCTCTGTAAAGTTTTATTATTTACAGTATTAAAGTTCTGCAATCCTAATATTATAAAGTAAGCTAACACAGTATTACGAAAAATAATTAGAATATAGATGAATATCTTTTTCATAATTTAATTTTACAAAGGCGAAATAAACCATAATTTTTTTTTACTTATGGATTTTGAGCAATAATTAAAAAACCCTTTAAGTTTTTACTCCCCAGACGACCCAATGAAAATAAGGCCATTTAAAATCATACTTCCAATAGGTACAATGAAACTTATATAAAATTCTTTCGAGGCAGGTAACCATTTAAATTCACAGATTGCCTAATTAATAATCACACTTAAATTATCCTTACCATTTTTCCTCTTCATCAAAATCACTTTTATATTTTGTATCCCGCCGCGATTTTAATTTTTGCAACTGCCTTTCAATAACAAGGGAAGCAATAATTTCAGAAGCATTCTGTGTACTATTTTCCTTCAGCAGAATTTTTAATTTGGTTTCATTCACATCCATCCTGTATAAAATTTGTATGAGCTTATTAAAATCATGAATGATTAATTCATTTATTTTTTCAGCAAGCCTTGCTTTTAATTTTTGATAGGCATCCTCTTTTATTTCTAAAGAGAATAATTCATTCAGTGACAGAATAAGTTCTTTATCCATTTTAAAATTTTTCCAGTACTCCTAAACCAAATAGTGCAAAATCATATTTAGCGGGATCATTTTTATCTAAGGTTTTGAATGTTGCGGTTAACTCTGTTGCTGCCCGCCAGTCAGTTTGTTTTCTTTTTAATAATTTAAAATGACGGGCCACCCGTGCCACGTGCAGGTCAAGTGGTATTATCAGTTGCGAAGGACTTATGTTATTCCAGATACCGAAATCAACTCCGTGGTCATCTTTTCTTACCATCCAGCGGAGATACATGTTTAATCTTTTGCAGGAAGCCTTTTTATGCGGGGAAGCAATGTGTTTACGGGTACGGGCAGGAAATTCTTCCAGTGAAAAGAAGTAATCGTAAAACCCGTTCAATCCATTTTCAATATCAGCATCACCCTTGCTCATCCCCCGGGTAAAAGCAGTTTCCAATGTTGTTTCTTTCTGATAATGATATTTTAGAAAAGAAATAAAATATAAAAGATCTGTTGGATTAAAAGTGCGGTGTTTAAAAGACAACAAATTTTTGAGGTCGGAGGAAGTGTGATGCAGGCAAAAATCATGCGGAGCATTGTGCATCAGCTCCATCAGTTCCTTTGATTTATTGATTATGGTTGTACGGTTACCCCAGGCAAAAATAGAGGCAAAGAAACCGGATATTTCTATATCCTGTTTTTTTTCAAACTGGTGAGGAATAGAAATGGGATCAGCTGCAATAAAAAAAGGTTGATTGTAAGCATCAACCTTTTTATTTAAAAATTTCTCAAGTTCTTTTGATATCACTTCGGGAGTATTTACATCAGCCAATTGCCTGGGCAAGGTCTTCAACCAGGTCTTCTGCATCCTCAATTCCCACACTTAAGCGGATAAGCCCGTCCGTTAGACCATTTTTTATACGCTCTTCCCGTGGTATGCTGGCATGAGTCATACTGGAAGGATGATTGATCAGAGACTCTACTCCACCCAGGCTTTCAGCCAGGGAAAATAATTTGGTTGAGGATAATACTTTCGTTGCAGCTTCGGCACTGTTGTCTTTTAGTGTAAAGCTCATCATGCCACCAAAATCCCGCATTTGTGACCTGGCAATATTGTAATTAGGATGATCTTCAAAGCCACACCAGTACACCTTTTCAACTTTAGGATGCTTACGTAAATAGTGTGCAACAAAAGCACCATTCTCACAATGTTGCCTCATACGCACATGCAATGTTTTGATTCCTCTTAATACCAGGAAGCAATCCATCGGTCCGGGTACGGCTCCGCAGCTTTTCTGAATAAAATACAATTGCTCTCTTAAAGCAGGATCATTCATAATCAATGCACCCTGGATAACATCACTATGCCCGCCCAGGTATTTAGTGGAAGAATGCATTACGATGTCGGCACCCATATCTAAAGGGTTTTGTAAATAGGGAGATGCAAAGGTATTGTCTACACATAGCAAGGCACCTGATGCCGCAGCTATTTTTGCAACCGCAGCTATATCAGTAATGTTCATCAGGGGATTGGTAGGTGTTTCAATCCAAATGAGTTTGGTATTATTACTTATCGCACTACTTATATTATTTGTGTTGGTAGTATCCACATAAATGAATTTTATACCAAACTTTTCAAAGATTTTGGAAAATAACCGGTAGGTACCTCCATACATATCATTAGCTGCAATTACTTCATCGCCGGGACTTAATAATTTTATTACGGCATCTGTAGCGGCCACTCCGCTGCTGAAGGCAAGTCCGAACTTTCCATTTTCAATGATTGCCAGGGCATCTTCCAAAGCTTTGCGGGTTGGGTTTTGTGACCGTGCATATTCAAAACCCTTGTGCTGGCCGGGGGAACTTTGAACATAAGTAGAGGTCTGGTAGATAGGTGTCATAATTGCACCTGTTGATGGGTCCGGCTCTGCGCCTGCATGTATGAAACGGGTTGCTATTTTATACTTTGACGGGTCTGAATTGTTTTCACTCATTTTTTTAATTGAGAAGCAAAAGTACTACAATAGTGTACATAGAAAAAACGCTGATGGAATAGAATGTATTCTGTATTATTTTTTAAGCAATTGAGCCGCACATAAGTATCGCCAGTCGAAATTATCACCCTCATGCGCATCCTGGGGCCTTATTTTTTTATTAAGCATTGCGGGTTTTAATATATTTTCTTTTACCAGGGTCTTTTTAGCTTCATGCATGTATTCTTTCATATGCGGATTTTCCATCCAGTTTTTCTGAGGGGGCTCATAGCCGATCTTATCTGTGCGCCAAACTATTTTACCAGGTAATTTATCCTGCATGAGTTTGCGCAGTATCCATTTTGGATAACCTTTCTGTATTTTAAAAGATGCGGGTAAAGAAAAAATAAATTGTACCAACTCTGCATTTAAAAAAGGCAGCCTTACTTCAACACTGTGTGCCATTGAGTTTCTATCAGCATACCGCAGCAATTCTTCGAGTCCATTGCACATTGTATTAAAATAAAGAATATCATTAAGTTTTGTAATTATAGGTTTGTGTATTCCTTCCCACTCCCTGCCTTTTAAATTCGACAATAATGAAAGGCTGATCTCCTCATTATACAATATCCTTTTGTATTCGCTGTTTTCCAAAGCTATGGAAGCATGCGAAGGAAGAAAGGCTGCTAAAATGTTTTTAATCCCCCACTTCGGGTTTATATTATTTTTGAGTAATAAGTGCCTTTCTTTTTTTGCACGAAGAAATTTACTGCGGCTCACAATTTCCTGCAGATACCAATGGGCATATTTATGATAGCCTGCCAGGATCTCATCTGCACCCTGGCCGTCCATAATTACCTTTACCCCGTTTTGTTTAGCGAGTTCAAATACTTTGTACTGTGCAAAAATGCTGGATGAAGGAAATGGCTCTTCCTGGTGATAAGCCATTTTTTCAAACTCCGCAATAAGGCCTTCTGCAGTAGGGGTTACCTGGTAATTAGTAATGCTGAATTTTTCAGTAATCTCTTTTATGAAAGCAGATTCATCTTTCTCAAAACCTGGGAATACAGCAGAAAAAGTTTTAAAATCTGTATGTATTTTTTTTCTCTCCAAATGATTTTTGATAAAATAAATTATAGAGGAACTGTCAAGGCCCCCGCTGATGCTTGCACCTACGGGTACATCGCTTCTTAATCTTTTATGAACAGAGGTTGTAAATAAATGCTCCAATTTATGCAGGGCTTGAGCCTCGGTATATTTCTGACTAACCTGCTTATCAATATCCCAGTAACTCACCAGATTAAAATTATAAGTGGTGGCATCAAGCAACAGGTAATGAGCAGGTTTCAGTAAACTTATATTTCTGAAAAAGGTCTGGGATTTATCAGTAGGGTTCTGCACATAACCAATGGTAAGGTAATTAAGCAGCATCTTATCATCAATTTGTTTAGCTGCTCCGTTAGCCCATAATCCCTTCATCTCACTTGCAAAAGAAAAATGACGATCACTGTTGTGGTAGTAAAAAGGTTTCTCACCAAAACGATCCCTCGCGGCAAAAAGTTGTTGTAATTTTTCATCCCAGATCGCAAAAGCAAACATGCCGTCAAAATATTGAAGACATCTTTCACGATAACAATCATATGCTGCAAGTATTACTTCCGTATCGCTGGTGGAGTAAAAAGTATAACCCGCTTTAGCCAGGTCTTTTTTGAGTTCAAGATAATTGTATATCTCTCCATTATACACGATAGTATATCTTTCCAGGTAATGCATGGGCTGGGCACCTGTTTCTGAAAGATCTATAATGGAAAGTCGGCGGTGACTGAACCCTGCATTGTTTTTTTCATTGATCCATAAACCTTCTCCATCGGGCCCCCTGTGAACAAGCGCATCAGACATCTTTTTTAGCGCTGTAGAATTTACCCGTAATGGATCGGATGAGATGATGCCTGCTATACCGCACATATGTAAATATCTAACTTATGGGAGGCAAAGCCAAATTAAAATGTAAGCTGATAAATTATTGTAACAAGTTATTACTCTGAAAATGAAATAGGCAAAAGGGTTTTTACAGTATCCCATGCCATCAGCATATCAGTACCATTTGTTGCAGGAAGAAAAACGATAGTAAAATCTTCCAATGCAGGTGAGAGGCGAATGGTAGGTATATCCGTTTTAAAAATATCCTGCTTCGGATCCATGTGTAAACCCCATGTATGTAAATTTTTATTGAATACAACCGTCCAGCGATCAGCATACGGGATACAATACAAAACATATCTTCCTTTCGGAAGTTTTGTACCAGCTATCGTTGCATCTTTAAAAAATTCTATTTCTGTAGCTTCATTGGCACCCAGTCTCCATTCTTTTCCATACCTGCATAAACTCTGCTCGCTATCACCAAAGATCGGCCTGCCTTTTTTATGTGGCCTGCTGTAGATGATTCTGGCAGAGGGTGTGGTAACCGAATCTTTTCCAGACATTTTTTGCAAAGGAAAACCGGGTGGGAAATAACTCATATCCATAGGAGACTGATCTCCACTTGAAAAGGCATTTTTATCAATTGCAGGAAGTGAATCTAAGGATATTGATTTATCCTGTGTGTTATTCTGCCGGGTACAAGCCGCTATAATAAAACAGAGAAAAGCATATTTCAAATAATTTCCAGGAAAAAATTGCATAAATAAATTTACAGCTTAACAGGCAAACTAACTAAAACATCATCCCACGCCATAATTAAATTAAAACCACCTGCTGCTTTTTCGAACGTCATTACAAATGCTTCAGTAATGTCTGTTTGTTTCACTATGGGCAATTCCATTCTGAGAATATCTTTTTTTATATCATATTTAAAGGATCCCCAGGTGTCTGTTTCACTGTTAATTATCAATATCCATTTTGAATCTTGTGGGATAGCATACAACGTATACCTTCCTTTTTTTATCCGCACATTGTTGATCTTTACATTCTGGTAAAATTCTATTTCACTGGCTTCATTGGCACCCAGCCTCCATACTACACCATATTCTATCAGATCACCAAAAATAACTCTTCCATTTTTTTGTGGCCTGCTAAAGATCACCCTTGCAAGTAAAGGTTCTTTAATTTTATCCTGGATCTTGAGAACCGGGTAATTGACAGGATAAAAGCTCATGTCCATTGGTGATTTGTCAAGGGATGGCAGTTTACTCTGCGTGTAACCGTAACCGCAAGACATCATTAAAATAAGCACAATCAAAAAACGATTCATAATTTTTTTTTATAAAGTTAATTCAATCCTTATTTAATAGATCCTTCATTGTATCCCGGGCATGATTTTTTAACATAGGAAAAAAATCTTCATAGAAATGTTGCATCTGCGGTATATTATTTCGGAAGATGGAATATGCTTCAGCAGGCTCTGCAATATATCGCGCCCGTGCGGCCAGGCCATTGATGCTTTTCATTATTCCCAACTCATGCCTGTAATTATATAACCAGTTATGTTGCTTCATATGGGGGAACAACCTTATAAATGCCGTGGGCAATAGTGACAAGTTAGGCTCCAGCAAAGCATAAGTATTCAACGTGAATTTTTCAAGTATTCCCGGATCTTTAAATTCTTTATGATCATTGGCCAGGAAGTAATCATACACTATATCAGTGATAGCTCCGGAATAAAGGCGGTACACGGGCCGGAAGAATTTTTTTATTTCCGCAGTAGCAGCATGGCTGTCTGTAAATTCATCTATAGACCGGTGCAACCTGATCCCTTTTTGAATCATTGATGGATAATCATATTGTTTTTTTCCTTTTACAAAATCACTGATCATATTGCCCGCCAGTATGTCGGGATGCTCAAAGGATAAATAGGCATGTGCCAGCAGGTTCATTTACAGATATTTTAGTACACTTTCCTGGTTAGCCAATTCCCGATAAGATCCAATACTTTAGGGGAAATGGTTTCATCGAGTTCTCCATATTCTGAAACCAAACAACTTTTGCAGGTTTGAAACAAATGGTTTACGCCCGGTATAGAATGAATCTCATAATCTGTTCCTGATTTTTTTAATGCAGTTTCCATACCCGTAAGATTAGAAGTGGCGATCACTTGCAGATCTTTGTCTCCATTCAATGCCAATACTTTGGATGTGAGTTTCATTAATACGGGGGCGGGATCGTATTGTAAAAAATATTTGAACCAGGGGCCTTGTAAACCCGTCGTCATATTTTTAATATATGCCTTCTGGCTTGCCGGGGTTTGAAGATTTAATTCTTTGAGTATTAAAGGGTCTTTTCCTTTCAGCCATGTATTAAAAACAATAGCTGCCTCTTTTAATGCAGTAACAGAATCAGCATTTTTAATTGCACTCAATGACATTTTTTTATAAAGCGGTCCGTATGCATCCTGGGTTTTTTTACTGATGCCCATTGAATTGTAAATTTTTAAATTCTGCTCTGTCATAAGGTCGATGTTTTTTATACCCGGACCCGCAAGTAGAATTATAAAATAAATATCCTTTCTTTTTGCTGCCACAATTGGGGCTACCATTGCGCCTTCACTATGGCCCAATAATCCTATTTTTGATGTATCTATCTCTTTTCGTTTTTTCAGAAAATTTATTCCTGCATTTACATCCGCAGCAAAATCTGCACTGGTTGCCGATTCAAAATTACCAGTGCTTTTTCCTGTACCTCTGTCATCCACCCTCAGAACAATAAACCCTTTTTTAGTAAGATAATCTGCGATCACGGCAAAAGGTTTATGGCCAAGTATTTCTTCATCCCTGTTTTGTGGACCGCTGCCCGTGATCAATATAACGGCAGGGAAAACAGGTTGTTTTAAATAATTAATTGAGGGATCTAATTTCGGAGAAGTTAAGGTTCCATATAGCTGCACGTTACTGCCGGAATTATAATTTATTTCTTCTGTATCATAAGGGAAAGGTTCAACAGGAGTTTGAGAGCGTATGGTGGTACTAACTTTTTTAACTTTTTTTAATTCCAGCGGGATGGAAGTAGTTGCCTGTTTGAATTGCCCGCTGATGGTGCTATCATTTAAAATAATGCCCGAAAAAGTAATTTTAAATTGATTGATACCGGTATAAATGGAATCATTGCTGGTGTAGGTGTAATCCGTTTTCATTCCAAAGGCTGACTGATCCGGACTGTCCATTGTTGCACTGATCGTACCCGAACTATCCAGGCTAAAATGAAATACAATACGGAGGTCAACACCGGCACTGATCCTGCCTTCCCAGATCCCCGCAAATTTTTGCTGAGCAAATAAGTTTGTGCTTATAAAGAAAGTTATTATTAAGAGTTTGATTTTCATGTTTTACAGATTATTATGCAAAGGTAGGTGACGGATTTATTTTGAATTTTAAATTTTATATTTTGAATGAAAACATCCTAATTTTATTCCCTTATTAATTTACTTTCCATCAAATAGGCAACGTTTACGAGACAACAATAATTACATTATGAAAAAAGGACCTGTATCAGAATATATCCAGCATCATTACCGACACTTTAACGCTGCTGCTCTTGTTGATGCCGCAAAAGGATATGAAACACATTTGATGGAGGGAGGCAAAATGATGGTTACCCTGGCGGGTGCAATGAGTACGGCAGAGCTGGGATTAAGTTTTGCCGAAATGATACGCCAGGATAAAGTTGCTATCATCAGTTGTACCGGGGCAAATCTTGAAGAAGATATTATGAACCTGGTTGCGCATAGTCATTATAAGAGAGTTCCAAATTACCGGGATCTTAGTCCGCAGGATGAATGGGATCTTTTAGAGAACCATTATAACAGGGTAACGGATACCTGTATCCCGGAAGAAGAAGCTTTTAGGAGATTGCAACAACATATTCACAAGATTTGGAAAGATGCAGATGATAAAGGAGAGCGTTATTTTCCACATGAATATATGTATAAGATGTTGCTGAGTGGTGTGCTGGAAGAGTATTATGAAATAGACCCAAAGAACAGCTGGATGCTGGCCGCTGCTAAAAAGAATATCCCGATTATTGTGCCGGGCTGGGAAGATAGTACCATGGGAAACATTTTTGCTTCTTATATTATTAAAAATGAAATGAAAGCTTCCACCATGAAAAGTGGAATTGAATATATGGTGTGGCTGGCTGATTGGTACCGGAATAATTCATCCGGAAAAGGAGTAGGTTTTTTCCAGATCGGTGGAGGTATTGCAGGTGATTTCCCTATTTGTGTGGTACCGATGATGTACCAGGATCTTGAGTGGCATGATGTTCCGTTTTGGAGTTATTTCTGCCAGATCTCAGATTCCACTACTTCTTATGGTTCTTACTCAGGTGCGGTTCCCAACGAAAAGATCACATGGGGAAAGCTGGATATAAAAACTCCAAAATTTATTGTTGAAAGTGATGCAACCATTGTGGCGCCATTGATATTTGCGTATGTGCTTGGGTGGTAGTTGTTGATTAAATAGTTGATTGGTTAAATAGTTGAGTAGTTGAATAGAAATTAATATAACCGATAAAATCAGGGAAATTTCATCCTACATTTTAGTGAATAACAACTTATTTAAATCTTTTTCTCTGTGTAGCTTTCTATTCTATTTATTTACATGGGAACGGCTCACCAAAAATTTTATGATTTAGAAGTCTGGAAAAAATCCAGGGCTTTAAAAAATGAAATTTGGGTTGTTGTGAAAACGTTTCCTTCTGCGGAGAAATATCATCTATCAAGTCAGCTCATTCGATCAACTAGAAGTATCACTGCGACTTTAGCTGAAGGGCATGGGCGTTTCACCATTAAAGATCAATTGCACTTTTGCATAATCGCCAGAGGATCATTAAGTGAAACATTTAATCACCTTATAGATGCATATGACTGTAGTTATATCAGTCAGGATCAATTAAATTATTTCAAATTTTTTATAGAAGAAATAACTAAATTTCTTAATGGTTACATAAGCTACCTCCGAAAAAATACAGCCAATATTTCAAAATTGAGTACTTAAAATATGCAATATTCACCTCATCTATTCAACTATTCAACCAATCAACTATATAACTAACCATCACCTCGTTCCCATATTCATAGGCACATCACGTTTAAGCATATCATCCCTGTTTGCAATTTCCCAGGCAGTATGAAAGATCATGCGTACCCGCTTTTCAAATAAAGGCCATGTGATCTTGTCTATTGTATCTGAGGTTTTGTGATAATCTGCCTTTAGCATTCCATCGTAAAAAAATAAAATGGGAACTCCTTTGCGGGCGAAATTATAATGATCGCTGCGGAAATAAATACGGTTTGGGTCTTTTGGGTCATCAAACTTATAATCAAATTCAAGTTTGGTGTATTTATTATTTACGCCTTCATTGATCACAGGCAGATCACTGCTTAATTTATCATGTCCTATTACATAAATGTAGTTCATGGTGTCGCCGGTCTTTTTTTCTGTATCGATCCTTCCCACCATATCCGTATTAAGGTTTACTGAAGTTTTCTCCAAAGGATACAGGGGATTGTCGCTATAATATTCACTGCCCCACAATCCTTTTTCTTCGCCACTAACCGTCATGAATACTACCGTACGACGGGGGCCTTTTCCTTCTGCCTTGGCTTTTGCGAATGCTTCAGCCATATTTATAACAGCTACAGTGCCACTGCCGTCATCATCTGCACCATAAAATATTTTTCCATCTCTTACTCCAAGGTGATCATAGTGCGCTGTTAAAAAAATAACCTCGTCTTTTTTATCAGTTCCTTCCACAACCCCTATAACATTGCTTGAATTAATGGTAGCCCTGTCTTTTTTTACTTTAAATGAAATTTTAGTATTCTTTTCAAACAGGTTTTCTTTACCGAATGGACGGCCCGATTTAGCCATGCTTAGAAGGCTATCTGTATTGTTTCCGAAAATATTTTTTGCATACTCATGACTCAATACTGCATAATTTAATTTTTTATCAGTGGAAGAAGATGGATAAAAAACATTTGTTCTTTTGCTATTGTCAACAGCCCTTTGTGCGAATACTGCTGAGGCGGGGTTTATAAAAAGAACACCGGCCGCGCCTTTTGATGCAGCCAGTGCGATCTTTTTTGAAATACCCGGGAAAGACCATTCACTGCTGCGTGTGGTGCCCGATACCAGGTATTTACCATCAGCTTTAGGTTCACCGAAAAACAGTACTACTATTTTGTCCTTTACATCAATAGAAGTGTAATCATTGTATAATTTATCTTCAATGCCATATCCCGCAAATACATAACGCTTAACTTTTATATTCTGTGTTTCATTGACATTAGCCGGACTAATAAAATCAGTTCCGTAAACTCCCTCTTTATCATTTATTTCTAATTTACTTTCTTTCAAACTGTCCTTATATAAAGGGAAATACTGTTGATATCCTTTTAATCCCCGGGCTGTTGTTAGTCCTATTGTTTTGAATTGTGATTCAATATAAGTAGCAGCTTTGCGCTCTCCTTCAGATCCGGTTTCCCTGCCCTGCATGTCTTCACCGGCAATTACAGTCAGGTGTTTTTTTAGATTATCACCCGTGATAACGGATGCAAAACGGCCAGGGTCATCCATTTGTGCAGTTACTGCCAGGCTCAAAAAGAATAAAGGAGTAATCAGAAATTTTTTCATCATCAATATTATTTTATGCAAAATATAAAAAGTGGAAATGCAGAGAAGGGAATTTTATATAAGTGGTTACAACCCGTACAATTAGTTGCCGGATCGATTATTATACTCAGGTTATTATGAAGTTGCGGTTTTTACTCCAATTTTTTGTATCCTGTTACCATGACGTCCCCCTTCAAAAGCAGTATTCATAAAGATATCAAGCATTTTTTCTGCATCTCCATCTCTAACAAAACGCGCGGGTATACAAATGATATTGGCATCATTGTGTTTGCGGGCCAATTCTGCGAGTTCTTCCCCCCAGCAAATAGCAGCACGGATTCCCTTGTGTTTATTAGCCGTGATAGCTACTCCGTTTGCACTTCCACACAATAATATTCCAAAAGCACTTTCTCCATTTTCCACTGACGAAGCTACAGGATGTGCAAAATCAGGATAGTCAACAGAATCTTTATTATAAGTACCAAAATCTTTATATGCCATTCCTTCTCCCTCTAAAAAAGAAATAAGATCTTCTTTACAATCAAAACCTGCGTGATCACAACCGATGGCTATTGGCTTTGATTTATCAAAAATATACATGGCTACTAATTAAAGATGAAGTAAAATTTGTGAAACTTTATTAAAAGTAATTCTTTCTGTGCCTGTCAAAAGTTAATTGTAATATTTAACTCCATTCTTTCTCTTCCACTAGTCTTTTCTTATCAACCCGGGAAGCAATAATAATACTCAATTCAAAAAGAAGCAATAATGGAACTGCCACTATTAACTGGCTGGTCCAATCGGGAGAAGGAGTAATGACGGCAGATAAAATAAGCACTACAACAAATGCATATTTTCTTGATTTGCGCAGAAATGCGCCGGAAACTAATCCAATCTTTGCAAGTACGTATGCAAGAACGGGTAGTTCAAAGGAAATACCACAACCTAAAATTATATTCGTAATGGTACCAATATAATCATCCAATGTTGGCATATACATATATGCCCCTGTTGTGCCTAATTTAAAATTTGCCAGGAAATTGAATGTAAAAGGCGCAAGTAAATAATAACCGAATAATCCCCCGGTAAAAAAGCAAAGGGAAACCCAAAATATACTTCCTCTTGAATATTTTACTTCTTTTGGTGACAGGGCAGGCTTAATAAACTTCCAGAGTTCCCAAAAAAGAAATGGGAAAGCAACGATCAATCCGCCAATCATTGCAATAGAAATTGCCGACATGAAGGGGCCGCTTACCGTATTGCCCATTAACTGCATATCAACTGGTGGCATACACAATGCTTCGCCAAGATTTAAAGTATGGGATAAGTTACATAAAGCTTTGTAAGTAATAAAACTGGAACGGGCAGGGGCGTATACGATATTGTCAAATACCCAGTCAATATAAACAAAGATACCTATAGCAGCTACCAGCCAGGCTATCACAGATCGCACAAGATGCCACCTAAGGGCTTCCAGATGATCGATGAAACTCATTTCCGGTGCATTGAGTTCTGCAGCCCCTCTTAATTTTTTAAAAAATGATTTTCTTTTTTCTGTTATAGTCGACACAATCCGGCTTTTTTTATATGGGTAAAGATAATCTCATGTACGTAACCCTACAGGGAATTGTTTTATTATAGTCTGGTTCAGAAAATGTAAACACATTTTTACACATTCGCAAATATAAGAAGGCCCCTGTAGAAACAGGGGCCGTTTACCAAAACTAACTGCTTATGAGAAAATTGACTATTAATTGTTGTATCTATATAAATACAAACTCGGTGCCAAAACTTTTTGAATTTTTGTTAAGGTTATTTAAATACCAATAATTATGTAATAAATATGTAAAATTATTAAATGCTTTATTGTTGCGCAGTTAATTTCTCAGCATTTTCTGCAAACTGTAAAGCATCAATAAATTCACCTACTTCCCCATTCAGTACTGCATCAAGATTATAAACTGTCATGCCGATACGATGGTCTGTTACACGTCCCTGGGGGTAATTGTAAGTGCGGATCTTTGCACTACGGTCTCCTGTACTTACCAGGCTTTTACGTAAATGAGAGATAGCCTCTTCCTGTTTACGTACTTCTTCATCGTATAATTTCGTACGTAACATATCCATAGCTTTTTCGCGGTTTCCTAACTGGCTTCTTTCTGTTTGGCATACTACAACAAGGCCGGTTGGTTTATAGGTTAAAAAAACTTTGGTTTCTACTTTATTTACATTTTGTCCCCCGGCACCTCCACTTCTGGCTGTTTCCATTTTAACATCGCTTTCTTTTAATTCAAAATCAACTTCTTCAGCTTCCGGCATAACAGCCACTGTAACCGCGCTGGTATGAACTCTGCCACTCCCTTCGGTATCCGGTACCCTTTGCACCCGGTGTACCCCACTTTCAAATTTCAATGTTCCATAAACATCATCGCCAGTAACTTCTATCTGTACTTCTTTATATCCACCCACTGTACCTTCACTCTCTCCCAGCAAAAATGTTTTCCACCCTTTTCTTTCACAATATTTCATGTACATACGCAGAAGATCTCCTGCAAACAACGAAGCTTCATCGCCGCCGGTGCCCGCCCTTATTTCCAGGATTGCATTTTTTTCATCAAATGGATCTTTAGGGATCAGCATGTTACGCAGATTTTTTTCCATGGTGTTTTTGTTCTCTTCCAAACCAGGTAATTCCTGCTTTGCCATTTCACGCATCTCTTCATCATCACCATTTAAAACCTCTTTATTAAAATCAAGGTCTTCCAACAATTTTACATATGCATTTCTTGCCTCTACTATTTTACCAAGCGTGCGGTATTCTTTACTCATTGCACTGTATCGTTTATTATCCCCAACAATTTCCGGATTGGAAAGAGCTACACCCAGGTTTTCAAATTTTGCTTTTATCGCCTCCAGTTTATCTAACATATCGTACTCTTAAAAAGTATAAAATTTATTGTCGGTATTTAATACCATTATTCAGCTTTAGTAAGTCTTGAATGCCTACAGGCATGTCGCACATTTTACTCCCTATCTTTAATGGAATATTACAATAACTACGGGCAGCAAAATTAAAGTAAATCAATCTATCAAATTGTATAGAAAATTTAAGGCAGATGTCATTTTTAACGGGTATTCATTTATTAACCCTGAAAGTGTTTTAATTACTACTGCAGAGGGAGAGATCGTTGACATTGTTAATGAAAGAGATGCCGGGAATGATATACAAACATTCAAAGGAGTGTTGTGTCCTGGTTTTATTAATTGTCATTGTCACATCGAATTGAGTTACCTCAAAAATAAAATTGCTCCCCATACAGGATTAGTTGATTTTGTGCTGGAAGTTTTAAATAACAGGAAGGATATGTCAGCCACCAGGGTACAGGCAATGGAACTGGCAATACAGGAATTACAGGAAAACGGTACAGTAGCTATTGGAGATATTTGTAATGATGCCTCTTCTATTCCTGTTAAGTTACATCGAACACTTTACTGGTATAATTTTATAGAAGTAAGTGGGTTTGTAAATGAAACTGCAGGTAAAAGATTTTTTGCTGCTGAAGAAATAGCAAAAGAATTCTCCATTGCAGGCCTGTCATACTCCATCGTACCTCATGCGCCCTATTCCGTTTCGGAAAAACTCTTCCGGATTTTAAATGATAACAATAGCGGCAAGTTGATCTCTATCCACAACCAGGAAGAAAGATCGGAAAACGAATTGTATAAGAACAAGTCGGGTGATTTTTTAAGGTTGTATAAAAATATGGGAATTGATATTGATGGTTTTTCTGCAACTAACAAAACAAGTTTTCAAAGCTGGCTTCCTTATTTTAATAAAACACAAAAGATAATTGCTGTTCACAATACATTTATCAGCCAGGAAGACATTGACATGGCAAAAAATGTAATATTCTGTCTTTGCATTAATGCCAATCTGTATATTGAAAATACAGTGCCGCCACTGGATCTGTTGATGCGCAATGATTGCCGGATCGTTATAGGAACAGACAGCTATGCAAGTAACCGGCAATTGAATATGCTGGAAGAAATGAAATCAATCCAGCTACATTTTCCGATGATAAAATCAGAGACCATTTTAAAATGGGCAACGATGAACGGTGCTGATGCCTTAGGGATAAGTAACAGGTATGGAAGTTTTGAAAAAGGAAAAACTCCGGGAATAGTACTGGTAGAAAACTGTAAGGAATATTTTACCCAGGCTTCAAAAGCGAAAATGATCGTGTAAAATTCATTTTTTTACAGGGCTAATAATTCGTGCAAGACACTCAGCGTTTTCATTTTACCAAAATCAGGAATGTGCAGAGAATAATATTCCTGGTAACGTCCCAGCAATTCACGACGCCTGGAACCGTTTAGTTTTATTTGTTCCAGTTCATGAAGTTGCATGATTCTTAATAATTCAGATGTGATAACTGCATTTTCTCCTTCCAGGAAATGAGGATGAATGGGTTGTGCGTTCACAAAATTTCCTTCAATAAGATCGATGTATACATTGTCTTTATAATTTCCTGTTTCGTTACTTATCCTGAATCCTAAAAAATGGGATAAATGCAGCGCGAAATAGAGTGGAAAATTGGCAGCTATATTTTTATTTGCACCATCAAGTTGAATCAGAGCATCTTCACAAAAAATAAAAAGATCTGTATTTTGTTCCGGTTGTTTTAATGATCTTATCAAAAGTTCAACTATGTATAGGGCTATCGTATTTTTTACCACATCGCTTAAAATATTTTTATATAAAAAAGCCCAGCCACTTTCTTTTATGCGCTGCATCGATTTAAGCTCATTGTGGTAAACCTCCATTTCCAGGATAGCACCCGGCTGGTAAAGTACGGCGCGGGCACCCGCTTTTTTAGATGAACGTACCCCGTTTACCATATAAGTATTTACACCAAATAATTCAGTGAAGATGCTTACTACCAGGCTTGTTTCACCATACTTGATGGTTCTTAAAACTATTCCTTTTGTTTTATGGGTCACTATTCAAACATACATTGATAATTATTGCTGTCCCGTATAATTTAGCTTTCCTCACCCCAACCCCTCTCCAAAGGAGAAGGACTAACTCATTTCAACTCAATTTCTAATCACTACGGTGCGGGTGTTCTTTGTTATAAACTTAGGGTCCTTTGTTGTAATAAGGTAAACACAAAGTTCACAGAGGATATGCACCACCAAGAATACACTGATTTAATACATATTAATACTTTGTACCTTTTTTTTAAAAAAATACCAGAGCCTTTAAAAATAAATTTTTTTAGGATAGGCTAATTATTAATGCCTGATTGATAATTAAGGATAAGACGGTTAAATCAACTTTCTTTGTAAAAGATTTATTATCTCTGGTTTTTTAAGTGCAGAGTAAAGAGGTGCGGGGTAGAGATGTCCTTCTGCGTCTTCACACCTCCTATGTTCAAATTTAAAGTTGAAATACAATGTGGCAATTTTTAGGAAAGTTTGTAATTAAAAACAGGTTGTTGATGCTCCTGATCTTTTTTGCATCTACGGGGCTGATGGCCTATTATGCATCTAAGGTAAAACTGAGCTATGAATTTTCAAATGCCATTCCAAAAGACAATTCCAAATACAAAGATTACCTGGCATTTAAAGAAAAATTCGGTGATGATGGTAATATGCTTGTCATCGGAATTCAAACTTCTGACATTTTCACTCTTAAAAATTTTAATGCTTACCGGCAGTTAGAACAGGATTTAAAAAAGGATCCGGCTGTAGAAAATATATTGAGTATACCCGGTGCCGTTACCCTGCTTAAAGACAGTGCCACAGAAAAATTAAGTGCCGTTAAAATATTTAACGATACGCTGGATACCCAGCCCGAACTGGACAGTATGGCGGCAGCTTTTTATAATCTTCCATTTTACCGGTCACTTTTATACAATCCTGAAAGTAATGCATACCTAATGGGGGTGCGCATCAATAAAAATATTTTAAATACACCGCAACGCAGTAAAGTAGTTGCTGATATAACGACGGCTGTAAATAAGTTTCAGAATACTACGGGTATTTCAACCCATATGAGTGGCTTGCCGCTGATAAGAACAGTGGTAGCAGACAGGGTTAAAAATGAAATGAAATTATTTTTGTTGGGTTCACTTGGTTTGAGTGTGCTTATCCTTTTACTTTTTTTCAGATCAATAAGTACCACTATTCTATCACTCGCAGTTGTAATAAGCGGTGTGATATGGTCGCTGGGTATTACGTATTTATGTGGATATTCTATTACATTACTTACGGCTCTTATTCCTTCACTGGTAGTAGTGATCGGTATTCCCAACTGTATTTATTTTATAAATAAATACCATACCTCTTATTTACAAACAAAAGATAAGCATCATTCCCTGGTTGATATGGTAAGTAAGATGGGAGTGGTTACTTTATTTTGTAACATAACAGCTGCCATTGGTTTTGCAGTATTTGCATTTACAAAGAGTACAATTTTACGTGAATTCGGGGTAGTGGCAGGACTTAGTATCATGGTCATTT
The DNA here is from genome assembly GCA_037720515.1 of Ferruginibacter sp. Taxonomy (GTDB): domain Bacteria; phylum Bacteroidota; class Bacteroidia; order Chitinophagales; family Chitinophagaceae; genus Ferruginibacter. The sequence goes on from JBBJMM010000010.1 coordinate 92,478, forward strand.
TTTTTGTTTCTTTTATTTTGCTGCCTTCCGTTTTAAGTTTTCTGCCTGCACCTAAGCCTGTGCAATTAAAATATCTTAACAACAAATGGATCACAGCTTTTTTATCGCGGCTTGAATCATGGGTTTTTAATTACAGGGGAACTGTATTGGTTATAACCGGAATTCTATTAATTATTGCGTTTGCGGGAATATTAAAATTAAAAACAGTGGGCCATATAGTAGACGACCTTCCTGTAAAAGATAAAATATATAAGGACCTTTCTTTTTTTGAACAGAACTTTAAAGGGATCATGCCACTGGAGATCGTAGTGCATGCTAAAAAAAGCAATGGATTAAGAGCGCTGCCTGTATTTGAAAAGATAGATTCTTTAGCACAGTATATCGGTGCACAAAAAGAAATGAGCCGGCCTTTGTCTGTTGCAGAAGGGCTAAAGTTTGCAAAACAAGGTTTTTATGAAATGGATTCTACGCAATACATCATGCCCAATTCATTCGATGGTGCATTTGTGAGTGATTATTTAAAGCCAGGAAAAGACACGGCCGGTAAAACAAATAATTTCACTAACATGATGCGTTCTTTTATGGACAGCAGTAAAAGAAATACACGCATCAGTGTAAGTATGGCAGATGTGGGTACCAAAAGACTTCCTCTTATTCTTGATAGTATACAGTCCAGAGCCAATGCCTTATTTGATACAAGTGCTTACTCTGTTGTACTTACCGGCACCAGCATTACATTCCTGGAAGGCAGCCGTTTTATAATTAATGGATTAAAGGAAAGTATACTCTGGGCATTTTTGCTGATAGCCTTATGTATGTTATACCTCTTCCGTTCATTTAGAATACTGATCTGTTCTCTTATACCAAACGTGATACCGTTAATAATTACAGCGGGTATAATGGGTTGGGTGGGATTGCCCTTAAAACCTTCTACAGTATTGATCTTTAGCGTTGCCCTTGGAATTGCAGTGGATATAACTATACGCTTCCTGGTAAATTATAAACAAGAACTCCCACTCCTTAATAATGATGTAACGGCAACGGTTAAAAGCACTATCAGGCATACAGGATTAAGTATTGTATACACTGCACTTGTTTTAACCGCAGGCTTTATAATTTTTTGCGCCAGCAGTTTCGGCGGAACCATTGCATTGGGATGGCTTACTTCGGTAACTTTATTGGTAGCCACTCTTACCAACCTGCTTCTGCTTCCTATTTTAATTTTGATGACAGCACCTTCTAAAAAAATAAATAAACAGTCATAGAAAAGTCAGGAAAAACTACATTAAAAGTTAGTAACATTAAAGCAGCAAATGGTGAAAGAAATATGCCTTACAAATAAGAATGTTACCATTTGTCCAATATATTTGTTAATAGATAAAAAAATTTAAGTATAAATATGAGAAAATTAATTTCTACACTTTTGGTTACAATGGCATTTGTGCTAAATGTAACCGCCCAGGAGCGTATCATATCAGGAAAGGTATTGGATGATAGAGGAAATCCTGCAGAAGGAATTTCTGTTGTTGTACAGGGTACTAATAAAGGAGCTTCAACTACTGCAAATGGAAGCTTTTCAATTTCTGTAAACAGGTCCAATACTTTGGTGTTTTCCGGAGTAAATTATGAAACGGTCTCATTACGTTCTCCTTCTGATAATCCTACTGTAGTTTTAAAGGTTAAAACCAATCCGTTGGATGAGATCATTGTAACCGGTTATCAAACACGTAAAAAGCGTGATGAAGCAGGTGCTATTTCTTCAGTAAGGGCTGCACAATTGGAAAATCTTCCCAGTGTGAGTTTAGATAAAGCATTGCAGGGTAAGGCGGCAGGTGTTCTTGTACAATCAAATAATGGAATACCTGGTGGATCGATAAATGTTAGGATCAGGGGGGAAGGTTCAATCAATGCAGGCAATGCTCCTTTATATATTGTAGATGGTGTTCAACTAAATGTAAGAAATGATGCAATTTTCACGCAAGCTAATCCGCTGGCATTTTTAAACCCGGATGATATTGAATCTGTAGATATATTGAAAGATGCAGCCACAGCTGCTATTTACGGTTCTACAGCTTCCAACGGTGTGGTAATAGTAACCACCAAAAAAGGCCGGGCCGGTAAAACACGATTTAATGTTAGTTCAACTATTGGTGTTGTAAATCCATTGACCAGGCTGGACGTATTAAACTCTCAGGAATTTTACCAGTTAAGAGTAGAGGCTGTAGCTGCACAACTAAACGTACCTGTAACCAGCTTAACCGCAAAGCAGAGTGCTTTAACATTATTAAGAGTTACAGGGGCAAGTGCTTTTAATGATGCCCAGGCCGATTCTGCGGGAAGGTCACTTCAAACATACGACTGGCAGGAAGCCGCATTCAGGCAGGGAAAGATCCGCACGGTGGCTTTAAGTGCAAGTGGTGGTAATGAAAAAACTACATTCCGCATCTCGGGTTCTACTGAATTACAAGAAGCATTTGTAACAAAAGCGGATTTTAAACGCCATGGCTTAAAGCTGGATGTTAATAATAAGGCTACAGAAAAACTGTCTTTTAATTCCAGCATTAACCTAAGTACTTTTTTTCAGAATAATCCTTTTGCAACTGACGGCTCTTTTTTAGGAAGTCCGGCATTTGCCTCACCCGGTATAATTCCTACAAGCCCTATCAGAAATCCTGATGGTTCTTATTACGGTATACCCGGTAATACTCCTTTTTCAAGTTTGATAGGAACATTAAATCAAAATATTATTGCCGTAAATGAATTCAGAAGCGGATTCACCCGTACCAATCAAATGGTGGGTAATGTTAGTGCAGACTATAAAATATTTGACTGGCTTTCTGTAAAAGCTTTCGGTGCTATGGATTACAGGTTGGTTCAGGGGAAGAATGTTACGGATGCCCGTACGCCGGATGGCTTTAACCGCAAAGGACTTGTTCAGGTACAAAGCAACTGGAATACCAATATAAGTGCTTACACTACTTTAAATGCAAACAAACAATTTGGCACTAAACACAGGGTTGATGGTTTAGTTGGATATGAATACCGCCAGGAAAATAATGAAGGAATTACTGCTTCAGGCGATGGTTTCCCTACTTTCCAATTTGTATCATTACAGAATGCGGCAAATCCTGTGGCCGTGAATGAATTTAAAACAGGCTTTAAAAGAACCGGCGTATTTGCAAATGTGAATTACAATTTTGACAGCAGGTATATTATTGGCTTAACAGGCCGGTATGATGGATCTTCCCGGTTTGGTTCTAACAATATATTTGGTGCTTTTTATGGTGCTAAGGCAGGATGGAATATTGACAGGGAAGCATTTCTCCAGAATTCTAATGTGATATCTCAATTGCGCTTACGTTTTGGTATTGGTACAACCGGTAATGATCAGATTGGAAATTTTGATGCCCGCGGATTATTTGGCGGTGGCGGAGTATATAATGGAAGTGCAGGTATCTCTTATACAAATTTGGAAAATCCGGATCTGCAATGGGAAAGGATCACAACATCTAACCTGGGTTTGGATTTTGGTTTATTCAATAACAGGATCACAGGTGCTGTTGAAGTTTATAATAAAAAAACAGATAAATTATTGTTAGATCAGCCTTTACAATCTACATCAGGTTTTCAAAGATTTACAAGCAATATTGGTAAATTGGATAACAGGGGAGTAGAATTGACTTTATCTTCTGATATAATCAAATCTCGCCAGGCTGGTGCTTTTAACTGGAACCTGAATTTTGTTTTTGCATATAATAAACAAGAAGTAAAAGAATTGTATGGTGGTAATATGGTTTTACCGTCCGATCAATCAATTCGTGTGGGATATCCTGTAGGTGTTTTGTTTACTCAAAAATATGCAGGTGTAAATCCGGCAACAGGCCGGCCAATGTGGATAGATTCATTAGGCAACAATACTTATCAGACAGCTTTAAGAGACAGGGTTATCATCGGACAAACGCGTTTACCGGATTACCAGGGTGGATTAACAAACAGGTTTAGCTTTAAAGGCTTTTCACTGGATGTATTCTTTAATTATGAATATGGAAGATTAGCTACTGATGGACAAGCAAATTTCTTGTCAGAAAATCTTGCCCGCATAAATACGTTGCAATATTTTTACGATAACAGGTGGACAACCCCCGGCCAGATCACAGATGTTCCACGGCCTAATGCTCTGGGAGCTGAAACAAAAGGTTCAGGAGCTCAATCCGGCGACAGAACCTGGTTTAAAGCAGATTTTATCCGTTTAAAAACGCTTACGTTAACATACGATTTCCCTTTATCATCGCTACAAACAAAATTAGGTATTACCAATGCAAGATTTTATATCCAGGGAACTAACTTATATACTTATAGCGATTCATATGGTTATGATGTGGAATTTGTAGGAACAGCAACAGGTATCATACCGCAATCTAAAATTGTAACAACAGGCATTCAAATTGGATTTTAAAAAATCTGACTATTCAAAAAAGTAAAACATGAAATTGAATTTTAATAAAATAATCCTGGCAGCTCTTTTAATTGGCAGCATTGGAATGGGTTGCGAAAAACAATTGGAAATTGATCCATCACAGTCAATTGATTCAAATGGGGCACTTTCTACCAGGCAAACTATTGACGCATCCATAACAGCCATGTATGCCTCTCTTAAAAGTGCTCGTTTATATGGAAGAGACCTGATAGCATTACCGGAAGCTTTGGGGGATAATGGATATGCTACCAATAAATCAGGAAGGTTATTACCTGAATCGAATAATAATTTCGGCGCTCATTTTACAGGTTCAGTCTGGACAATCTCTTATCAGGCAATCAACCAGATTAACTTAACGTTGGAAGCAATTCCAAGTATACAGGTAGTTCCGGCAGTAACAACTGCAGAAATCGCCGCATGGGAAGGCCAGTTGTATTTCTTGCGTGGGCTCTATTATTTTGAACTGATGAAAGCTTATGCGTATACACCGGGAGCAATAGTACCTTCCCAGGACAGGGGTGGAGTTCCTGTTCTTGCCAAAGGGACCGGGACTTTAAATGCTGCTGTGCTTTTTTTCCCAACACGCGAATCTGTAGATTCTGTTTATATGCAGATCGTATCCGATTTTAAAAGAGCAGATGCTAGATTATTATCCAATACTTCTCAAAAAAGTTTAGCAACGAAAGGAGCTGCACAGGCCATGCTTTCGAGGGCTTACCTGTATACAAAAGATTATGCAAATGCAAAATTATGGTCTGATAATGCAATTGCCACAATGGGTGGAGTAGGCAGGTTAACAGATCAGAATGATTACGTTTCCAACTGGAGGAGCGCGGAAAATAAAGAAACAATTTTCCAGGTAAAATTCACTTTGAACTCTGAAAATATTGGAGTAAACGAATCATTACAAACCTCATTTACTACACTTACTGCACCAGGAATAACAAATATAACCGGGGGTTTCGGAGATCTTGTTCCAACGATAAGCTTGTTAAATGACCTGGGAATCACATTGGTGGGAGGAAATACCAATGCTGTATTTACAGGAAATAATGCGGTGATCGCAACAAGAAGCACAGATGTAAGAAACCAGTTGTACGAACCTGGAACTGTAGGTCGCGGTAAAAGTTATGTAGAAGTCACTAAATACCTGGGTAAAAATGGGTTTATAAACCTTGACAATATCCCTGTAATTCGGATGTCGGAATTGTATTTGAACAGGGCCGAAGCTGCAGCTACTGCCGGTTCTGCTGTATTTAATCTTGCAGCAGCACTCGCAGATTTGAAAGAGATCAAATCAAGAAGATATGTAGGCTATACGGGATCTGCTTTGGAAATGGCGGATAATGCACTTACTCAAGCTCAATTATATGAAGAGATCCTTCGTCAAAGACGAATTGAATTAGCATTTGAAGGACAACGTTTTCATGATATTAAAAGACTGGGGCGTAATATAATAAAATCACCTCCTTCTACACAGGTTGTATTGTTTACTGACGCACGTATTCTGGCACCTATTTTTCAACCCGACGTTGATGGAAATCCTAATTTGAAACAAAACTTTGGCTATTAAAGAAAATCAAAACATTATGACTAAATTCTTTTTTTCTGTTCTGCTATTATCGGCATTTTTTTTCACCGGTTGCATTAAAAATGATCCGGTTCTGGTAAGTGATTCAAAAGTAGAATTTGATGCTGCCACTTTTAATGCAAATGCGGCGGGTTTAACTTATCCTGTCCTCACCCGTGTGCCTATCGTGGGGGCTTCAACACCAACATCTCAACCTTTAATCACCAGAACAACTACTACACCATTTACTTTAAGAGTTAACCTGGTGGGAGCACAACGCGCTTCAGCAACCGATTTTACTTATATTATAAACAGTAGTTCTACGGCAATTGCCGGAACCCATTACACTTCTTTAAGCGGAACTGGTACTATTCCTGCCAACAGCAGCTTTGGTTTTATCACAATCAATATTGTAAACCCGGGAGTTTCTTCTCCAAACCCTGTTATATTGGTTTTGGAATTGACATCGAATGCCAATTTTGCTGCCAATTTCAACTATGCAAAAGTGGGAATAAGTATTGCACAGTTATAAAAAAATTGCAAATAAAAAAATGGGTTGTCTAACGGGCAGCCCATTTTTTTATATGTTATTTTAATACTTCCGCCAGTGTCTGGTGCAAATTTATATCGCGCAAACCCATCGCTATGATTTTGCCCGACGGATCCAGTAAAACATTATATGGAATGCCATCAAAACCATACAAAGGAACAGAAGCACTGTTCCATCCCTTTAGATCACTTATGTGATGCCAGCTTAAATTATCATTTTTAATAGCTTTAATCCAGGCTTCTTTGTTTTCATCCAGCGAAACACCCAGGATAGTAAAATTTTTATTTTTGTATTTTTTATAAGCTGCCACAATATTTGGATTTTCACCACGACAAGGGCCACACCAGCTTGCCCAGAAATCCACCAACACATATTTCCCTTTGAGTTGACTTAAGGAAAAAGGTTTATCATTTATATCGGGCATGGTGATATCCGGCGCTGCACTGCCTATCCCTGGAACTGAGTTAACAGGCTTTACCTTCTGCGGCTCTTCTGTAAAAAGTGTATTTACTTTTACGATCAATTCTTTTAAACCCTGGTGTTGCGGGAAACGTTTCTCCAGGCCAGGTATAATTTTTTTAATTTCTTTTGGATCCATTCCCTGTGTATAGCCCAAAGCAAACATTGCTACTACCGGATCACTGGTTGTGTCAATAAACTGGGAGATATAATTATTGTAATTTGTTCTGAGTTCATTTTGCCTGGCTACTTCTATATTCAGGGCACTGTCATTATTTTTTACGGAACGTAATTCTTCCATCTTTGCATTTGATTGTGTAGCCAGTTTACGTTGCGCATCGAGGGAAAGTAAAAAATTCTTCAATATGAAATTTGCTTTTGTATTAAATACAGGAGCACCAAGATCTGCATTGTTGAGGTCTGCGTTGAAATCTATTTTTTCCGCATCATTAATAAAATAATAACCTCCTTCGTTTTTTTCAAGGCGTATCCTGAATAAACTTTCTTCCGTTGCGTTTGTGGTCACTGAAAACTTCCCGTTTTTTATTTCCCCGGTATCTGTTACTTCCGGACTTTTATCACTAAAGTAAAGTTGTTCCAGGTAAACTTTCTGATCAGGAACATTTTTAATGTTGCCCGTTAAAATAAACTTTCCTTTTTCTTTATTATCCTTGCAGGATAAAAAACAAAGGCAAAGAAATATAAAGGCAAAAATGTTTTTCATATAATTATGTTTTAAGTTTTTCTGTTAATAGAATGTTTACCAGTTGCATATCGGCCCTTCCCTTACTTAGCTTTTTCACTTCTCCTGCAAATAATCCCAGCAGGTTTTTTTTACCATTCCGGTAAGCGATCAGTTTTTCCGGCATAGAAGCTATAGCAGTATCGATCCAGGCCTCAACCGTTTCTTTGTCAGATTCCTGGAGAAGATTCAGTTGCCTGGCAACTGTAATTGCAGATTTGGAAGGATCGGAAATAAGTTCCTGTAAGATCCTGGTAGAGGCGGTTGTAAAACTTACCTGCCCGTTTTCAGTAAGTTCTATAAGTTCTGCAAAACCTGCAGTGGATACAGGAAACAAGTTTACACTAATGTTATTTTCATTGCAATAAGATTTTACGGGGCCTAATACCCAGTTGGCAGTAGCTTTGTAATTAGTTGTTCTTAAAATTATCTCTTCATAAAAATCAGCTGTTTCTTTATCACTCAATAAAACTGAGGAATCGTATTCATTTAATAAGAATACATCTGTATATTTTTTTTTCAACTGATCCGGGAGCAGGGGCATAAGGGCTTCCACCTCCCTTATTTCTTTTTCCGAAACAAAGAAAGAGGGAAGATCCGGTTCCGGAAAATACCGGTAATCATCTTCTTCTTCCTTGCTTCTTAATGAAAATGTAGTATCGTTATCAGCATTATAACTTCTTGTTTCCTGTTTTACGGCTTCATTATTTTCTGTGAGAGTTATAAGCCGGTTGAATTCCGATTCAATTGCTTTTTTTACATTACGGATGCTGTTTAGATTTTTTATTTCAACCCGTGTTCCTAATTCCTTTACTCCCCTTATACGAATTGAAATATTTGCATCACACCGCATACTTCCTTCTTCCATATTGCCATCACATACTTCAATCCAGCGTAAAATCCTGCGCAATTCTGTAAGAAACTGGTAGGCTTCTTCTGCACTTCTGAGATCGGGTTCTGAAACTATTTCTATTAAGGGAACTCCGGCCCGGTTAACATCAATACAAGTAAAGCCGGGATCTATATCATGAATACTTTTACCTGCATCTTCTTCCAGGTGAATCCGGTTAAGCCGTACTTTTTTTTCCGTTCCTTTATCATAAATGCTTAAGTATCCACCTGTGCAAACAGGAGCTGTATGTTGGGTTACCTGGTAGCCCTTAGGCAGATCCGGGTAAAAATAATTCTTACGGGCAAAGTAATGTTGCTGTTCTATTTTGCAATGGAGAGCGAGGCCAGCCTTAATAGCAAATTCGATCGCTTTTATATTCATAACAGGCAATGTACCCGGGTGGCCAAGGGAAACAGGACTAACCTGTGTATTCGGTGGAGCATCAAAAGAAGTGCTGTCGCCACAAAATATTTTTGAACTGGTAAGCAATTGAGCATGAACTTCCAGCCCTACAACAAGTTCATATTTTTCTCGGTTAATCACTACAGCAAAAGTAGACAAACCCACTCTTAAATACAAAAGCACCGGTAGTTGATACCGGTGCTTTTGTATTTTTCACATTTTATAAATTAGCAGTCTTTAATTTTTTTGGTATTTTAATATCGAAATTCATTTCCTTACCACTGCGCCTGGCTTTTATTTTATATTCTGATTTAGATTCATTATCATGCAAAGCTTCACGGGCTTCATCAGTGTTCTTTATTTTCTGAGAACCGATCTCTACAATTATATCATCTGCTTTCATACCCGCTTTGGAAGAAGAAGAATTTTCTTCAACTGAAAGAACTTTAACTCCATTTTCATCATCTGTATCCTGGATCTTGAGTCCTAATTTAGGCCTTCCAAAAGAAAAGGCATAATCCATCGCTCCATTTACCTGTTCATCTATATCATTAAAATTACCATAACCATTATTTCTGTCCTTGTAGACTCTTGGTGCTGCAGGTTTCCTGGGAAGCGAATAAGATTTATACATTCCGTTGGGGGTTGCCATACCAAAACTATTTTCTTTTCTTTCCTGTAGCTTAACTTTTACAGATTTATTATTTCCTTCCCTTTTATAATCAATGTTAACTTCTTCGTTGGGTTTTTTATCATTCACCGCATCAAAAAGATCCTGGGAGTCCTCAATTTTTTTATCACCCAATTTAGTAATGATATCACCCACTTTAAGGCCTGCTTTTTCTGCAGCGCTTCCCGGTGTAATTTTGCTTATCACTGCACCTTCATTGCTTTTTTCTGTTGTTACACCCAACATCACTTTACTACCTGAATTGTAATCGAACCCAAAATTCTCCATTTCCATATTTTCAAGTTTATCCAGCATAGCCATGTGATCATCATTCCACACAGTGATATTTCTTTTATGGATCACTATATTATCATCGTTGAACTCCACTATTGGCTTCCCGTTTATTAAAACTTTATCACCGGTGATCTGGATGGATAGGTTTACATCTTTATCTCCTTTCTTACGGATAACGATCTCTTCTGTTTTTTTCTTATCCTTCATTTTAGGTTCATCCTGTGCATTGGCCTGGTAACCGGCTGCAATTATAAAAAGAGAAGTAAAAACCAATAATGCCTTTTTCATGTATTATATTTTATGTACGAAATATTTAGTACATCAAAAATAGGAATATTTTCAGAAATACGAAACTTTTCGGAAATAATTTTTTTATTTAACACATTACAGTCAACGCGTATGTATAAAAAAATATGATTGAGTATCAGCTATTATAACAAGGATCTGATCTGATCAATTACGGCCTTCAGATTTCCGGGTTCTTGTCCGCCTGCAGTGGCGAGGGTCTTCTGCCCTCCGCCCCCGCCATTTATCAGTTTGCTTACATATTCCTTTATTAGTACTGAAGCATCCAGGCCTTTTGATACGGCAACAGTATCACTTATACTAATAGCCACATAAGCTTTGCCGCCGATGTTTGCACAGAGTACTGCAAGGTGATCGTGTAAGTGATTCTTAAGATCAAAGCATAATTTTTTTAATGCATCAGGATTGCTTACTTCAATGATCTGCCCTACAAAACTTACATTATTTATTATCTCATCTTTTTGCATGAGTTCATTTCTTATAACTACCAGTTGCCTGGCTTCCAGTGATTCTATTCTTTTACTTAGTAAAGCATTTTCTGTCAGCAAGCCATCAATTGATCGGCTTATATCTTTTGGATTTTTTAATTTTTCACGAACACCCCGCAATTGTTCAAATTCATCATTGATATATTTTTCTGCTTCAGAACCGGATACGGCTTCTATCCTGCGTACTCCTGCTGCTACCGCACTTTCCTGTTTGATTTTAAAAAGACCGATCTCCCCGGTACTTCCAGCGTGAGTGCCACCACACAATTCAACAGAATAATTCGGATCCATTGTTACTACCCTAACAGTATCTCCGTATTTTTCTCCGAATAAAGCCATAGCTCCTAAGTTGATGGCCTCTTCCTTTGACATGGACCTGATAACGACCGGTATATTTTCCCTGATCTTTTCATTTACAATCTTCTCCACTTCTGCAATTTCCTCGTCTGTTGTTTTTGCAAAATGTGAAAAATCAAAACGTAAATGCTGTTCAGTTACCATACTTCCTTTTTGGGAAACATGCTTACCCAATACTTTACGCAAGGCTGCATGCATAAGGTGAGTAACACTATGATGCAACTGAATATTTTTCCTGCGGGTTGTATTCACTTTAGCTTTCACGTCACCGGCTAAATTATCAGGCAGACTATCTGTAAAATGTATGATTAGATCATTCTCTTTTTTTGTGTCGGTGATCCTTATCTTTTTTTCTATTCCTTGTACATGTGGAGACGTAAGAATTAATTCACCGGTATCGCCTACCTGTCCACCGCTTTCTGCATAAAAAGGTGTTTCTTCCAACACAAGTTGAAACGATTCTTTTCCCTTGCCTTTTATTTTCCGGTAGCGTTGGATCCTGGTTGTGTTCTCCAGTTTCTCATAGCCGACAAAGGATGTAGCTGTACTGTCATTAATATTTATCCAGTCTTCGGTATCCATTGTTGTGGCCGCACGGCTCCTGGTTTTTTGCTGGGCCATTTCTTTTTCAAACCCTGCTTCATCTACTTCTAAATTGTTCTCAGTCGCGATCAAACGGGTAAGGTCAACAGGAAAACCAAAAGTATCCAGTAATTCAAATGCTGCAGAGCCGCTTATCTTTTTTGTTGCTGCAGATTGAATAATGATCTCATCCATTTTTTTTAATCCCTTATCAAGTGTACGGAGAAATCCCTCTTCTTCTTCTTTTATAACCTTTGCCACAAATTCTTCCTGGTTGATCAGTTCCGGAAAAACATGTTTAAACTGTTTAGCGAGTACGGGTAACAGTTGGTAAAGGATAGGTTGCTTGTGATCCAGGTAAGAGTAATAATAACGTACTGCTCTCCTGAGAATACGCCGTATCACATAACCTGCACCTGTATTGGAAGGCAACTGTCCGTCTGCAATGGTAAAGGCAATGGCACGAAGATGGTCTGCCAGCACCCTGAAGGCAATACTTGATTTATCATTACCGGCAGTATATCTTTTCCCGGTGATCTTTTCAGTAGCCGTAATTAGCTCAGTGAAAATATCAGTATCATAATTACTGTTTTTATTTTGCAATATCCGAACCAGCCTCTCAAAACCCATTCCGGTATCAACATGTTTTGAAGGTAACATTTCGAGGCTGCCATCTTTTTTGCGGTTGAACTGAATGAATACATTGTTCCAGAATTCAATAACCTGCGGATGATCTTTATTTACCAGGCTGGCACCATTTATATTGTTTTTTTCTTCTGCAGAACGAGTATCTGCATGTATCTCTGTACAAGGCCCGCATGGACCGGTATCTCCCATCTCCCAGAAATTGTCTTTTTTGTTACCTAAAATAATATGATCGTCTGCAACATATTTTTTCCATTCATTCAATGCTTCTTCATCTTTAGGTAATCCTTCCTTTTCATCACCTTCAAAAATGGTTACATAGAGATCATCTTTCGAAAGTTTATATACTTCAGTTAATAACTCCCAGCTCCAAGCAATGGCTTCTTTTTTAAAATAATCACCAAAGCTCCAGTTGCCTAACATTTCAAACAAGGTGTGATGATAGGTATCAACACCCACTTCTTCCAGGTCGTTGTGTTTACCACTTACACGCAGGCATTTTTGTGTATCTGCTATCCGCGGTGATGGTGGCGTTTTATTGCCCAGGAAATAATCTTTAAACTGGTTCATTCCTGCATTTGTAAAGAGAAGCGAGGGATCGTTTTTGATAACAACAGGTGCAGATGATACGACCTGGTGTTGTTTTGAAATAAAGAAATCCAGAAATAATTTCCTGATCTCCTGCGACGTAAAATTTTCTTTGTTCGATTCTATTATAGTTGATCCTTCACTTTGCATCATATAGCAATTGGTGTTATTGTGTTGATTTTTGAAATTTATCGGTCTATATTTGTGCGCCTTGCTTAAAGCCTCAAAGGTAATCAATCGTTTATAGTTACCGGTTGTACTCTATTCTCAAAATTGTGGCTTTACAGGTTATTCAAATAAACCGAACTTCTATGTAATCAGCTTTACCAGATGAAGAAAATAAAATACTTCTACAATACGCACACACTGCGCTATGAAAAGCTGGTAACCCCTTTACGCGTAAAACTATTGCGGTTCTTTGGTTTTATTTCTGCTTTACTGGTAAGTTCTGCCCTGGTTATTTATTTATACAATCGTTTTTTTCCAAAACCCCGGGATCTTGAATCCAACAGAAGGTATGAAGTACTAAAAGAAAATTATTCTACCATAAACAAAAGAGTAAGCACATTACAGGAACAACTTGCCTCACTGGAAAAAAGAGACAACGAAGTGTACCGTTCTATATTTGAAGCCAATCCTTTACCTGACAGTGCCAGGGCAAAAACGATTGAACAAAAAAAAGAATTGGACAGGATCAATGTTTTATCTGATGATGAACTGGGTAAAAATATTGCGGCCCAGTTAAATAATATGAGTGCCAGGGTTGCATACCAGTTTCAGAGTTATGATGTAATTGCAAAGCTTATAAAAAACCAGGATGCAAAAATGGCCAGTATCCCGGCAATACAGCCGGTAAGCAATAAACAACTTACACGGATAGCCAGTGGCTTTGGTATGCGGATAGACCCTGTTTACGGAACGCCTAAAATGCACAAAGGCCTTGATTTTACTGCACCACAGGGCACTCCCATCTATGCTGCCGGAGATGGAAAAATAGTTACAGCCGGCTATATGGATGGAGGTTATGGCAACCATGTTATAATAAACCATGGATATGGATATGAAACTTTATACGGACATATGGTAAGGATCAAAGTGCGCAATGGCCATAAAGTAAAAAGGGGGGAAGTGATAGGCTGGGTTGGTACCACAGGAAAAAGTACAGGCCCGCATTGTCATTATGAAGTGCGGATTAACGGAAATGAAATTAACCCGGTTTATTTTTTCTTCAACGACCTAAATGCAGAACAGTATGACCAGCTTTTGAAAATCGCTGCTACCGGAAGTGCAAAAAGTTTAGATTAACTTTATACAATGGCTATCAAACAAACTTCGTTGGATTTTGAAACAGCGTCTGTTGAGGAAAACCAGGTAGCTGAAAATCTTTCTACAGACATAAGAAAGACCAGGGAAAAGATCCAGGTAAAAACATTTGCTAATGCTTCAAAAAAAACTACAAGAGGCAGGATGAAACTGAGTGATATGACGGCTTGTGCCGACCTCATTGAAATTCCGGAGGATGTAATTCTTTTTCAAAAAAGTTATTACAGCATTGGAACTGTTTCTGATATGTTTAAAGTAAATGCCTCCCTGATCAGGTTCTGGGAAAATGAATTTGATATTTTAAAACCAAAGAAGAATGCAAAAGGAGACAGGTTCTTCCGCCCGGAAGATGTAAAAAACCTGAGGCTGATCTATCATTTGTTGAGAGAAAGAAAATATACTATAGAAGGAGCCAAAGAGTTTTTAAAGAATAATAAGAAAGCAGATGAAAAGTTTGCAATGATCGAATCACTGAAAAAAATAAAATCTTTTTTAACGGAGTTAAAAGCAAGTTTGTAGTTAATAAATTTCTCCTTAAATTTCTTTGTTTTAGATCACAACTTGATAATTTATTCAGCTGTAAAAATCAGAAAAGTTCTGCCGTCCCAATCCCTGTTTTCATTTCTTATTTGCTTTATAAAAGTATTAGGTGAATTTGCAATACCACATGGCATGGTATCAAGATTGGGGCTGTATTGATAAAAGGTTACCATAATCTTTGATTTTGGATCGTCTAAAATTAAATGTTTTATGATTCGCCCCCTTTTTATAAATAAATATTCATTATATCCTTCTGTTCCTTCAATTTTTGAAGAAGGCAATTCATCTAGTATTCCGCACTTGGTTTTTAGTAAGGATTTACTGTAATAAGGATAAAGAATTATGAGGCGATCCCAGTCGAAGTGCAGCAATAAATCTAAACGGTAAACAGTAGAAGTATCTCCGATAGGAATACTATTTTTTACTTCATGGAATGTTTCGTCAATCAATGTGGTATTGTAAGGCTTGCACTGTTGAAAAAAGAGCATAATTGAAAAACTGAATGCTATATGTTTCATACTTCAACTTAGAATCAGGAAAATAAAGAACAATTTTCTGTAATATTTAAATTTGACACTAGTAATTGTAAAGAACCGATGGTGCCCAGTTCATAATTAACTTAATTGTAGATTCTGTTCCATGTTGACCCACCATTCTGTTTCATGTTGACCCACCATTCTGGGATGTTGACCCACCAGTTTTGGGGTAGGCATTTAGTTTTTCTTTTAATTATTCTGGTATGTTGACCCACTTGGGTTTACAAGAATAATTTAGATTTACTTGCTTCAGTTTTGCTGTCATTCCGGCATAGCCTGCCCCGATTCTTCGGGGTTGACCCACCTATAGATAATAATTGTTCGATGCTTTTTGATGTTCATTTGCTCCTCACAAAATAAAGGAGCAATGTCACAAAAGCCGATAGTAATGGAACAATTAAAACAAATCCTGCAACTCAAAAATGATGGCATTGCCATCCGTGAGATTGCCAGACGTACAGCTCTAAGCCGCAATAGCGTTCGTAAATATTTATTACTTCTTAAAG
>JBBJMM010000011.1:0-102653 GCA_037720515.1 Ferruginibacter sp.
AGTCCCCGAAAATCAATAGCCCCAGAATTTCGCCGGGGTTTGTGTTTGGAAATAATAGTCCCCGAAAATTAATAGCTCCAGAATTTCGCCTGGGGTTTGTGTTAGGAAAAAAATAGTCCCCGAAAATTAATAGCCCCAGAATTTCGCCTGGGGTTGTGTTAGGAAATAAATAGTCCCCGAAAATCAATAGCCCCAGAATTTCGCCTGGGGTTTGTGTTAGGAAATAATAGTCCCCGAAAATCAATAGCCCCAGAATTTCGCCGGGGTTTGTGTTTGGAAATAAATATCCCCAGGAAATAAATAGCGCCGGAAAATAAATTGCCAAGGGGAATAGTCCCCGAAAATCAATAGCCCCAGAATTTCGCTTGGGGTTTGTGTTAGGTAAATAAATAGTCCCCGAAAATCAATAGCCCCAGAATTTCGCCTGGGGTTTGTATTAGGAAATAAATATCCCCAGGAAATAAATAGCGCCGGAAAATAAATTGCCAAGGGGAAATCAATAGCCCCAGACTTTAGTCTGGGGTATGTATTAAGAAAATAAAATAGCCCAGGTAAAGAATAGCCCCAGACTTAAGTCTGGGGCTATTCTTTACCTGGGCAAGCCCGCAAGGGCTATTTATTATTTTAATTCTATCTGTCCTCTTATATCACCTTCTGGAAATATATTACTATGAATATGAACATAGTATAAACCATTTTTAAAATCTGCAAATTGTGTTGCAGTTAAAATAATAGTTCCGGTATGTGGAGAAGCGGCAACAGCGCCAAGATCAAAAGCTATTACTGCATTTCCATCTACACCGGGCAGGCCTTTATGTATATGTGCAACGGTTGGGTTAAAAGTTGTACCAGAAACTGTTTTGTACGTTATACTGTAGTTAAATACCATAGTGGAAGAATTATAAGAGCCATCTAATGTTCCCGAAGCATTTGAAGAGTGAGTAGGTACTTCCTGCGAACCCGTTAAAATAGCTTTAAAAGCTGTAGTGGTGGGTCCACCCGGACCAACTGGTGGTGCTGTTGAATCCTTTTTACACGAATTCATAAGCAAAAGGCTCATGGTTGCAATTATAAAAAATTTGGATTTCATAATAAATGTTTTTAAGGTTAACCAGTATTTAATCAAAAATGATACCTATTAAAGGGAAAAGTGAAGGGTGAAAGATGAAAGGTGAAATGTAAAATGCAGTCCATGGTCTAAGTTCAAGGAATCGAAGGACGAAGCGAGAACATAGTGAAAAGTGAAAAGTGAAATACAGTCCATGGTAAATGGTCCATAGTCCATGGTCTAAGTTCAAGGAATCGAAGGACGAAGCGTGAACATAGTGAAAAGTGAAATACAGTCCATGGTCTAAGTTCAAGGTATCGAAGGGCGAAGCGTGAACATAATAAAAAGTGAAAAGTGAAGTACAGTCCATGGTCCATGGATTAAGTTCAAGGAATCGAAGGACGAAGCGTGAACATAGTGAAAAGTGAAAAGTGAAAAAAAATTATGCCAGATTTAAACAAGCATAATTTATCTGTTATCCGAATCAAGTATCAAGTATCCAGCATCCAGTATCCAGTATCCAGTATCCAGTATCCAGCATCCAGTATCCAGCATCCAGTATCCAGCATCAAGTATCCACTATCACGAGATCGCTTTATTAACCAGTGTTGCTGCCTCGCTTAGTTCAATTGCGCTCTGAACTTTCAGTCCGCTTTCATCGATCAGTTTTTTTGCAATGTCTGCATTGGTTCCCTGCAGCCTAACAATAATAGGTATTTGAATATTACCTATACTCTGATAAGCATCAATAACGCCCTGGGCTACCCGATCGCAACGTACAATACCTCCAAAAATATTTATAAGTATCGCTTTTACTTTTGGATCTTTTAATATTATGCGAAATCCTGCCTCAACAGTTTGTGCATTTGCAGTACCACCCACATCTAAAAAATTAGCAGGTTCGCCCCCGCTTAATTTTATCATATCCATGGTAGCCATTGCCAGTCCTGCACCATTTACCATACAACCCACATTGCCATCCAGCTTTACAAAATTAAGATTGAACTTGGCAGCTTCTATTTCTGTCGGATCTTCTTCACTTTCATCACGTAACGCCTCTACATCCGGATGACGGATCAGTGCGTTATCATCAATATTCATTTTGCAATCCACCGCAATGATCTTATCATCGCTGGTTTTAAAAAGTGGATTGATCTCAAGCATTGCGCAATCCAAAGAAATATATGCATTGTATAAAGCTGTAATAAATTTTACACAGTTTTTGAATGCCTCTCCGCTCAATCCGAGATTGAATGCAATCTTGCGAGCCTGGAATCCCATAAGCGGGCTGCCGGGATGCATCCATTCTTTAAATATTTTATCAGGCGTATCATGTGCAACATCCTCGATATTCATACCACCTTCAGTGCTGTACATGATTACATTTTGTTTTTTCGCACGGTCCAGCAGGATAGATAAATAAAATTCCTTTACAGGATTTGCACCTTCATAATATACATCCTGCGCGATCAATACTTTATTTACCAGCTTTCCTTCCTGTCCTGTTTGAATAGTAACCAGTTTGCCACCGATGATATTTCCGGCGATTGCAAAAACATCATCAGCACTTTTTCCTACTGCAACACCGCGTTGTTCTTTTCCTTCTATCTTTCCTTTGCCACGTCCACCAGCATGTATCTGGGCTTTTACTACTGCAAATTTGCTCCCGTATTGAGAATTGATTTTATGATATGCGTCCTGCGCTTCCTTAGCTGTTGTAACTGCAATCCCTTCCTGAACTGGTACTCCAAATTTTTTTAATAATTCTTTAGCCTGGTATTCATGTAGATTCATATCTAAAATTTTTGTGAAGATAATTAAAGAGAAGGGAAAGTAGAAAGTGAAATATGAGAACAAAGAGTGGATACTAAAGATGACAGGGCACATTAACAGGCAACGGATACCATCTTTTTGCTACTTGCCTCTATGCTTCGTACATTTGTAGTTAAACAATTTTAGTATGGTAGACAAAATCAATGAAGCAGTAAATTTTATTAAAAGTAAATATTCCTTTACACCGGAGATCGGAATTGTTTTAGGTAGCGGATTAGGAAGTTTTACCAAAGAAATATCAATTGAACTGGAAATACCATACAGCGATATACCACATTTTCCTGTCAGTACCGTGCAAGGCCACAGTGGTAAATTAATTTTTGGAGAATTATCCGGTAAAAAAATTGTAGCCATGGCAGGCCGTTTTCATTATTATGAAGGTTATTCCGCTACAGAAGTGGTATTTCCTATCCGTGTAATGAAATTTTTAGGAATAAAAAATCTTTTCCTTAGCAATGCTGCCGGTGCTATGAACCCTTCCTTTAAAGTGGGCGACCTGATGATAATTACAGATCATATCAGCCTCTTTGCAGTTAACCCGTTGGCAGGTAAAAACATTGATGAACTGGGCACCCGTTTTCCGGATATGAGTGAACCCTATAAAAAAGATCTTATAAAGAAAGCAGGCGATATTGCGGCAAAGGCAGGCTACGATGTTAAAACAGGTATATATGTAGGAGTAACAGGCCCTACTTTCGAAACAAGAGCGGAGTATCATATGTTGCATGTGCTGGGTGCAGATACAGTAGGAATGAGTACTGTACAGGAAGTTATTGCTGCAGTTCACATGGGACTTCCCGTATTTGCAATGAGTGTAGTAACTGATATTGGAATAAGAGAAGAAGAAAATATAATTACTCATGAAGAAGTATTGCAGGCAGCAAAAGACGCAGAACCAAAGCTTACCTATATATTTAAAGAACTGATAAAACAATTATAATCAAGGTTGAAATGAAAATACTGGTTCTCTTATTATTGATCTTTTTTCAACTTTCTGTAAAGTCACAGGTTGTTTTACCAGACGATGCTGTTAGTCCCCGAACAGGTGGTATAAATACTCCGGGCATGCCGCGTTTAAACACAACATTACCTAACAAAGATTCTGCGGGGTTTAAAAGAAGGAATGATCTTGCTGATTCAATTACCATAAGCTATCAATACCTCGATTCAAACCGCCGTAATACCATAGATTCTTCAATAAATGATTTTGATACTTATTTTTCCATCCCATCTAATTACCAGCACCTGGGAAATAACGGTGCAGCTGCATTTCCACTGATCTTTCAGCCAAATTTAAAAGCGGGGTGGGATGCAGGTTTTCATGCTTACGATATTTACAGGTACACGTTGCAGGGCACAAGGCTTTACCGTACCACCCGACCCTTCTCTATGCTGGGATACCAGCTTGCTACCGGTAAGGAACAAATGATAAAAGCATTTCATACACAAAACCCTAAACCCAATCTTAATGTAGGTTTTGATTTCAGGATCATAAATGCACCAGGGCTTTTTACCAACCAGAATACCAACCACAACAATTTCAGGATATTTGGAAATTACCAGGGTAGGCGTAAACGTTATAATGCTACAATAATATTGGCTGGGAATAATATCCGGGCTTCACAAAACGGAGGCATCCGGGAAGATTCTTTATTGAAAGTAAGAAAAGACAGGTTTAGTATTCCGGTAAATACCGGAGATTCAATTGAACTCAGGAGAAATCCTTTTATTACAACTATAATAACCGGAATTACTTATAAAGAATTCACTTTTTTCCTCAGGCAAAGTTATGATGTTGGAAAAAGGGATTCAGTTGCTATAAATGATTCTACTACAGAACATCTTTTTTATCCAAAACTCCGCTTTCAACATACACTTACATTATCTGAAAATACATACCGCTATAATGACTGGATCGCTGATTCTTCCCTTTACAAAAAGTGGTATAACCTTTTATTGCCAGACAAGGTAGATACAGTTGTGTTCACCGAAAAATGGAAAGTATTACAGAATGATTTTTCTCTTATTCAATTTCCGGATACGAGAAATGCTTCCCAGTTTTTACTTGCAGGAATAACACATCAGAGTATAAGGGGAACTTTAAAAAACAATCAGAATAATTTCTATAACATATTATTACATGGCGAATATCGTAATCGTACAAAAAATAGATTATGGGATATTTTGCTGAAGGGCGAGTTTTACTTAAATGGATTGAATGAAGGGGATTACAGCGCCCAGGCTAAACTTGGAAGATATTTGAATAAAAAATTCGGTGATATCTCTCTTTTCTTTATCAATGTAAACCGTACTCCCTCATTTGTATTTGACAACCGTTCTTCATATAGTTTTAATAATACCAATGATTTTAAAAAAGAAAATATAACTTCTTTTGGCGCTACAGCTACCAATCCCCTGATAAGTATTGGTGTTAAAAATAATCTCTTAACCAATTACACTTATTTTTATAATTATTACCAGTCGCGGCAGGCGAGTAAGCTTATAAATATTTTGCAATTCTTTGCTTCAAAAAAGATCAAAATAACAAAGCGATGGAATTATTATGCAGATGCTACGATTCAATTAACTGATGCTACTTCCCCTGTAAAAGTTCCTTTTTTATACACAAGGAGCAGGTTTGCTTATGAAGGTGTTTTTTTTAAAAATCTAAACCTGAGCGCCGGTTTGGAAATAAGATATTATACCCCCTATAAGGCGTATGATTATTCACCGGTTGTCGGTCAGTTCATACCGCAGGATACTGTTGTGATCAGCAATACCCCTGATGTTACTGCGTTTGTTCATTTTCGTATAAAGACTTTCACTGCATTCATCAGAACAGAAAACCTGAATACAGTAAGTTTTAGCAATGGATTTCAATTCACTAATAATAATTATGCTGCACCTCATTATCCTACACCCGGGATGATCATACGGTTTGGAATACAATGGTGGTTTATTAACTGATTAAGTACCGTTAACATTTCTGGTTAGTTTTAAATCTTATTTTTGCTGAGTGAAAAAGTTTTGGCTTTCCATAATAACAATTATATACCTCACCGTGGCTTCGGGAATTGGGTTTACCATGCATTTTTGTATGGGGGAAAGTTTAGGAACTGCACTTTACAATTCTGATGATGGAAAATGTGGCCGTTGTGGAATGCCTGAAACAGGTAAAGGTTGTTGCAGTGAAAAAACCGCTTTTTATAAATTAACAGAAGAGCATAAGTATGCATCAAATGATTATTCTTTTTCTGTTGATCTGCAAGGAATACAATTACCCTTAATTGTTCCACATAATTATCCGCCTGTAAAGAATGGTAATTACTCTATATGTCCCATGCCTGATACAGGCCCCCCGGTTTATCTAGTCAATCGTAATTTCAGAATTTAATATTTGTGTTTTTGACCCCGGCCTCACCGGGGAAATTTATCTATTTAAAAATTTCAAAAACATAAATTATGAAGATCATATTTTTCGCAATGCTTTTTGCAATTTCTTTCTCATCCAACGCCCAGGTAAAAAAAGTTATACTTCAGGCAAGCGGACTTACCTGCAGCATGTGCAGTAATTCTATCAACAAGTCACTTAAATCACTTGATTTTGTTGAAAAGGTAGTAGCTAATATTAAAACATCCGGCTTTGAGGTTACATTTAAACCAAATAGCCGGGTAGAGTTTGACCTTATTAAAAAGAAAGTGCTTGATGCTGGTTTTTCTATTGCAAAATTTACTGCTATTGTAGAATTTGACGGACAACAGGTTTCCAGTGAAGATCATCTTATAATTAATAATACCACCTATCATTTTATGAATATAAAAAGCCAGGTATTAACAGGTGACAAAATTATCCAGATCCTGGATAAAGGATTTGTACCGGCAAAGGAATATAAAAAGAATGCTGCATTCACAAAAATGGAGTGCTATAAAACCGGGGTTACTGCTGCGTGTTGTTCAAAAGTGATCACAGCCACCCCCGGTAAAAGAATATATCATGTTACAGTGGTATAGGGAAGTGAGAAGTGAAAGTGAAAATTGGAAGTGAAAGTGAAAAGTGAAAAAGGGAAAAGTGAAAAGTGAAAAGTGAAATGTGAATAGTAAAATGAAAGTGAGAGAAAAATAAACTGAATAAGTATCATTCAATATTTAAAATTCAACATTCAAAATAATAAAAAAGATGGTGTGGAAATTTATTTTTCTTTCCTTTTTCCCTGTGATGGCAAATGCGCAGGAATTGTTTTCATTTACAGAGCCTGCCAGTAATATGCCTGCAAAAAGTATAGGGATCAGGATGAACAACCTGGTCTTAAAGGAATATGACGGCACGAATACGTATAATCTTAACCCTGAAGTCATGTGGGGTGCTTCAAAAAATATAATGATTCATGCAGATATTTTTATGAGCAACCGGGTACGAAACTTAACTTCTGCTAACAGATCATTTGGATACGATGGTGCAGGTATATATTTTAAATACAGGTTTTACAGTAAAGATGATGTACACAATCATTTCAGGCTGGCAGCATATAGTAAGTTATCTTTTAGCAATGCGCATATCCACCAACCAGCCATTGATTTGAATGGTGACAATACAGGCTCTGAAAGTGGCATAATTGCAACTAAGCTGATAAATAAAATAGCGGTATCAGCAAGTTCCTCATTTATATATGCCATGGATAATGGTTCAAAAAAGTTTAACTATGGAAATAGAAGCCGGTCTGCTATTGGTTATACTTTATCTGTTGGTAAATTAATGCTCCCTAAAGAATATACTGACTACAAGCAAATAAACCTGAATCTTATGCTGGAATTTTTAGGACAATATAATACAGGTATGCGTACGGGTTACCTGGATGTAGCAACATCCATTCAATTCATTTTTTTAAGTAAAATGCGTCTGGATATTGGCTATAGTTTCCCGGTTTCAAATAAACTATTCCGCACCGCTCAAAAAGGTGCATTGGTGCGATTAGAATACAATCTGTTTAATGTTTATAATTAAAGCAATATTACAATGTAAGTTTATTGTGTAGCCTGGCTGTTACTTTTTTTCACCGGTGTACATTTCTACAGGTATAACTTGTCCAACCATTTTATCCAGGTTCTGTTCATCAAAATAATATTTACTGATCTCTGTAGCTTTTAATAGTGTAGCTGAAACTGTATCATTGTTAAGCACCTGGTCATTGTGAATATGTCCGGATATAGATGTCATCGCCTCTTCTTTTGCAATTTCGCTCAAACCAAGATCCTTCAATTTACCCAACTCGGAGATGATCCAGCTGAGTGCCAGGAAATAGTTTTTCTCAAGCAATAGAATATATTTATTTTCCCCCGGTGCCTGCATTTGATTAAAGGGAGAATTAATTACTTCAGCAATCAAATACTTACTTATGTTCTCATCAGCTATATTGCTATCTGTTAATTGTATTGCGCCACGCAAAGCCTGGGGGTAAATACTCAGCCATCTTAATTTGCGCCTCAATGCATGCACCTGGTTTTCCAGGTCTGTAAATCTCCCTGCTGCACTATTATAAAAGGAGTGGATTTCCTGTATTGAATCAAAATAAACATTTTTTATAGCTGACATTTCTTCTTCAGCCCCCATCCATGTTGCCTCAGATAATTTTTCCCTTATTTTTTCAATACGGGATTTATTATTTTTTAACCATTTTTTTTCAACAAGTGTGTCATTCAGCAGCAATATATTTTCCTCTTTTCGATTTTTAAGAAAATCAATTATGCCGGGAGAAATACCAGGTTTGCCGGTAAACTCAATAATATAATTGTGGTAATAATCAATATCACCCAAAATATCTTCCAGTTGCTTAAATTGGTCTTTTAATTTATCAAATAATTTAGGGTTGTGCAGTTTGCTGTACAATTTAGCGAGAGCCTCCAGCATAAACAAAGGGGTTCGGGTTCCTATTTTAAATAATTCCTGTGCAGGATTATTATTTGCCGCTGCAAGCTCCAGCTGATTCTCCAGTTGTTTCAAAAAAAAATCAAATTTTTCAATGCCCATACTCATATACTTATTTATTTTATCCTTCTTCAAAAAAAGAAACGGTTCCCCCTACCCAGGTTTTATCCTTATTATACCTTGTGCCAATCATTTTTCCTTTGCTTAGTCTTGAAAGATTGTGAACAGCAACAGGCCGTGGCCATTCATCTTTCCAGAAATAGAATAATCTTATCTCTGCTTTTGCAGGTTCATCTTTAGTTTCAATTATTGGTGCATAATTCACTTTCCTTTGCAGGATCCAGTTTTCCGGATCTTTTATATCATCTATATCTTTCTGTGTAACATCTATAACTACTCCCATTCCGGCAAAAGAAAACAAAGGTTTTAAAACAAAATCCTCCAGCTTTACCGGCATAGTTACCTCATTTAAGAAAAAGGTTTCAGGCACATATTGATTATCGATAAAGGGGAGAGTGAATTTACTGATCCGGTAAAACCAGTTGGGATGCGGCACCCATTCAACATTATATTCTTTAGTAAGATCAACAGTATCTTCAAGGCCTTCCTGTTGATTAAGGTCATCAAAAATGAGCCTGTTGTAAATACGCTCTACTTTTATTTTGATACCATCTTTTTCATAAAAAAGATCATTGCCATCCGCAATAAGTTTTGTGAAACATACAGTGTTTATACCTGTCAGTTGTTCGGTAGTATGAAAATCAATTCGTGTTTTTTGTTTTTCAGGATAGATCTCCAATAATATTACATTCTCTGGCTTGTGTTCTCCTAAAATGATCTCTTTTAATAAATGTATGTATGAATCTTTATCATATCCATTTAAATACGATGAATAATTTTTTGGTACCTGTGCATATTCATGTGTTAATTCGCTGTGGAAAGCCTGGAAGCCAAAAAGGCTGGGGAAACCCTGCATTTCTATCAACTGCGGTTCTAATTCTCCTTTATCATTCCGGCATATCCCAAAATCAAAAACGATAAACTGGGTATGTGCATCTTCACCTGGAATATACAAATCAACCGGTATACTCCTCTGAGTAAGTTCTTTAAAATTTGGCGAAGTGATCACATCAATAATCTCTTCACACGCATCCAGCATTTTATTTTTGAAATCCTGGGGTATAAATAATGGTGTTTCTGCATTGCGAAAATCAAGTGAGCCAGGGTGTAAACCTTCCACCAGCTCCATGTAAACCTGGTATTTTTCTTCCGTAAAATTTTTGTTGAACTCCCGGCGAAGAGAAGGTTCCATTTTTTTAATTTTTTATTTGTGCTAATGTACTAAAATAAGTGAAAAGAGATCTTAACTGTTCTGTATTAGTTAACCTCTCCTTAAGACACTATGCAGGCTATTTGAAAAATAATATTGAGGAGTGGGATCGTTTATTGGATTCGTTTTTTTTTATTATGTTCACGCTTCGTCCTTAGACAGGCTCAGGATGACAGCATTTTTAGTATAAGTTCATTTTTATTTTGCTTTTGTCTGTAAACCTCATTTGAGATCAGGTTACTATTTCGGAATGGGAATAAGTAATATAGACTCAAAGGTTGTGAGATAAAAAGAAAGTGAAGAGTGTTTACACTTCTGCTAATTGCATCCGGTTAACCGCCATGTTTAAAAAATTCGGGAGCACATGCGCATAAGTATACATGATCTTATCACGATCATTTAACTGGTCTATCATGGATTGCCATTTCTCTTCACCATGATTTTGTATTACCGTTTTTTTCTTATCAGAAGTTTGCAGGTATAGCGACATACCTATAGCATCCGCTTCGGGATGAAATTGTGTGCCGATCATATTTTCATTAAAACGGATAGCCATAACCGCTCTTTCCAGTGGTACATGTGGGCGGGCCTTTTCTACTGCCAGTATAGTAGAACCCATTTCTTTTAAAATGCTGTGATTGGGTTCTGTAACCTGGTAATCCCTGCTGTCAACTGCATAAAACGGATCCTTTAATCCATTAAAAATAGGTTCACTACCTGCGTCCGATACTAAGTGGATTGGAAAAACACCAAATGCTGTGCTTTTTCTTTTAGAAACAGTTGCCGTTCTCAGGTGACGGCACACTAATTGAAAAGAATGGCATATCAGGAAAACTTGTTTTTTAATATTATTATCAGAATGGAGATTAAATTTCTCTACCTGGTGCAACCACTCAAAATATACAGCCTCCCATTCACTTCCTTTGCTTTCCAGCGGACTGCCAGGGCCACCTGAGGAAATATATGCATCATATTCTAAACCAGGGATTTCTTTCTTAATTCTAACTTCAAATTCATCAACATGCAGATCAATGTGATTTAATTCTGCGTATTGATTAAGTATCTCTCGTATACAACGCATTCCCTGATTCTCCACCCCCTCATACATATCCAAAATAGCTACTCGAAACATGTTTCTATCATTCCAAATCATGCGCCAAACATACTATTTAATTAAAGCGGATGTTACAGGAAGGTAAAGAAATCTTATTAACAAGATGTGGATTAGGGTTGATATACTATGGGTAACTGTTAAATTTTATTATTTCAAACAATCACTTATATAACTTGTCAAGATAGGTTCCCGGCCTTATTCGGGGGAAGCTATAAGCCCTTACCTTTGCCACTTCAAATGAAAACAAAAAGTATAAAACAGGATAAGGTCAACATCATAACGCTTGGATGCAGCAAAAATATGGTGGACAGCGAAGTTTTGAGTGGCCAGCTTATTGCCAATGATATTGAAGCTGTTCACGAAAACTCCCGGAAAGATCATAATATAGTTATAATAAACACCTGTGGTTTTATTGAAAAAGCAAAGGAAGAAAGTATTAATACGATCCTGAGCAATGTAGCTTTGAAAAAGCGCGGACAGTTGGATAAAGTTTATGTTACAGGTTGCCTGAGTGAACGCTATAGAAATAACCTGGAAGAAGAGATACCTGAAGTAGATGCCTTTTTTGGCACTATGGAATTGCCAATATTGCTTAAACAATTCAATGCAGATTATAAGGCAGATCTTGTGGGTGAACGTTTACTGGCAACACCTGCACATTATGCATATGTAAAGATCAGTGAAGGTTGCAACCGAACCTGTTCCTTTTGTGCTATTCCTTTAATGCGAGGAAAACATATCAGCCGTACCATTGAATCAATTATTGAAGAAACAAAACGGCTTGCTCAAAGAGGGGTTAAGGAGATAATGGTTATTGCACAGGAACTCACTTATTATGGCTTGGATATTTATAAAAAAAGAGCCCTGCCCGAATTGCTTCATGCGCTTGCTGATGTGGAAGGGATAGAATGGATACGTTTACATTACGCCTACCCGTCAAAGTTTCCTATGGAGATACTTGATGTGATGAAAGAAAGAAAAAATATTTGTAACTATCTTGATATGCCGTTGCAACATGCCTCTAATAATATGCTTAGCGCGATGAAAAGAAATATTACGCGGCAGGAAATGGAAGTACTGATTGATGAAATAAGAAATAAAATACCGGGTATATGTTTGCGAACCACTTTAATTGCAGGGTTTCCGGGAGAAACACGTGAGGATGTGGAAGAATTGAAAGTCTTTTTACAAAAGATGCGGTTCGACAGGGTTGGGATCTTTACTTACAGCCATGAAGAAGAAACATCCGCTTTCTCATTAATTGATGATGTGCCGGAAAAAGAAAAAGAGGAGAGGGCACAGGAGATAATGGAGATTCAGCAGGATATAAGTTTAGAAAAGAACCAGGAAAAAGTTGG
Organism: Ferruginibacter sp.; assembly: GCA_037720515.1. Lineage (GTDB taxonomy): Bacteria > Bacteroidota > Bacteroidia > Chitinophagales > Chitinophagaceae > Ferruginibacter. The sequence continues at coordinate 12,607 of JBBJMM010000011.1, forward strand.
AAAAATCTTTAAAGTTCTTGTTGATAAAAAAGAATCAGGCCGTTACCTTGGCCGCACAGAATTTGATAGTGTTGAAGTAGATAATGAAGTGATCATAAAGAGTAGTAAAAAACTGGTAATAGGTGATTTTGTACATGTGAAGATCAGTAAAGCTTATGATTATGATCTTGAAGGAGAAGTAGTAGATGTTTTGTAAGAGTAAAGTATATGCCCGTTTGAATTTTTTTCTGAACCTTAGTAAATAATTATTGCAGGCTGCATGAATTATAAACCGCATTATCTGTCTTATCAGCAAACAGGTGCTTTTTCGAGGATCGTATCAGATTATATTAATAATGCCTCCTCCCTGCAGGCATTTTATAAATTCAAACCAGACATTGAAGGGATCAAACAGGCAATAATAGAGAAGAAAAATTTCCCGGATGCTCACAGGAAACTGCTGGTTGAACAACTGGAAAAACAGTACAGTTCAGTTACCATTACCCAAAAAGTAAAAAAGAATATTTCGAGTCTTTTAAACAGCAATACTTATACAGTCTGTACTGCACATCAGCCCAATATTTTTACAGGCCATTTGTATTTTATTTATAAGATCGTTCATGTAATAAAATTGGCTGATGAATTAAGTGCTTCTATAAAAGATGCCAGCTTTGTACCGGTATTTTATATGGGAACTGAAGATGCAGATCTTATTGAACTTGGACAAATAACGATTGCAGAAAAAAAAATAAAATGGGATACTTCACAAACTGGTGCAGTAGGGAGAATGAAAGTAGATGAATCTTTCATAACCTTAATAGATGAACTGGAAGGTCAATTATCCATTTATCCTTTTGGGAATGAGATCCTGGCCCTCACCAGGAAAACTTATACCATTGGTAAAAGTATTGAACAGGCCACTTTTGAAATAGTAAATGAACTCTTTGCTCATCTCGGGTTAATTATTTTATTACCAGATAACCCTGAGTTGAAAAAAATATTTATTCCTGTGATGGAAAAGGAATTAAAAGAACAGTTTTCCGGGAAAGCTGTAGCGGAAACTATTGCTACATTTCCAAAAGAATATAAGGTACAGGCATCAGGCAGGTCTGTTAATTTGTTTTACCTGGATGAAAACAGGAGAGACCGGATTGAAACAAACAATGAGGGATTTATAGTTTCCAATAGTGAAACCAGGTTTACCTCAGAAGAAATTATAAAGGAACTACATTCAAACCCGGAGCGTTTTAGCCCTAACGTTATATTAAGGCCATTATACCAGGAAATGATTCTTCCTAATATTGCATTCATTGGCGGCGGCGGTGAATTGGCTTACTGGCTTGAATTACATGGCGTTTTTAAATCAGCAGACCTGCCATTCCCGGTATTAATCCTGAGGAATTCATTTATGCTTATCAATGAAAGTTCAAACAAGATCATTAGTTCACTTGGAATTTCGGAAGCAGATATTTTTATGTCCGAAGATGAACTTATCAAAAATATGGTAGAGAAAGGATCAGGAAAGAAATTGAAATTGGAAAAAGAACTTTCTGAGCTGCATGCTTTATATCAGAATATGGAAAAGGATGCTTCCGCAGTTGATTCCACATTAAAAATACATGTTGCTTCTTTATCGGTACAGGCAATAAATAAAGTAAAACAACTCGAGAAAAAAATGCTAAGTGCAGAAAAGAAAAGATTTGAAACTCAGCAAAGACAGATACAAAAGCTAAGGAGAACTTTATTTCCAGGGGGTGTACTGCAGGAGAGGTCTGACAATTTACTTCCTTATTATTCTATATATGGCGTTGATTTTATAGATACAATTTATAATTGCTCAACAGGTATGAAACAGGAATTCTGTGTGATAAAAATATCGGATAGTAAAGCTGCTACAATAACAGACTTCACTACCCGGGAGACTGTAAAATAAACTGTGTCAAAGTTCAAAATATTCTGAACTTTAAAACACAGTTTTTTTATGCAAAAGAAAAAAGAAGCCTTCGATTACGAAGCACTCAAAAAGAAGACCTTAGAGCAGTTTCGCTCAGGCAAGGATTTATTTAGCAAGGGCGGGGCCTTTGCTCCTTTACTGAAGGAGTTTTTAGAAGCTGCCCTTCAGGCTGAACTAAATGATCATCTCGATAATGAAGAAGATGAACACCAGAACCGAAAAAACGGTTACACTACCAAACAATTAAAGACGGCTAGTGGAACAATTGAGCTAGACACGCCACGGGATCGTAACAGTGATTTTTCGCCAGACATTGTCAAGAAAAGAGAAACCATTCTGGCAACAAGTCTTGAGTCAAAAATCATTGGGATGTATGGCCTGGGTATGAGCTTCAGAGATATCTCGACGCACATAAAAGATATGTATGACACCGATATCTCGGCTGCTACCTTATCCTCGATTACAGATAAGGTTATACCCCTGGTAAAGGAATGGCAGGCACGTCCACTTGATAGTCTCTATTGCATGGTGTGGCTGGATGCGATGCATTATAAAGTACGGGAAGATGGGCGTGTAACAACTCGTTGTGTATACAATATTTTAGGCATTACCACTGAAGGCCGCAAGGAAGTACTAGGTATGTATATAAGCGAGAGTGAAGGTGCTAACTTTTGGCTTAGTGTATTAACGGATTTGCAAAACCGCGGCGTAGAGGATATGCTAATTGCCTCTATTGATAATCTGAAAGGATTTGCAGAGGCAATAGCTACTGTGTTTCCAAAAACTGACATACAAAGCTGCATTGTACATCAGATACGCAACTCCATGAAATATGTGGCCAGTAAGGATCAGAAAGAATTTATGAAAGACTTAAAGCCTGTATACCAGGCAGTCAGCAAAGACCTTGCACAACTAAACTTCGAAAAGCTGGAAGAAAAATGGAATAAAAAATATCCCGTAGTAATATCTTCCTGGCAACGCAACTGGGACAAGCTCACCACGTATTTTAAATATCCCGCTGAGATAAGAAAAGTGGTGTACACGACGAACACCATAGAGGGTTACCATCGCCAGATTCGTAAAGTCACAAAAACCAAAGGAGCCTTTACATCTGATATGGCATTATTAAAACTCATATACCTGGCAACTAAAAACATTGAGAAAAAATGGACAATGCCTTTACAGAATTGGGGTATAACGGTATCGCAGCTAAGTATAATTTTTGGAGAACAAAGATTGAAACTTATTATATAATTTGCCGCAGGAAGAGGCGGCGCCTTGCTCTTTGTAACTGAGCCAACACCGCCTCTTCTGCTAGCTAAAAAAATCTTTGACACAGTTTAATTTACACACCCCTACCCGGTAAAAAAATTATTTAAAATCTGCTTCACTAACCCCTTCATTCACTTTTATTTCAGTTGCATTCATTACTATTTCCTGTTCACCTGCTATTTGAGTAATGGTAAAAGGCAATAATATACTTCCTGATTTTTTATAATTACTGTAATCAATGGTGATCGCTGTTTCTGCGCCGGTCGGTCCGGTAGTGGTGCTTTCTTCCCGTAAAAGCAAACCTGTTTTCATTGAATAATATTCTACAGATACTTTGCCGCTGGGTTTTGTTATTTTAAGTTTATAAGAATCCTCCGTACCAACTTTGCCTGTTCCGAGGTACGAAGTTTTAAAATCTGAACCTATATAATACAACTGAGGTATCATTCCTTTTTCATCCATTGCTTCTTTTATCTCATTTTCACCAAGATCTTTTTTCTGTCCCATTTGCCCCTGGTATCCTTTTGTTCCGTCAAACAAACGCTGGTACACAACCATAGCCCCCATCTTCATTTCAGTGTAATGTTTGTTGGGAGCCATTCTCACATCCATACCTTCAATCTGCTGCCCCATCATTTCCATAGAAATTTTTGTTTTAATGGAGCTGATCTTTTTTGCTTCTTCTTTTCCACCAATGGCTTTCAGGTAATCTTCAATAATTTTAATAGCAGAAATAGCTTCTGTTGTTTTTGGTGATTCTGCTACAGCAACATCTTTGGGCTTATCAATAACCGGTTCAGCATACCTGTCATATTGTTTAATAGTATATCCAAGCCGCGTAAGGTTTGGTAAGATCTTAGCACCATTACCAACCAAAATGATCCGGCTGTTATCCTTATTAAAATATTTTTTTGAAACCCTTTGAATATCCGCTACTGTGATACTGTTTATTTTTTGCAGATAGGTACGATAGAAATCCTTAGGTAAATTATTGATCAGAATATTTGTAGCATTCGTTGCTGCACGTGATGGGTTTTCCATTTCAAGTGCAAAGGAGCCGTTGATCTTCGCCTTGGCCATTTCAAGTTCCTCAGGCGTGATATTTCCTTTACGCATATTATCGATCTCAGAAAGCATTTCAACAATTGCGCTGTCTGCTTTTTCACTTCTAACTTGTGAACTTGTTGTAAACTGGCTTTGAAATCTTCCGGTTCCTGTGCTGGCATAACTGCCATAAGTAAAACCATGTTTCTCGCGCAGGTTCATAAATAATTTTCCTTCTGCTCCTCCTCCCAGTACCTGGTTAGCCAGGGTCAGGGCATGATAATCAACATTGTTCATTGGGTTACTGATAAGATTAGTAACCCGGATCTCTCCTTGAACAGCTGTGGGAAGATCTACAAAATTTATTTCTGTATTGGAAACATTATCAGCATTCTTAATAACCGGTAATTCCAGTTTTTTTCCTTTCCAGTCTCCAAAAGCTTTTATTGCAATTGATCTTGCTGCACCTGGGGTGATGTCACCAACAAAAGTGAGATAGGCACGGGATGGAGTGATATAATTTTTGTAGGCTTGTTTAATATCATCTATAGTAAGATTTTTTACACTCTCTTCCGTTTCAAATTCACCAAGTGTAGTATTTTTTCCATAACTCAAAGCACCTACTACTCTTGCAGAAATGGCGGCAGCATTTTTTTCAACAGATTTAAGTCCGGTGATGGATTGTGTTTTTAATTTTTCAAAAGATTCAGTTGAAAAAGCGGGATAACGGATCGCTTCCGCCATCAGCAAAAAAGCTTTTTCAAAATAGCGTGTTAAGGCAGAAGTAGAGCCACCAGCGGAATAGAGATTAACATCTGCCCCGAGAAGATCAGTTGCTTCATCAAATTTTTCTTTCGTGTTTTTAGTAGTTCCTTCAGAAAGCATTAATCCCATAAGTTGCATCACTCCACCTTTTTTTCCTTCCAGCACCGGCCCCATATCAATATTTAAATTTGCTGTTACTTTAGGCAGTTTATGATTTTCGACAACCAGTACAGTAAGGCCATTGGGTAAAGTAAAGGTAACAGGATCTGCAAATGATACGGGCCTTGGCGGGCCTGCTTTAGGTGGTTTGCTGCGGTCTATGTTCTGGGCAGATAAATTCAGTGCAAAACAAACACTGAAAAGTAGACAGATAAATTTACTCATATTTTAAGTTTAAACTTTTTAAAATTATTTTTTTGGCAGGTAATATATCACCACTCTCTGATCAACATTCAGGTATTTTTTTGCTACAGCCTGGATATCATTTCTTGTGATTTTTCTTACATCATCCAATTCCTCATTTACTTTATTTGTGTTTTTGTTGTGAAAGGTATACCCGGCAGCAAGGTTTTCTGCAATACCCAGCATTCTTGCATTCTTACCTATATAATTGTTTTCGTACTGGTTCCTGATTTTAGTAAATTCAGTTTCGCTTATCAGTTCATTCTGCAATTTTACGATCTCCTCATTCATATCATTTAATAACGTTTCCAGTTTAACCGGCCCGCTTGGCAACGCATAACTAATATATGCTCCATGATCTTCTAATGCATAGTTCAGGGAACCTACCTGTAATGCATTCTTCTTTACATCTACCATTTTTTTATACATCCTGCTGCTGGCACCCTGGCTCAATACATCGGAAACAAGCTGTAAGGCAATGGATTCTTTATTTGTCAAACCGGGTGTGCGGTAAGCCATCATAATTGCCGGTATCTGGATATTATTATCATAAGCTGTGTCAATGATCTGTTTGGTGATAGGTTCTTCTTTTCCATTGTTGCGAACAATAGCCGGGCCTGCCGGAATCTCATTAAAATAATCACCTACCATTTTTTTTGTTTTCTCTATATCAATGTCTCCTGCAACTACCAGCACAGCATTATTGGGTACATAATATTTTTTATTAAAGGCAATGAATTCCTCCAGGGTTGCAGCATCGAGGTGTTCCATGCTTCCGATTGTTACCCAGTTATAACTGTGTTTTGTAAAGAGCCGCTTCATTATTTCTGCCAGAAAATTACCATAAGGTGAATTGTCTACTCTCAGCCTTTTCTCTTCCTTAACCACTTCATTTTGTGTTTTAACACCTATCTCATTTATAACAGGATGAAGCATGCGCTCACTTTCAAGCCATAAGCCGGTTTCCAGCTGGTTAGAGGGAAACACTTCATAATAAAAAGTTCTGTCCTGTGTGGTATTCGCATTATTGTTACCACCTTTACTGCTAACTATTTTAAAGAATTCACCTCTTTTAATATTTTTAGACCCTTCAAATAACAAGTGTTCAAAAAAGTGCGCAAAGCCTGTACGGTTGGTCAATTCATCTTTACTGCCCACATGGTACATTACGGATGTTACTACAACCGGTGCTGTTTTATCCTGGTGCAGTATTACATGCAATCCATTTTTCAGATCAAATTCAGTATAAGCAACTTTTTGTGCTGTAGCTGCTGTAGCCGAAAATGCCAGGAGCATAAGTAATTTTTGTTTCAACATATTTTATTTTGTTTATTGAAATGATAATAATAAAGGGAATTATTATTTTTTGGATTTCAATTTTTTAACCATTCCCATTACATCGTTTTCTATTTCTTTTTTATAAGCTGTTAATTTTAGCGACAATCTTTTATCATTGCAGCCTAAGATCTGTGCCGCAAGTATTCCTGCATTTTTTGCACCATTCAATGCTACTGTTGCAACAGGAACACCTGTAGGCATCTGTAATATCGAAAGTACAGAATCCCATCCGTCTATAGAATTGGATGATTTTACCGGTACCCCTATAACAGGTAAGGTAGTATAGGCAGCTACCATGCCGGGAAGATGTGCCGCGCCACCTGCGCCAGCTATTATCACTTTAATCCCTTTATCCTTGGCTTCAAGAGCATAGGTCCTCATTCGTTCCGGGGTTCTGTGTGCAGATACAATAGTAAGTTCGTAAGATATCTTAAAATGTTCCAACAGGTCAGCGGCACCATTCATCACTTCGAGGTCACTCTGGCTTCCCATAATAATTCCAACTAATGGCATCGTAGATAATTTACCTCAAAAGTAAATTATTTTACTATATCCCCTCGAAGCTTTAATAATTTCGTTTCTGCCACCTTAGTATTATAACGTGCGGCTATCAACCGGTTATAAGCATCCTCCAGGCTCTTTTGAGTTTCTCTTACCTCCAGGGAAGTGGAAACGCCAAGGCGTAAACGCTCTACAGCTATATATACATTTTCCTTTGCGAGCAAAATATTTTCTTCTTCCAGTTCCAGGGTCTTTTTTTGCAATTCATAATCTTTATACGCGCTGCTGATTGCAATATCCAGTTTTGAAAGTTCAAAATCATACAACAATTGCTGGTACCTGATATCGAATTGTGCCACCTTTATTTCTCTTCTTACATTAAATCCGTTTAAAATGGGAATGGTAGCAGTGAGGCCATAATTGAAACCGAAATTCCTGTTGAATAAAGGAGTGAAAGTATTAACTACCGCCTGGTTGTTGGTACGTGAAAAATTATAGGCTGCATTTACTCCTATTATCGGAAAACGCTCCGCTTTGCGTTCTTTTAATGTAAGATTAGCTATTTTGATATTTTGTTTGGCAACTTGTAATGCGGGATTGTTTGTTGCTGCATTTGAAAAAATATCTGCCGCATTTAATGCAGTATTAATTGGAATACTGTCTTCCACTTCATAAGTGGTTCCGGCTTTAAAAGCAATAAGCTGGTTGAGTTGTTCTTTCAATTGTTCTATAAGATTCAATTGATTCAGGCGGGCTGCTTTTTGCGCATTCAGATCAAGCTTTGCCTGCAGCAGTTCAGGTTTAGCGCCCAGACCAACACTGATCCTTTTGTTGGCCTGTAAAACACTTTCGTCATTGAGTGACATCTGCTCTTCTATTGCTTTTAATTGTTGTTTCTGACGAACAATATTGTAATAAGTTATGATGATTTCTGAAACTGTATTTACCAGCTGGTTCTTAATATTTAATTCACCCAACCTTACAAATTCAGCAAGCTTATCACGTGTGGCAAACATCTTAAAACCGTCAAAGACAGTCCAGTTAAGATTCAGGGCGGAATTTATATTATTGGAACGCAACCCGCTTTGTCCCCGTTGCGAACCATCAGATAATTTTTGTTTGGTGTCATTATTATTAAAAATAACACCGGACGTAGCATTTAACCTGGGTAAAAATGCAGCCCTGGCATAACTGTTATTTAAAGCAAATACCGCTGAATCATTCCTTAGCAGGCGGATATCAAAATTGTTTTCCAGTGCTGCTGCAACAGCTTCTTCAACTGTAAGAAGTTGCTGGCAATAAGTTGCAGACGTATAAAACAAGAAAGAAAAATATAGTATTAAGGATCGTTTCATGTAAATGTTTTAAACCGTTGCAGGTGCCGGAGCCAATGCATCCAACTCACTTTTCTTTTTCCTGGTTGACAAATAAGAATAGATGGCAGGTATAACAAATAAAGTAAGTACCAGTGAAAATAATATTCCTCCTGTTATAACTATACCTAAAGGCATCCTGCTTGTTGCCGCATCTCCGAGGGATAAAGCCAGGGGCAACGCACCTAAAGACATTGCAAGGCTTGTCATAAGAATAGGCCGGAAACGTGCTACCGCCGCATCTGTGACAGCCTGGCTTTTTTTCTCACCAGCCAATTGTTTTTTATTTGCAAACTCTACAATCAGGATACCATTTTTTGTAACGAGGCCAATGAGCATGATCATTCCTATCTGGGAAAAAATATTGATCGTCTGATCAAATACCCACAAAGATAAAATAGCTCCTGCCAGTGCAAGCGGTACCGTTATCATAATGGTAAGAGGATCAATAAAACTTTCAAACTGGGCTGCCAGTACAAGAAAAATAAGAGCCAGTGCTAAAAAGAAAGCAAAGTAAGTATTGCCTGAGCTTTCTGCATAATCACGCGAAGAACCGGCAAGGGATGTTTGAAAAGTTTGATCCAGTACCGTATCGGCGATAGCCTGTATTTCCTTGATGCCATCACCTATAGTTTTACCTTCTGCTAATCCGCCGGAAATAGTGGCGGACCTGTAGCGGTTAAAATGATATAAAGTTGGTGGTGTAACATCTTCTGTGATATCCAGCAGATTCACGAGTGCTATTGACTGGCCTTTATTATTTGTAACATAAATATTTTCCAGGTCACCCGGGTCGTCCCTGTTGGCCCTTTCAACCTGGCCTAATACAGAATATTGTTTTCCATTTTTAGTAAAATATCCCATGCGTTGATTACTTAACGCAAGCTGCATGGTTTGAGCGATATCCTGCACACTTACTCCCAGTTCACTTGCTTTTAACCGGTTGATATTTATTCGAATCTCAGGTTTATTAAATTTAAGATCGGCGTCTACTCCCTGCAGAATAGTGCTTTTATTTGCAGCGTCAAGGATCCGGGGTAAAGCGGCTTTAAGCTTATCAGAATTTGTATTTTGTAATACGAATTGAACAGGCTGACCGCCTCTTCGGTTAACCTGTATCGTTTGATCCTGAATTGCAAAAGACCTGCCATCATTAAAGCGCGGTAATTTTTTATTTACCCAGTTCACAATTTCCTGCTGACTTCTTTTTCTATCAGGGGGATCTACCAGTACGATCCTCACAAAACCGGAATTTGCTGAACCCGATCCGGAAAACCCGGGGGCAGTCATGCTTACAATATATCTTTTCTCCGGTAAAGAATCGATAAGAAACCCGGTAAGCTTATCCATATATTTATCCATGGCATCATACGAAGTTCCTTCAGCCGCACTCACCTGTAAACGAAAACCACTTTTATCTTCCATAGGTGCCAGTTCACTTTGAAGGGTTCTGCCTATAAAAATAATGATACCAACACATGCCAAAACGATCACCCATGCAAGCCAGCGTACTTTCATAAAACCCTGTAGCAATTTCCTGTAACCATTTTCCATACCGCTGAAAAAAGGTTCAGTAAAATTATAAAACCTGGAGTGACGGAAAGTTTTTCCAGAAAGCTTTACATTTAGTACAGGCGTTAACGTTAGAGATACAAAAGCAGAGATCAGTACGGCCCCGGCGACGACAATACCAAATTCCCTGAACAGCCGGCCTACAAAACCTTCCAGGAAAATGATGGGAAGAAACACAACTGCCAGGGTTATGGAAGTTGCAATAACTGCAAAATAAATTTCTTTTGATCCATCCCTTGCCGCCTGCCATTTATCCATTCCCCCTTCCATTTTCTTATAAATATTCTCAGTAACAACTATACCATCGTCTACCACAAGGCCGGTAGCAAGAACAATAGCAAGAAGTGTTAATACATTTATGGTAAAGCCACACAGGTACATGATAAAGAAAGCACCTATCAGTGAAACAGGGATATCGATCAATGGCCTAACAGCTATCAGCCAGTCGCGGAAAAAGAGGTATACGATCAGTATCACCAATACAAACGATATCAATAAAGTTTCTTTTACTTCGCTAATGGATTTGCGGATATTGGTTGTCTGATCACTGGAAACTTCCATACGTATATCTTCCGGCAGATCTTTTTTTATTTCTTCGAGCCGATTTTGAATTTCATTTGAAATTTCAATGTAATTGGTTCCGGGCTGTGGAATGATCGCTACTGCGAGCATGGGAATTCCACTTTCCTTTAAAATACTTTCTTCATTTTCTGGTCCTAATACCGCATCACCAATATCCTTTAAACGAACATCTGTACCATTGATATTCTTTACAATAAGATTATTGAAATCTTCTTCCGTATTTAGTTTGCCAAAAGTGCGTATACCCAGCTCCGTTGCATCGCCTGCTATCTTTCCTGAAGGCAGCTCCACATTTTCCCTGAGCAGGGCAAGTTGAACATCTCTTGGAGTTAAAGAAAATGCACTCATACGAGAAGGACTGAACCAGATACGCATAGCATATTTTTTCTCTCCCCATATATTTACCCCACTCACTCCCTGTACAGTTTGTATTCGTTCTACAAGATTATTATTAGCAAATTCTGTTAACTCCAGTGCGTTGCGGGCGCTGCTTTGCAGCAACATTATTACCACCGGGTCATTGCTTGCATCTGCTTTACTCACCACGGGTGGCGCTTCAAGGTCGGTAGGCAGAGAGCGGATCGCCTGTGAAACTTTATCGCGAACATCGTTTGCAGCTTCTTCCAGGTTGGTTCCCAACTCAAATTCCACGGTAATATTGCTGCTGCCCTGAGAACTTTGTGAGGTGATATTCTTGATACCGGCAATTCCATTCACTGCTTTTTCCAGTGGCTCTGTGATCTGTGTTTCTATGATCTCTGCATTAGCACCCTGGTAGTTGGTACGTACACCTATATTTGGAGGGTCAAGAGCAGGATAATCCCTTACACCAAGGAATTTATAACCTATGAGGCCGAAAAGCACAATTGCAATGTTGATTACAATTGCAAATACCGGCCGCCGTAAACTAAATTCCGATATGTTCATGGTAATAAGTTAAGTGTGATAAACTAAATGTGAAATATCAGGTGGGGTTTATTTAGTTTTTGACCACTTATTTCTTTTTAAATTATTTATTGTGGATACCAGCATTGCTATTAATTCTTTTACTTCAAATTGAAGATTTGTATAAATCATTTTTAATTAAGTACAATATGATGCAGAATGCAAAGCCAGTTTTATGTTTCATTGGTTTCTTTTAAGACAATGCTCATTTTATTTTTAAAACCAGGTTCTTACCTCTTAACTTTTTACTTTACCCAACACTACTTTTCCTTTAGGTTTTAAACTCATTAACCCGGTAGTAATGATCGTATCGCCTACTTTCAAACCATTGGTTATTTGCACCATGGCTGAATCACGTATGCCGGTTGTTACGTCTTCAAATGAAATTGTACCTCCCCGGTAAACAATAACTTTTTTTCCCCTTGCCTGTGGTACGATTGCCTGCGATGGTATCATGATAGCATCTGCATCTGGCTCAAAGCCAATATTCACTTTGGCAAAACTGCCAGGCAATAATTTCCCATCATTATTAATTACCTGGGCTCTTATATTCAGACTTCGGCTGGCCTCTGAAATTCCTGATTCTGTGGCTATAACTTTTGCATTGTATATCTTATCATTCCCTTCTGAAGTAAAACTAACGAGTTGGCCTGTACGCAGTTGCACAGTAAATTTTTCCGGCAATGTAAAATCAAGTTTAAGCTGGTTATTCTGGCGCAGGGTTGTAAGTACGGTCTGGGGTGTAATGTATGCACCCGGACTTACCATTTTTAATCCCAGTATTCCGGAAAAGGGAGCCCTGATCTCTGTACGCATGATATTACTTCTAACAATGGCCATGTCTGCACGGATGTTATTGGATTGTAAAGCGATCATATCATATTCCTGCTGGCTCACCCCGTTTATTTTCAAAAGTTCCTGGTAACGTTTTGCAGTTTGTTCCTGTACTCTTAGCTGAACACTTAATTTATTCAATTGCGCCCTCAGATCCCCATCATAGATTTTTGCCAGTAAGGTGCCTCTTCCCACAGCTTTGCCTTCCGCGGCATACAGGTAAGTCATTCGGCCTGAAATTTCAGGATGTATCTCTGTAGATTCATTGGCTATGATAGAGCCGGGTAATTCCAGCTTTTCAGCGATTGGGATCACTTTCACTACATACCCATCCACTCGTGGCGGAGGAGGAGGCCCGGCTTGTACTTTACTTTTTGTTTCTTCTTTTTTATTTTTTGAACCGCAGCCTGTAGATATTCCAATAGAAAGGATCAGTAAGAGGTAAAAAATATTATTCCAGAACGATTTCAATGGATTCAATTTTATTTTTTAAAATTATCTCACCATAAAGATGGTATATTAAATACAATCAACTTTTTCATCAACTCATTAGACGACTTAGTTTCAATAAACAGGTGCTTTATCAGGCATTTATAGATTTTACAAACAGTATATGTTTTATCTGGTTGGCTTTATGGATCAATTCCTGTTTTTCATTACTTAAAACAGTAATATGGCCCATTTTCCTTCCCGGTTTTGTTACTTTCTTGCCATAAATATGAACGAAAACGTTATCCATAGATAATATTTCATCTAAACCCTCATATAATGCCTCACCTTCATGACCAGGCTCTCCAATCAAATTAACTATAGCAGCCTTCATTATATTTTCTGTATTTCCCAAAGGATAATTAAGCATGATGCGCCAAAGCATATCAAACTGGCTGCTGTAACTGGCTTCAATGGTATGATGCCCACTATTGTGTACACGCGGTGCAGTTTCATTTACCAGCACATTTCCATCATGATCCACAAATAATTCAACTGCAAATATTCCCGGGCTATCCAGGTCTTTTACAACTTTTAAAGCAATAGCCTCCGCCTTCCAAATGATCTTTTCCGGAAGATCTGCCGGGCATATCTGGTGATTCAATAAATTCAGTAACGGATCAAATACCATATCAACAACTGGAAATATTGCCGTTTCTTTTTTATCATTAACTGCGATCATTACGGCAAGTTCATTTTTGATGTCTACCTTTTTTTCCAGTACAGCAGGTAAATTAAATGCCTTATTAACTTCAGTAATATCTTTAATTATTATTACTCCCTTACCGTCATAGCCACCCGTGGCCAGTTTATGTACTGCAGGGAATGTGATATTCTGTTTAATATCACCAGCATTTTGTGTTACAATAAATTCACTGGTAGGTATTCCCTTTTCCTTGTAAAAATTTTTTTGTAAAATTTTATTCTTGATCAGCTGCAACGTACGCGGACGAGGATAAATTCTGAGACCTTCCTCTTCCAGTTTAAGAAGAGCCTCTTCATTTACATTTTCGATCTCGATAGTCAGCACATCTACACTTTTACCAAATTTGTAAACGTCATCGAAATTTTTAATGTCTCCTTCTATAAAATGATGACATAAATGAGCTGCAGGGCATTCAGGATCATTTTCCATTACAAATGTTTCTACCGGATAATTTATAGCTGCCTGTAATAACATTCTTCCTAGTTGTCCGCCACCTAAAATGCCCGCTTTTACCATTCAGCAAATATAGATTGATGCCCTCATGTAGCTATAATTTTTATTATCTTTGTTTTCAGATGAAACCTGATTATCCTCATAAAGTTTTTGGCGATAAGCGACTTAATTATTCGCTTCTTATGACCACTCTCGCTATTGATAAGTAAATATTGATCTTGATGCATTCAAGTACAAATGTATAAGAGTGCGACGCCAATGCAGCTGAAGTAAAAACCAATGCCCGGTTAAAAAAATTATTAATTAAAAAAATTAAAATATGCCTTCCATTTCAACATCAGGAACGGAAACGATCCAAACCACAACGGATTTTCTTCCACTACAGGGTACAGATTATGTAGAATTTTATGTGGCAAATGCCAAACAGGCCGCACATTTTTACAAAACAGCTTTTGGATTTCAATCGCTTGCTTATGCCGGGCCAGAAACAGGGGTTATGGATAGAGTGAGCTACGTGATAAGGCAGGAGAAACTAACGTTTATGCTTACTACCTCTTTACGCATGAACACGGAAATAGCCGATCATGTGTATAAGCATGGGGATGGTGTAAAAATTCTTGCTTTAAAAGTACAGGATGCTGCAGATGCCTGGCAACAAACCACAGCCCGCGGTGGAAAAAGCTTTTTGGAACCTGTAACGCTTTCAGATGAACATGGAGAAGTAATATTGAGTGGTATTCATACCTATGGTGAAACGGTTCATCTTTTTGTAGAAAGACATAATTACAATGGTGTGTTTATGCCGGGTTTCAGGGAATGGAAATCTGCTTACAACCCGGCACCTACCGGCCTTTTATATGTGGATCATTGTGTGGGAAATGTAGGCTGGAACCAGATGAATCCCTGGGTAAAATTTTATGAGGATGTTATGGGTTTTAAAAACATCCTGACGTTTGATGATAATGACATATCAACAGAATATTCTGCCTTGATGAGTAAAGTGATGAGTAACGGTAACGGCTATGTTAAATTTCCGATCAATGAACCAGCGGAGGGTAAGAAAAAAAGCCAGGTGGAAGAATATCTTGATTTTTATAACGGGGAAGGAGTGCAGCATGTTGCGATAGCCAGTAATGATATTGTTAGAACAGTTAAAGAATTACAAAGTCGCGGTGTGGAATTCCTGAAAATTCCTGAAAGTTATTATGCAGATGTTCTTGACAGGGTGGGTAAGATAGATGAAGATCTGCAACCTTTGAGTGAACTCGGAATACTGATCGACCGGGATGAAGAAGGTTACCTGTTACAGATATTCAGTAAACCTTTGCAGGACAGGCCTACTTTGTTTTTTGAGATCATACAAAGAAAAGGAGCTAAGAGCTTTGGCAAAGGAAATTTTAAAGCTTTGTTTGAAGCTCTTGAGCGCGAACAGGAGTTGAGGGGGAATTTGTAAGGTTAGACAATGGTCCATGGTCAATGTTCCATGATCTTTTTTTTAACATCACTAGTTCATTTAATTTTCTATTTTCACGTCATAAACGTACCTATCATATTGTAAATGAAAAATCCTTCAGTAAAGACCTTTTCCATTGTAGTGCTTTTGCTTTTTAGTTCGGTTTTGACTTTTTCACAAAATTCATTTATTGACCTGCAGAAATCTTCCTATAAGGCTTCGGAAGTATTTAACAGGATGGAGGATTCTTTGAAAAAACAGTTTGAGCGCCAGAAGCTAAACTGGCCGCCACATGCTATGTATGTGCGCTCTTTTAAGTATGACAAGCAATTGGAAGTATGGGTAAAGGCGGATTCTTCCGGTAATTACAAATTATTCAAAACTTATAAAGTGTGTATGCAGAGCGGGAGTATGGGCCCTAAACGCATGGAAGGAGATTACCAGGTTCCGGAAGGATTTTATTATATCAATGAATTTAACGCTAACAGCAATTATCATTTATCCCTGGGTTTAAATTATCCGAATGCATCTGACCGGATACTGAGTGATGCAAATCGCCCGGGAAGCAATATTTATATTCATGGAAATTGTGTATCCACGGGATGTATTGCAATTATGGATGGGCCTATAGAAGAGTTATACATTATTGCCTCCAATGCAAAAGCACATGGCCAGGAGTTTATACCAGTTCATGTTTTTCCTGTACGCTATAACCTGAGAAGGTCTATGGATTACCTGACAGCATCAATAAAAAATAAACAAAATCTTCAGTTGTTCAACAGTAATATCAGGAAAGTGTTTGATCATTTCGAAAGCAAGAAACAGATCCCTGTTATCATGGTGAATCGCCAGGGAGAATACGTATTGAATTAGCGGAAAGTATTTTTAAATTCCTTCAACTTACTTCATCAGTATCTGTGCAGTTTCTAATGTTCTTTGTTCCAGTACTATCTTTTTTTCGTTGGTAAGCCTGTTTATTATCTCTTTATTATAATGTCTTACTGTGAGAAGGGTAAGATCTTTTTCAATGGATACATCAAAGATCAGTGATGCTTCTCCGGCCAACTGACCGATCTTTTCTTCATGGGCATCAAAGCAGCATAAGAGGGATATAGCTGTATGCTGGGACAGGTTTGATTTTATTTTTGTTTTGTGAAATATTTCCTGCAATTGCTCTACCGGCTTGTCTTCCACAAAAGAAAAATCTTTACTGCTGAATGTGATCAATACCTGGTTTTGTTTTAATACGATCACCGGCGGAATATTACGGGGGTTTTCATTATTTATTACCGTTCCTGGTAAAGAAGGTTGCAGGAAACTTTTTACATAAAGCGGGATATTCTTATTCTGCAGAGGCTTAATTGTTTTAGGATGTATCACCTGGGCACCGTAATAAGCCATCTCAATAACTTCCAGGTAATTCAGAGCATATATATTAACAGCATCATCAAATTGTTTTGGATCTGCATTCATTACAGCCTCTACATCTTTCCATATCGTTACCGAGCGGGCATTTAATAAATTAGCAAAAATTGCCGCAGTAAAATCACTTCCCTCTCTTCCTAAAGTGGTGCTTTCATTTTCATCTGTAGAACCAATGAACCCTTGTGTAATTAAAATATCACTTTTATCAAATAAAGGAACAATGCTCTCATTGATCTTTCCATTTGTAAATTCCCAGTCTATGGCAGCATCACGGAAGTTATTATCAGTTCGGATTATATCTCTTACATCCAGCCAGCTGTTATTATTATTTTCCTCCTCCAGGTAACAACTTAAAATACAGCTGCTCAAAAGTTCGCCGATACAAACCACCTGGTCATAATAATAATCATAACTTCTTACTGGCTTATCATGCAATAGCCATTCGATCTCTGTAAAAAATTCTTTCAACCGTATCTCACCTTTACTCCATTGTTTGTTAGTAAGGGATTTCAATATTTCCAGGTGATCCTTTTTGATTTCCTCAAATATGGTTAGTGCTTCTTCCTGCCTGCCATCTGTAAACGCACTTACCACTGTTTCGAGCTTATTGGTTGTTTTACCTATGGCAGAAACTATGATAAGTAATTTTGTGCCCGCTGCATTTTTAATGATCTCACCGGTATTTTTTATCCTGGTATTACTGTTCAAGCTGGCGCCCCCGAATTTATACACATCCATTACTTACATTTTAAAATATAATTGTTGAAAATCGGCTACATTAAAATATATTATTTAAAATTCAACATATTATAACTTTGAGCTGCAAATCTAACTTCGTAATCTGTAAACATAAAATGATTTATGGCAATCAACAGGGTAATTCAAACACTTGACGAATTCACTATTCAGCAAATGCGGGATTTCCCAAAAGCTACCGGAGAGTTATCCGGGCTTTTGCGTGATATGGGTCTTGCGGCAAAACGTGTACATGTGGAAGTTAACAAAGCCGGGCTGGTGGATATCCTGGGTGATTATGGAACCATGAACGTACAAGGTGAGGAAGTAAAAAAGCTTGATATTTTTGCCAACAATCAATTTATGGGAGTGCTGCAGCATGGCATTAGTTGCGCCGGTATAGGCAGTGAAGAGCTGGATGACATTGTTGTATTTGATGATGAGATAAGTAACAAGTCTAAATATGTTTGCCTGTTCGATCCCCTGGATGGCAGCAGCAATATTGATGTGAATGTTTCAATAGGAACTATTTTCAGTGTTTACAGGAGAGTGAGTGAACTAGGTAAGCCGGCAATGAAAGAAGATTTTCTACAAGCTGGTAATAAACAGGTTGCTGCAGGGTATGTTATCTATGGTTCTTCAACCATGCTGGTTTATGCTACACGCCGCGGCGTGAATGGTTTTACTTTGGATCAGTCTATTGGCGAGTTTACCTTGAGCCACCCTGATATCAAATGCCCGGAATCCGGAAAAATATATTCTGTGAATCATGGTAACTTCTTCCAGTATAATGAAGAAGTGAAACAATATATAACAGGTTGCCAGAAAAAAAATAAAACTAACGGTGGTCCGTACACGCAAAGATATATTGGTAGCATGGTTTCTGATGTACACCGTAACCTGATCAAAGGAGGCATATTCATGTATCCCGGTACCACGGATAAACCTAAAGGAAAACTAAGGTTGCTGTATGAATGTAATCCGTTTGCATTTATTGTTGAAAAGGCCGGTGGCAAGGCAACTGATGGCACACAACGTATATTGGATATTCAGCCAACAGAAATTCATCAGCGCACTCCTTTTTTTGTAGGCAGTATTAAGATGATGGAAGAATTGGAGGGATTTAAAAGTGAAAAAGTGAAAAGTGAAAAGTGAAATGTGAAAAGGGAAATTTGAGGATGCGATTGACTATGGACCATTGACCATTGTTTCGACTATAATAACAACTATGAATAAAACGATCATCTCAGTAAAAGACCTGTCAAAAAATTATGGCAATTTCCAGGCGGTAAAATCTATTTCATTTGATGTGTTTGAGGGAGAAATATTTGGTTTGCTCGGTCCTAATGGGGCCGGTAAATCTACCACCCTGGAAATTATCGAAACCTTAAGAGATAAAACCAGTGGACATGTGATAGTTGATGGTTATGACCTGGATAAAAATCCTGGCGAAATTAAAAAGATCATTGGCGTTCAGTTGCAGAGTTCCGGTTTTTATCCCGGTCTTAACCTGGTAGAACTGATACATTTATTTGGAGGCTTATACAACCGGCCGGTTAATCCAATTGAACTTTTAAAAAAAGTAAACCTGGAGGACAAAGCTAAAAGTAAAAGCAAAGAATTAAGCGGTGGGCAGAAACAAAGATTTTCCATTGCAACCACATTAATAAATAATCCGAAAATTATTTTTCTTGATGAACCTACAACAGGGCTGGATCCGCAGGCACGCCGGAATTTATGGGATCTCATCCGGGAAATACGCAACAGCGGTGCCACCGTAATCATTACTACACATTATATGGATGAAGCGGAACAATTGTGCGACAGGATCGCAATTATGGATGAAGGCAAAATTATCAAACTCGATTCACCGGATAAGATGATAGATGAACTGGTTGCTTCCGGTTTTGAACGGCCTAAACAAGTAAAAGCGGCTAACCTGGAAGATGTTTTTATACATTTAACAGGCAGGGAGATGCGGGATGAGTAAAGTTCCTTTTATTTGCATAAATTTTAAAAAAACTAAACCTATGAAGCAACTCTTTCTATGTTTTTTTGCACTTTTAAATGTGCTGGCTACAGAAGCTCAAACCAAACAGCCCGTTAAAATCCCGGTTAAAACTGTTGTTCCTGTAAATGTGATGAAAAATCTTTTGGATAGTTTCAGTTATGCTGCAGGTCTTAATATCGCAGCTAATATGAAAGACCAGGGAATAAGTACTATTAATGCAGCCATGATGCAAAGAGCTATCAATGATGTGTTTCAAAATAAACCTAAATTATTAACCCAGGAAATAGCAAATATGAAATTACAGGAACAACTTGCCGCATTTGCAAATAAAAAAAGCTCCGCCGAAAAAGCAAAAGGTCTTGCTTTCCTGGCTGAAAATAAAAAACGCAAAGGAGTTATTGAATTGCCGAATGGCATGCAATATGAAATACTAAAGGCTGGAGATCCTAACGCCAGCAAACCCACTGCAGCCGATACTGTTGTTGTACATTATGCAGGCACATTGATTGATGGAAAACCATTTGATAGTTCCATTGAACGCGGTGAGCCCGCTACATTTCCGGTTGGTGGAGTAATACAGGGCTGGACAAAGATCCTGCAATTGATGACAAAGGGATCTAAATGGAAAGTATATATCCCAAGCGAGTTGGCATATGGAGACCGGGGAGCCGGCAATGCTATACAACCTGGTGCTACGCTTGTATTTGAGATAGAATTACTGGACATTAAAACAGCCATGAAATAAATGAATTCTTTACAATACCCGATAGGTAAATATGTTGAACAGCCATTTACCGATAGCCAGTTGAGAGAATGGCTGTCAGACATTCAAACACTCCCTATGCAGATTGAGCAATCTATTTCTGATCTGGATGAATCACAACTCGAAACCCCTTACAGGGAGGGAGGTTGGACTGTTAAGCAATTGGTTCATCATGTGGCCGACAGCCATATGAATTCATATATACGGTTTAAGCTGGGACTAACAGAAGTTAAGCCTGCTATAAAAACCTATGATGAAAAAGAATGGGCAAAAATGCAGGATACAAAAAACCTACCGATAAATATTTCTATAACATTATTGCATGCGTTACATCTTCGCTGGATCGAGATCTTACGAAACATGACAGAAGGAGATTTTAAAAAAGAAGTATACCATCCCGAACATAAAACGCATATGAGTCTTTGGTATTTACTGGGTATGTATGCCTGGCACAGCCGCCATCATACCGCACACATCAGGGGTTTGAGAGAAAGGGAAGGGTGGGGATAGGGAAAGTGAAAAGTGAGAAAAGTGAAAAGTGAAAAGTGAGAAGTGAAACGGTAAATGGTCTTAATTCAAAATTCAAAATTCAAAATCACTATTGTCCGGTTAAAATACTGTTCATTCGGCCTCATAAAAAAGCCGTTAAGAAAATTGAAGCGGAAGGCGTTAAGAAGAAAAACAGGTGTTACTTAAGCCAGGTTATATTATTAGCTTGTAAGTTGCACCTGGCTTGGTTGAATTATGAAGATAGAACTTGTTTTTCTTTAGCCTGCAGCTTCAATTTTTAGGATTTTTTATGCAGCCTTGATTTTTTGCTCCACTTTTGTATCAAGACAAAAGTGGAATGAAATAGAACCGATTCAAAAAGAAATTTCTTTTTAAAAGGCTCTGGTATTGTGTTTTAAAGAAAGAGTCTGATTTTTACCGGACAATAGTGATTCAAAATTTAAAATTCCGTTCAACTTGTCTTTCAAAAAACTATCATCTGAATATATCAATAAGCATTCTTACTTCACTGCAAGAAAAGACAGTTATCAAACACCTTCAGGTAAAATAGTGGATCCTTATTTTGTAGTGGAATTGCCGGCATCAGTAGTTGCAATGGCCCTGACAGAAGACAACAAAGTTATTTTTGTAAAACAATACCGTTACCCGGTAAACGAAGTGTTGATTGAACTTCCTGGTGGTTTTATAGATCCCGGTGAACAACCTCAGCAGGCAATACAGCGTGAATTGCTGGAAGAATCCGGCCATGTATTTGAATCCTATCATTATCTTGGAATAACAGCAGCCAATCCCGGAATATTAAACAATTATACTCATATGTTCCTGGCATCCGGGGGCAAAAAAATCGCTGCGCAACAATTAGACAGTAATGAAGAGATAGAGATTTTATTTTATTCCCTGGAAGATGTTTCATCAATGCTTCATCACCAGGATATACAACAAAGCATGCATGCCTTGTGCCTGTTTTACGGGTTAAGCTTTTTAGAAAAAAACGGTACGTTGACCACTACATTGTGATCTCCCCCAGGATAAAGAAACTGCCACAAATAATTATTACATCTTCTTTTGATGCCTTTTGAATGGCTGCGGCTATCGCTTCATTTACATCATCATATCCTTCTCCCTGCAGCTCTTCTTTACCTGCAAGCGATTTTAATTCTGAATGCTGCAATGCTCTGGGAATATGTGCATTGGTAAAATAAAATGAACTCTCTGTTGGAAATAATTTCAGCAACCTGCTTATATCTTTATCTTTTACAAAACCCAGGATAAAATGATAATTATTCCCGGGATAAACATCATATAGTTGTTCAATAACCTGTTTGATACCACCTTCATTATGTGCAGCATCGATTATCACAATTGGATCTTTTTGTATAAAATCCCATCTGCCCTGGAAACCTGTTAATCCTTTTACATTTTCAAGACCTGCATGCAATGCTTTTTGCGGTATTGTTATTCCCGCCTTCCTCAATACATCAACACATCCTAAAACAGTCCGGGCATTTTTTGATTGATAAGTCCCAACCAGGTCAAGCCGTAATTTTTCAACAACATTTGTTT
Organism: Ferruginibacter sp.; assembly: GCA_037720515.1. GTDB lineage: Bacteria > Bacteroidota > Bacteroidia > Chitinophagales > Chitinophagaceae > Ferruginibacter. Next base: position 35,276 of record JBBJMM010000011.1, read on the forward strand.
CAAGGTTTTTAATGTTGCACAATAACAAGGCTCCTTCGTGATCAATGTATTCTACCAGGTATTTTTCTTCAGCAAAATGAATTGGTGAAAGCATTTCATTCGACGCTTCTATAAAAATGTCTTTAGTTTCTTTATTTATTTCACCGATCACAACGGGTATATTCTTTTTTATTATTCCAGCTTTCTCTTTCGCAATTTCGGGCAAGGATTCTCCCAGTATATCCATATGATCGTAACTGATATTCGTAATTACCGATAAAATGGGATCGATAATATTCGTACTGTCGAGCCTTCCGCCAATACCGGTTTCTATGATCACTATATCCGTTTTTTCTTTTAGAAAATATTCAAAAGCCATCGCAACAGTAACTTCAAAAAACGAAGGGCTTATCTCATCAAAGATTTTTTTATTACTTGCCACAAAATTTATTACAAAATTTGTATTGATCATTTCACCATTGATACGGATACGTTCTCCGAAATCTTTTATATGAGGCGAAGTATATAGCCCGGTTTTATAACCGGCTTCCTGTAGAATGGCAGCTAACATATGACTGGTACTGCCTTTGCCATTTGTACCCGCAACATGAATGTATTTTTGTTTTTCCTGTGGATTCCCTAATACCTGGCAAAGTGACTTTATATTATTGAGGTCTTTTTTATAGGCAGCTGCACCAATGCGGCTGAACATAGGCAGTTGCTGATAAAGATAGCTTAGGGTTTCTTCGTATGTCATTGAACAAAGAAAAACATATTGCCTGAATAATTTAAAAGAGGGAATGGATTAATTTAAAATTTTCACAGGTAACGCAGATTTACCGGGATACACCTGCCTGTATTTTTTGGATCTGTAAGAAAAAAGTTGCTTTAATTTTCGCTGAAATTAAATTGCACCTGCACTGTAGATTCCTGGGTGGATCTATCAAATTGAATATTTCTTAAATAACTGGCTATAGCCTGTGCATATTCTGAAGCTCTGCTCGTAGAACCTTTATCAAAGCTTATGAATGTTCCGGTTCCATTCGGCGAAACCCGGACAATAGCATATATCGTTGCTTTTTTAAGGTCTCCCGTAAACGCGTAGTGGCGGATTATTTTTCTATTGCCTTTTACCCTCGGTCCTCCACCTACACTGCCTCCCGGTGTATTACCATAAGAATCTTTATTACCATTGGGATCACCGGCATCTCCTGTTCCCCCGGGTTTGTTACCCTGGTATTTATAACCGTTGTCTTCCGTGTCATTATTACCTGTTCCTTTACCCGGACCTTCATAAGTTACTTTCGGTTTTTGAGGTTTAGCTACGGGAATAATTGCGGGGCTATTTGTTTTTTCTGCTTTTACTGGCGATGGATTTTTAGCAGGCTTTGTAACAGGGGCAGCATTTTCATCTGCATTTTCATCCGGATTAATCTTATCACTTTCATCCGCTTTTGCATTTACTGGTTTAGCCTGCACTTGCTTTTCAACAGATGGACCTCTTTCACCTTTGATCAATGGTTGTACTTCACCAAATCCCTCTTCTAAATTTCCCAGGTTTACTTCTATAAGTTGTTCAAGAGGGGGAGGAGAAGGAGGTAAATGTTTCCAGCTAATAAGAAAAAATAATATCAATATTGCTACACAGATCATGATCGTATAAAGCAATGCCTTTTTTCTTCGTGCAGTATCAAATTCTGTGGTGATAAATGACCTGTTAATCATATCTAAAGTTATTTTATTAAATAAGAAACAAGAAAGATATTGTAATACAAAAATTTCATTCCCATAATTTTAACATTCTGTGAACTTATTTATTTCTTTCACCAAAAATAATACTGCCAATTCTCACCATATTACTTCCTTGCTGTATCGCTATTTTATAATCCCCGCTCATACCCATACTTAAGTAAATAAATTTATACTGGGTTTTTTGTTTTTCGTAAAGGGATTTAAGAGTTTTAAATTCATTCATTACTTTATTAGCATCATCGCTGAAAGAGGCCATCCCCATAAGTCCTGAAATTTGAACATTGCTGTAATCCTCCTTATTAAGTGACAGCAATTCCTCCTCATTAAATCCAAATTTTGTTTCTTCTTCTGCAATGTGTACCTGCAGCAGGCAATTAACCACCAGCCCTGCTTTGAGAGCCTGCTTATTAATTTCAGAAAGAAGTTTTAGGGAATCAACACCATGGATAAGGTGTATGAAGGGAACAATATATTTTACCTTGTTTGTCTGAAGATGGCCAATATAATGCCACCTTATATCTTTAGGAAGCAGCTCTTTTTTTATCAGTAATTCCTGCACAAAATTTTCACCAAAATCTCTTTGCCCTAGATCATACAGCGTCATGATATCTTCTAAAGATTTAAATTTTGAAACGGCTACGAGTACTATGTTTTGCGCTCCTAAATCATGTTGCAGGCTAATAAAAGATTCTAAGTTTACAGGCATATTAATTTGAAATTTTTAACCAGGGTAATTGCTGTATTTTTTTTAATAAAAGATATGCGGTGACAATTGAAAAAGGAATAAGTGCACCCGGCAACCAATAGATTTTTAATGCAAGGTAATGCGTGCCAATGAGCAGTGCTATAATTAAGAACTGTAAAATGATCTGTACAAATTTTCCTGCTTGTTCTTTTATTGCTGGCTGGCGCGAAAAAGGAAGGTAGTGCCGGGATAAACTTGCCATCAGTAAATAAATCAAAACATTATTGAAGAAGCCCAAAATAAAATCGTCGATAATAATATAGCCCCATACATACAATGAAAATATAAATAAGATAAAATAAACAGGCACGAAAAATTTAAGCATTAAAGCTTTGAGCATACCACTGATGATCTCACCGGGTTTGGTTATGGGTGTGCTCTGGTAGATCCAGGATGCCAGGTAATTTTCATGAAAAGCCACGATGGATAAGCTTGAGGCAATACTAAACATGGGCAGGTACACAAACCATAAAAACATTTTCGTGCTGGATAAGGTATTCCATATTTCGGAAATATTTTTACCACTTTTAAAAACAAATATGAAAGCAAATACGAGTAAATATGCCAGGCTGGGGTAAAATTGCAGCTTAAAATTCTTATCTCTACCTGTCATTTTCCAAACCTTTTCAAAGCCCGCACTTTCTGTTTGCGTAACACACATTACCCGGGATAGCTTTTCAGACAGGTCTTTACTGAATTTTTTTCCAGTAACATTTTTTTTAGCTGCTTCATTGTTATTACTTAAGGCAGCCAGTTTACGGGAAAATGATGGCGCAAGATATTTTATCATCAGCCAGGTACAAAAAACCGGAATTACAAATGCACAAAAGATCATCAACAAATGAATGCTGTCAAAATTGAATTGATGCATTGCATCCAATGCCATTGCCATCCACACAGGCGGTAACAGGTACGAATACCAGTAAAGGGTAAAGGTGTAATTTAAATTTTCAAAATTTATTAACCGGGGAATCACCTGGTAGCCAACCGCAAAAAATACGGTCATAAAGATCTGGAAATAACCGACGATGTCTTTTATCTTTTGTTCATTTCCAAAACGTAAAATGAGGCCATACAATAAATATGTAAAAAACATGGAAAAAGCAACGGTAAGCAAAAGGGTTGCAGATAATAAGATCCCTGATAATATACCAAATTTCACAAAAGTTACTGCAAGAGGAAATACAGTTAAGGCTATTGTAAACTGTAATAAATAGGTAAGTATATGAACTACTCTTGCAAGAAACAACGTGCGGCTGTTTACCGGCTTTGGCAGGATGATCTGGTTATCTGTTGTATCTAACAATACACTGCTGAAATCAGTGATCAGTGTCATAGCCATAATGAAAAGTAAATAAGCATGCAAAAAGATCATGCTTACCATGAAAGATTTTATAAAAATAATCATGAGGCTCATAAAAATACCCAGGATAGTATAAATAATCAGGGTAATAAGCAATGGATTTTTTGGTTCTTTCCTTTGTTTCTGGCGAAAGCTTGCAGGCGCGCGCCTCCTGTCCATCAGTACTTTTGTTTCAGCAATGATTTTGAGGCGTTCAAAATCCACATCTTTTTTGGAAAAGATCTTTATAAAACCCAGCATTGCCTTTAGTATCCATTTGTCCATTAATTAGCTTCTTAAAACTTTTATAAATTCTTTAGCGGTAGTGGTGTTCTGCTGGTCGCCACCGGTAAGAGAAGTAAAAATATTTTCCAGTGATCCCTGTTGAGCTTGCTGCTGAAGATTTTCAAAACTTCCATCGGCTATTACTTCTCCTTTATCAATAATGACGATCCTATCGCTTATCTTTTCTACAACATCCATGATATGTGAAGAATAAAAAATCGTTTTACCGTTTTGTTTTAATTGTGATAAAATTTCTTTTATTAATATCACCGCGTTGGCATCAAGCCCGCTTAAAGGCTCATCCAAAAAAATTAGTTCAGGGTTATGCATCAATCCGCTGATGAGCAATACTTTTTGTTTCATGCCTTTGCTGTATGTGTTCATTCTCGTTTCTGCTTTATCCGCAAGATCAAAAAGCCGCAACAATTCCCATGATTTTGAGCTGATCACGGTTTCATTCAGTGCATAAAGTTTACCTACAAAACGTAAATATTCAATTGCAGTCAGCACATCATACAATGCAGCCTGTTCCGGTATATAACCTATCCGTTGTTTTATTTCGAGTGCATGTTTTCTTACATCTAGCCCGAACACGCTCACATCCCCTTCAAATTCATCTGTTATACCCGCGATCACTTTTATAGTAGTGCTTTTTCCTGCTCCATTTGGCCCGATGTAACCTACAACCTGGCCGGCATTTACATCAAGGTTTATCCCTTTTAAAACATATATGCCGTTATATTGTTTTTTAAGTCCACTGGTGGTTATTACACTCATATTAATTTATTTACCGGAAAATATTCTAATAATATCAAAGCACTTGCTAGAATATCCATGGATGTGAAAATAAATTTAAAAATGAAACTTATGCAGGTTTGTGCATATAATTGGTGGAAATTGCACCTAAATATATTTATGCAAAAACTTTTTATTTTACTGATCATTGCAGGCACATTTTTATTCTCGGCATGTAAAGCACCATTTTATAATACTGCCAATAATATGAAATTGATAAATGGAACGGTATATACAAATGACGGAAGAGAAATACCCGGCCAGGTTACGCTTAACCTGGAAAATTACAGGGCTTCAAAATTATATGTAACAGTTTTAGCAAAAGATGCTAAGAAACCTGAAAATATAAATGTTACAGACGTTAAGGGACTCAATATTCGTAATGATTATTATGAGCCTAAACTGATCGATATGGGAGGCTTCGGTAACAGTGATGAATTTCGCTTCGTAAAGAGGATGACAAAAGAAGGATCGCGCATACATCTATATGAATTATATGAGCAAAGAACCCGGCAATCCAATTCCCGTTACAATTCCGCAGGGAGCTCCTACACAACCCCTGAATATTCTTATTATATAACAACGCCGGCGCATACACGCCAACAGGCTGCCTGGAATTTAGAAGGCAGAAGGCTTACCCCTAATTTTGAAGATAAGATGAGTGAGATCGTTAAGGATTGTACTGTACTGGCTGAAAAAATAAAGAAAAAAGAAAAAGGTTATTTCTATGCACAGGTTTCACTTATAGATTCAAAGAAAATAGAAACGATGCTGGGAATCATTGATGAGTATAACAGGTGCGGGAAATAAATGAATGGTTTATTAGTTGATTAGTTGTGTCGTTGATTAGTTGATAAGCATACTCCGTTGCGGCTTTGCGTCAGGCGGGGAATTAGAATTCCTTCTGCCCGGCCCGTCTGCCCGTAAAGGAACGAAATTTTTCTATAACCACAATGCAAGCCTGTGCACTACAACGTAGCAAAATTCGCAGGCGGCTAAAGAACTTGTCTGCTCATTAACTGAAGCACAAAAATGATTTGATGATGAAATTTCATTCGTCTGACCCGCTTGCGCAAAACCGTTTGTTGGCTGTAGTTTATTATACACCTCGGTAATAACTATTTATTTATTAATTGTATTTCTAACTTAAGTTTGGCTAGTAAAGTAAATACATACTTATTCAAAAAAGCATAATCAATTCGATTTGGGTAAGAATGCATCTTGGATATCTCATCTAAAGTATAACTAACTCCTAATTGTACATTTGATCTACTTGAACCATGGTCATCTTTTACTAAAGTATCATTTTGAAAATAATAATGTGAAAAGTAATCGAAATTTGGTCGATTAAAATTCTTTTCTGACGTCTGTATATATTTTATACTATCTCTTTTAAAATAGTATTCTATAATAATAGAACGAGCAGAATTTTTAAAGAAATTATTCGTAATAATTTTTGTTGTATTATATTTTACGTTTACATAAATACTGTCCAATTTAAGATTAAAACTGTCCACTCCAATTGATGAGTTTTCCTGTGGGTGCATAAGAGTCCAAGCTTCATTAACTAGCATTGAGTCACTTTGTGCAAAGGCATTGGTGGAATTAAATAAAACGAAAAAAAATAGGAATCTAAATTTCATATTCTTCAAATTATATAGAGCCACGAAAAATTACAGCCAACTCTTCACTTTTCCTTTTGGGACTATTTCAAAATCGTTCTGCTGATAACGATTCGTTGCACCTCACTCGTTCCTTCATAGATCTGGGTGATCTTGGCATCACGCATCATCCTTTCAACATGATATTCTTTTACAAAGCCGTATCCTCCATGTATCTGCACAGCTTCAGTAGCCGTCCACATGGCGGTTTCGCTACTGAAAACCTTTGCCATTGAACTGCTGAGCGTATAATCAATTTTATTATCCTTTTCCCAGGCGGCCTTAAGACAAAGTAAACGGCTGGCTTCTATACGCGTGGCCATATCTGCCAGTTTAAACTGGATGATCTGGTGATTCATTATTTCTGTACCAAAAGCTTTTCTTTGTTTACTGTATTTAAGAGACAATTCATAGGCACCACTTGCAATCCCCAATGCCTGGGCTGCTATCCCTATTCTCCCTCCTGCCAGGGTTTTCATGGCAAATTTAAAACCTGAACCATCTTCACCGATCCGGTTTGCTTTCGGCACCTTTACATCATTGAACATTATCGTATGCGTATCACTTCCCCTGATCCCTAATTTGTTCTCTTTCGCACCAACAATAACTCCTTCCCAGTTCTTCTCAACAATGAAAGCATTTATACCACGGCTTCCTTTGCTGATATCAGTTTGTGCAATTACAAGATATACACTGGCACTGTTGCCATTGGTGATCCAGTTCTTTGTTCCATTCAATAAATAATGATCGCCTTTATCTTCTGCTGTTGTTTTCTGGGATGTAGCGTCACTGCCCGCTTCCGGCTCACTTAACAAAAAAGCACCTATGTATAGTTCATTGTCTTTTTTACCCTGCGCCAGGGGGGTCAGGTATTTTTTCTTCTGTTCCTCATTCCCATATTCCTGTAAACCATAACAAACGAGGCTATTATTAACGCTCATGCATACACTAACACTGGCATCCACTTTACTCACTTCTTCCACAGCAAGTACATAACTGATCGTATCCATTCCACTGCCACCATATTCAGTCTTAACCATCATTCCCATAAATCCCAGGTCGGCCAGTTTCATGATCAGCTCTTTGGAAAATCTTTGCTGGTCATCCCTTTCTATTACATCCGGCAGGCATTCATTAACGGCAAAGTCACGTGCTGCCTGTTGTATCATCAAATGTTCCTCGGAAAGTTCAAATTGCATATATATTTTTTAATGGCACAAAAGTAAGTTTTTATAACCGCTTAGGCAGGAAGGTGAGAAGAAAATTATGTTCCTACGGTTTTTCATTCACTCAATTACTGCACTACATATTAGAACCTTAGCCTCGCTCCCTTTTCATTTATTTACCCGGCATTTCTTTTATTTCAACTCCGGTGGCGTCGCACTCTTGTACTGCATATCTTTGATGATCAAATTTACAGGTGCAAACAGCTCAGCAAAGTTTAAAGATCCAGAAGATCATTGCATTGATCTCTGTCATACTTTTCGGTATCAAAATAGCTGCCTGGGTGATCACTCATTCTGTGGCAATTTTAACCGATGCTCTTGAAAGCATTGTAAATATCGCAGCCGGTTTTTTCGGCGTGTACAGCCTGTACATATCTGCTAAACCCAAGGATACCGATCATCCTTACGGGCATGGCAAGATCGAGTTTATTTCTGCAGCCATAGAAGGTACACTGATTACAGTAGCCGGTTTGTTTATAATTTATGAAGCCATAATACACCTTGCAAGCCCACAGGTAATTTATAAACTGGATTATGGGATCTTATTGATAGCAGGTACTGCTGTAGTAAATTTTGTAGCTGGTAATATTTGTATCCGTACCGGGAAAAAAAATGATTCCCTGGCACTAATTGCCAGCGGGCGGCATTTACGATCTGATACCTACACTACCATTGGTATCATAGCCGGGCTTGTTTTATTGTACATAACAAAAATACAATGGATAGACAGTGTTGTAGCACTTATTGTGGCAGTCGTTATTATTATAACCGGTTACCGGATAATAAGCAGTTCGGTTGCAGGAATAATGGATAAGGCAGATGAGATCCTTATCAGCAAAGTTGTTGAAACATTAAATACAAACCGGAGTGTAAACTGGATGGACCTGCATAACCTGCGCATAATTAAATATGGCCCCACATTACATATGGATTGCCATCTTACTGTTCCCTGGTATTTTAATGTAAATGAAGCACACAATGAAGTAGATACTTTTTCAGATCATGTTAGAAAAAATTACGGAGAATCAGTTGAATTATTTGTTCATTCTGATGGCTGTCTTTTTTCAAGTTGCCCGATCTGTGATAAATTTGACTGCCCGGTAAGGCAACATCCGTTTGTAAAAAAAGTAACCTGGACGATAGAAAATATTTCGAGTAACAGTAAACACACTATCAATACCGTTTGATATTTAAATTTCGAAAAGTTTGGCAACTCCGAAAGCCGCACCTGCAGCCAATGCCCCGATCATTGTTACCCGTATCGCACCCCATATGGCATTAACGCCGGTGATCCTGCTTTTAAAATAGCCGAAAATAAAAAGGCAGATAAGAGTGGCAACGAGGGAATATTTTAAAGCTTCTGTTGAAGAAGATATAAAAAAATAAGGGCACAAGGGAATGATCCCACCCACTACATAAGAAAGCCCGATATTCAATGCACTTTTAGTTGCGCGTTTTGGATCCGGTTTATCAAGCCCCAATTCATATTTCATCATAAAATCGACCCACCTGTCTTTATCTTTTGCAATTTCTTCTGTAGCCTGTTCCTGGATCTCTTTACTGAGTCCTATATTGGCAAAAAATTCTTTTGTTTCCTCTAATTCTTTATGTCTCAGGTTTTCCACTTCATAATTTTCTCTCTTCACTTCATTGGTATAATGATCCTGTTCTGTTTTGCCCGAAAGATAACCTCCGAGTCCCATGGCAATACTACCGGCTGCAATCTCTGCAATACCGGCTATTACAATAATATTACTGGAATCAACTGCTCCACTTAAACCGGCTGCCAGGGCAAAGGGCACGGTTAATCCGTCGCTCATCCCAATAACAACATCCCTTAAAAAATCAGAACTTTTTAAATGCGTTTCTGCGTGATCGTGATGAAGATGTGTATCCATATTGTGCAGTTAAAATTAGCATATCGTCATGAGATGTAGGCGAGGCTTTTTAAAATAATAGCAACACTGTCTTTTATCTGTGTTTCGTTTATGATTAATGGCGGAGCAAAACGGATCTTATCACCATGCGTAGGTTTGGCCAGCAGCCCGTTTTCTTTTAGCTGGAGACATAATTCCCAGGCTGCTTCTTTATTTGTATGTTCAATTACAATGGCATTTAGTAATCCCCTTCCCCTAATGGTTTTGATACACGGGGCATTGATATTGGAAAGCCCGTCTCTAAATAATTTTCCCATTTTTACCGCATTTGCCGGCATATTTTCATTTTTCAAAACCTCCAGTGCAGCAATGGCTACTGCACAAGCCAGCGGATTTCCACCATACGTGCTTCCATGTTCACCGGGTTTAATGGTTAGCATGATCTCATCATCTGTCAACACAGCACTTACCGGTAACATGCCGCCACTAAGGGCTTTACCTAATATAATGATATCGGGTCTTACATTTTCATGGTCGCATGCCAGCATGTAACCTGTTCTTCCTAACCCCGTTTGTATTTCATCGGCTACCATCAGCACATTGTATTCGCTGCACAAATCTCTAATGCCTCTGTAATAATTATCATCAGGTACAATTACTCCGGCTTCTCCCTGTATAGGTTCGAATAAAAATGCCACCACATTTTTATCCTGGAAACTCTTCTCTAATGCAGCAAGGTCATTGTATGGGATCACTTCAAAACCAGGAGCTAAAGGGCCGAAGTTATTGGTAGCAGCAGGGTCAATGCTGAAAGAAATAACTCCCAGTGTTCTGCCATGGAAGTTAGACGAGCACACAATGATCTTTGCCTTATTATTTTCAACTCTTTTTACCTCGTAGCCCCACTTACGGGAAAGCTTAATCGCAGTTTCCACGGCTTCAACACCTGTATTCATTGGCAGAACTTTATCATAGCCAAAATATTCAGTAATATATTTCTCATATTTTCCTAACTGGTCATTATGAAATGCCCTGGAAGTGAGCGTTAATTGACTGCACTGCCCTATAAGTGCGGCAACGATCTCAGGATGGCAATGGCCCTGGTTAACTGCTGAATATCCACTAAGAAAATCATAATACCTCTTATCATCCACATCCCAGAAAAAAACTCCCGACCCTCTTTTTAAAACCACTGGTAAGGGATGATAATTATGTGCACCATATTCTTCTTCAAGCTGAATGTAATGAGCGGTACCTGTTGAGGGTTGAATTATAGAATTCATAAAATATAATGAGAAAATGAGAAAATATAAAAATGTGAAACTGAAAATTATATTGGTCGTAAGGACATACCTTGTTGACTGGGGAATTTATCCTCGATGATTCAGCAGATCAAGATTACTGCAAAGAAAATCATGTATGGTAGTAGAATAAATGATAGGGTAAAGGTAAAATTTTAAACCCAGTTGAAAAAGTAATTTGCAGGAAAATTTATTTTTGGCTCTGCATTTTTTGAAAATATTCCAAATACCGTACTACCACTGCCACTCATTGAGGCATACAAAGCTCCATGTTCGTAGAGTTTATTTTTAAGGCCTTTTATACTTGGATGTGACCTGAACACAGGCTCTTCAAAATCATTTATAATATTATTTTTCCACGTTTCAACAGGGTTGCTAACAAATTCTTTTAGCAAATTAGTTGCAGAAAATTTATTGATTTCAGAAAAGGCTTCTGCTGTATTTATGTGAATGCCGGGGTAAACAATAAGTATCCGGTAGGCTGAAAGATCTAAATTTATTTCATCGAGTTTTTCTCCCCTGCCTGTTGCATAACAGGGAGTATTTATAATAAAGAAAGGGCAATCACTGCCTAACTGTAAAGCATAGCCTAAAAGCCGTGAACGCGAAAGGCCCAGTTCATATTTAGTATTAAGTAATTGCAAACAAAATGCTGCATCTGCCGAACCTCCGCCTAATCCTGCCCCTGATGGTATATTTTTGTGCAGGTGCATATTAATTTCAGAGATTGAGGGAAAATCATTTCTTAATAATTGCCAGGCTTTAACACTGGAATTGGTATGAACATCAATGAGAGCGTTACCAGTAACCTTAAAATGAAATGTATCAGAAGAAATGATCTCTAAGGCATCCTTAACTGTAACCGGATAAAAAATGGTTTCAATGTCATGAAACCCATCCGGCCTTTTACCCGTGATTTGTAATCCTATATTTATTTTGGCATTGGGGAATAAGATCATGTATGGAAGTTGATCACGTTACTCCAGGTTTTATTTATCCCTGGTTTTTATCTCATCACGTATAGCAATAGCTTTTATATAATCTTCCTGCTCCAGCACTTCCGTCAGTAGATTATTCAGTTCATCAAGACTCATTGTTTTAAGATCATCGCTCCCACCGGTTTCAGATGTTACCGTAGAAGGACTTTTTGATTTTTTCCCATCATCTTCCATTAATACACCGGCTTGTTCTAAAATTGTATCATAAGTATATATAGGACATCCGAAACGAACAGCCAATGCTAGGGCATCGGAAGTACGGGAGTCTATTTCAACAGTATCATTGGCAGAGCTACACACCAGTTTTGAATAGAATATACCTTCCTGCAGGTCGTTAATCACGATCTCATGTAATTCCACATTGAAAGCCATCATAAAATTTTTCATCAGGTCATGGGTGAGCGGACGGCTGGGACTCATTCTTTCCAATGCAACTGCAATTGCCTGGGCCTCAAATCCACCGATCACAATAGGCAACCTGCGTAAACCGTTTATCTCACCTAATACAACAGCATAAGAATGAGTTTGTGTGATGCTGTGCGACAAGGCCACTATTTCCAGTTCTATTTTTTTCATTAACGGCGTTGAAATAATTTTTACAAATATAAAAATAAAGCCTTTCAATAGTTTGAAAGGCTTTTTAAAATTACATCTTACACAACAATTTTATGCAACTCCTTTTATCTTTTTAACGGCAGTAATTATTTTAGGCATTATATCAAATATATCACCCACAATACCGTAATCTGCTGCTTTGAAAAAAGGCGCCTCCGGATCTTTATTGATAACAACTATTGTTTTACTGCGATTTACCCCGGCCAGGTGCTGAATAGCTCCCGAAATTCCTACAGCAATATATAGATTGGGTGCAATGGCAAGTCCCGTTTGACCCACATGTTCATGATGTGGCCTCCAGTTGATATCAGCAACCGGGCGGCTACACGCAGTAGCGGCTCCCAGTAATTCCGCCAGTTCAGTGATGAGGCCCCAGTTCTCCGGACCTTTTAATCCCCGGCCCCCACTCACAACAACTTTTGCTTCACTTAACGGTACCTCACCCACAACTTTATTAATATTTGTAACCTCTGTTTTTGCAACTTCCATAGTTACCTCAAACGGTTGAATTGCTGCGCTGCCCTCCACCATAATAACATTATACGAATTTGGATTTAAGGCAATGATCTTTTTGGGGCTGGTTACAGAAACATTGGCAAAAGCCTTTCCGCTGAAAACCGTCTTTCTTACAATAAAACCATTACTTATTTCAGGCAATGCCACGGCACCCGATACAAGTCCCGCTCTCAGCTTAACACTTAGCCGCGGAGCTATTGCTTTTCCATTTGTATTATTTGAAAAAATGATAACATCAGCCCCAATGTTTTCCACTGCTGTGGTAATGATCCTGGTATAAACCTGTGAATCAAATTTATCAAGTGCTGCTTCTGATACGGTATGAACTTTTTTTATACCATATTTTCCGATGGCAGCCAGGTCCTCCGTTATGTTTCCCAGTACGATCGCCTCTGCTTCCGTATTCAACATTTCCGCAACTTTGGATGCATAGCTTGCAGCTTCCAGTGAGGATTTTTTTACAATCCCGTCAGACTGATCTAAAAAAACTAATACACTCATATATTTATTTTTATCAAACTAAGAAGTTGTTAAATACTATTGTATATGCGGTATCTGGTAACCAGCATCATGTTACCCTAAATAACCCTCGCTTCTTCATGTAACAACCGCACCAGTTCTTCCGGGTTATCAGCGGATACCAGTTTAACACCGGCTTTTGCAGGTGGCAGATCGAATGAAGCAATGTTGGTAAGCGTTTCCGCTTCTACAGGTTCAATTACCTTCAATGGTTTTGTACGTGCTCCCATTATTCCTTTCATATTGGGTATCCTTTGTTCTGCCATACCTTTCTGGCAGCTAACCACCACCGGTAGTGCCACCTGGTTGGTTTCTTCACCCCCTTCAATTTCCCTGATAACGACTGCCTTTCCATCCTGCAAATCAAATTTTACCGCATGAGAAATAAAGGGAAGGTCTAGTAATTCAGCCACCATGCCACCAATAGAGGAACCATTGTAATCAATCGTTTCCTTACCGGTGAAGATCAGGTTGTATCCTCCTTCCTTTGCCACTGCAGCTATCTGTGAAGCAATGTAAAAACTATCGGAATTGTTGGTATTTACCCGGATGGCCTCATCACCTCCCAAAGCAAGTGCTTTCCTAATGATCGGTTCACTTTCTGGATTGCCTACGTTTAAAAGATGTAATATGGTGGCTGTATCACTTTCCTTTAGTTCAATTGCCCTTACCAGTGCATACCATTCGTCATAGGGATTAATGATCCACTGTACACCGTCAGCAGCAAATTTCGTATTGTTATCGGCGAAAGCTATTTTTGCCGTGGTATCCGGTGTTCTGCTAATACAAACTAATATCTTCATTTTCGTTATTATAAATCAGTGAAGCAATATAAAAGTTGTTTATGCAACTAAATGCAAATATAAGGGCAAATTTTACTTTTAAAAAATAGAACAGAAATTATTAAAATGAACCGGATCGAAACATTAAGAGAATTTTTGCTGACCAATAAAGAAGACAATTTCCTGCAGCACGCCCTTGCCCTGGAGTATATCAAAGATTTGCAGGATGATAAAGCAAAGGAATTATTTGAAAGCATTTTAGATCGTGATCCCACTTACGTAGGATCGTATTACCATTTAGGAAAATTGCTTGAAAGGCTGGATATGCCTTCCCAGGCCATTGTTATTTATGAAAAAGGGATCAGCGAATGCAAAAAGGTAAATGACAGGCATGCCGGGAACGAATTGCAATCAGCATTAGACGATATTATTTCTTAAAATTTATTTACAATTTGAATACTTCCCTTACAGAACGATTTAAAGAATTTATCAGGACAGAAGATCTTTTTAAAAATAAAGAGCAATTACTGGTGGCCGTTAGCGGGGGAGTAGATTCTGTAGTATTAAGTGATCTTTGTTTTAAATGTGGTTTTTCTTTCAGCATTGCACATTGCAATTTTAAATTACGAAGTGAGGAGAGTGAGGGTGATGCAGCATTTGTACGTTCACTCGCCCACAGCTTTGATGTAAATTTTTTTGAAAAAGAGTTTGACACAGGATCATATGCTTCAGTAAATAAACTCTCCATCCAGGCAGCGGCCAGGGAGATCAGGTACAATTGGTTTGAAACGTTGATCGATCCTTTCACCGGACTTCCTTTCAGATATATCCTTACAGCACACCATGCAGATGATAATGTAGAAACAATTCTTATGAATTTTTTCAAAGGAACAGGTATAAATGGGTTAAAGGGAATAATGCCCGTGAAAGAAAAACTGGTACGCCCTCTTTTATTTGCCAGGAAGTCAGAAATATTAATTTATGCAGAAGAAAACAAATTAAACTACCGGGAAGATTCTTCAAATATTTCTGATAAATACACCCGAAATTATTTTCGCAATGAACTGATACCCGCTATTGAAAAAGTTTTTCCTTCTGTAATGGATAATCTTTCAGCAAATGCGGAAAAATTCAGGGAGATACATTTGATATTTAAAAAGGCAGTGGAAAATATAATCAGCAAACTTTGTGTAACAGAGGGAGAGAGCATCCATGTCCCGGTATTAAAATTATTAAAAACGCCTGCTTTACAAACCATAGTTTTTGAAATAATAAAAAAATACAATTATACGTCTGCACAGGTTCCTGAAGTGATCCGGCTGCTTAGCAGCGGATCCGGAAAATTTATTGTATCTCCCACACACCGGCTCCTGCATAACAGAAAATGGCTCATCATTTCTCCATTGAAAAACGAAAGTATATCGCATTTTGTTATTGAAGAAGATACAAGAAAAATTTTCTATGATGAATTTGAAATAAAAATAGAAACGAGAAAAATGCCTGTAAGTATCATACAGGATACTAATGTGGCACAATTGGATCTGTCAACGGTAACTTTCCCGTTATTACTCCGGAAAAGAAAAGAGGGTGATTATTTTTATCCCCTGGGAATGACTAAAAAGAAAAAGCTTAGCCGTTTTTTTATTGATCAGAAATTATCATTAAACGAAAAAGAAAATATCTGGGTAATTGAGAGCAATAAAAAGATCATCTGGATTGTTGGGCACAGGATCGATAACCGGTTTAAATTAAAGACATCCACCGCTTTGTTACTGGAGATAAATAGGCTGCCTGCCAAAAATACTCGGATGTGATATTTCTTTTATTACAAGCTCTAACAGCCTTGGATTTAATGCTACGATAAGCAGTAAAGTAAACACCAAACCAAAAAGACTGCCATACAAGTGCGCATCATGATTGATATTATCATTTGCCCGCTTTCCCATATTGATGCAATATAAAATGAACAATACAGCATATATCAGAAATGAAATACTGATTACACCATATAGCCTGATCTCATTCCAGGGGCCAAATACAATGGAGGCAAATACAACAGCACTAACTGCACCTGAGGCACCTAAGGAATGATAATTTGGATCATCCCTGTGTTTTAAATAGCTTGGGATATCTGAGGCGATAAGTGATAGAAAATACAACAAGAGGTAAGCTGCGGTACCACCCAGGCCATAACGGGAAAAATAATATTCAATAGCGCTTCCGAAAAAAAATAAAGTAAACATGTTAAAAAAGAGGTGCATGAAATCAGCATGCAAAAAACCTGAAGTGATCATCCTGTAATATTGATTCTCTCTTTTAACAAGATAGGGTGTCAATATGGTTTTATCTTGAAAAGCAGCATTGGAGAAACCTATAAGTGAAAATATCACATTGGCAGCTATAAGAATCATAGTTACGGGAAACTCAGAAAAATTCATGTATGTGTTTTTTCAAAACTAACTAAATCAGTTGGATAGGTAATCGAAACATTTGTTAAGGAAGATTATAAGAGAGTAATAACCAGAGCTTGGTATGCTTTTTGAAAAATTGTATGTAACTAAAACCCTCATAACATGAAATCAATTGCATTTATAAGTCTACTGTTCACCTTTGTTACATTATCAGGATGTGATGCACTTAAAAAAACTTCTAACACTACAGGCGGAGTTTTTTCACTGAATGGCCAATGGGAACTTACTTCAAACACACCGGAGAACACATTAATAGGTAGTAAAGTTACCGTGGCCCCTTTCATTTCAGAAGCCAGGTTCAATACGATAGCTAATAATACTCAGTGTTTCAGGGATAATGATATCAAATGGAAAAACATTGCAACAAATAATAACGGAGGCTTTTTGCTGAACAACCTTTTGAGCAGCTGCAGCACCGGTTCATTAAATTATCAACCTGCAACTATTACCGTTGTAAACACAAATGAAATAAGATTAGCAGGAAGAAATGTGAATGGACAGGATAATAATCAGACCTGGAAAAGGGTTACACCTTAAGAATATTCAAAACAATGGCTTCGGCCATTGTTTTTTATTCATGATGATAATTTTCATTTTTCAAAATACTGCATGCCCTGTATAGTTGTTCTGAGAGAACGAGTCGAACCAACTGGTGAGGAAAAACCAGCCGGGATAAACTCCAGGTATAATTAGCTCTTTTGATCAAAGTTTCATGTACTCCATATGCTCCCCCGATCAGGAAGAAAATATTCTTTTTACTTTCATTGGCTCTTAGCTGCAAGAAGGCAGCTAATTCCATACTATCCATCTGTTTCCCTCTTTCATCCAGAACAATCAAATAATCATCTTTTTGAATCAAGGGAAATATTGCTTCCGCATCTTTTTGTTTTTGCAGGGTTTCATTTCCATTTACCTGCTTCGTAGAGGAAATTATATGCCATTGTACCGGAAAGTAATGAGCAATTCGTTTAGTAAACATTTCAGTTCCCTCTTTTACATAACTGTCGTGTGGTTTCCCCACACTTACCAAATGCAGTTTCATTTTATGTCAGTTTATATGCCAGTACTTGTCAAAAATAGAGGATTAACAATGTTATAAGCTATCCTCCCCGGCAATTTAGTACCCGAAAATAGTAATCTATATATATTAGCATTATTATTGGATAAGAATGTACACCCCATATAAAAATTAGTAAAGTATATTAAAAAGATTGCTGCTTAGTGAAAAATTCCCGTAAATATTTATTCTTAGTATTAAAGATCTTAGCTGTATTGATCATTGTTCTCATAGTAGGTGTGTTTGCCTATGTATCAATAAATAAAAAAACTATAATAAGCCAGGTAACCCGGGAAATTGAAACAAAACTTAATGGTAAACTTTCTGTGGGAAAGGTTGAATTAAGTTTCCTTAGAAATTTTCCATCTATTTCAGTTCTGTTGAACAATGTTACATTAACAGATACAATGTTTTCGCAACACAAGCATACTTTCTTTAAAGGCAAGGAAATATTTGTAAGTCTCGCCGTCTCCAAACTGATAAAAAAAGAACCACCACTAAAAGGGCTTCGAATAGACGATGGAGAAATTTATTTATATACAGACACTTCCGGTTACACAAATACCTATTTGATGAGAGGAAAGAAAGACAGCGTTAAAAGTGTGGCCAAAAATTCAAACATAGAATTGAAAAAGATCGTGTTGAATAATGTAAGGATTATTATCAATGACCTGAAAAGAGAAAAATTACACGACTTCGTGGTTAAGAATATAAAAATTGATGTAGACGATAATGATAATGCCACTTCTTTTAATTCGAAGGCTGAAATCCTAATCAAAAGTCTTGCATTTAATACAAGAAGAGGAAGTTTCTTAAAAGAGAAAGTTTTCAGTGGCAATTTTGAAATGCAAATGGATAAGCTGCGAAAGCAACTTGTTTTTAATAAGATCCCTGTAAAAATATCTGGTCAACCTTTTAATATTACCGGGTTTTTTGATTTCTCCGGAATTTCTCCGCAGTTCAGTTTAAATATTATCAGTAATAAAATAGCTTATCCGTTTGTGCGTACACTGGTTCCTGAAAAGATATCTAATTCATTAGCGATAGTAGGATTAAGCAAGCCATTAAATGTTACTGCATCCATAAAGGGACCATTAAAAGGAGGAGAGCCTTTGGTATATATAACATGGATGACAGAAAATACACAATTAATAACTCCCTTTCTTGATTTTGAAAAAGCAACATTCAAAGGATTTTTTTCTAATGAAGTTGTTCCGGGATTTCCAAGAAAAGATCCCAACTCAAAAATTGAAATAAATAATTTTACTGCTACCTGGCACGACCTTCCTATTACTTCCAAAAAAATTGAGATATTAAATCTTACTGAACCGGAGCTTAGTTGCGATATGAGCTCTGCCTTCGATCTCATAAAATTAAATGAACTGGTAGGCAGCAATTCATTAAAATTGCGGGAAGGTACCGGTGAGATCCGGTTGAATTACAAAGGTCCAATTGTAAAAAACGATAAAACAAATTCTTTTTTAAACGGAGAAGTTTCTTTTAAAAATGGCAATATCTTATATGCTACCCGGGATGTTGAAATGAAAAATGTAAATGGTATGATTGTTTTCCGGAATTCAGATGTGTTTGTAGAAAATCTTTCAACATCAGTTAAAGGACAAAATATCACAATGCAGGGCCAGGCAAAGAATCTTTTAACGCTGATAAATACGCAGCCTGATAAAGCTAACATTGACTGGAATATTTACTCGCCTTCTCTTGACCTTGGAGCTTTTACTTATTTACTGGATTCCAAGAAAAAAATAAACAAATCCTCCAGGAGTAAAGGAATGAATGCGGCAACGGCAAAAATTGATGAACTGCTGGAACAGGGTCGTCTGCATGTGAATGTTAAAGCAGACCGCCTGCATTATAAAAATTTTGATGCAAGTAATACAGTAGCAGATATCACCTTACTTTCTGACAGGTATTTAATAAACAATGTAAGTATGGAACATGCCGGAGGAAGAATGAACCTTAACGGTTCTTTGGTTAATGTTGTTGGAAATGCCCATAATGCCCGTTTGCTTGTGAATATGGATAACGTGGATGTAAGCCGTGTTTTTAAGGCATTTGATAATTTTGGCCAGGATGGAATAACCGGGCAGAATCTAGATGGTAAACTTACCAGTAAGATCAATGCCGCAATGACGATAGATTCAAAAGGAAAGGTATTGCCTTCCAGCATAACCAGTATTATTGATTTTTCTTTGAAGAACGGTGTACTTAATAATTATGAGCCTTTGAAAAAATTACAACGTTTTGTATTTAAGAACAGGGATTTTGAGAATATTCGCTTTGCAGAATTAAAGAACAGGCTTGAGGTAAAAGACAGGGAGATAAAAATTAACCGGATGGAGATTCAGTCTACTGTGCTTTCAATGTTTGTGGAAGGCGTGTATAGTCAGAAAGGTGGAACAGATATGAGTATCCAGGTTCCATTGAATAATTTAAAAAAACGGGCTGCCGATTTTAATCCAGAAAATATAGGAGCTGATAAGAAAGGAGGTCGCAGTATTTATATCCGGGGAAGGCCAGGTGCAGATGGAAATGTAGCTTTTAAACTGGATCTATTTAATAAATTTGATAAGGAAAAAGAAAAAGTAAATTGATAAACTAAAATAAAATATATGCAGGAAAATAAAAACAGAGCTAAAGAAAATAATAATAATATCCAGACTGATTCGAAAATTACAGATGCTGCACATAACGAAGCTGAAAAAGATATGGAAAAAGATCCCGATCTGAATACAAAACCGGTACCCGAAGCGGATCTTGATGAAGGGGAATTAGCTAAGTTAGAAGGAGAAGAATAATTAAATTGCAGTTATTGCTCAAGAATAAATAACCTGAATTGCAATCCACAAACGGTATACAGAATAATCTTATTGGTAAAGGAGAAATGGCAGAACTAACCCGTGCCTTCAATTGGTCTTCTAATTCTGTAGGCACTATTAGAGAATGGCCCTCTCATTTAAAAACTACAATAAATATTATACTCAATTCTAAATTCCCCATGTTTGTATGGTGGGGAGAAGATCTCATCCAATTTTACAACGATGAATATAGAAAAATCCTGGGTGATGATGGTAAACATCCTGTTGCATTAGGGCAAAAAGCGAATGAATGCTGGGGAGAAATCTGGCACATAATTCATCCTTTGATACAAAAAGTTTTAGCCACAGGCGAAGCAGTATGGAGTGAAGATCAGCTGGTACCAATTTATAGAAACGGAATGTTGGAGGATGTTTACTGGACATTTTGTTACAGTCCACTTTACAGGGATACGGGAGAGGTTGATGGAATAATAGTAGTTTGTATTGAAACAACAGAAAAGATAATTGCAACAAAAAAATTCGAGGAGATGAATGAAGAGGTTAAGTCTTCATTAGAACAAAAAGTCGCTGAACGAACCATTGAACTGGAAAAAATAAATAAAGAGTTACAGAGCTTTGCATATATCGCAAGTCATGATCTGCAGGAGCCCCTTAGAAAAATACAAACTTATTCTGACAGGATACTCGATAAAGAGAATGAAAATCTTTCGGAAACCGGAAAAGAATATTTCCGCCGCCTGCAATCTTCCGCCAACCGGATGCAGGTTTTGATCATGGATCTTTTAGAATATTCGAGGACCAACAACGTCGACCTGAAGATCGAACATACAGACCTTAATTCATTGATAGCAGAAGTTACTAATGAAATCAAGGAGGTGATAAATAGTAAGCATGCGGTTATAGAAGCAGATAAATTGTGTGAGGCATTTGTTATCCCTTACCAGTTTAGGCAGGTTATGCAAAACCTGATCAGTAATTCTTTAAAATTTTCAAAAGAAGGAGTTCCTCCAGTTATTAAAATTCATAGTGAAGTTAAGTACGGGAAAGATATTCCTTGTGATCAATTATCATCGTCACTTGAATACTGTCACCTTTGCTTTAGTGATAATGGGATCGGTTTTGAACCGCAATACAGGTTCAGGATCTTTGAAATGTTTCAGCGTCTTAATGGCAGAAGTGAATATGAAGGAACAGGTATCGGGCTTGCTATTGTTAATAAGATAATAGAAAATCACAAGGGTGTTATCCTTGCAAAAAGTGAATTAGGAAAAGGCGCCACCTTTGATATTTACATTCCACAATTTGAACCCAAAAATAAAGTACAGTTTAGTTCATAAATTTTATTTGTATGAAGATCAGCAAATCCGGATTTAAAGAAAAGTACTTTCCGGATGCAAATAATGCTGACATTAACGATTTTCTTACAATACATAAAAGATCTCTTCACAATATTAATTCAGATCTGCTTAGCTCCATAATTAAAGTACGCCCTGTAACAGGTCATAAGGGATCTTTTGGTCACACACTTTTAATTGCGGGCAGCAAGGGTAAAACCGGGGCTGCCATTTTAAGTTCAATGGCCACTCTCCGATCGGGTTGCGGATTATTAACTGCACTTATACCTTCTGAAGCAGAAGTATCATTGTTATGCAAATTACCTGAAGCCATGACAAGGATAAGGAAAAGAAATGATCTCACGGTTGAAGAATTAGCAGGATTTAATTCAATAGGATTTGGGCCAGGTGCCGGAACAGGTAAAGAAAGTGCAGAGCTGCTTTATTTTTTATTAAATAATTACAAAGGCCCGCTTGTAATAGATGCAGATGGATTAACGATCCTCTCCCGCAATAAAGATCATTACCCTCTTTTAAATAGTAATATTATTCTTACTCCACATCCGGTAGAATTTGATCGCATGACTCATAATCATGATACTGCATTGAACAGGTTAATTACACAGATCAATTTTTCGCGGAAGTTTAAAGTGACTATTCTGCTGAAAGGCCATAGATCAACAATAGTTACTAAAGATGGAATTTATTTCAATACTACAGGTAATAATGGAATGGCAACTGCAGGCAGTGGTGATGTACTAACAGGTATAATCAGTTCATTGTGCGCACAGGGATATAAAACGGAAGAAGCCGCAATAGCAGGAGCTTTTATTCATGGATATTCCGGAGATTTAGCGGCCCGTAAACATTCAAAACATAGTATGCTGGCTTCGGATCTAATATATGAATTGGGAACCTGCTTTAAAAAATTTGAAAAGTGAATTAGGGGTGTTATGAATAAAATGTATATTATTCTACACGATAAAAAAGTTTATCATAAACTTATTTTACACTATTTTTTTTTAAAGACAATTAAATTGATCAGGCAGCTTCTTGTTGCTCAATTGAATGGTTTACAACAAAAGCAGGTTTAAGCTTTATTATTCCTGTAGCATTCAAGACTTTCATAACAATGAAAGTAAGATCAAACTCATACCATTTTTTTGCAAAGTTTGCACTCTCTTTTGCATGATGATGATTATTCTGAAACAGTTCTCCCATTAAAAATATTCCCCATGGAGTTGTATTGCGGGAATGGTCGCCATTATTAAAATTACTGTAGCCTAATTTATGACCAAACCAATTTACAATTGCACCTTGTACAGGTCCCATTAAAAAATGCACAGGTAATAACAAATACCACCAGGCTGAAGGAGCAAAAATTATATAAAAGGAGATGTATATCAAACCAAATATTAACCTGGATAACCATCCGTTTCCGATCTTATCTAATGACGCCCACACCGGTAAATATTCCCGGGTAAATTGTTTTTCCGGAATGTCCTTGCCCGTAAGAAAATTATTATAGATCCGGGCAGTATGCTTCATCATATCAATTATATCCTTGAAAAAATGAGGGGAATGTGGATCTTTCTCAGTATCGCTGTAAACATGATGCATACGATGCATTACTGCATAAGCACGAGGAACGAGGTAAGAAGAACCCTGGGTTAGCCATGTAAGAAAATAAAAGATCTTCTCCCATATTTTACTGGTTGTATACATCTGGTGAGAGGCATACCTGTGCAAAAAGAAAGAATGAAAAAATAAAGAAAGGAACCAATGGCTAAAGAAGAAGATTAATATTGCGGACATATGTATTGCTTAAAGGGCACAAAGTTAGCAACTCTGAAGTAGAATCCTTAAAGTAAACTGTTATAATTGTATCATAATTCATTATAATTTTATCGAAGCAAAGCCGTAAAGCTGGCACATTTTTCCATGAATAACTTTAAACATTCTATATGATTGATAAACAAACTGAAAAAGAAATTGAAAAAATGCCTTCAGATAAATCAAAAGCTGAAGAAATAAAATCTACTCTAAAATATGGAGAGGTTGAAGAAAAAATCGATCCGGGTGAAAAAGATGTGGATGAAATTGTACAACTTAAACAAAATGAAGAACTGATACCTGGTAATGAGCAGGATATTGACGACCTGGTTCATCGCCGGGAAGGAGATAAATAGTCCCTCTCCTTTGAAGCCGAATATGTTTTAAAATTTCGTTTTCTTTTATTTTGATCTCGCTTCGTCCTTCGACAAGCTCAGATGTCAGCAAAAGGGTATTAATTTTTAATTATAAATTATAATGCATGAAATGTAAATCGATCATTGTTGTTATTTTCCTGGGAATAATAATTAAGAGTAGCGGCCAGTCTCCTGATTCAATAATTTTATCAGGTATCATAAAAGAAGCTGCCAGTAAAAATCTCGAAATGATGGCACACGAACTAACAGATCTCATAGGCCCGCGACTGGTAGGTACACCTCAGATGAAAAATGCCAATGATTGGGCTGTTGAAAAATATAAAAGCTGGGGTATAACAGCACGTAATGAAAAATGGGGAGAGTGGAGGGGATGGGAAAGAGGAATTTCACATATAGATATGGTATCACCCAGGGTTAGATCACTGGAAGGAACACAATTAGCCTGGAGCCCTGCTACAGGTAGTAAAGGAGTTACTGCAGAAATGATCATTCTTGGTGAGGCAACAGATTCTATAAGTTTTCAAAAATGGCTTCCTAATGTTAAAGGTAAATTTGTAATGATGTCGATGAATCAACCCACCGGCCGGCCGGATTACAATTGGGAAGAATTCGGAACTAAGGAGTCATTTGAAAAAATGAAAAAAGACCGTACAGAAAAAACGGATGCCTGGGGTAAGCGCGTAAGTAAAACCGGGTTATCCAACAAAGCTTTAGCATTGGCAATTGAAAAAGCCGGCGCAGCAGGTGTGGTTACTTCCAACTGGTCGAGAGGTTTTGGGGTAAATAAGATCTTCAGTGCCAATACTACAAAAATTCCGTCGATAGATATTTCTTTAGAGGATTATGGAATGCTGTACAGGCTTACTGAATCGGGGAATAAACCTAAGATACGCGTACAAACAGAATCGCGTGAACTGGGTATGGTTCCTACTTTTAACACGATCGCCGAGATCCGTGGTAAAGAAAAACCGGAAGAATATGTAATACTTTCAGCTCATTTTGATTCCTGGGATGGAGGAACCGGTGCAACAGATAATGGTACGGGAACACTGGTTATGATGGAAGCAATGCGGATATTAAAAAAGATTTATCCTGAACCTAAATGCACAATACTGGTAGGGCATTGGGGTAGCGAGGAACAGGGATTAAACGGTTCCCGTGCTTTTGTTGAGGACCATCCTGAGATCGTTCAGAATATACAGGCCGTATTTAACCAGGATAATGGAACGGGTAGAGTGGTAAATATCTCAGGCCAGGGATTCTTACATGCTTACGATTATATTGGCCGCTGGTTATCAAAAGTTCCTTCCGCCATTAAAGACCAGGTGGAAACGAAGTTTCCCGGAACGCCGGGTGGGGGTGGTTCTGATTTTGCTTCTTTCGTTGCTGCAGGTGCACCTGCATTTTCTCTAAGTTCCAATAGCTGGTCTTATGGTAATTATACATGGCATACCAACCGTGATACATATGATAAAATAGTTTTTGACGATGTTCGTAACAACGTAATCTTAACAGCTATGCTTGTATATATGGCAAGTGAAGATCCTGCAAAAACCTCACGCGAAAAAGCCAGGTTACCTTTAAATTCAAGAACAGGGGAACCAGCGAAATGGCCGGAGCAAAGAAAGGCAACCCGGAAAGGAGGTGTAGATTAATCATTTCTTTCATTAGTGGGATGTAAAAGTTAGCTTTTTTAAAACACAACACCTGAACTCTTCAAAGAGAAATTTCTTGGGTAGTGGGGTAGTATGGGGTTTCTTTTTCTATTTATTATGTTCACTTATCACAAAATAAATAGGTGTCCCACGTCTATAGGTGTAGGGCGTCTAGTTAAAAAAGAAATAAGATAAGTGTCCCACGTCTATAAGTGTGGGACGTCTGCTTCGTCCTTCAACAGCTCAGGATGACAATATTTTTTTTCTTGTCCTTTTTTTAATACAAATCAGGGAATAAATTTCCCTCCCGGAATTAGGATAAGGGCTTCACATACTAAAGAAGTTTGGATAGAATATTGTATCATTTGAAGAAATCAATGTTTATGGATATTCTGAATGCTACTCAAACCAAAACATGTAAGATTTTGATTGTTGATGATGAGGGAGATATTTGTTATTTGCTAAGTAAACTTTTAAAGCAGAGGGATCTTGTGTTTGACCAGGTAAATACATTGGCGCAGGCTGAAATAATGTTGAAAGAAGAAAAAACAGATATTATTTTCCTGGATAATAATTTACCCGATGGATTAGGATTGAATTTTATAGATGCTGTAAAGTCATTATACCCCGGGATAAAGATCGCGATGATCACAGCGCATGACAGTATCCAGAATAAAAACAAAGCAATAAAAAAAGGAGCTGATTATTTTATTCCCAAACCTTTTACCAGTAAAGAGATATTTAAATGTATAGATGAATTGAGTTGTTCAAATTCTTAAAATTATTATATGGATGATAATCAAAGTGTAAAAAGGTCTTTTGAAATGACAGATGATAAAAAGACAATCATAAACGCTGATCTGCCTGATTCACCCCATGATCAAGAAAGGCTTCAGGTAGAAGAAGTAATCTTCGATCTACCTGATGTTTCTGATATACCTGGACAAGAAAATATTGTACCTCCTAAGATGAATATGTTTGCAGATACAACTATTTCCTCAGATGATGAAGAAGGAATAAGTGTATTTGGAGATGAAAAAGACAACGAAGATGTTTAGGATTCTTATTAAAGAACAAATGCAATAAATAGTATCATCCGGCATTATTTGTGCATCTTTATTCCTTTTGCATTAATCTGCGTAAAAATGAAAAATCTTGCATTGATCATAGATCTGATTATGATCATTTTCCTTTTAACAACAGCTTAAAATTTATTTTACCGCCTGTTCTTTAGCGCGTGCAAATACATCTGTCACATGATGTGATTTTATAGGTGGTGTTGTATAATCCTGTTTTCTCCCCGATTTTTTCTTACTTACTATGTAATAAGCTACCCCTGCTGCTAATCCGGCTGCGGCATATAAAATATTTTTTTTCATGATTGTTTATTTGACAGGTAAAACTCAATTGGCATGCCAATTTAAATACCGTAAATATATAATCAGTCTATTTATTTAATAATGTATGGAATTTTTTAAGCTCTTCAATTTCTGAAGCGATCATTGAATTATTGCTTAAAAATTTTGCTTTAAAAAATAGTACTCTTTTGTGTTCAGGATATTTACTCAGGATATTGTCGATCATTTCCTTTATTTTTTCATCAACCTGGGGAGGCTCCACCGCCTTTGGTATTTCTGATCTGTATTTGGTGGGTTTCTTCATTATGATAGCCTGCAAAGTAGCCAGCTTACCGGGATGTATCCCTTTTGATTTTAATGCTGCGTCATGAAGGCCTTCAAGTTGTTTTTTGCTTAAACTTCCCCGTTCGCAATATTGCTGATAAAGACTTTCAAAAAAAACATGTCCTGGTCTTGATTGCATCATTGCCTTTAAAATATCAAGTATTATATCTATCTCCGGGTTTGTTCTTTGCATGTGATACTTTATGCTGTTTAAATAAATATAGTGTATTACCTCCTTGCAGCTATTGTTCCTATTAAATAATGTATCATTTATGTATTGAATTGTTTATCTATCGCTACTTTTACAAAAAAAATATGGCTCCATTAACACAAGGAAAGATCAAAACAAATAAGGGAGAAGTAACCTTTGAATTATATGATGATGCAGCACCGATTGCTGTTGAAAATTTTAAAAAACTTGTTTCAAAAGGTTATTACAACGGATTGAAATTTCATCGGGTAATTCCCAATTTTATGATACAAACCGGTTGTCCGGATGGAACAGGCGCCGGTGGCCCGGGCTACTCTATTAAATGCGAAACAAGCGGGGATAAACAATTTCACGACAGGGGAGTAATGTCTATGGCTCACCGTGGAAAAGATACCGGTGGTTCTCAATTCTTCATTTGCCACAACCGTGCAGGAACCCAACACCTGGATGGAGTACATACCTGTTTTGGAAAAATTGTAGGAGGGCTGGATATAATTGATCAGATCCAGGGAAATGATATTATGGAAAAAGTAGAATTACTTTGAACTATCACTCATAAACAAATCAGATGATCTTGTAGTTCTGATAATCAAAAGGTCGTTTTCCGGTGATCTTTTCTACAAGATTTTTAAAACGGTCTTTCCATTTCAAGCGGTTGGTAGAAAGATCATATTCAAAATTGAGGTTTGTTTTGCTGATCGTTTCCAACATTACTTTCGGATGGGTGCCGGTGAATTTTTTTAATGACCTTACGAGGTAAGGAATAAGGTTATCCGGAACCGTTATATTATCCAGGTCTCCCTCTTTGCCAAAATAAATTTTATCTTTTACAATAAATTTCGCACAGATATTTTTTAGTTCATGTACCCATCCATAATGGTGGATCCAGGCATCAACCGGCTTAACATTTAATTTTTCATTATTACCTTTCCGGAAACCCTGTGCATCCCGGTAAGAATAAAAAGATTTATTATTTTTTATCACACGGATCTCATTGCGGTACCATCCCGATTCATTTGCTATATGGTCGTATGAACCAAAAAAGTGGATATATTTCAGTAATAAACCATCTACCTTTTCAACATCTTTCCATTTTAGCATTGCGTTCATAACCGCCTTATGTCCCGCTTCATGCATCACCTCATCTCCCTGGATATAAATACACCAGTCACTTTCACTTCCAATGGAAGCCAGGGCCTTATCAGTTTCTGCAGCAAGTACCTTTCCGCCACCTTTTAATGCATCATCCCAAACAGTATTTATTACCCGGATCTTTGGATCAACAGCCTCTACAATTGCCCGGGTATTGTCTTCTGAATTTCCCACTGCCACAACAATCTCATCACATAGGGGTAAGATCGACCTTAATGCTTCAATAATTGGATAATGGTATTTTTCTGCATTTTTGATGAATGAAAACCCTGTTACTTTCATGGAGGCAAATATAAATTTTACTTTAATATATGCAATGTATTATCACCGGCAAATGAAGGAGTTGCACTCTTTGAAATTTTTTAAAAAATTATGAAGTTGATTCAGGAAATATATTTTACATATCATTAATTTATATTAATCGTAATTCTGCTAAATAATATGCAACAATATATTAACAGGCAGCATTTATATTTATTAGCATGAAGTTTGTCTGAGTAGGATATATAACGCAATAAAATTTTACATTAAAAAATTATAAATGAAAAAGATACTCTTAAGTATTATAACTATTACCGCTTTAAGCTTTTCGGCATTTGCCCAATCTACTTCTTCAGATGAAATGAAGCAATCATCAGAAAGGAGAGAAAGGCAAAAGGACCGTATAAATCCCCGCTTGTTAGAGCAGATTGGGTTGTCTGCAATACAAAATGATCAGATCAAAATGATCAATGAGGATTACAGGTCTAAGATGCAGGAAATGATAAAAAGTGAAATACCTGTTGAAGATAGAAAATCAAAAAGAGCGTCTTTGGAAAATGACAAAAAGAATAAGATAATGGCTGTTTTAACGGCTGAGCAATTAATGAAGTTAAAAGAATTGCAGAGTAAGGAGATAAATGTAGATGGGGAAACCAAAGATAAGATCAAAACGGATGATGGTAAGATCAAGGTAAAATCAGATGATGAAAAAACCAAGATCAAAATAAAAAGCGATCAATAATATTTATACCTGTAAAAAAAGCAACCTCACGGGTTGCTTTTTTTTTGGTCCGATCCTTTAAAAAAATTTTCTGCGTATTCCAGGGCCTTCTGGTCATCTACCAATATATAAATGGTGTCATTTTTTAACAGCCGGGTTGAGCCTACAGGTTGAATATAACTTTCTTTTCTTTTTATAGACATTATATGTATGGAGGATTCTATATCAAGATCTACAATCTTCTTACCTGTAACCGGTGAAGAATCCTGTATTTCAATTTCTTGCATGTGAGACCTGTGGTATTCCATGGCATTGGTTCCATCTTTTCGTTTAGCCGAATCCGGTAGTATAACATGTAATAATTTACCAATAGTGGCAAGGGAAGTTCCTTGTAACAATACTGAGCTTACGGAAATAAAAAATACAAGGTTAAAAATCATATCAGCTTTTTCAAGTCCGGCCAGTAGAGGATAAGTTGCAAATACGATCGGAATACCTCCTCTTAACCCTACCCATGAAATAAATAATTTGCTGCGCAGGTTTGTTTTAAAGAAAACAAGACTGATGAATACACCTAATGGCCTTGCAATAAATATCAGGAAAGCAGCAATAAGTAATCCTACACCAATAATGGGTATTATGCGTGAGGGAAATACCAGCAGCCCAAGTGCTAGAAATAAAATGATCTGCCATAACCAGGCCTGGCCTTCATAGAAGCGGGTAAGTGTACGCTTATGTATAAAACTTCTATTGCCCAGCACGATTGCACACAGATAAGTGGCTAAGAAACCGTTTCCCCCTAAAAAATGTGTACCGGCATAAGTAAAAACTGCCAGTCCCATTAAAAGAACAGGGTAAAGTCCTTCCGTATTCAGCTTGATCTTGTTAATAAGAAACTGGCTTATTCTTCCCATTCCATAACCGATAACACCACCAATAATAAATTCCTGTAAAAAACTAACGGCGAGGTGTAGTGGTTGAATTTCACCCGATTTAATTATGTTAGTGAGAGATATGGTTAAAAAATACGCCATAGGATCATTGCTGCCACTTTCAAGTTCCAGCACCGGCCCCAGTGAGCCCTTTAGTCTTATTCCTTTACCCCGAAGGATAGAAAATACAGCAGCGGCATCTGTTGCAGATACAATTGAACCTAATAATAAACCCTCCAGTAATGTAAAATCAAAAAAATAGTGTACAAATAAACCCACACTCAATGCAGTAATAAAAACACCCAGGGTAGATAAAGCAACTCCCCGCCATAAAATTGGTTTTACTCTTTTCCAGTTAGTATCTAATCCGCCGGAAAATAAAATAAAATTAAGAGCTGTTATACCTATCAGTTGCGCTAAACCTGCATCATCAAAATGAATTCCTCCAATACCTTCTGAACCGGCAAGTATACCTATTAACAAAAAAAATATTAGTGTAGGAACCCCAAATTTCACAGATGTTTTACCGGCGAGTATACTAATTATAAGAAGTATAGAACCGATTAATAATATATTATCTGGGTTAAGATTCATTTAAATCAAATGTAATCAAACCTGCTAAACTGGGTTGTTCAATTATAAAAAAATCCTTTTTGGATTGCGTTTTCTTTTTATTGTGTTCATGCTTGTCCTTCGACTCCCGACCTCACCCCAAACCTTCTCCTAAGGAGAGGGACTAAAACACCCCAATTCAAAATTTAAAATGTAATATAGAAGACAGTGATTATACAAATAAAATAAGTCGCAAATAAAAAGGCCCCATTGAAAAACAACGGGGCCCCTTTTAATAAAATAATACTTTAATTCACTCGACCATCTGTCTTATCTTTTTTGCGACCAAGTATATATCCGCCGGCTGCACCTATTACACCACCGATCACTGCACCTTTACCTTTTTTTGTAAGTATAGCTCCTGCAGCTGCACCGGCAACCCCACCGATAACTGCTCCTTTTGCGGCTTTACTTATACCTTCTTTTTTTTCAGGCATAGTTGTAGTATTATCTACCGTTCCAGTTCCTGTTCCCGTAGTACCTGTGCCTGTAGTTTGAGTACCGGTGTTTTCTGTGTTTGCAGTATTATCAACCGGTGCAGGCTCCTTAGTGGGTGTAACAACAGGGCGTGGTGGTTTTTTAGTAGTTGTGATTTTTTTAGCCTTGGGAGCTGTATAAGTTACAACGGGTGCTGCAGGTGGGGCAACAACAGGTGCCACCTGGTTTACAGTTGCCGTATCGCTCATCACATTATTGTTTAAAGCAGTAGTATCATTGAGGTACAATAAATCCCTTTTATCTTCTTCTTTTTTAGTGTTACATGCTGATAATAATGCAGCAAATGCTAATGGCAGGAATAATTTTTTCATGATCTTTTGTTTTTGGTTTTCAAATCTTATCGCCGACTTAATTTTCTCAGCTATATATCAGACAATATTATGCCAGATTAGTTAATTATATATACGCCCCTTAACAAACAATTAAGGTAACCTCAAAATACATCTTATAGGAATGCATCAGCAATTTCCGTATAAATAACCGTTCGGTCTTCTATATATGTAGAAAAACCTTATTTTCATTTTCCTTATCAAATCTTATTTTACAATTGGCAGAGCCAGGTTTATTTAAAGTTGCTATTCTGGTTAATAATTTATCTGGCAAAGGAAGCGCCATTAAGATTGGCAATTGGCTGGTACTACAGCTTACCGAAATTAGGATAGAGTATGAGCTATTTGCTTTTAACTGGCCGGAAAATTACGATGGCTTTTCAGATATCTGGCTGGTAGGAGGGGATGGAACATTGAATTATTTTCTGAATAAAAACCGCAATATCACATTACCACTTTTTTTATTTAAAGGAGGTACTGGAAATGATTTTGCCTGGAAACTTTATGGGGATAGCACACCAGAACAACAATTAAAAATTGCTCTTTCTGCACCCCCCCGTAAAGTAGATGCCGCGCTTTGCAATGATCAGATCTATGTAAATAGTTCAGGTATTGGTTTTGATGGAGAAGTTTTAAAAAGTATCGGAATGATCAGGTGGTTGGGAGGACACCTTGGCTACCTCACCGTAGTAATAAGAAAAATATTTAGTTTTAAAGAGCACACATTTACAATTCGTACCAGAGAAAAAATATTACAAGACCGGTTTCTGCTGGTGATCGTAAACAATTCTTCACGGACAGGTGGCGGGTTTATGGTTACTCCCCGGGCTTCTGTTACCGATGGCAAACTGGATCTTTTATTGTGTAAGCCTTTATCTCTTCTGAAAAGGTTACGTTATCTGCCAGTAATTGAAAAAGGAAAACATCTTGATCTCCCATTTATTTTGTACAGTCAGGAAGAAAGTATTCGCATAGAAGCAAATGAAGAAATTTTTGCACAGCTTGATGGCGAATTAATAAGGTCAAAGGTTTTTGATATACGGATACTGCCCGGAAAATTATGGATCAGGTATTAATATAAGCTTAAAGAATAAATGGTTTAAAAATTTTCAGTAAAAGGATCATCCAAAGGTAATACCGGACCGTAATGTAATTTTTTTGCCCTGTTGTATCGAGTAGGGTATAAAATATCATGTGCTGTTTCATATCCTTCATTAGATATATGAGTTAACCTGCGACGGGTATTACAGGAACGGGTTAAATAGATAAGAGTTCCGGTGGCCGCAATTGCTGATAAGCTCAGTAATATTTTTGTGCTGGTTTTCATTAATTCTATTTTTTGCAAAGGTAATAAAGCAAATAATGGACCATGAAGTTTATCGTTACTATCCCGTTATTTTTTTTACTGTATCAGATCTTTTTTAATTTCCATTTTCCTCGTTTAAATAATATATAAGCTGAGATCGCAATTGCAGTTTCAGCCACAGGTATAGCAATAAAAACCCCTGTAGGTCCCATTTCCAGGGTTTTAGCAAGTATAAAGGCTAAAGGTATCTGAAACAACCAGAATCCAAAGAAGTTAATGATGGAAGGTGTTCGTGTGTCACCAGCCCCGTTGAATGCGTTTGCCATTACCATACCGATTCCGTAAAAGAAGAAACCGGCACTTACTATCCGTAATGCTTCAATAGCATAGGCCATAACTGAATCTTCTGTTGTAAAAAATGAGATAATCTGCCGCGCAAAAACCAAAAAAATTATTGAAACAAAACCCATAAAAAGTGCGTTGTACTTTGCAGTTCTGATCACTGATAATTCTGCACGTTCCGGATGGCCTGCACCGAGATTTTGCCCTACAAGGGTAGCCGCAGCATTGCTCATTCCCCAGGCCGGCAAAATAAAAAACAATACGATCCTGATTGCGATCTGGTAACCGGCAGAGGCTTCACTTTGTCCGGTATGTACTACCAGGCTTGCCAGTATTATCCAGCTTCCAGAACCAATAAGGAATTGCAGGGTAGCGGGCCAGGCAATTGTAATAAGTGACCTGATGATTTTCCAGTCGGGAGTAAGATGCCTGATGGTTAATTTTACTAGCCTTTTACCATTAAAGAGATGATAAAGCTGGTAGAACACACCAATACTCCGCCCTGTTGTGGTGGCAATAGCAGCCCCCATTAAACCATAGGCCGGTATAGGGCCAAGCCCCCTGATAAATATCGGGCATAAAATAATGTTACAGATATTGGCAAGCCACAGACTTTTCATTGCCATCATTGCATCACCGGCGCCCCGGAAAATACCATTGATCAGAAAAAGTAACATGATCACTACACTTCCACCCATAATGATACGGGTGTATTTTATTCCCATTGCTACAGCATCTTTTTCGGCTCCCATTAAACGTAAAATATCACCGGCATAAATAAAACCCGGGATGGTTATTAAAATGGTTAACGCCAGTGATACAAAAATCGCCTGCATCCCTGCTTTGCTCGCAGCTGCAGGATCCTTCTCACCAATTCTTCGTGCAACCATTGCCGTTGCTGCCATACTTATTCCTATGGCAAGGGAATACACGATAGTGATAACCGACTCTGTTAATCCCACTACAGAGGTGGCATGCTTTCCCAGGTGACTTACAAAAAATATATCCACGATAGCAAATACACTTTCCATGCACATCTCAAGCATCATCGGTATGGCAAGCAATATCACAGCCCTGCGGATACTACCGGTAGTGTAATCCTGTTGTTCGCCATTGAGTGACTGGCGAATAATGGAAGCTATATTAGAAAAACTATAAGAAGATTTTTGAGGAACGGGCATGAGTTCTTAATTTATCATTTAAAAATAGACAGGCCTGCAATAAATGTTACCTGTAAACCTGAAAATAAATCAGAAGCTCATATTCAAAATATTGTAGAATGCAAGATTACAAAAAAATATAAGTTTTAAAAAATTTTAATATTTAATCACTACTGTCTCTGCTTTAAAAGTAAAACCTGTGCTATTTAAAAAGAAATTTCTTTTAGTGTAGGTTATTTTCATTCCACTTTTGTTTTGATACAAAAGTGGAACAATCCCAAAAGCTTACGGGACAAGGCTGTATAAAAAATCCTAAAAATTGAATCTGCAGCTAAAGAAAACAAGTTCAACCTCCATATCTCAACCAAGCCACGTGCGACAAACCAGCTAAGAATGAAACCAAGCCTTAGTACATCTGTTTTTCTTCTTAACGCCTTCCGCTTCAATTTTCTTAACGGATTTTTTATAAGGCCGAATAGAGCAGCATTATTGACCGGACAAAAGTAATTATGAATTAAGAAATGGGATGATTTAGTCCCTCTCGTTTGGAGAGGGGTTGGGGAGAGGTATATTTTATATTTCAGAAATTGTTGTCTGACAGGAAACT
Source organism: Ferruginibacter sp. (assembly GCA_037720515.1). Classification (GTDB taxonomy): domain Bacteria; phylum Bacteroidota; class Bacteroidia; order Chitinophagales; family Chitinophagaceae; genus Ferruginibacter. The sequence continues at coordinate 71,046 of JBBJMM010000011.1, forward strand.
TACTTTTCACTTTTATTTTTTCTTATTACATCCCAGTAATCTTTGCCATAATCAACAAATATCTCAGACCCCGCAGCTATATCCTTTGTGGATTTAATGTACACTTTCTTTTCTTTCGTAACATAGATACAATTATTAGTCATGCCTTTTACTTTCTTCAATCCCAATGCATCGTTTGCATACCTGGCCAGGGCAGTCAGGCGTTTTAATGCGTCAATAACATGATTGCGGTTGATATAAAATATGTATGCATTATCACCTCCTGCATGATTCGCATCCTCCCAGTTACTTATTCTGCCTTTGTATTCTACAATATCAGTTCCTTTGTCAATAGATATTTTTGTAAATAAACCTTTTCCCGAACCTGGGATGGTAGAACGTTTTACTACCAGTTGCTTTTCTAACAGCGCCATCTTTTAAATTTTGTTTATAACTGGCAAAGAAAAGATATACTTTTCAAACCTGTACTTAAAAATAAAGGGCTTCAATAATGAAGCCCTTACTAAGCATTGAGTTTGGTACTGGTAACTAATTGGTATAAACTAAAAAGGTTGATTGTTGTTTTGGGATCAGAGAAACAAATCTAAGATTTTTATTAATTGAAATTATAATTATTTATCGATTTGGAGTGGGGCTTCAAAATTTTTATTTGTGTTTATTAAATCCTGAAAAAAGGACAGGTATTTTTGATTTATGAGAGTAATTCCTTTAACAAAAACTTACATTTCAATATTTAAGCTTTAGAATAAATTTTCTTTCTCATGCCAGAACCCTTAAACCCCGGTTCCCCCAGCATATGAAAAAACAAATTCTACTCCTAATGGCTATAGCATTCACAACATTCTCACACGCTCAGTTTACCCCTGGCTTTGGTATAAAAGCAGGACTATCGTCAGCAGGTATGCGCGGTGATGCAATTGATAATTTTAAAGGACTCCTGGATTTTGCAGATGGCAGGATCACAACTGCAGATCGTACAGGTTTTTTTGCAGGTATATTCACTTCTCTTCCTTTGGATAAAATGATCTCAATTGAACCGGGAGTATATTATTCACAGAAAGGATATGTAGTAAAAGGTGCTCTTAGTTTTAAAGGAACTGAATTCCTTAATGCAACTTCAAAATTACAGTCTGGATACCTGGATATTCCATTGCTGGTAAAAGCTGATATTGATGGTTTCCAGATTTTTGTCGGTCCACAATTCTCGTATCTAATGAAAGCTGAAGTAAAAAGTACTGCGGGATTGTTAGGCTTTAATCTATTGAATAACACCATGAACGTAACAGATCAGTTTAACAGGTGGGATATGGCGATCACCGGTGGTGTAGGCTATAAATTTTCTAACGGGATCAATATTTCTGCAGCATACGATCATGGCTTATCGAAAGTTGATGCGAATAAAAATATCAACTCATACAATCGTTCTTTTAAAATAGGGCTGGGCATTAATTTTTAAAACTGATAAAGAAGATCCACTCTCCATAAAGTGGATCTTTTTTATACTGGTTTACATTTCTGTTAAAGCATTCAGCATAACTTCTTTTTCTTTTCCTTTTAATTTAATTGCACCCAGGGGTCGTAAAATATATTTATCAGAAGCATTCAGTTCAGTCATAAGCTCAGCAGAGGCTATCAGGTCTTCCTTAAACTCACCACATTTACAAAAAATACCAGGAAACTTCCTCCCAGCAAGGCGCCTACCAAAGCGGCGCCCATATTATTAGCTGCAGAAACAAAAAAAGAATAATTGGGAGCCGGACCAAGTGATATGTTGGTATGCAAAACCAGGTAATCATAAATGGTTATAAAAAGCGCTATGATTATCCAGGCAATAGTTATGGCAACCAGCTGTTTTACTTTAAGTAATGTTCCTCTTTTGAATTTTATATATTGGTAGCTAAAATCTTATTTGTAATAACCTTTAAATCAACAGCAAAGAAAATTAATTTTTTTTTTGTTCTTTTTTAAAGTTTTTGCTGATACCTTTAGCTAAAGAATTTAGCAAAAAATAAATGACTGATATTGTATTTCTAAATGACATCAACCCTGGCCGCCTGGTTATGCCTTTTTTTGATGGTCCGGTTTCTGCTGGTTTTCCTTCTCCTGCTGCCGATTATATGCAGGAAGAAATTGACCTTAACCTTTACCTGCGGCCCAGGCCGAGCGCTACTTTCATCATAAGGGTAAAAGGGGATTCTATGACAGGCGCTTTTATACCAGATGGTGCGCTGCTTGTGATAGACCGTTCTGTAAAGCCATCTGATAATAAGATCATCCTGGCGGTATTGAACAGTGAACTTGTATTAAAACGCTTTGTAAAAACAAGCAGCGGTATAAAGCTCATGGCTGCTAATCCTTTATATGCTCCTATCATTGTTAAAGATGATATGGATTTTCGGGTATGGGGCACCGTTACCCAGATCATCATCAATGCCTTAACTGTGTAATTATGATAGCACTTGTAGATTGTAATAATTTCTATGCATCCTGTGAAAGGCTTTTTGATCCATCCATTGAAAACAAGCCCGTAGTAGTATTAAGTAATAATGATGGATGTGTGATTGCCAGGAGCAATGAAGCAAAAGCAATGGGAATCAAAATGGGAGCACCGGCTTTTATGATGGAAGAATTGTTATTGAAAAATAAGGTGTCCGTTTTTTCATCAAACTACACTTTGTATGGAGACCTGAGTAACCGGGTAATGGAAACGCTCAAAAATTTTGCTCCGTCCATTGAGGTCTATTCCATCGATGAAGCTTTTTTAGATCTGTCAGCAATGAAGTATTGTGACTTGTACCAACTGGCGCTGGCTATCCGCGAAACCATCATTAATAATGTGGGAATACCCATTACGATTGGCATTGCGCCTACCAAAACGCTTGCTAAAATGGCAAACCGGTACGCTAAAAAAGAAAAAAAACATATTGGTGTTCATATGGCGAAAGCACAATGGCAGATCGATCATTTATTAAATTATACTTCGGTAGGGGATATTTGGGGAATAGGCAGCCAGCATCAGAAGTGTTTGTTACAAAACAATATTTTTACCGGTGCCCACCTTGTAATGGCCAATGAAGAATGGATAAGGAAGACCATGACGGTTACGGGTCAACGCCTTTTAAATGAACTCAAAGGCATATCCTGTATCGAATGGGAGGACATGCCCCCACCGAAAAAAGCAATTTGTACTGCGCGGTCATTTGGTCAATTGTTATCTGCAAAATCAGATATACGGGAGGCTGTTGCCAATTATGCAAATACTTGCGCGGCCAAACTGCGTAGCCAGGGGTCATGTACCGCTCTTGTGCATGTTTTCATTCAAACCAACACGCATCGTACGCAGGACAATCAGTATTTCCGTTCCGTATCTATATCCCTGGAAGTAGCTACCAACAATGCCGCTGAAATTATTGCTGCTGCATTAAAAGGATTGGATATTGTTTACAGGAAAGGTTTTAATTTTAAAAAAGCCGGGGTGATGGTACTGAACCTTGTGCCTGAAGACAAAGTGCAAATGGGTATTTTTGATGCTGTTGACAGGAAAAGAGGCAAAGAACTAATGCAGGTATTTGATAAGGTAAATACAAAGTTTGGAAAAGGCCTTTTAAGATATGCTGCACAGGGATATAATAAAAAATGGAAGCTGAGGCAGCAAAAACTATCACCCTGTTATACTACTGATATTAATGAAGTACCGGTTATAAAATGCTGATATGTTCAACCCACTGTATCCTTTTACGCCGGAAGTATTGCAACAAACGGTAAAGCGTGGGTGCAGTTATTTTGTACGCAATACCTGGCCGCCGGCAGCAGATCATTTTGAAGACGGCATTAAAGGATATTTTCTCATCAGCCATTATGATGACCTTTCACAAGCCAACGCACATTTCAATAGTATCAGCAACGACCCTCACCGATTTTTGTACGAGTGGAACGACCCTGCACACAGGGAGCGGCTGGAAAAAGCTGCTCACAAACCGGCTGGTTACCGGATCTATTCCACATATTTTTACCCAGACTATAAAAAGAAGATCACAAAAAATATCAGGGAAAAGATCAACAGGTATATGTACCGGAATACTGACTGGAAACCCGGAAGCGGGGAAACTGTGCATATCGATCTTTATTTGCAGTTCGGGCTTCTTTATCTTACGATGAAGTATGCCGGACAGGAATTAAAAATTAAATTTGCAGATATAGAAACCTGATAGCAATGTGCCACGACCTTTCCTTTACCGCAAATACGGTTCATTTCATTACCGATATCCTTCCGGCCATTATTTTAGACGGCCAACTTGGTATTGATTTCTGTACCACTTCACATGTGCTTTCTATGTCGAACAGAAAATGTTTATGTATTTACAGCAGGGATGGCAAACCTCATTTAAATGAATTTGAATGGGGACTGGTGGCGGATTACATGAAAACCCCTGAACTGATTAAAAAATACAGGATCCAGATGACTAATGCCCGGAAAGAAAATATCGTTGACAAAAAATCAGCCTGGTACCGGGTTAGAAATAACCGCTGCCTTATTGCAGTGGATGGGATTTATGAGCACAGGCAGGTAACGGGCTGGAAAAATAAGATCCCGTATTTCATTAAACTGAAACAGCATGATCATTTATTGATACCCGGATTCTATAATTATTCACCTGTACCTGACCCCGAAACCGGGGAAATGAAAGGAACTTTTTCCGTGATTACAAGACCTGCAAACCTGTTGATGCAGAAGATACACAATCATGGGCCTAACAAACACCGCATGCCGGTTTTTATGGAACCAAAAAAAGCATTGGAATGGATCAGGGAAGATCTTACAGATAATGAACTTACTGAATTTCTGAATTATGAGATTGCACCGCATGAGTTGGATGTATGGCCTGTTTATATGATCCGTACTACAAAGGAGCGACCGGATGGAAAAGATAAATGGGAAAAATTTATTTATGAAGGGTTACCAGACCTGGATAATGACGGCGAGGCCCGGATAGTTCAAAAGGGATTATTTGATTAAAGGTCATCTGCCATTTTACGATTCACTTCACTTATATTCTAATTTCCGGCTGATGAAGAATAGGAAAATTACAGGAGTTTGCTATGTAACAAAGTTTATTTGCTTTCGCATGTAACTCAATTGCTTTGCTGATCATAGATTCCTCACTTACAATAATGGTTGGAAATAAAGTAACTTCAGTGAAATGGCCGCCAGTAGCGGTTTCAACCATTGTGCCTTTTGCATTATCAGAATATTCCTGTACTACAATGCCGGCCTCCGAACAAAGGTGGAGATACCATAACAAATGACAGGACGAAATAGAAGCCAGTAACAATTCCTCAGGGTTGTGTTTTGTTTTATCACTATTGAAGGCTGTATCAGAAGTGCATAAAATATCAGCCTTATTATTTGCAAAAACGGTAAGGCTTCTTTCATAGGAACGATAATTCAGTGTTCCCTGGCCTGTATTGCCTGTCCATTCAGTCTTTAATGAATAGTAATGTTGTTTTTGCATCGGAATTAATTAAAGTAAAATAAAAAGGAATCCGTAATGAAGAGGGGAGCCGGTATTATTTATTGACCGATCTGTCATTGATAAATTTTCTGAGGATCTCAATGTTTTTAAGTTTTCCCTCTTCCAGCAGATTTTTACAGTAGCCGGTAAAAAAAACATGTTGTTCCAGGAGGGAAAGCGTTTCATCGTTCCAGTTAGAAGGGTACACATGATTTCGCAGTTCAAATTCTCTTTTTACCATTTTATTAGTTTGCAGAAATTCATCAGTTGCGAAGTGGTAGGTATCTGCATCACACAGGATCTCTTCGAGCAGTGATTCGGGTTTATTCGGTAGCTCTGTGGAGCGGATACAATGTTCAATTGCCTGTAAGGTATTTTCTTCTGTGTCTTTGTCTTCAAAATAATTACGCATCATTCTTCCACTTCGGTCTTCATGATTTTCAGCGCAACCAAATAAATGTCCGCAATCATGAAACCACGCCGCAGCAGTAACTATGAATAAATTTTTAGAATCCAGTTCATAATTCGATGCAATCTCAATTGTTCTTTTTACAACCCTTCGTGTATGAGCAAGATTATGGTAAACAAGATCGGGAGTCTGATTCTGGTCATATAATTCAGTTACATATGCCTGGATATCGCTTGTTAATTGTTGGTTTTGCATATATACTTATCAGTATGAATGTATCTATGTTTAAGGGAGTATTAAATTACGATTTTTTAAAGACGGGGCATAATTTATTTATTGATAGGCTAGATACCTTACACCAACCACTTTCCAAGGGGAGGGACCATTTATTAGATTACGTTTTCTTTTTATTATGTTCAGGCTCCGTTCTTCGACAGGCTCAGGATGACAGCATTTTTTTAGATGTGTTCTCCTAACCCCAACCCACCTCCCAAAAGAAAGGATTTAATCATCCCAGTTCAAAATTCCTTTTAAAAACTACCTCTTACGGAAACAATAAAATTTCTACCCGGGGCACTAATGCCACTTGCAAACACTCTATAGAATTTATCCAATATATTTTCCAGGCCCAACTGAATTTTTATGTTTTTATTTATTGTAAAAGAAGAGCGCATATTTAAAGTAGCCCAGGCTGGTGTAAATCCAAGAACAGGGTCAGCACTGTAAATCTGATTATCCTCCCCAGCGGTTTTATAACTGGAAGATTTTTTTGCTCCATTATACATAACAAACAATTCAGCCAAAATTTTATTGTTATGAAAATTGACTGATGTATTACCATAAAGTGGTGAAATGTGGCCTAAAGGGCTTTCTTTATTGGGCTCCACTATTCTGCCGTTGGTATACATTACCTCCCTGGGATAATAGATCTGCGGAGGTTTGCTGATCCAGTAATTTGATTTTTTTTTCATCTATAACTTTATACTGCTGTGCAATATTTTTTCCTTTTTCAGGAAATTTAGAAGCTGAAATTATTATTTCATCTAAATTTATTTCCAGGAAAGAAGAATCTACAATTGGTTTTTCAGTTTGCGAAAAACAGAGATTAAAACAAAATAGTAAAGTAAGAAGGAGTATATTATTTTTCATCAGGTAGTAAAAGCAGGCACAATCTTATAGATTAAACTTTAAAAGGATTTGATGCTGGTTTCGCGTTGTTAGTCCATCACTTCATAAATATTCATCGTGTGGGTTTTATTTTTCAAACTCACTTCCCCAACTTTACGGCAATTAAATGATTCTTTTACTTTTTCGTATGAGGTTTCATTGATCACGATTTGGTTGGGGCCTGCAACAGATTGCAGACGTTGCGAAACATTTACTGTATCGCCGATGACGGTATAATCAAGTCGCCGCAAACTTGCTGACCCAATATTTCCGGATACCATTTCGCCGCTATTAATGCCTATGGAAACCTGTGGGGTAAAAGATATTTTATCTAAAGCAGGTAAGGCATTTATTTTACTTCTTACAGACAGGCAAGCTTCAACAGCCCTGTCCAGGTGATAATTGCCACGGAAGACAGCCATTGCGGCATCGCCTATAAATTTATCAACACATCCTTCTTGTGCAATTATCTCTTTTACCATTACATCAAAATATTTGTTGAGCAGGGCCACTACTGTATCAGCTGATTCATTTTCGCTAATGGACGTAAAACTGCATATATCAATAAAAGCCACAGTAGCCTCCATTGTTTCATTTGCTATTAGAGAAGATTCAAATTCACGCCCTCCCATAAAATTCAATACTGTTTCATCCACATACATCTTAAGTATATTATTTTCTTTAATGGCTTTTAGGGTTTCCTTCATCTGGGTTACGTGTTTGATGGTTTTCTCCATAGTAAGATCCAGATCTAAAAAATTCACAGGCTTTGTTATAAAATCAAAAGCACCCCGGTTCATGGCAGTACGAATATTGTCCAGATCACCATAGGCAGATACCATTACGGTTTTGGTAAGGGGGCTTACTTCATTGAGTTTTGTCAATAAGGTCAATCCATCCATTTCCGGCATATTGATATCGCTGAGCACAATATCTACATCGGGATGTTGCGCCATCAACTTCAATGCATCATTCCCATTTGCGGCAAATACAAATTCATATTGGTGTTCCCTTATCTTCTGGCGAAACTTCTGTTTAATGAGCACTTCCAGGTCTGCCTCATCATCGGCTACCAAAATCTTTGTCATACGTTCTTTGATTTTAATTTCTCTTTTAAAGCGATGAAATCAACCGGCTTGGTTAAAAAATCATCTGCACCCAGCTCCATGGCATGGTTATAATTTTCATCATCGCCATAAGCAGTAATCATCATCACCACAGGTGGTGGTTTTTCATATTTTTGCTTAATGTGTTTCAATAATCCCAGTCCACTCATGCCGGGCATATTAATATCAGATAGTATTAGTACGGCTTCGTGTTCGTGTTTATTCATGAATTGCAGGGCTTCCTCGCCCGAAAAGGCGAATGCCAGTTGCAGTTCCCCGCTTTTTATTTCCTTGCGAAACCTTTGTTCAAACAGAACTTTTACATCTTTTTCATCATCTACTACTAATACTTTCATATTACAATTTTATGCTGGTAAGGTAATTATAAAACTTGTTCCTTCCCCTTCTTTGGTTTCTATTTTTATTTCACCACTATGTGCTTTAATAATATCATAACTCAAACTCAACCCCAGCCCGGTTCCCTGGCCCGTAGGTTTGGTGGTAAAGAAAGGCTGAAATATTTTATCTAATACTTTTTGTGGGATGCCCGGACCATTGTCACTAACAGAAATTAGGGCCCCCCCACCCCCCGAAGGGGGGATTTTGGAAGTTCGTATTGTTACAGTAGGCTCATGTTTATAGTGAGGGTCTTTGAACCCCCCTTCGGGGGGCAGGGGGGCTGCATAAAAAGCATTCGTTAGTAAATTCAAAATCACTCTGCCAATATCCTGCGGGATGATATTTATTTTTCCGATTGATGTGTCAAAATCAGTTTTTATGGTTGCATTAAATGATTTGTCTTTTGCCCGTAAGCCATGGTAGGAGAGGCGTAGATATTCATCACATAATGCATTGATATCGGTTGGCTCTTTTTGGCCACTACTTTTTTGTGAGTGTTGCAGCATTCCTTTTACAATGGCATCAGCACGTTTGCCATGGTGGTTTATTTTTTCTAAATTTTGTTTGATGTCATCAGCAATTAAAAAAGCATCTTCCTGATTGCCTTTTTGTAATTCATCTTTCATTTCATCAATCAACTCATTGCTTACTTCGCTAAAATTATTTACAAAGTTTAACGGGTTTTGAATTTCGTGGGCAAAGCCGGCGGTAAGTTCTCCAAGCGAAGCCATTTTTTCTGATTGGATAAGTTGGGTTTGGGTAGATTTTAATTCTTGCAATGTGTGTTCTACTTTATCTTTTTGTTGTTGCAAAACAAGATTTGCTTTTTGTTTTCGGCGATTGTTGCGGTATAGAAATAGTCCAATTAAAAGAAACACCCCCAAGCCGGCTAGCATAGCATATGTTCTGATTTTATTTTGTGTTCCTATTTTTTCTTTTTCCAACTGTTGCAAACGAAGCTGGTCATCAAAAGCCATTTCCTGAAATTCTGATAAACTTTTTATTCTTGCTTCATAAGCACTATCATTTGCAGTAGCTGCCAGTTGCAGGTATTTATAAGCACTATCGGTATTTTTATTTAGTTTGTAACTTTTATAAATACTTAGATATGCCGGTCCTAATTTAGCCGAACCAATTTGCTGTAATACTTGAAGGTGTTTTTTTGAATAAAGTAAACTTGAATCTTTATTTGGTTCTTTTTCCAGGTAAAATTCAGCTAAAAGCGTATAGCATCTCATAACATCGTCAAGGTCATTATCATCATAAGCCCATTGAACTCCTGTATGTATATTTTCTAAGGCTTGCTTGTAATTACCTCTATGCAAATTTACCCTGCCTTTAATCATATATATTTCCGATAAGGAAACTGTAAATCCAATTTTTTGGTACTTAGCTTCAGTTTGAGTTGCTATTATGTAGGCAGAATCAAACTTTTTCTGATCTAATAGAGCCCACGCTTCAAACTTATATGTTTCAATTAAAGAAATGGTATCGTTTATTTGTGCAGCAATTTTCCTTGCTTCATAGAGATGAAATAAATCCTTTTTATTTCGGTTTCGATATTCCAATAAATAATATCTGATGTGTAAATCTCCAAGGAGGTTTAACCTTGCAGTATCTGTTTGAGATTTTTTATAATTCCAACTTGTTTTATCTGCGGTTGCTGTATTTTTTGCAATTGCAAATGCCTCTGCGAAACATTTATAAGATTCTCCTAATTTGCCTAAGTGAGAGAGTTGATATGCTTTAAACCCCAGTTCTAGTGCGTAACTGATTTGATTGCCATTTTTTGCAGATAATGCCATGCAGTTTTGGTTAAAGTACAAAGCAGAATCTCTATTTCTTTCTGCATAGTAAGTTATCAGGTGACTATTTTTAAAATACTTTGCCGAGTCAGTGGTGGCAACTTTTAAAGCCTGTCGCAAACTGTCAACATATTTTTGTTTGGGTTGAGCTTTTGTAAAAAAAGGGAGCAATAGCAACAGGGCTATTTTTAACAGTGATTTGCTGAGCATTTTAACTTGCGGGGATTAGGATGATAAATGTTGAGCCTTCATTTTCCTTTGTTTCTACTTTCAATTCTCCGCCATGTGATTTAATAATATCGTAAGATAAACTCAATCCCAAGCCGGTTCCCTGCCCGGTTGGCTTTGTTGTAAAGAATGGTTGAAATATTTTATCTAATACTTTTTGAGGAATTCCGTTCGCATTGTCAGTAACTGAGATCAAAACTTTGTCCCCGGCTTTTTTGGTGCTGATCGAAACGGTCGGTTCGTAAACTTTACCGGCTTCGACAACCTGTCCCAATTTTTCGGGAAGCTCAGCCTGACAGGCTTTCTTTTTCTCATCAACCGCATAAAAAGCATTTGTCAATAAATTCAATATAACCCTGCCAATATCCTGCGGAATGATATTTATGTTGCCGATTGATTCATCAAAATCAGTTTTCATAGTTGCATTGAAAGACTTATCCTTTGCCCTTAATCCGTGATAACTCAACCGTAAATATTCATCGCACAATGCATTAATATCTGTTGGTTCTTTTTGCCCTTTGGTAGCTTGCGAATGTTGCAGCATGCCTTTTACAATGGCATCTGCACGTTTACCATGGTGATTTATTTTTTCTAAGTTTTGTTTCACATCATCAGCAATATCTATTGCATCATTGTAGTTTCCTTTAGTAAGTTCATCTTTCATTTCATCAAGCAGCTCGTTGCTTACTTCAGAGAAATTATTTACAAAATTCAACGGGTTTTGAATTTCGTGGGCAATGCCTGCGGTGAGTTCGCCAAGCGAAGCCATCTTTTCTGATTGGATAAGTTGAGTTTGGGTAGATTTTAAATCTGCCAATGTTTCTTCCAATATTTTATTTGCTTTTTGTTTTGCTTTGAAACGATAATAGACCACACCTGCCAACAATAAAACCAGCGCTGCAATACCTAAAGTGAAATTTTTTGTAAGCGATGATATTTTATTCTCACTTTGCAATTTTGTGATGGATAATTCTTTTTCATTTATCTCCTGTTCGGTTTCAAAACTTAGCGATCGATACGTGTCTTGGTCAGCCTGCAGACTATCCTGAAGAGAAATAAAAGCCTTATAGGAATCTTTGGCTTTTGCATTGTTGCCGGCCTGCTCATACAGATCAGCCAGCATTTTATAGTCTCTTAAGATATCTAACCGAAAGTTTTTTAATCTCACTATGTCTTTTGTAAGTAATTCTATAGCTTCATTCAGTCTGTTTTGCTTAATCCTTACCAATGCCAAATAATAATCAGGTGCCATTGTTCCGGGACCTGCATTAACAGGAATACTGTTTTCTTCTATCAACTTCCAACATTGGTTTACCAGTATTTCTGCTTCATCTAAGGCACCCGTTTTTATTTTGTACAAAGCTTTTATCTGTAAAGCAAATGGTATGAAGTCTTTTTGTTTTTGATTTTCTTTATCATTTAAAGCTAAATCTAAAAAATACGAAACACTGTCTAATTGGCCTGCCAATATTTTAGCATATGCAATATAGGTGGCAGTATTTCCAACAGTCGTAGCATTACCAATTTTAAATTCGTTGAAAGTAATGTTGGAATATTTTAATGATTCAGTTACGCTCCTTTTTGTAAATAATATATACCAATAACAGCATTATTATTTAACCATGCCCTTTTTCCCAACGGGTTGGTAAATACCCCAATGGCTTTATCAGTTTGTCCGATAAAATTTATATAGCTTACCGATTTTTTCATATGATAGATAGCCTAGTCGAGCAAGCCGGTTGTCCGGTAAAAACCTGCCAGCACATAGTAACAATCAGCTAAGCCTGCTGAATCATTATTTAGTTTGTATTCTTTCAATTTTTCATTGAAATACTGAAACCCTTCATTCAGCCTGTTTGAATTTCGATAGGGAATTCTTAATTGCCTAAAAAACGCACTACTAATAAATGAAGCATCAGGAGTCTTACTTTTTTTTGCTGCTTCAAAATTGTACTTGCCGTAGGTTAACGCTTTGTTTTTATCTGTTGTAATTAAACTATTAAGGATACCGTACTTTACTCCATAACTCCAGTACTCATCATTTCTGATAGTAAAATGATTTCCGGCTTTTTCAATAAGGGCAATAGATGAATCGTTCAATGTGGTTTTTTCAATCAGTTTTATAGCATCAGCAAACCGGGTGCTATCAACTCCTTTAGAAATTTTACTTTTTTCCAGTGCATAAATTACAGAATCTACCCTGCTTTTTTGGGCATAACCGGGTTTGAAAAAAGAAAACAGCAAAATTATAAACAGTGATCTTTGAATAAATCTTTTCTTGCTCATGGTAATATTTTAAGCCGGTAATTTGATTATAAATGTGCTGCCTTCTACTACTTAGTTTTCGCAATTTGTATATTCTTCTTTTGAGCAGGTAGATAATTTTCTGCCGACACTATTTTCTTTCCCGTCTTTTTCTCCAAATCTATTCTTGCTTTGCCTGCTACAGAACCGCCTTGTTTGGCCGCTACTTTATTTTGAACAAAGCCTTTGGGGTTCCTTGTTTTCACTATTGCAGTAGTAGATGCTTCACCCAGCATGGAGAAAATTAATTCCAGGTCGTTCATGTGGTCACGAAGATTCTGGCTTTTTAATCCCTTTACTTTTTTGTATTCGACGGGTGTTAATCCAAATGTGGCTTTGCTTATTTCTGCTGTGAGGATGGCATATTCTTTTTGTTCTTTTACACCTCTTGTTTTCCATTCGTCAGTTAATTCTTCTCTTATGGCAATACTACGCATCCGTTTTTCAATCCAGTCATCGGGATAACCTTTTAGTTTGTACAATTCCCTGGTGCGTTGTGCAGCCAGTTCGGGATTTTCAATTTCATCTAAACGATCGGATCCAACCTGGGCCAGCCATAATTTAAATGGTTCTGCTTTAGGAGATGGGATGGACTGTATGATACGGAGAAGCCCTTGAGCAGTGGCTGCCTGTACTTTGCGCCTTTTCCCATCTGCGGCTTCCATTTCAACCAGGGTACAAATTGTACCCCAGTTGCTTTTAAGTTGTTCATCACGACTAAGTAATCTTTTGATGTATTGCTTTACATCTGTACTGTCCGTCAATACTTCAATAACATCCTGCACAGAAAAATACCATTTCTGTGCTGACTCATTCCACACAGAACGAACCTGTTTGCTTTCAAATAATTTAATGTTGCTCATAAAATATTATATAGCTAATTGAATTATAAATGTTGTTCCATCGCCCTCTTTTGTTTCCACTTTCACTTCCCCGCCATGTGCTTTAATAATATCATAGCTTAAACTCAAACCTAATCCAGTGCCTTGTCCTGTGGGTTTTGTAGTAAAGAAGGGTTGAAAGATTTTATCTAAAACTTTTTGCGGAATGCCATTCCCATTATCTATCACTTTTATTTCAACCTTATTATTTATTTTTTTTGTTTGAATTGAAACTGTGGGTTCATAGTGGGTGTCACCCTGAGCCTGTCGAAGGGTCTTTTTTTCATTAACAACACTTCGGCTTCGCTCAGTACAGGCATAAAAAGCATTGGTAAGCAAGTTCAAAATTACTCTGCCGATATCCTGTGGGTTAACATTTATTTTTTCTAATGATGTATCAAAATCAGTTTTGATTGTTGCATTGAATGATTTGTCTTTTGCACGTAAGCCATGATAACTCAATCGTAAATATTCATCTGCTAAAGCATTGATATCTGTGGGTTCTTTTTTATCAGTGCTACTTCTTGAGTGCTGCAACATTCCTTTTACAATTGCATCTGCACGTTTGCCGTGATGGTTTATCTTTTCTAAGTTTTGTTTGATATCATCTGCAATCTCAATTGCGAGTTGCTGGTTGCCGGTTGCCAGTTCTTCTTTCATCTCATCAATTAACTCATTGCTTACCTCAGAAAAATTATTGACAAAGTTTAATGGGTTCTGTATCTCATGGGCAATGCCTGCGGTAAGTTCACCCAGCGAAGCCATCTTTTCGGATTGGATGAGTTGGGTTTGGGTTGATTTTAAATTGGTAAGGGTTGATTCTAAAACTTTATTAGCTTTTTGTTTTTGCCGGTTGTTTCGGTAAAGAATGATTGCTGTCAATAGAATGCCACCAAGCACTACTATCAAACCAATCATTTTTAATTTATTTGCATACGCTGTTTTTTCTTCATCCAGTTTTTTTAAACGAAGCTGTTCATTAAAAGAAAATTTTTGGTATTCAGTAAGGCTGAGTATTCTTGCATTTTTAAGACTGTCATTTAATTTGTATGATAATCGTTCATACTTAAAAGCACTGTCTGTGTTATTGTTTAATTGGTTTGCCGTGGAAACGGATTGATAAGCCAAAAGCAGTATACCGGGTATGCTTGTGATCCGGGCAGTCTCTAACGCCTTTTTTGCATAAAAAAGGCTTGAATCTTTATTGTTCTGCCTGGCGTATAAAAAGGATACGCCATAGTAAGAAATAACTAATGACGTGAGATCGTTGTCTGCCTTATTTTTGGTTATTGACTTTTGTGCAAAAATAAAAGCAGAATCCCACATGCCTTTTCCGGCATAAGCTCCCGACAAGCTTATTAACGAAGTCCCGATTCTCCTATAACCGGCCGCAGCCGCAAAGCTGAGTGCTTTGGTTTCTAACACAATTATGGAATCAGGTGATAAACCACCGGTTAGGCTTGAATAACCAAGATATAGTACTTTACCATTATTGATAGAAGTTCCTAGTTTAACAGCCTCCTCATAAGATGACCTTTGTTTTTCCTTTTCACCCAAAGCACCCCATAAATTTCCCATCATCATATAATTCATACCTAAAACAGCAATCCGGGCATCATGCCCATTTACTGAATTTGAAAAAGTCCCGGGCCGCCAATTATCTGCTTCATTTTTTTTATCTCCTGCCAGTTTCATGGCCTCAGTGTGGTACTCATACGATTTCATTAAATTGCCTAATAGTTTCAGGCAAAAACCTGCCTGACTGTATGCATCGGCTTGCCATAATTTCTTATTTAATTTTTTGGCCAATGCCAATTGCTGTTCATGAAAATATAGGCCGCTGTCAGCAATAAAATCCTGGTAATAAAAACCAAGACTGCGGAACGCAGCCATTTTTAGCGTATCATTCTTTTCTGTTTGTACAGAACGTTTCAGGCTATCTGCCTGCTTATCGGTTACATATCCCCAGGTTGGGTCTTTTTGCGCCAATGCAAATGCGGGTATCAAACAGAGCAGGAATATTTTTACAAATGATTTCATTTTAATTTTTTGTTTTGATGCTGGTAAAAAAATTTCGCCTGTAATTACTTTTCTTCCTGTTTTACTTTCCAGTGCAAGCCTTGCGTCTTTAGCAATCTTTCCACCTTTTTTTCCGGCAACTGCATTTTGTTTTACGCCTTTTGCTTTGTCTGTTTCAGCAATTTGCCGGGTAGAGAGTTCGGCAAGTGCAGTAAAAATTAATTCAGCGTCACTTCACCCCGTTAGATAATTCTTCAAACGTTCCTTTAAATATCTTTTTCCCCAACTTGTTTTCAAATATTTTTCTCTATGCGTTGCGTCTTGTTGATTTAAACAGCCTTCAAAGTAAATTAATTTAACAGGGAGTCTATTTTTGGTTGATACAACTTTTCCCTCACTATGAATTTTTAGACGCTCCTTTAAATCATTTGTGTAGCCAGTATAAAACTGACCATCCTTTTCTGATTGCAATAGATAAATATAGTAGTACATTTTTATGAAATTAAATATCTAACGGGGTAAATATGGTCACGCAGGTTTTGCAATTTCAAATCTTTTAAATCTTTATGTTGTTTTACACTCAACCCCGCCCATTCTGTGTGAATGATGTTTGTAAGGAATGCAAACTCATCTCCTTTTTTTACACCGCTTTCCTGCCAGTAATCTGTAAGTTTATTGCGGGTTTCCTGGCCGGTCATTCTTTGTTGAATCCATTTTTCACTTCTACCCAGTTTCTGCCAGTTTTCTCTTGCTCTATCCAAACTTTGTTCGGGGTCAGTTATTTCCTGCATACGTTCATAGCCTGTTTTGGCCAACCATTGTTTAAAGGGTTCTGCTTTGGGAGATGGGATGGATTGGATAAGGCGGAGGAGTTGTTCAACATCTGCAACATCGGTAAGCCTTAACTTGCCATCTTCTGCTTCCATTTTCAACTGTCCGATTTTTTCGGACAGTTCACTTCCTTCCTTTTTGAGTTTGGTTTTCAGGTCATTCCAGTATTTTCTTCCCCGGTCTGTACCAGTAAGTATTTCAATAACATCAATAATGGAGAAATACCATTTTTGCTCCTTTTCATTCCAGGCAGAACGAACCTGTTTGCTTTCAAATAATTTAATGTTGCTCATAAAATATTATGTTGGTATTTGGATAGTAAATGTTGTGCCTTCATTTTCTTTTGTTTCCACCTTCAATTCTCCACCATGCCCCTTTGTTACAATATCATAACTCAAACTCAATCCTAATCCAGTTCCTTGACCAGTAGGTTTGGTAGTAAAAAAAGGTTGAAATATTTTATCTAATAATTTTTGCGGGATGCCGTTGCCGTTATCTGTTACTTTTATTTCTACTTTGTCATTTACCTTTTTGGTAGTTATGGAAACTGTCGGTTCGTAATTAACTGTTTCCTGAGACTTTACATCTGTATCCGCTGTCGGGGTAGTAACCGCCGACAGGGATTTCTTTTTTTCATCAACCACATAAAAAGCATTCGTCAATAAATTCAAAACTACCCTTCCAATATCCTGTGGAATGATATTTATTTTTTCAAGTGAAGGATCAAAATCGGTTTTAATGGTTGCATTGAATGATTTATCCTTTGCCCTTAAACCGTGGTAACTCAATCGTAAATATTCATCACACAAAGTATTAATGTCAGTTGGTTCTTTTACACCGCTGCTGCTGCGGCTGTGTTGGAGCATGCCTTTTACAATTGCATCCGCACGTTTACCATGATGATTTATTTTTTCTAAGTTTTGTTTGATGTCATCAGCTATTGCAACAGCATCTATGTTATTGCCATTCTTTAATTCTTCTTTCATTTCATCGATCAACTCGTTACTTACTTCACTAAAATTATTTACAAAATTTAATGGGTTTTGAATTTCATGCGCAATGCCTGCGGTGAGTTCTCCCAGGCTTGCCATTTTTTCTGATTGTACGAGCTGGGTTTGGGTGGATTTTAAATTGTCCAGTGTATTTCTTATTTCTGCTGTTTGCCTTTTTACCTCTTCCTGTAAAACAGTTTGCTGAGTTAAAGCCTGTTGTTCTTTCTCTTCCGATAATTGCAATACTTGCGCTGCATTTTGTCTTACATCCTTTATTATTTCTTTAAAACGCATGGAAACGTATACCAATAACGACAATGGGAAAGAAAGCGAATAACCGGTTATAATAAAAGATGTTGTGCCTATGCTTACATTCTCATAAACAGAAATCAGAATAAAATAAATAATGCCGCACAACAAACCCAAAAATAAACCGGCTACAATAGGCCATTGTGCACCTCTAAGCGTCTTCCAGGAAGAAATAGTGTAGTAAACACAAAGTATCGATATCAACAAATTCGAAATGGCTAGTACAGGATTAGAAATACCGGATTTAAGGAAGAAATTTATCAGCTGCCCCAAAAAGTAAAGAACTAAAAATACTTTTACCCCTGTTGTAATTTTTCTTTTAAAAATAGTTGTGAGGATTAATACGGTAAATATGCTTGTAAGCGCAGCACCCATATTTTGGACAAAACTGTAAAATAAATATTCTGAAAATGAAATATCATAGCCATTAATCATATAGGCGGAATACAATACTAGCATTTGAGAGGTAGTTCCCAGTGCAATGAGCCGAAGATTTCTTTCTTCCTTGTTTTGAAGATATAGAAGCCAGAACAAAATACTTAAGACCGCACAAACACTTATCCAACCAATAAAATAAATGTCTTGCAACCTGACCGAATTTACCCAATAAGTACTGTAACCTGGTCCCGCTAATCGCACGAGAGAGTTTAGCCCATACTGCTTTGATTTCAAAGAATAGGGGGGTAATGGGGTAACATAATCCACTACATGAAAAGCCAACAGATAATCTGTACCGGGCTTTAAATCTGCCGGAAATGGTAGTCTGCCGTTGGGATTACTTTCTGCGTAAGGTTTTCCATTTAGTCCGGTATTGCCCACAGAATGTATAAGTCTGCCGTTAATAAATAAATCTGAGGCCGCCCAACCGATTTGTTTTATCTGTAGAGGCTTATTCATCAGGCTATCAATCAATCGTATTTTTATGCGAAACCAACCTTCAACCCTGCCGGTTTTGTCAGCAAGCCCAGTGGATAAGTCTGTTGGCTTAAATTTTTTCCACGTTGTAGCATTAAAATTTTCATTTGCCCAGGTACTATCATTTCCGGTTTGAAAAACCCAACCGTCCATGCCGGCAATAAAAATCTCGTCAGTTGTTTTATCAAACATCGACGGGGTAATGACGAGCACCGAATCCTGGGCTTTTGTTATAACAGGTAGTAAGAATAGGAGACTCAGGAAAAATTTCATAGTATTAATTGTTTAAGGGTAGTAGAATCTTAAAGGTTGTGCGTTCGCCTCCTGCGCTCTCAACTGTTATTTCACCCCCATGTGCCTTTACAATATCATAGCTTAAACTCAAACCAAGACCAGTACCCTGTCCGGTTGGTTTTGTCGTAAAGAAAGGTTGAAATATTTTATCTAATGCTTTTGGTGGGATGCCGTTGCCGTTGTCACTAACTCTAATTTCTACATTATCGCCAATCTTCTTTGTGCTTATTGAAACGGTAGGCTCATAATTTTCAATTCCTGTTTTCTTTTTTTCATCAACCGCATAAAAAGCATTCGTCAATAAATTCAAAACTACTCTGCCAATATCCTGCGGAATGATATTTATTTTTCCAAAGCTGTCATCAAAATCTGTTTTTATGGTTGCATTAAAAGATTTGTCTTTTGCCCGTAAGCCATGATAACTCAATCTTAAATATTCATCACACAAAGCATTGATGTCTGTTGGTTCTTTTACACCACTGCTGCTGCAGCTGTGTTGCAGCATGCCTTTTACGATTGCATCCGCACGTTTACCATGATGATTTATTTTTTCAAGATTTTGCTTTACGTCTGCCGCAATGGCTTTTGCTTCTTCAATATCGCCTTTGTCTAACTCAACATTCATTTCATCAATCAACTCATTGCTTACTTCAGAAAAATTATTGACGAAGTTTAACGGGTTTTGAATTTCATGAGCAATGCCTGCAGTGAGCTCACCAAGGCTTGCCATTTTCTCGGATTGTATTAGTTGGGATTGGGTAGATTTTAAATGGGTTAGTGTTTTTTCCAGAACTTTATTGGCTTTTTTTCTTTGTACATTATTTCGATACAATAATATTCCAATCAATAAAAATACACCAAGGCCGGCCAGCAAGCTGTATGTTCTGATTTTATTTTGTGTTTCAATTCTTTCATTTTCCAGATTTTGGAAACGTATCTGTTCATTAAATCCAATAATTTGAAATTCCTGCAATTTTTTCTTTTCTGTTATATTAATACTATCGTTTAACAAGGTTGCCAGTCTTAAATAAATAAAAGAACTGTCATTCAAATTTTTCTCCCGATAAAAATCAGAGATCATTCTGTAAGCAAGCACTTTCTCCTTCTCTTTTCCGACAAGTGTAAAAGCTGCCAACGCATTTTTAGCGGCTGACAAACCTGAATCCTGCTTATTCAAAGCCTTATAAATTTTAGCCAGTTCAATATAATTATAACCTGCCTGAGCCGTATTGTTTTGCTTTAAAGCTACTGCTACCGCAGTTTCGTAATTTTTTCGTGCCGGGTTAGTGTCTCCCATTTTTGCATAGACATCACCAATGGAAGAATGAAAACCGGCTTCAAACTTTCTCTCGGAAATTGGTATTGAAGAAAAATAATCTAATGCCTTTTGCTGATAAAAAAGGGCAGAATCAAACCGGTTTGCATCAAGAAAATTAAAACCGATTTCTCCATAGAAAAAGGCAAGCAGCATAGAATCTCCTCCGGCTTCGGCAATCTCTTTTCCTTTATTGATTTCAGCAATCCGCTTTTCATAGTTGCCTGTACTGGAATATAAAGTAGATAAGCTCAAATGCGAATAACCCAATACTGTAAGCCGGTATGTTCGTGGTGTTTGCGTGTTTAATAAATGCCAGGTCTTATGTTCGTTGGCAGGGTTTTCGGCGATATCCAGCGCTTGTGTAAGCACTTTTAATGCCTTGGGGTAATTACCCATCTTCGTCAACGGAAAAGATGTATTCATCAACATTTCTGCTTCGTACAACTTCAATTTAAGTTGCCGGGCAATTGTAATTCCTTTTTCACCATAATATACAGCACTGTCGAGATTTACATCATCATAATAAATGCCCAGCTTAAGATAAGTCTCCATTCTCACTGTATCGTTTGAAGTTGTTTTAAGTATGCTGTGCAAATCATTCAGATGCCATTGCTGTGTGTAATGTTGTGCACTGGCAAACGCAGGCATTAAGAATAACAAAATTATTTTTAAATACTTCTTCATTGTATTATGCGGGTAGTTGTATTATGAATGTTGTTCCTTTGCCCTCTTCGCTTTCCACTTTTATTTCACCGCCATGTGTTTTTATAATATCATAACTCAAACTCAAACCTAACCCTGTTCCCTGTCCTGTGGGTTTTGTTGTAAAGAAGGGTTGAAAGATTTTATCAACAATGGTTTGGGGGATGCCGTTGCCGTTGTCACTAACATAAATTAAGGTTCCCCCACCCCCCGAAGGGGGGATTTTGGAAGTCTTCACTTTTACAGTTGGTTCGTAATGGTCTTGAGGGCTTGTGATCCCCCCTTCCTCGATAGACTCGGGACGGGCGGGAGGTGGGGCCGATTTATTTTTTTCATCAACTGCATAAAAGCATTGGTAAGCAAATTCAATATCACCCTTCCAATATCCTGTGGATTAATATTTATTTTTTCTAATGATGTATCAAAATCAGTTTTGATTGTGGCATTGAATGATTTGTCTTTTGCCCTTAAGCCATGATAACTCAATCGTAAATATTCATCACACAAAACATTGATATCCGTAAGTTCTTTTACACCGCTGCTGCTGCGGCTATGCTGCAACATGCCTTTTACAATGGCATCTGCACGTTTACCATGATGATTTATCTTTTCTAAATTCTGCATTACATCACTGGCTATTTCGCTTGCATCTGTTATATTGCCTTTATCTAATTCGGTTTTCATTTCAGCCAATAATTCCTGACTCACTTCAGAAAAATTATTTACAAAATTCAATGGGTTTTGAATTTCATGTGCAATGCCTGCAGTGAGTTCACCAAGGGAAGCCATTTTTTCGGATTGTATTAGCTGGTTTTGTGTAGATTTTAAATCACTAAGTGTTTGCTCTATTAATTCATTTTTTTTCTCAAGTACTTTCTTTGCTTGCTTGTCCCTTCGACTGGTACGGTAAAGAACAAAACCAATTAAAGTAAAAACAATCAGGCCAACGACAAGTGCATAGACTTTAATTTTATTTTGCAAATCAAGTTTATCCTGCACTGCTATACGCTGGCGATCCTGTTCTCGAAACTCAATCAACTGCAACTGCTTTGTTTTCTCTGCACTGAAACTTGCTTCCCTAGTAATGACAGTGAGATTTAAATATTTATATGCACTATCGATCGGGCCGTTGTCTTTATAAAGTGACGATAAATACTGGTATGATTTGAGTAACGGATTTTTTCCACCTATTTCTTCCGCGATAACAGATCCATTATAGGCATAATAAATAGCACTATCTTTTTTGTTTAGTGCCTGGTAGATTAGTGAAAAATCATTGTATACATAAGCCAGGTCAAGTGGACTATTTGCCTTAGTAATTGGTAAAGCTTCTTTAAGATAACTTATTGCGGAATCGTATTCTTTTTTTAAAATGAAATATTCTCCCAATGTACTCAGTGTTCTACCTGTCAATATTGGAGACTTTATTTCTTTTGAAATTTTTACAGCATTTTGTGCAAATATAAAAACTGAATCAAAGTATCCATATTCTGTCAGGCCCGCTGCTAGATTATTATAGGCAATGGCCTGATCATATTTGATTCCGGAAGCGACAGCCAGATCTTTTGTTTTCCGGAAATAGTAAAGGGTTTTTTCTTTTTCTTCCGCCGCATAATATGAATAACTTAGATTCCGGTTACAGATCATGATGCCATAAGCATCGTTACGTTTCATAAATCTGGGTAGCAGTTGGAATAACCCTTTGAGTCCTTCTGCGTAATCCGAAGCTCTGGATAACTGCCTGCATATGCCCAGGCTTACATAATCAACAGCAACGGGTTCTTTTTTTTCTTCAAAATATTTCTTTAGGGCAATCAGGGTATAAATAAACGAATCTTTGTCAGTATTTGCATCTGAATATCCTACAATAACTCTTCCTTTTTCTTCATCTGTTTTTGAGGCATTGAATAAAGTTTTCACACTATCCGGAAGAGGCTGTGCTATCATTTGAAAGCTCGTGATACAAGATATAAATAGGAAATAAATTCTCTTCATACTAAGTATTTTTAGTTGGTAATTCTATAATAAATTCAGTACCAATACCAACGCTGGTCTCTAATCTTAACGCACCTCCATGCGCTTTCACAATATCATAGCTCAAACTCAAACCCAATCCTGTTCCTTGCCCGGTTGGTTTGGTGGTAAAGAAGGGTTGAAAAATTTTATCTAATACTTTTTGCGGAATGCCGTTTCCGTTGTCAATTACAGAAATTAAAACTTTATCGGCAATTTTTTTTGTACTTATTGTAACAGTTGGTTGATAAGTTAACCCGCCTTCGATATTCTCAGGCTGACAGCTCATTTTTTCCGCAACGACATAAAAAGCATTAGTTAGTAAATTCAAAATCACTCTTCCAATATCTTGCGGAACGATATTTATTTTACCGATAGAATTATCAAAATCAGTTTTTATCGTTGCATTAAAAGATTTATCCTTTGCACGCAAGCCATGATAACCTAACCGTAAATATTCGTCACACAAAGCATTGATGTCTGTTGGTTCTTTTACACCGCTGCTGCTGCGGCTGTGTTGCAGCATGCCTTTTACAATAGCATCGGCACGCTTGCCGTGATGATTTATTTTTTCTTCGTTGTCTGTAACATCGTTGGCAATCAGTTTCACTTCCTCTAAATTCCCTTTATCAATTTCATCTTTCATCTCAGCCAATAACTCTTTATTCACTTCGCTAAAATTATTTACAAAATTCAACGGGTTTTGTATTTCATGAGCAATGCCTGCGGTGAGCTCGCCAAGACTTGCCATTTTTTCAGATTGTATCAATTGAGCTTGTGTAGCTTTTAATTCTTCCAGAGATTTTTGCAAGGCAGCATTTGTTTCTTCAACGGCTTTTCTTTTTTGTTCCAGTTCTTCAATGGTCTCTTCCAAAAGAATAGCTGTGGTGCGTTTTACTTTTTCGGTTCTTTCCAGTTTAAATTCAGTAATTGAAAATTCTTTTTCTGCATCTTTTGCAGACTTTAATAAAGTAGTTTTTTCTTCATCACTCAAATGCTTTGATTGTTGAATTAAATAGAGAATGGCTTGCAGATGCTGGTTCATTTAAAATTTCATTTTTTCTATTTTGGCTAAAGCCAATTTTTATTTCTAATTTGTTATCCACAGGCTAAAGCCTGTGGCAATGAGTGGCCTCCAGCTTTTGAATTGTTTCCTGCTTTTGAATTACCTCCAGCTTTAGCTGGATGGAATAAAAAATAATTATTCATCTTTAAATTTTTGAAAGCCATATTTAATAATAAACTCATCGTACTCCTGCTGAAATGTTTTTCGCTGTGATGTGCTTCCTGGTTCTTTATATATTCTCTTACTTTATTCAACATTGACTTTGATACAGAAACTGCAAAATATTCATCCTGCCATTCTAATTTTTCAGGAATAAAATTTTGTTTGTTAAACCAATATGCCGATTCACCTTTTATCAACTGCATTACTTTGCTGATGGTTTGTTCAGTGCCTAATGAAACCAAACAATGGCAATGTTCCTGGTAGCCGTTTACAAAGTCAATAAATATTCCTTTGGCGTTTGCATTTTCTTTTATGTGTTGCCACATAGCAGTTCTTATTGTTTTGTGTTTAAGTAAGGCACCCTCTTTTTTGTACTCCACACAAAATGAATATTTACACTAACAAAAGGCATAGCTTGTATTAATTGTGTGGGCTAAAGCCCAATTTGATTTCATTGTAGTCCACAGGCTGAAGCCTGTGGCGATTCAAAGCCTGTGGCAATTTAAAGCCCGTGGCGATTCAAAGCCTGTGGCAATTCAAAGCCTGTGGCGATTCAAAGCCTGTAGCAATTCAAAGCCTGTGGCAATTCAAAGCCTGTGGCGATTCAAAGCCTGTGGCGATTCAAAGCCTGCGGCACTTCATGACTTCCCTCCTGCTTTAGCTGGAGGAAAATAATCATCTCTCTTTCAGCGCCACCACGCAAGTCGTTAGGTTATGCATCTCCAAATTACCATCAGTTGCCCTTGCCAGTTCGGCATTGGAAAACATTCCTGCCATCGGCACATTCCATACATTTTTTATTCCTTGCAGTTCCTGAGTCATCAACGGGCCAAGGGAGAGAATGCGGCCGGCACAACTGAATACAACCACGGCATCCGCTTCTGGCATTGCAATTGATTTTAATTCCTCAACACCTTTAATCACTTTTTCCATTACATCAAAATCCGGTGGCAGCGAGAAACGGACTTTCGAACCTTGCGGAACTGAACCACTGCATACAAAAGAACGGTCTTCCCAATTAATTAATAGCCCAGGCCTCATTACCGGATCGCCAACCTCCCGTTGTAATTGCAATGGAAAATTCACAGCTATTTCCATAGCTACCTTGTTATCTTCTTTTTCAAGTTTTCCAAGCCCGCCATATTTTCCAGTCATGTCTAATACCGGTTCATTGTCTATAGTAAATACATGATTGCCGATGCTTTTCGTAACTGTTTTCGGAGTTCCTACAGCATTCCAGCCGCAGGTTGCTTTGCCCTTGATAATAATTTTTTCTTCATCAACCGCAAGAACTACGACGCCGCGGTTGCTTTCCTTTCCATTAGTGAAAACAATTTGATCGGAAAAAGCATAGTCGTCGCCGGCCATCCCACCAAAAGCGTTTACATCTTTTCCAATTTCATCTTCAATACCAAATAACAACTGCTCTGCATCGGTTTCCAAATGGCTGGCAGCAATGAGAAAGGCAGGATGCCGGTAAAGTTGCTTTGCTTTTCGGGCTAATGTTTTTGCAATCTCCCGGTAATTTTTCTCCGGGTATTCAGAGAATAATACTGAGAAATATGCAGGTATCATATCCAGCAAAAGAATAGCAACAGAAAGTTTTTCGGGGTTCTCATCTATAAATTCGCCGTTGGTAGTGGCGCCGAAAATTTGAATGCCTGCATCATCCAATATCTTACAAACAGCATTTCTGTCTTGACTGATAGAAACAAATACAATAGCTAAAGTGGGTCGAAATCCATCAGCCATACTTTCTTCCAATGCTACTTCAATTTCTTTTGTTGTTTTTCCTTTTATTGATTTTGCTTTCATAACTATTTATCTGAGTGAATGATTTTAATTGACTTCCTCCGAATGTTTCTGAACTATAATTTTTGAATAGTGAATACGCACGGGTTTCCATAGGTTTTCTATCTTTTTAAAAATCCACGTTTCGCGGTAAGGTTCTTCAACTTCTTTATTTTCGGGCAATGAAAAATTGACTTCATTCAGTAGGCTTAACACGGCCAAGGTTGAATCGTGCTGGTACTCAAAGTTGGAAAGCTTTCTTACTCTCGGCCACCAGTTTTTTGTTTCTTTAATCACCTGCATCATTTCCCCTGTATTTGTGATGGCTCCGTTATGATGAACGATTATTGTTTCCGGAAGAAGCAGGGACTTCATTTTTAATGTATCTCTTTCATCAAAAGCTTTAAAAAAACTCTCAACGATTACTGCCGCTGCAGTAGAATCATCGCTTCTTGAATCAATTGAATTGTTTCTGATTTCTGCAATTCTATTTTCTTTTTCATTATTATTAGAACAGCCAATCGCAATTAAGATGATAATTATTAGTAGAGTTGGGTGATAATATTTCATATACTTTTTATTTTTCTTTTAATGCCACCAGGCAGCATGTATTATTATGATACTCATTTTTACCGGTTTTTGATTTTCCATATTCGCCATAGGAAAAAAAGCCTGCCATGGGCGCATCCCAAATTTTTTGCACCTGCTCTATCTCCTCTTTCATTACAATCCCAAACGATAAATATCTGCTCACGCATGAAAACATGATCAAGGCATCGGCTTGCTGCTGTGCATTGTCCTTAATGCCCTTACATTCTTCAACGACTGTTTCGATGGAATCAAAATCTGGTGGCAGCGAAAACTTGATTTTTGACCCTTGAGGCACGTTTCCAGAACAAATAAGTGAACGGTCTTCACTATTGGCAAACATGGCTGTACGTATTACCGGATCTACATTTTCCCGTTCCAATTGCAATGGATAATACCAGGAGCTTAGAAATGTTACGATTTCCTTGTTGTCTTCCAGCTTTATCTCAACGCCAAGGTAATTCATCAACATATCCAATGCTGGTTTATCGTCGATGGTATACACAATATTACCTTCACTTTTAGTAACTGTTTTTGTGGTGCCAATAGCTTTCCAGCCACAGGTAGCTATACCTCTGACATCTATTTTATCTTCATCAATAATGAGTGCTACAAGTGCGCAGTCTTTACTTTTTCTGTTGGTAAAAACAAATGTTGATTCAAGTGCCAAATCATCTCCTGCCTTACCTCCAAATACGGTTACTTCCCTGTCTGCCGACGAGGGAGGTTTTCCAAAGCCTTGTATGATGCCTTCAACAATTGGTTCACCATCTAAGGACACTCCACCGGTTGCTATAATAAACGCAGGGTTGGTAAAGGTTTCTTTTCCGGTAACACCTAGTTTGTTTGCGTCTTCTAAGGCGGTCTCCGGGCTTGTTTCAAGAAATTCCATTTTAAAATAGGCTGGATTCATGTCGAGTAACATCATAACAATGCTTCCTTCTTCAATGTCTCCATCGATAAACTCTCCTGCAGTGGTAGCACCAAATATCTGAATGCCTTTTTCGTCAAGTAATTTGGAAATAGCTTCTCTGTCCTGTTTAACAGATATGAATACAATGGCTAAAGTTGGCTTGAATCCGTCAGCCATGCTTACGACTAATGCAGATGCTATTTCTTCTGTTGATTTTCCTTTTATTGATTTTGCTTTCATGATACGTTTTGGTTTATTTTTCTTTTAGTGCTACCCAGCAGCAGGCGCCGGAATGAAATTCCTGTTTCCCTTTTTTAGCTCTTCCAATTTCGCCATAGGTAAAAAAACCTGCCATTGGTGTTCCCCATACTTCATGTAAGCCTTCATTTTCAGCAGTAACCAATGGACCTAATAGGGTGCCTGCCTGCACAGGAAAATATTAATAATGCATCAGCATCTGATTGACTGGCATTTTTTAATTGAGTTGCTTCATCTATTATTTCTTCTACGATATCAAAATCGGGCGGCATCGAAAACCAGAGTTTCGTTCCCTCACGGGTATCAAGATCTACTTTTAATGCATTTTCTTTATGATCAATACCTCTTGGTGTTCTCAACACTGTTTCCCCTCCAGGTTCTCTTTCTACAATAAAAGGATAGGAAAAACCCAGGTCGTCCATTAGATTGAAATCCTGGTCAGTACCTTTTTCTTCTTTTCCGAGGTATTTCAGATACATTTCCACAGCCGGCATGCCATCAATAGTGTAAATGAGATTGCCGGTACTTTTTGTTACAATCCGGGCAATACCCATAGGCTTCCATCCTGTAATTGCCATGCCTTGCAGCGACAGCTTATCACTATCAAGTACCAGGGCTATTATGCCGAAATCTGTTTCCTTTTCGTGGGTAAATATGTAACTGCCGGTGAACGTGGCATCATCTCCAGCCATCCCACCAAAAAATATTTTGTCAGGTCCAATAGTCTTTTCAATGCTTTCAACCAATGATTCTCCGTCAAAATATTCTCCCTTCATAGTCATGCCAGTACTACAAATAATCAATGAAGGCTCTTTAAATTTTTGTAATGCCTCTTGTCCTAATTGAACAGAAGCATCTTTTATACTTCTTTCACCAATTTCCTTATATAAAATAATGTATGATTCCATAGGCAGATCAAGAAGCAAAACAGCAATTTCACCTTCGGTTTGATGACCGTTAATGAACTCTCCGCAAGACGTGGCACCAAAAACGTCAATTCCTTTTTGATAAAATAATTCTGCTACAGCCTTTCTATCTTGTTTGATGGAAATAAATACAATGGCCAGTGTTGGTTGATAACCATCAGCCATGCTTTCTTCCAATGCAGCTTTAATCTCTTCTGTTGATTTGCCTTTGATTGATTTTGCTTTCATCATATGTGTTTATGTTTTATTTTCTTTTAATGCCACCCACTTACTGTAGTGCCATGAAATTCACACGTGCTGTCATCCACCTTCCCAAATTCATCTAATGAGAAAAACCCTATAATTGGTTTATTCCATGTTGCTGCCAATCCTTCTATTTCCGCTGAAATCATTGGCCCAAATGATCCCAGTCTGCCTTTCTTCCGTTGATTTTCCTTTTATTGATTTTGCGTTCATGGTTTATTCAATTTTTTTTTCAGTTAAAATACTCCTGACTTTAGTTCTTCAACGTTCATCAGATTTTTAAATCGCTCTTAGCTTTAATGTTTATAAAATAGATATTTTTCGCAAGAACCAGGTAAGGAAAGAAAATTCCATGGCGTACGCTGGCAGAACAAGGTTTTAGCAGTCCTGATTCAAATATAATAACAATAAGTAATCTGAACTATGCTTAAAGGTTTTGATTTGAAAGTAATAACACAAATGAACTCAGTAAATGCAGTATTTACTGAGTTCATTAATTATTTTACTTGTAGAGTTAATTCAGTTTTCTATCTTTTTTGGATATGACTACCGACTGCTTAAGCTCATTAATCAAATTTTCGGAGTAAAATATTAAAACAAAGGAGCTGCAGAGCCCAGAAATTGTTAACCACTTTAAACCTTATGATGCCTCTATTCCCAGTTCGAGTATAACTTCTGTTAACAATATTCAAATTGCTTTTTACCCGACCGCAACGTTAAGGCTACGACTCTTAAGGACTAAAACCGATAATTACACTCAATTGGGAATTACGCATTACTGGCCACGAATAAATTTTGATGGAAGACTCGAACTCCGGCAGCAATTCTTTGGTGCGACTCCAATTGAATATGGTGATACGACCCTCAATCTTATCACAGTTGCGGGAATTCAGACAGTTGTAGGCGTAAACAAGCTATTTCCCAATTTCATTGATGTGTATGTAATAAATTCAATAATTTGTATTCCGGGAGCTAGTAATTTGATGACAATTAGGTACTGAATTGGGTTATGTATTTTATTGCTGCCACTTCGCGAGCACTCGTCTGTAGGCTGATACTTTTATCAAACTACTAAACTCTTGAAACTTAAATCACTCCTATGAAATGTATAATTATAGTATTGTTATGTACAATGGCTTTTACAACTATTGCATATACCCAAGATTCAACACATTCAATCTCTACTCCAACTCGTCAGAATTACTTGAGAAAAAGTAATAATCAAAGTGTATCGTCCGTTGCATTGTTCTCAATTGCGATTGGTAGTGCTGCGATTGTTTTGCCGAAAACTAGTTCACTTGAAGGCGCTATTTATGCAATTGATGTAAGCATGGTAACCGGTATTCTTGGAATCATCTTATACGCTGCCTCCATTCGCAATAGAAGAAAGGCCAAATCAGTTTCAATGAATTTTAAGATTGAAAGAAATCAAAGTGATTTTGTGGTAAGCGATGGACATTATACCCCAACGTTATCTCTCCAGTTACATTTAAGATAAATACAACTTTGTCATTAAGGTCAGCAAACATTGGTTATGTGCACTAGGGGGTTAAAGAGTACCTTGACCTTTTCTGTAAGACATGAAACATTGAATAAGACTTGTGACAGCCACAATTGATAAGACAATTTTGAATTGAATCTTCTCATCGTTATTACCAAACCAAACTAATCCGAGCATCAATAATGAGCCTATCAATTGTGCATAAAACCCGAATGTGCCAACTGGTTTTGTTTTGTTCCAGTAAATCTGGCTTATAAATAATTATTATAATAGCAAGAATTGAAGTGAGGGTTATCTGACTCATTGAGTGAATATAACAAAATATGCAGCCGTTTACGATAAGGGTGATTGATTCAGTCTTTGAATGTTTCAGTTGCATGTAGTCATCTTCATAAACATTGGATTAGCTATCTTCAAGCTTTAAATCCCAAAACAACACACCAAACTAACTGCACACATGAAACTACGTCGCAATATCTACCTGATAATTGGTTCATTACTTGTTTTGATAAATGTATTGTCTGATATCGCAGCCATTTCTCAAAACGATACATTAACTGGTGACGCTTCTTTTAATATCGGATACTTAATCGGCTCACACTTGTTCTTATTTGTTGGACTTGTCTTTCTCTGGTTTGCACACAAGGAGAACAAAAAAATTAAAACTAAAAATGAATCTGTGATTAAAGAATCTATAGATACAATAGGTAGGCACTAAAGTATGTCAGCCAGAAGTATTTGTTTACAATTGACATAGAAAATTCACATGAAAGCATTGAAAATTATCTTAATAGTTTTGGGAATTATAAGCATTCTTTTAAATTCTTTGATTTATTTATTTCCCAAAGAAGTAGCAGAGAGCCCAGCTGGGTTTTCTAACGCGCTCGCGTATTACTGTAAATTCTGTTCATGTTGACCCATGTTCTGGGATGTTGACCCACCTGCGGTCAGATAA
>JBBJMM010000037.1:0-9887 GCA_037720515.1 Ferruginibacter sp.
CTTCCCAGGTGGGTCAACATCCAAGAATGGTGGGTCAACATCACAGGAATTTACACTCGCTCCATAGAGTTAGCCAATATTTGTGAATGAGGCAAACTTAGAATGTAGTTTTCCGGTACTCTGTTTTCGGGATAAAAATTCTGGTTCTTCATTTTGTAAATTCCAATGCGTCCAGTTAACATAAGAGATGTGGCGCTTTATAACTAATGTAAACTGAAATCCTTTGAGGCAGGATAATTCAATTTTTCTCTTCACACTGTCAGTTACGAGTAAATCATCAAGTCCGGAGATAATGATACCTGGCTGAAAAGGCCCTGTTCTTTCATATTGGAGAAGTGAATTTTCTCTGTCAAGGCGCGAAGGTATACAGGTCAAAAGAACGTCACCGTAATCGCCCCATTGCATTTCTTTATATTTTAATCTAAAAAGTTTCATGGTATGGTTACAAACTTTTTATGAATTCTATGTTTCTCAGTGATATTATTCAATAACCGCAGCAGTTTTTTAAAACCTTTGGGGTAAGCATTAGAGCCATATGATTTAATGTTTATTTCTTCAGTTTTAAATTCTAAAGTCCATTGTGTACCATCGTACATACCAGCTTCATAAAACGATTTCCATTGTAAGGTTCTAAGGTATTGAACTAAAATTTCCCAATCTGTATCCTCAACAATAGAAAATGTGTGAGTCGGTTCTAATGGGTTTAATGGATAATTGGAAATAAAACAGATTAAATTTTCTTTTTTTAAAATTATTTCAAAATGTCCGTTATAGAAACCACCGATAAAAAATTTAAATTTCACTTATTATAAATTAAACAATTATTAATACATTAAAAAGTCGATTTAAGGCTAAATTTAACTGGCCATTGCCATACCTTAATTGTCTATCTGGTTAAATTTTGCAACTGGCCTTTGCTTATCAGCACTTTCGCATATTTAAATTGAAAAACAGGATAAATTCCTATAATCGCATCATCAAAAATATAGGCAAATGCACTGTTGGTATCGGTTTTATTTACGCAACTTTAAAACCAACTACAGTTCCTATTTTTCCGCGGAATCCACCCAGGATCCCTTTATCATATGTTCCCCTTTTTTTTAATTTAAAAGTTATAAAAATTGTTTAGCATCTACTCATCACCGTTATCACTAAGCACTTTTGCAAAACAAATTTAACAGCCCTTATCACAGCAAACAAATAGGTGTCCGGATTTGTCCGCATTTGTCCGCATTTGGCAGACTGATAACCCAGGTGTTTTCTTTTACTCTGCTTTTACTCTGCTTTTACTCTGCTTCGGTAAATGTGTTCCGTCCCCGTATAGCAACCAAAAGAAAAGTAAAAGAAAACCAGTAGCAGAGCCCTAGGAGCTTTCTTTTTTAAAAATTGCTTTGACAAAACCGGACAAAACCGGACAATACCGGTCAAAAGCGGCCAGTTATTTTTTATTGATTTGTCAACTACCTAATCTTGTATAGAAAACAGCATTTATAACAGGAACGCATACCTGGTAATCAATAACAAAAAATAAAAAACAATGGAAATTTTAATGATACGGACTTACCTGCCCGGTGGCAAAAATGGAAATATATATGGAAAAATATTATTTACAATTATTAGTGTTTATTACAAAGATCCTTAGCGTTTTAACTGATCAAAAATTTCTTCCCTTCTATGTTGTGCAATAGGAAGTATTTCTCCATTTGTCATTTTAATATTAATACTACCAGATTTTCTTTGCATGGAAACTATCTGAGATTTATTTATCAGATAAGACCTATGTATCCTGGCAAAATCCGGATGTGGTTCCAGCATATCCGCATAAAATTTGATAGATTCACTACAGGTAATAACCTCTCCGGGCAGCGTAAATATTTTTGTGTATGAACCAGAGGCACCGAAATAAACGATCTCATTGAGTTTTATTATTTTTATCTCTCCTACCTGGCTTACAAATATTCTTTGCGGATATTCTTCTTTTTGTTTGTATGATCTGAATAATTCATTAACCTGCTTACTTATATCATTTGTAGTTTCAAATACACCGTTTTTATTCTGTTTATCCTTTCGAAATGTATAACGCTTCAGCGATTCCTGTAATTTCTCAGTGTAAACAGGTTTAACAAGATAGTCCAGGGCACAAGCTTCAAAAGCTTTCACAGCAAAATGGGAGTGTGCAGTTAAAAAAATAACATCCAGCGGAAATGAGCACAATTCGGTGGCAAGTTCAATACCAGTTTTTTCGGGCATCTCTACATCAACAAATACAATATCCACCTGGTTATGAGTAAGCCAGTCTAAAGCCTTTTGGCCGGAAGTAAAACCTTGTACCAGATCCAGCTGTTCAATGTTGCCTGCTGCTATTTTAAGCATTTCAAGCGAATCAGTTTCATCATCAATATGAATTGCAGTGATCTTTTTCATGTTATGATTTAGGTATCATCAGATATACATCCCTGCCGCCTTCTTTATTGGTAGCATATGAATATCCGGGTTTGTGTTTATAACTTGAATAAAACAAATTCAACAAACTTACGGTTAATTCAATTCCTTTTCCTGACCTGGCTGAAGCATTAATGTTGAGATCTGTTTCATGATTTCCACTGTCTTTTATTGTTATCCGAACAAAAAATCCCACTTCTGCCAGATCAATTATCAATAAGTTTCTTTCTGTATTATTTATTGCCATTCCGTATTTTAAAGCATTTTCTAAAAGTGGCTGCAGAAACATGGATGGAACCTGGATGTCGAATACATCTACGTTTTCATTTATATTTATTTGGTACTGAAAATTTTTTTCGGTAAGATATTTTTTTAATAAAATATATTCTTCCGCCAGTTCCAGTTCAGTTTCCAGGGTTACAGAATGCTGATCACTTAATACCAATACTTTTCGCAGGTATATTGATATCTGGTCAAGCGATTTAACTAAATAACTTTTTTCCATTGTATAAACATGATGGGCCAGCGACGCAAAAATATTCTGTAAAAAATGTGGATTTAGTTGTACTCTCAGGCGCTTCATACGTTCTTGTTCCCATTGTTGTTTCAATTCCTGCTTCTTCTTGCTTGCATTTAACCTCCAGTGGACCGTTAATGCTAAAAAAACTGCTAATGCAGTAATCCATAATAAGAATGCCCAATTGGTTTTATACCAAACTGCATGTATTGTAAATGCATAGTTTGTAACTGGCCCCCAGCCAGTCCCCGGAGTTTTAGCCCTTACTTCAAAATCATAATTTCCCGGAGGCAGGCCGGTATATTCCGCCTCAGCTAAAGAAGTTACAGGCGACCATATTTTCTCAAAACCCAGTAACCTGTATTGATAAACTACTGTTGGTTCTAACTGTTTTGTAATACCCGAAAATATAAATTTTAAAAAATTCTCATTATGCCGAAGTGATAAATGTAATGGCAGGCTTTTATTATCTGTTTCAAATCCAGCGGCGAACCAGTCATGCGATTTCCTGTTCAGCATGATCTCAGTTATTAATACTTTTATAAATGGCCTGTTAGACCCTCCCTTTAATTTATCAATATCGTAAGAACGCAAAAAATTCCCTTTTGATACATATTGTAAAAGGTGTAATTTATTATTACTACCTGTATACAAAAGCGGTTGTCCGTTCAAATTTTCATTCCATATACCCGGATTTGTTGTAGTAGTATATTTTCCATTAATTATAGAGTAACAGTAAATATTTTTATTATCAGCCAACCACATATTATTGTTTGTATCAAAAGCAATGCTTCCTGCAATAAAGGGATTTCCATCAAGCTGAAGTTCTAACGAATCTTTTTTTATAAATTTTCCGTCTTGCAAACCGATGCAAAATATTTTATTATTTCCCTGCGATATCCAGGCATTCCCCTTTTTATCAATTGCCATTCTGATTATTTCTATAGGCAACTCCAGATTTTCTGATAATAGGTGAAAACGCCCTTTGTGAAAAGCAAATAATTGCGCTCCTGCTACATATACTATGCTGTGTTTGTCAATAACTAAATTATATAAAGCGTATTCAGTTAAACCTTCTTTATTAAAATAATATTTACTAATAGTATCTTTTAAATAAAAGACACCATTATAACTGGAGATCCAAATTCCACCTTTTAAATCCTCTATTACTCTCCTGAAACGATAATAGGTATTGGCTCCGGCATAGCTTCCGGTAAGCATAACTTGCCTCAGCGATTTATTTTTTTCAAGAATGTAAACTGCGTTCTCTGTGCAAAACCATACATCCTGATGGCGGGAAACATAAACATTGGTAATAGTAAGCGGAGCTAATTTATTCCAGGCCATAATTGCTCCTGGTAACTGGTATAAAAGACTATCTTTTTGCAGCTTATAGCCACTTTTATCTGTGGTATAATAAAAGGCAGGGCTATAAGAATCAATAATCTCATATTGTTTTTTAGTAACCCGGTATAATCCTGTTGATGTGCTTATCCAGGTATTTCCTGAATCTATAACTTTAAATTCATACAATACACCACTGATATCTTTGTTATCTAAAATTCCAATCCATTTTTTTTTAGCCCTGATCATAATATTATTTTTAAGATCAAAGCTGTATAATTCACGGTTAAAGCCGATTGTCCAAAGCCACCACTCTTTACCTTCAGGCATATAAATGCTGTCTTTAATTGAATTACCGGAAACCTGGTAAACATACTGCGAGTTAGCAGCATAATACCATACGCGATTTGCAGGATCAGCATATAATTTTATGCCTTCATTGAGATAAGGCTTAACCGGTTTAATGTTTTTAATTTTTTTAATTATACCATTTTTCAATATTGAAAGAGAACCTCCTCTTTCTAAAACATATAATTCGCCAGGGTTACCTGTAACCATGGTTTCAATGATATTTGGGAATACAATAGAAGTTATCTTTTCTGGCTTATTTTGAAGGAAAATTTTATTAGACTCACTATAATTTATGGCAAAAACGCCATCACCAAGATAGCTTGAGATATTTATGATCGATCCATTGCCATGTATTTTTGTAAAAGGGGAAAGTTCATTACCTGTATACCTGTAAATAGCAGAGGCAGATGATAAAAATATATTCCCCGTTTCATCTTCAGTTATTACGTTTATGTTAGTTTCTTTAAGCCCGTTCAGATAATTGTAATTTTTAAAATTCTTCCCATCAAAGCGGCTCACACCAGAGAAAGTAGATATCCACAAGTATCCATTTTTGTCACGATAAACACCCGTTACTTCTGACGAGACCAGGCCATCAGCTTCAGTTATATGGTGTATACGGTAATCCCCTTTCTCCCGGATATTTTGTGCAAAGTTTTCGTTGTTGTTAAACAGCAGTAGCCAACAGGTGGCAATAAGACATAAGTATATACGATTGCTAATATTTATTTTATTAAATTTTAATTTGGCATAGATTGATCTTATAAATTATCCATGCATTCCAATAAGTAAGTCTACAATTGATCGGAAAGTTAATCGTTCCTTTTCAAGAACGGAGTTAGAATTTTAAAGCCATTGCTGTTTATTATCGATAAAAAATAAACTGATTCAGTTAAATGACTTTTTAAAGGGATAAAAACATCATTCAATCCACTTACAACCTTTTTACGCACTTTGTGTATTATCCTGCCATTTATATCAATGATACGTGTATCTATATATTGAGCATTAACAGTTGTGAATTTAAAATTAATTGAATTGTTTGATTCAATTCTAAGCCCCGTTACTTTATCGATTGAATTTTCATTAAACGAAATTATTATAATTGGCGAAAAGGAACTGCTTCCATCAAGATCTATAAGCTGCAACCGGTAAAAAACTGAACCTGATAATAAATCTGTCTTCCTATACGAATATTGCTCGGTTATTGTTGTTCTATTTCTTGCTGTTTGTGTGAATACCGTTTCAAACAATATTCCATCCTTACTTTTTTGTATGGAAAATTCTTTTACATTGATCTCATTTTCTGTAAGCCAGTTTAATAAGATTTTACCATCACTATAACTTCCTGTAAAACTCAATAATCGCAAAGGAAGTATAGAACTGAAGACTACGCTTACACCTGCAATTACTGCACTTTCCTTACCTGCATTATCTGTAGCGCGGTAAGATATTACTGCAGTTACCAATCCATCAACAGGATCAATAGATACAGGAAGAGTAGGTTGCCCTGTAGTGTTGGTTGGTATGGTAATGCCTGCTCCGGGGAAAGTCCCGGAAGTATAGGTTATTCCGTTTACAGTGAGGCTGGTAGCATTGGATGGAAAAGTAGTGATACGAATGGAACTGATAGTGCCTCCATCGGGATCTGTAGCACTGAAATAGGAAGAAGGTATTGTTACTTTAACCGTTCCACCCGGGTTTGTTTGAGGTGGCAAAGATGAATTTACAGGAACTGGTAATTGGTCAAGACCAAAATTTTGACCAGTTATATTTGAAGTTGCAGTAACTACATTTACCGTGAGTGGAGTTGTGTTTGCATAACCTGATATAGCAGCTACAGCCGGTACCGTAGTGCTGCCTTGAACACCGGCAGTAGTACTCAACCGGATATCTACATTACTGTTTGTAGAAATATTTGGAAAAGTATAAGTACCATTGCTGTTAACAGATGCAACTCCAATGATTTTGCCAGTTGAAACATCAATAGCATTAACGAAAAGGGTTACGGGCTCAATTCCTGTTTCAGATCCATTAATAAGCATGTTACCATTTACATCATTGAAAACAGTTCCGGAAACAGATATAGTTTTGTTGAAGTTGATATCACCCAGGTTTACAGCCTGGCCTGAAGGATTAACAACGGTATTTGTATTATTCAAATTATCCCAATCAAGTGTGATAGAACTAACGGTGCCGGTTATAGTATACAAAGCAGTGCCATCTTGTGCTGCACCTGAAGCAGCATCTGTAGAAGCATTTCCACCCTGGTTTACAATGTTGTTTGCAAATGCGGCATTACCTGATATATTTATTATAGTAGATGAAGCATTAAATTTAGTAACAGTAGATGGTATGATTGCAGCATCAGGAGTAGTACCAGTTACTGTAACCCTATCGAGGTAGTTATCTGAATCGGTAACGGTAGAATTTGATTTATCCAGATCGCCCACATAAAAAGATGGATTTGCTACCGGGGAAGAAAAAGTAATGACTGCTCTAACCTTCTGTTGAGTGTTGATCCAATCCACCCATAGCACCATTGAGTTTGTGCCTGTTATGCCAGGTAAAGTCCAGCCCAATGTGCCCACATTACCTACATCAGGTGTATTTTGTTCCCAGGTTGAAGAGGCGGCGGAATTGGTAAAAGTTGTAGTAATATTTATCCCGGATGAACCTACATTATTTGCAGTTCTGCTTGTTGATCCTGCAGACCAGGCAGGTGAAAATGAATTATTCCAATCTAAACGATAAGTTTGGGCTTGGACTTGGATAAAAAGCAGGAGGCACCCACATAGGGTTGTAAATTTTGTTTTCATAAATATGGATTTAAAGAAGAACTGGATTTAATAATTCTCTTGATACAAAGTTAACAGGAGATAGTAAATATTAAAAGGATGGGGATGGTCTACTTCTTGAATGGATATATATACTACTTCAATTGATTATAATTATGCATGAATTATCATATTTAGTTTATAAGTTTTATTACATTTTCCCAGATAGAAAAGCGGAATTTTAATAAGAGAAAATTATTTTGAATCTTTATTATTACCAGCCGTTCTTATTAAATTTATTTAGGAGTAGTTTCATCTACTTTGTATTTTCTTTTTTTTGTGGTAAAAAAAAGGTTGCCATAATATGACAACCTGTATGAATCGGTGAAAAGAGAAATTTCTCTCTCAAGGCGCGAAGTAATACCTATCAAAAGAATGTCACCGTAATCGCCCACTGCAATTCATTTATTTATTTCTTCGATTGTAAACTCTAAAGTCAATTGTGTGCCATCACAAATACCAGCACATAGGAAGATTTCCATTTTAAGGTTTTAAGATATTCCACTATCACTTCTCAGTCTTTGTCCTCAACAATAGAAAAATCTGAGTCGGTTATAATTGACTTAACGAATAATCGGAAATAAAACAGATTAAATTATCGGGTTTTAAAAAAATTTCAAAATGTCGGGTAAAGCATCCACCGATAAAAAACTTAAATTTCACTTATTATAAATTTAAAATTTAATAATACCTTAAAGTTTATTTAAGGCTTTAATCATAACAGTAACAGTAGAGGAAATTGTATTCAATAACAGCAGGTATTGCCGATGGGTGAGTTTTAATTTGAACTTATAGCATGGCAACTGAAGTACAAATTAGTTCAAAGTTCAAATTTTATTCTGATGCTCAATAGAAATACGTATGAAAGAACAATGAATGACAACAAAAGCTCAAAAACATTCAATAAAAAATACTTTAAAAAATTACCCTTACGGTTAATAGTGCTGTTAGCCCTTTTTGCAGGTACACTCTTTTTGTTTGTTTTCATTATACATGAAGTGCTTTGGGAAAAAGAAGAAGCAGTTGATAATTCCATATTCAGTTTCCTTTCTGCTAATGTTATCAGTAACCGGCTTACGGGCTTTATGAAGGGGGTAACCTACTTTGCTTCCGCTACCTTTTTGCAAATAGCCTATGGCGTATTAGTGCTTTTTTACCTGCTTATAAAAAATTGGAAGCGAGCAGTTGAAATTTTCGTTATCGGCCTCGGGGGCTTTGCAGTCAATTACTTTATGAAATTATCTTTTCATCGTGTGCGGCCACCGCACCCATTGATTGAACGCTTACAAAACTTTAGCTTCCCCAGCGGCCATGCAACATCAGCTTTTATTTTTTATGGCCTGCTCACTTACCTGGTATGGAAAACGAATATTCCAAAGTTGTATAAATACATAGCCGGTTCAATACTTATTTTATTTTCCTTGTTAATAGGTTTTAGCCGGGTATATTTAAGAGTACATTACCCAAGCGATGTGTTGGCAGGGTTTTGTATTGGATTTGCCTGGTTGATAATAACTGTTTGGTTAATGGAACATTTAAAGAAAAAAACAGATAAAGAGATCCAATTTAAAGGTGGTTAGGTATTTGTAACAAAAATGCTCTAAAGC
Source organism: Ferruginibacter sp. (assembly GCA_037720515.1). Taxonomy (GTDB): domain Bacteria; phylum Bacteroidota; class Bacteroidia; order Chitinophagales; family Chitinophagaceae; genus Ferruginibacter. The sequence goes on from JBBJMM010000037.1 coordinate 9,099, forward strand.
TTATTTATATGATGTAGACAAACCTCTTTCCTGCACTAACGAGCCTTTTATTGCTAATTAGTTTTTCATCCTATGCCCAAAAAACAGAAAAAAAACATAAAAAGAAAGACAGGCAACAAGAAATAACTAATTTAAATAAATCGCCGACAATAAAAAATACCAATACTGTTGTTGATTGCGATACCTCACTTTGGAAGTATGTTTATATCCGAAAAAGATTACAAGTGACTGATATATGCAAAACAGTTTCAGGAGTGATTGAAGAAAGCAGTACAAATGAAGATGGCGACCAACACATGCTTTTAAAACTCGATGCAGGTGAGGAGGGCATACTCAATAAAAAAAAACATAATTAAAAAACAAGGCAAATTAGTAGTTGAAGTGGTACGTGCTACCAAGACCACATTAGGAAAAGTCGGTAATATCTGTAATGATTATATCAATAAAATACAAATTCCTAAATTAGGTGCGCACGTAAAAGTAACGGGCAGCTTAGTGATAGATACACATAATGGTTGGGCAGAAATTCATCCGGTAACTAAAATTGAAATATCAAAATAATCCGCGGATGAAAACGTCTTTGAAATGGGCATTTGTATTGGGTTTTCTTGGCTTTGCTACCTCGTTCGGTGCTCATATAGTGGCGGTAAATCTTCCATTTTATGCTGAGAAAGTAGGCATTGGTTTGACAATAATCGGGTTGCTAATAGCTGTGTATGATTTTGCTGAAATAGTTGCCAAACCTGTATTTGGAGGCTTGGCAGATAAGAAGGGAATGAAGAAAGCACT
>JBBJMM010000012.1:0-98848 GCA_037720515.1 Ferruginibacter sp.
TTAATTCCACTTTCGATGGTTATGCTTTACGTGCAAAGCGGGGTAATTGGATTTCGTTTTCTTTTTATTAAGTTCTCGCTTCGTCCTTCGATAAACTCAAGGATGACAGCATTTTTTAATTCCACTTTCGATGGATATGCTTTACGTGCAAAGCGGTGTAATTGGATTTCATTTTATTTTATTAAGTTCTCGCTTCGTCCTTCGATAAACTCAGGATGACAGCAAAACTGGCTCAGATCACAATTTATCGGAAAGTTCTATCCACACAGGTGCATGATCACTTGTTTTTTCCCATCCCCTTACATGCCTGTCAACACCCGCGGCAACCAGCCTTTTATCCAGTTCCGGATTTAAGAGGAAATGGTCAATTCGTAAACCTGCATTTCTTCCATATGCATTTCTGAAATAATCCCAGAAAGTATAAATCGTTTCATCCGGATGAAGTTTACGCAGAGCATCACTCCAACCCTGCTTCATGATCTTTTTAAATGCCATTCGAACTTCCGGACGAAAAAGGGCATCATCCACCCAACGTTCCGGTTTATATACATCCAGCTCTGTTGGCATTACATTAAAATCACCCGCTATTACAACAGGAACTTTTGATTTAAAAAGTTTAGCCGCATGCTTGGTTAACCGATCGAACCATTCTAATTTATAATCAAACTTTGGCCCCGGAGCCGGGTTGCCATTGGGTAAATAAAGACAGCAGATTAGCATATCATTTACTATTGCTTCAATATAACGGCTATGCATATCTTCAATATTGCCTGGAAGATCTCTTCTTACTTCTGTAATCTCATTGCCTCGTGAAAGAATAGCAACACCATTCCAGCTTTTTTGTCCATGCCAGATCGCCTTATAACCTGCATCCAATATGGCTTTTTCCGGAAACTTTTCCTGGGGTGCTTTTAATTCCTGCAGGCAAACCACATCCGGTTCTTCTTCTTCCAGCCATCGGAGCAACACGGGAAGCCGGCCATTTACTCCATTCACATTATAGGTAGCTAATTTCATATAAGATAAGTTTAATAATACTTTTAAAGAAATTATTCGCTTGTTTCGACATGTGGTGCATCTACGGGTTTTGATTGGGGAGATCCCTTTTCTCTTAAATAAATAGATAAAAAGATGATCGCAAAAACAGACAGGAATTCACTTTGCCAGTTCTGAAAGGATTCAAACCAGAGCCTGCTGTTGCCCAGATACGTGATCATACTCTCTGTATTTTTCCCTTCTGCTATGTTTATTTCATTGTAATCTTTATTGCTGCCGTACCAGTGGAGACAAAATGAAATGATGAACAAAAGGAAAAGGCTTAGGGTTAATGAATGTTTATAAAGGGATAAAATGATACCTCCCTTTTTAACCGGCCAAGGAGCACCTGCTCTTTTTTTTGGTTCCCTGTCCACTTCCTCTTTACCAGTTAACTTTTTAGATTCTGAAGATCCTTTCTGCCTTAAAAAAACGGTGAACCAGACAAATAAACCCATTTGTAAAAATTCGCTTTCCCAGTTTTCAAAAGTAGCCTGGATAAAATGGCCTGTTCCCAGGTATTGCAACAGGAAAACTGTTTCTCTCCCATGCTCTTCTAAAAATTCCTTATACAACTGAAACCCGGTAAATATTTGGCCTCCTATACTTATGAATGTTAAAATTAAAAAGGCAATGCTTAGTCCGTTCCTGTATAAAAATGATTCTTTTTTTACAACCATAATGGTGAATTATTTTAATTTTAAGATCGAAAAACAAGCAGGTAATTAGATATGCAAATCGTTTTATATAAATTTAAAAAGGTTTTAGGGAACTCATCCTGCAAATAAAAATAAATTAATAGGATTAGGTAGAATGTTCTCAAAGATAAAGTAAATGAGTTTGGTTATCACTAAATATATTAGTATTTTCGATCTAAAATATTTAGTTATGTTTAAAGGAATTAATGCGATAGAATTTACAAAACGATTTCAAAACAATGAAGATTGCTACAATTATTTGATAGATATAAAATGGAGAAAAGGTTATCAATGTAGCCGTTGTGGTTGCCAGCAAAGTTATAAAGGCAGAACTTATTATTACAGAAGATGTCGCGATTGTGGTTATGATGAAAGCGTAACAGCCAACAGTGTTTTCCATGGCATCAAGATGCCTATTCTTAAAGCCTTTCATATGATCTTCAGGTTAACGGCGAAGAAAAAAGGAATGTCAACTGTTGAATTAGGTGCAGAGGTGGGTGTAGAACAAAAAACTGCCTGGCTGTTTAAAAGAAAAGTACAAGTAGTGATGAAAAAAGATAAAGACGACAAGTTAACAGGCAAGGTACAAGTAGATGAAACATTGATTGGTGGCTATTCTACCAGTAGAGGAAGAAGTACTGAAACTAAGGATGCCTTGTTGGTAGCTGTAGAAATTTTACCTGATGGAAGAACAGGAAACCTTGCACTCCAACAAATAGAAAATTTCACAGCAGATGAATTGAAATATGCCATGCAAGATAATGTATCGGATGAAGCGCAAATTCAAACAGATGCATTTCATTCATACAAAAAGTTAGCAAGGGAGATGAATAATATTACAATCAGTTATTCTGAAAAAGGAACTGCCATGGAAGAGTTGCACAAACAAATTATGCAGTTTAAAAACTGGCTAAGAGGCATCCACCATCAATGTTCTAAAGAACACTTGTTTGCATATACTGATGAATATGAATATCGCTTTAACAAAAGAAACATAAGAAAATGGTTGTTTAATGATGTGACGGAAAGAATGATGAACCAAATTCCTCATCCATATAATTATCTAAAAACCCTTTGCGTTTATTCTACCTAATCCTATAAATTAAAATTTTTGCTTTATACTTAGGTAATATATCTGCCAGTTGGTACCTGTTATAAAACTCAAAAGGCCACATAAGAAATTCTGTTCGTATTCATCAGTTGGTATTTTATAATGTTTTTTATAATTTGTACTATTCTGTTTAAGCTAATAATATGAATACTATAATAATTATTGAAGATGATATAGATGATCAGGACATCATCCGAACAATTCTGCATGAAATGCGATTAGAGAATGATATAAAATTTTTTGATAACGGGAAAGATGCATTTGAATTTATTTCAAAGAAAGAAACTATTCCCTCTATTATTATTTCCGATATCAACATGCCGGGTATGAATGGTTTTGAATTGAGGGATAAAATTCACGAAGAAGAAGACCTGCGTGTAAAATGTATCCCTTATCTTTTTTTAACCAACGGTGGCGAGAGTCGGCTTATCTGGCAGGCTTATGCAAAAAGCGCCCAGGGTTTTTTTATAAAACCTTCCTCTCTTCAGGAATGGAAAAAATTATTGTATAATATTGTTGACTATTGGGGAAGTTCCAAAAAACCTGTAGTAAAGTAAATATATTTTTTTAATACAATTATTGCCAAAGCTATTCTTTACAGGCTGGGATGGATATAATTTAAAGTAGCCTGTACTAAATTTATATTGAAATTGATTAAACTCATTTAAAGTTGATGGGTCTTATACCAAACCTTACCCTGCTATGAGATCGTTTAATTTTATTCCTTACCTGCTTTTACTTTTTCCCTTTTCTCACTGCAGTAAACCGGCTGACGACATAAAAAATGACTCAGGAAATTATATTAAATCTACTATTCAATATAACAAAGCAGTTTCTATCACCCCAAACCTGGTTAGCCTAAATGTTTACAGGTTTGAACAAACAACAGTTTTGAAGCCTGTAATAATTTGGGTGCATGGTGGAGGATGGAGGATAGGTGATAAAACAAATTCTCTTTCCAATAAGCTGGCACTATTTAATTCGCTTAATTATATTTTTGTTAGCGTTAATTACAGGCTTAGTCCCGTTACCAATTCTACAGATCCAAACCGGATTAAATTTCCCGTTCATAACAATGATGTTGCAGATGCAGTGAAATGGGTAATAAATAGTATTGCTGCATATGGGGGAAATAAGAATAAAATAGTGTTACTGGGCCACAGTGCTGGTGCTCACCTGGTTTCATTAACCGGTACCAGCCAGCAATTTTTACCTGCCCGCTCTATACCACTGAATATGTTGAAAGGAATTGCAAGCATAGATACAGAAGGATATGACGTTCCCTCACAGAATACAGAAGAAATTTATCAGAATGCTTTTGGCAACAATTATAATGAGCAGGTAAAGGCCTCCCCTATTTATAATATTTCCAGTTCAATTTCATATCCCCGGTTTTTTGTAGCCAAAAGAGGCAGCGCAAACAGGATAGCCCTCTCAGATAATTTTATATTAAAATTACGGACTGCCGGAGTACCAGTTACGGAAGTAAATGGAAGTATCTACGATCATGAAGGCATTAATGATGCGATTGGAAATACTAACGATACTGTTATTACTCCCGCTTTGAAACAATTCTTATCTCTTTGCTTTCAATGATCTGTTGCTAAAAATTTAATGAAAATTTTTTAATCCCTACATTATTGAAAAGTTTCTTCTTGAAAGATTTCTCTTGCTTTTATATAAATAAGCCAATTCTATTAATAAATCAGGCAATTTCAAGCAACAGTTCTTCAGTTTGCTTCAATGACTTATTATAATACTTCAATACCCACCGGGAAAAGAATAATAAAAAAACATACCCGAATGAAAATGAAAATAACCAGAAATTTGTTATACCTGTGATGTCTTTATTGCCGACATATTTCGACAGTAAAATAATTGAAGTTACCAGCAGCACATAACTAAGCAATACATTTATTTTCTGCAGTTTGTGAAATAGCAATTTACTGTTAGCAAAATCTTTTAGTGTTTCCGAATATTTTTTATTTATATAAATTGGAGACCGGAATCGACGAATACTAATAAAACTTATAACAGATAATGCCAATAGCAATACAACGGTTAAAATTCCTGCTCCTTTTAAATAAATTGTATCCAGTCGGCTAAATGTGGTGGCAATGTACCCCGCAGCCGTAAGGCATATTATTATTCCTATCCTCTCCGGATAAACGATCTTATTCATGTTTGATCTGTAGTTGTTTTGAATCATATGGTCAATTCTTTCACGTGATAAATGTTCTTTTTTACTGATCTCCATACTCAATTGTTCCCAGGAATGTTTTAGTTGATCGAGTTCCATGTTTATTGTTTTTGTTTTTTTAATTTTTCTTTAATGCGCATAAGTTTTGTTCCAATATTTGTTTCGGAGAGCCCGGTTAGCTGCGCTATTTCTTTGTAACTTTTGTTTTCCAGGTATAGCAGCACAATTCCTTTATCGAGAAGGTTAAGGTGATTTACCTGTTGCATAAAACCCTGCAATCTTTCTTCGAATTCACCCGACATTTCTTCCTGCACATCATGAAACTGTTCATTGATCGGAACTGTAACAACCTTCCTTTTAGCCTTTTTAAGATGATATATAGCCACATTCATTGCAACTCTGTACATCCAGGTACTGATACTCGAATTTTGATTAAATGAAGTAAACGATTTCCATAAATTGTATACAATTTCCTGTAACAGATCATTTCTGTCCTCTTTATCATTAGTATATAAAGAAGCTATTTTATACAATAAAGCTTCATTACTTTTAACTGCCGCTAAAAAAAAATCTTTATCCACGAAAAGCTTCCCATTTTAAATTCACTGTTATATTAGTGTATCTCTTTAAAAAAAAATCACACATTAATTAAAAAAAGGAATTTTTTTATAGCTATGAACTCATTAGCAATGATTTCAGCCTTATAAATTCATACGAAATTTCTATATGCAGCCGAATCTTGTTTTATTTTAATCCTCGCCCTAAAGGACGAGGCTATTAAAAAATGCACCCAATACTCCTTAAAGTGAGGCTAAAAAAATGCAACCAAAAAATATAATAAAAGGAATGTTTTTAATTGCCCCTGGCTTTAGCCCGGGGATATTAATGCAATTTGTCTCGTCCTGAAAAAAGTTGACTACCAAGTCAACAAATATGGAACAATTAACGATCAGATTAAAATCAGGCATCCCCTGTCCACATTACAGTGAATCATTCAAAAAACAAATAGTCCGGGAATATGAACAAGGGCTATTAAACAAAGGTCAACTAAAAAGAAAATACGGAATTGGTGGTAAAAGCCGGGTTTTAGAATGGTGCCGTAAGTATGGTAAATTTGCCTATCCCAAACAAACAGCTACTGGCAGACCAATGAAAGATCCCCAAAAGCAACGCATAAAAGAACTGGAATCTAAACTCAAAGCAGCAGAGCTTAAGCTCAAAGTTTACGATAAACTAATTGAAGTGACCAATCGTGAGCTTGATAGTGATATTGTAAAAAAAATCGAGGCCAGGTTGTCCGAGAGTTGGCAACAGAAAAAAAGATAAGCATTACAGCTGTTTGTCGTCAACTTGGCTATAGTAAACAAGCCTATTATAAATCAAAAAGTAATCAACAAATGAAACTTTGCTATCGTAACATAGCCAAACAAAAAGTGTTAGGGGTAAGGCAACAGCTTCCCCGTACCGGAACCAGAAAGCTGTATTACTTGCTGGAAAAGGAGTTTAAACAAGCGCATATTAAGGTTGGTCGTGACAAGCTGTTTTCTATCCTGCGTGATGAGCAGCTATTGATAATTAAAAAGAAACGCTATACTAAAACAACCGATTCGAAACACTGGCTGCACAAGTATCCTAACCTTGTTAAGGGGGTGAGTGTTATCAAACCAGAACAAATATGGGTAGCTGATATTACTTACCTATCAGTTGAAAAAGGTTTTATATATCTGCATTTAATTACAGATGCTTATTCAAAACAGATAATGGGGTATTGCTTAAGCGATAACCTGGCAGCAACATCCACCATTAATGCATTACAAATGGCGCTATCGAAAAGAAAATATAACAACCAGCTTATTCATCATTCAGACAGAGGATTACAATATTGCAGTTCTGGTTATGTAAGCCTTCTGAACAAAAGTAATATTGATATTAGCATGACCCAGGACGGTAATCCCTACGATAACGCAATCGCCGAAAGGATCAATGGAATACTTAAAGACGAATTTGCATTGGACGATATTTTACCAGATTTACAACAAGCACAAAAACAAACCGACCAAGCAATATCACTTTATAATAACAAAAGGCCCCATTTAAGTTGCCAAATGCTTACTCCCAACCAAATGCACAGCCAAACCAAGCTGAAAATAAAAACATGGGCTAAAAAAAATCACAAGAACTTTGGTGGTTCTTGTGATTTTTTACCATTACTTCAACATTTATAAACCAGTCAACCTTTTTTAGGACTAGTCAATTCATTAGCCCCTGGCTTTAGCCCGGGGATATTAATGCAATTCAATTGCCCCTGGCTTTAGCCTGGATATAAATGCAAATTAAAAAAATGGCTAAAGCCGAATCTCGTTTTATTTAATCCTCGCCCTAAAGGACGAGGCTATTAAAAAATGCAACCAGATTTATGATAAAAGGAATGCAATTCATTAGCCCCTGGCTTTAGCCCGGGGATATTAATGCAATTCATTAGCCCCTGGCTTTAGCCCGGGGATATTAATGCAATTCAATTGCCCCTGGCTTTAGCCTGGATATAAATGCAAATTAAAAAAATGGCTAAAGCCGAATCTTGTTTTATTTTAATCCTCTCCCTAAAGGACGAGGCTATTAAAAATGCACCCAATACTCCTTAAAGGGCGAGGCTTAAAAAATGCAACCAAAAAATATTTTAAAAGGAATGTTTTCAATTGCCCCTGGCTTTAGCCCGGGGATATTAATGCAATTCAATAGCCCTGGCTTTTGCCTGGAGATATTAAGGCAAATTTAAAATGGCTAAAGCCGAATCTCGTTTTATTTTAATCCTCGCCCTAAAGGACGAGGCTATTAAAAATTCACCCAACACCCCTCAACGACGAGGCTATTAAAAAATGCAACCAAAAAATATAATAAAAGGAATGTTTTTAATTGCCCCTGGCTTTTGCCTGGAGATTGTTAAAGCAAATCAATAGCCCTGGCTTTTGCCTGGAGATTACAATTCTTAATTATCAAGAGGCTTATTCAATTTGTTAGAAGGTAAAATATTATGTGACCAGTAATTGATGATGTCATGGGCGATAATACTTAGACCGGCTAAGTTGGCTGGTTTTTGAAAAAAACCCTGGGGACAAAGCATGAATGCTTCTTTCACTATTACTTCAGAAGAAGAAGTTGAGAGAAAAACAAATGGAATTGTTTTATTATTCAGATAATCATTTTTATTGATATTCTTTTTAAGATCCAATCCATTCATCCGTGGCATATTCACGTCGCTGATTATTAAAAATATCTCATCTGTAGTTTTTTTAAGGTATTCCAGGGCCTCATCTCCGGCTGAAAAACAATGAAATGGATTGTTTATCCCTGTTTCTTTTAAGGCAGAAAGTAAAAATGCACAATCATCCTCATCGTCTTCAACTATTACAATCGGCTTCAATTTGGTCATTTTATATTTTTGAACAAATTAAATGTAAAAATTTAAATATTTAGATTAATCTCAAAAAAAAAAGCCGAATAATTACAATATATAATCATATTGCCTCTTTTAGTAATATAATTTCAATGTTTTATTCATAGACCTGAAAAAAAAATCAGTATAGTAATATTTTAATAAACTGGTACTTTTCAATGAAATAATTTAAAAAGAAATTCGTTGAATATTGCAATAAATACTCTTAAAAATTAAAAAATGGCTGTTTCTACTATTGTAATTATTGATGATGATATAGATGACCGGGAAATAATGCAAAATATATTGGAAGAAATAGGGGTAGGATACCAGATTATTTTTTTTGAAAAAAGCCAGTCAGCCTATGATTTTTTAACAGCCCCGGGTAATGCACCATTTATGATCTTATCCGACATCAATATACCAGGCATAAATGGAATTGAATTGCGTGATAAGATCTATGCAGTTGCTGAAAGTAAACTAAGAAGTAAACCTTATATATTCCTAACATCAGGTAGAAACCTGAAGGAACCAGGACAGGAAGTGGATTTTTATTATAAACCTTTCTCTGTAAGCGGTTGGAAGGAATTATTTCAAATACTGATCGACAAGTGCAAATCTCAAAGGACAGGTTCTGAGATCATTCCCGTTTAAAAAACCAAGTGCATTCTTTCCCTTTTTTAAATTTTTTACTTATATATCTGGGATGATATTATATGTTATATAACTAACTGCAATAGCATATAAAAATTTGTATTTTACTGCTGCGGGTTGCGTTTTGCAATAATATTTTCTTTACCAGTTACCGGCAGGCTAATTTTTTTTCCAACAGGATGTGATACATTAAAATTTTAACCGAGTAAAGCAGCAACAGTTGCGGCAACCTGGTTTAAGTATAATTTTTCTGCAGATCTCATTTCTCCTAAGGGTTCAATGCCATTACCCAATAAAGCTAGCCAGGCATCTCCTGAACCTTTTGCGATCATATTGTGGGTCGTCCAGTTTGTGTGTCGGGCCCCTCTTCCATGATCTGTGGTTATAATAAAAGTGGTCTGATCTTTATAAAAAGAGTCGGTCTGTACAAAATACCATAATTCTGCTATCATTCTGTCTACACTGTTTGCCTGTTGAAGGTACAGGTCGTATCTCCCCTGGTGTGCAAATTCATCAGTTTCCCCCAGACTTATCATTACTACCCTAGGGTGGTTAGACTGAATATAATCTTTGGCAGAAACAAAAGTTAGCAGATCATGACGGGTTCCTGTTTTGTTTATTATTGAATTCTGCACTTTATTTATTATTGTACTGCTGTCATCTGAACCGGTTAGGATATAACTGCTGTTGATATTAAGAGAATTTCTTTTCTTATTGAATATAAAAGGAAATATATCCCATGAGGTAAATGCAACCACTTTGCCGTTATAAGCTGGCAGGGCATTCAGGTATTCCAATATGTTTATATTTTTATTATTTACAGGAGAATTTTTTATTACAAATGGATCAGCATACCCGGTAAATATTTCGTTATACCCCGGATAAGATATTCTGTACAGGTTCTTATTATTAACCCTGTTCTTTAATTGCCTGTTGCCATATAACTGGCCGCTCCTGGCCACAGTATTCCAGAAAAAAGGCATTAATTTCTTTCTCCTTTCCTCCATTTTTTCTTCCCAGAACAATTCTTTACTAAGTGCAATATCTTTTACAAAACGGGGGTCATTAATAATAAGGGAATCAGCACCAAAAAAAACTTCCTTCCACCGAAATCCGTCCGTAGTTATTATAAAAATGTTAAGGGTTTGCTGGCTAAAAGCAGATATGCTGATAATTAGGGAGAGTACAGATAGTAAAGTTTTCATTATTCAGGGGTTTTTCAAAGAAAACACCCTACTATAACCAAATCATCAATGAACCATTATCTAACTGTTATTCGGTTTTGATAAAATAAAGTACTCCAATGTTAACTTAACATGAATTAATTGTTAAGGCACTTGATATTATCTAATTGTTTGTACTTTTTCTATCCTAATTAAATATAATAGCAATGAAATGGTCACTTGTAAGTAAAATGAATAACTCTGATTTCTGGGTATTACAATTTAACGAAGATGTGGTGGCAGAGTTACGATTTAATAAAGATGCTCAATCCATAAGATTACATAACGGAGACCGCAGATTATATTTTCTTGAACAGATAAATTTTCACCAGGTACGGATAGAACTAAAGAATGAATACAGTATTGTTATTGGTGAATGTTTTATAAACAAAAACAGGTCAGCGGGTACGTTACTTCTCGATGGAGAAAAATATACTTTTAAAAGTATCGGTTTAAATATTGTGCTTTCAGACCGAAATGAAAAAACCATTTCAAATTTATTATTTACCCAAAAAGAAGATTTAGATATCCTGGAATTTTCAGCTTTGTTATTTGGTTTCTGCTGCAATCATCATAAATCAAATGTGAAACATAAGTTCGAAGCTGCCTGAAATTATTTTGTCCCGTTTTAACTCCATCATCCTTTTTCTTACCTCTCTACTTTAGAGCAGGCCCGGTTTACCTTAACTGCGTATCTTTTCTTTATAAATTTCTATGAAATATATTATTTTAATTGCTATTGCAATAACTGCCTGTTCTCCTCATAAAAATAAATCTATAAATATGCTGGATAAACAAGGTCACCGTGGATGCAGAAGCCTGTTACCTGAAAATACCACAGTTGCAATGATAAAGGCAATTGAACTTGGGGTAAACACAATTGAAATGGATGTAGTGATTACAAAAGACAGAGAAGTCATTCTTTCTCATGAGCCCTTTTTCAATCATGAGATTTCTTCTAAACCTGGTGGTGAGTATGTTTCAGAAAGAGAAGAGCGAAGCCTGAATATCTTTAGAATGACTTATGAGGAAACAACAAAGTATGATGTAGGTTTAAAACCTCATCCCCGGTTTCCAGGCCAGCAAAAGATCAGATCAACTAAACCATTATTAAAAGATGTTTTCGATAGTGTTGAGAATTATTGCCGCTCAAATAAGATCACACCGGTACATTATAACATTGAAACAAAAACCCAGCCTGCCACAGACGGAATTTATCATCCGGATCCCCAACAATTTGTTGACCTTGTAATGGAAGTTATTTTAAAAAAGGGAATTGAAAAAAGAGTTATCATTCAGTCTTTTGATTTTAGGACGCTTGTTTATACTCATAATAAATATCCTGCAATAAGAACTGCTATGCTGATAGAAGATTCTGATAAAAGAAGTATCGAAGATCAGCTTCAGTCAATGTTATTTATTCCTTCTATTTACAGTCCGCATTACTCTTTACTTTCAATTGAATTAATAAAAAAATGTCACGATAAAAAAATGCTTGTTATACCCTGGACTGTAAATTCTGCTGATAAAATCAAAGAACTTTACAAAATGGGGGTTGATGGAATAATCATCGACGATCCACAATTGTTTATTAATTTAACCGCAAAGTCGCGGAGGCCCTAAGTTGCGCAAGGTTACTTAACCGCGGAGATGCGGAGACGCAGAGAAATTTTTCTTAGCGCTTCTTTGTGCCTTCGTTTCATAGCGGTAAAACTTAACCGCAAAGGTGCGGAGGCGCTAAGTTGCGCAAGGTTATTTAACCGCGGAGACGTGGAGACGCAGAGAAATTTTTCTTAGGGCTTCTTTGTGCCTTCGTTTCATAGCGGTAAAAGCGGTAAAATTTAACCGCAAATACGCGGAGGCGCTAAGTTGCGCAAGGTTTGATTTACCGCGGAGACGTGGAGACGCAGAGAAATTTTTCTTAGCGATTCTTCGTGCCTTTGTTTCATAGCGGTTAAAGCGGTAAAGCGAAGAAATATTTATATGTTGGGTATAACATTATACATTTTTGCCAGCATATGGATCTCTATAATATTACTACATTTCAATTTTTCAAATATTCTCGCTTTGTGAGTGCCTGCAGTGGATGTTTGAATACTCAAAGCCTTGCAGATATTAGCCAAAGACTCCCCTTTGATCAGGTGCAATACAATTTCAAATTCCCTTCTAGACAGATCATCAAATGGGTTTTCAGATTTTTTATTTATTGCCGATTCGGTAAGCAAGTGGCTAAGAGAAGGGCTTATATAACGTTTCCCTTTGCTTACTTTATCTAATGCATTCTGTATTTCAGATTCCTCTGAAGTTTTACTTAAATAACCTTTTGCACCCAGTTGTAAATATTTTTTTGCAAAGATCTCTTCAGCATTCATGCTAAAAATTAAAATATTAGCCATGGGTTTAAGTGCCATAATATTAGCAACAAGGCCAAATGAATCTGTATTCGGCATATTTACATCCAGTATTATCAGCTGATAATCTTTTTCCTTTATCTTACTATAAGCGGAATCACCATCAATCGCTTCATCAATTACCGCCTGTTCAATATAACTGGATATAAATCTTTTCAGGCCTGTCCTTATTATAAGATGATCATCTGCAAGTAAAATATTCATTTTGCATATATTTTAAAAAGTTACTACCTGTTTTCTATCAGCCTGTAATAAATCATTTTTATTAAAGGTAACTGCTAAAGATGTTCCCTTCCCCAATTCGGAATGTAATTCTACTATCCCATTATACAATTCACTTCTGCTTTTAATATTTGTAATACCTATACCATTTTTTCTTTTTGTTGTATCAAACCCTATCCCATCATCTGCTATCACAATGATAAGATTATGCTCATTCATATTTATTAAAATTTTTACCTGTTTGGCTTGCGCATGTTTTAAAATATTATTCAACTGCTCCTGTGCTATCCGGAAAATATTTAGTTTAAATTTTTCATTAAGCTCCTCTTCCTTAAAGTTACCGTCAATAACTTCAATACGCACCGGATGTGCGATCATAATTTCGTCCGCCAGTTCCTTTATAGAATCAACGAGGCCGATCTCTTTTATTAGAGGTGTGATAAGTGTTTTTGAAAGTTTCCTAATTTCTTCTATTGCATTTAAGGTAAATGCTGAGGCATCCGTTAAAAGAGAATCCCGGCTATCCTCATCTGTACGGGCCATATTTATATAAAGCCTGGTAGCTCCTAAAAGCTGGTTAACATTATCATGCAATTCGCGTCCTATCTCAGAACGTTCATTTTCCTGAGCACCATAAACAGCATCTGTTATCTGTTTTTGCTTCAGTAATTTTTCCTGTTCAACTTTTTCCTCCAGCTCTTTTTGCCTGGTAATGTCTGTCTGCACTCCAAAATATTGTATTGGGTTACCTTTACTATCTAACAATGTTTGAAGCTGTAGCCATACGTATACAGGTTTACCTGATTTTGTATAATAACACCTTTCTCCTTCATAGGTAGTACCTGAACCTATCATTTTAAAAAGTTCTTCAAATATTGCAGGATCAGGATCTTTTCCATAAAGGAAGGTAGAAGGCTTTTTACCTATTACTTCTGCAAAAGAAAATTCAGTAATAGTGCTAAATGCATCGTTTACCCATTGGATCTCCTTGTCTTTATTTAAAATAAATACACCACTCAATGTTTTCTTAGCAACCATTGAAAGTTTTTCAATTTCATCATCTGCTATTTTTCTTTCCGTTACATCCCTGGAATTAACAACAATACCTCTTACAGCCGGATCATCAAGCATATTTGTAGCTACACTTTCCAACCACCGCCATTCTCCTGAGGCATGTTTAAAACGGAACAGGGGCACTCTTAAATATTTTTTCTCAATAATTTCTGCCAGGCAATCCTGGGTCATTTGCCGGTCATCCTCATGAATGAACGAAAAAGGATTCTTATCCTGAAAAAATTCAGGGTCATAACCTAACAGGTTCTTTGAAGTTGGACTATTGTAAATGTAATTTCCATCAACGTCTAAAATAGCCAGGAGATCGTTGCTATTCTGAACAAGAGCTTTAAATCTTTGCTCACTAAGCATTACTTTATGTTCAGCATTTTTTCTTTCCGAGATATCATGTGATGCACCAATGATGCGGATAGCCCTGCCCTTTTCATTTCTGATTATATATCCACGGTCTTCAATACAACCCAATGTTCCATCATCCCGGATTATTCTAAATTCTGCTTCAAATAAATCCTGTGTATTATTTGATATTGCACTCTCAATTATGTCCTGCATCTTCTTTCTGTCATCCGGATGCACTCTATGAGACCAGTCAGCCTTGTTGCCAGTACCATCGTAAACAGATGTTCTGAATATTTTATTCCAACCCTCAGGATTCCTGTAAATGGTATTTTTTTCCAGGTCCCAGTCCCACACCATATCATGCGTAGCTTTGCTTAATATACTGTATCGCTTATTGCTTTCTTCAAGAGCATCCAAGGTGAACTTTCTTTCAATACTATAACGTACGGTTTTTTCAAGCAATGCAATGGAAAATTCTCCTTTAATCAGAAAATCCTGTGCCCCCAGTCCTATTGCTTTCACTGCCATGTCAGTATCTGCCAATCCCGAATAGATAACGATCGGTAATTTCTGATTAAATTTTATTATTGCAGATAGTGTATGAAGCCCATCGCCATCCGGTAAAAAAAGATCAAGGAATAATAAAGAAATATTTTTCTGCCTTATAAAAACCATACCTTCTTCCAGGTTGTCGGCCATTATAATATTTTCGATCTCCAATCCCGTACTTAACAGGTTATCCTGCAGCAACAACTGGTCACCCGGGTTATCGTCTATAATTAATATTGTTTTTTTCTGTTCTGGTCTCATTATTTTTTATTTGGGTAGAGGACTGAATGCATCCAGAATTTTTCAAGAGTTTGAATTGACAAATTGAATTCGTTAAGATCACCTGATTTGACTATATAGCAATTTGCATGATTATCATAAGCAAAATCCACATCAGATTGAAGGGCTGATGTAGTTAAAATGATCACAGGTATTTTTTTCAGATCGGTATTGTTCTTAATAAAGGACAGCACTTCTTTGCCATCGCTTTTAGGCAAGTTCAGGTCAAGCAGGATCAGCGAAGGCAATATTTCATTTTCATATTTTCCTTCCTGTTTTAAATAGCTGATCGCGTCCTCTCCATTATCTATCACTGGAATCGCCGACTTTACCTCTTCGTTCTCCAGGGCTTCCAATACCAATTCAGCATCACCCTCATTGTCTTCAACCAGTAAAATTCTAGGCATCTTATTCATACAATGCTTTTTAATTCCTTTATTTATTTTTTCAGTGTAAAATTAAATACACTTCCTTTCTCTGAAGATTCAACCCAAATTTTTCCCTGGTGTAATTCTACTATCTTTTTACATATAGCTAATCCTATGCCTGTTCCGTCATATTCTTTTCGGTTGTGCAGGCGCTGAAACATGATAAAGATCTTTTCATAATATTTCTCATCAATTCCTATTCCATTATCGCGTATATGAAACTCTAATTCTGAAATTGATTGCTTAAACCCTATTTCGATCAGGGGTTTTTCGCTACCTCTATATTTAATTGCATTACTGATAAGATTCTGAAACAATTGTATCAATTGTATTTCATTGCCGGTTACATCAGGAAGATCCGGCGCCAGTATCCTCGCACCACTCTCTTCTATTGCTGTTCTTAATGCACGTTTAGTATTAATTAAAACAGCGTTCAGATCAATTTTTGTATGTTCAACAGCTATTGAACTGATCCTGGAATATTCCAGCAGATCCATTATCAGGGACTTCATCCTGTTAGCTCCGTCAACTGCGAAATTTATATATTTCTGAGCAGTTTCATCAAGCTGGCTATCATATTTTTTTTGCAATAACTGCAGGAAACTCGTAACCATCCGTAATGGCTCCTGGAGGTCATGTGAGGTTACATAGGCAAATCGTTCCAGTTCTTCATTTGATAAAGCCAGTTCTTCCGCATGCTTTTTGAGATTGTTATTCAATTCTGTAATAGCGATCTCTTTTTCTTTAAGCTTGCTTACATCCTGCATGGCGCCAATCATACGGTAAGATTCAGATCCGTTTTTTAAAATAATTGCACGATTGAGAATGTATGCAATATCTCCATTAGCACGCAGATATCTGTATTGTTCTGACCAGACAGTTGACGCATCAGCGTTTGTAACAGTAAAATTTATACTGTTTATAACTCGTTCTTTATCCTCCGGGTGTATACGATCTGCCCATGAAGAAAAACTCCCTTCATGATTATCAATATGGTATCCAAAAAGTTCTTCATATCCATCACCCAGGTATAAATGTTGTGCTTTAATATTCCAGTCCCATACTACATCAAAAGTAGCTTTGCTCACATTTAAAAAGCGTTCATTACTCTCTTTCAATTCCAGTTCTGCCTGTTTCCTGGTTGTTATATTAATAATGATCCCATCAAAATATTCAATCCCCGTTAAATGATGAATATGTACAGAAAGATTCTCTAAAAAGTGAAGAGCACTTCCATCTTTGCATTTTAATATCCCTTCATAATTGTATATTTTTTTTTGGCCGGCTACTGTTTTAATAAACTCTGATCTGTCTTCTAAAGAAAAATACAATTGTGAGGCATTTGTTTCCAATAATTCTTCAACTGAATCATACTTAAGCATCTTAGCAAATGCGTTGTTGCAATTGATTATTGTTCCATCTAAAGTTGATTCGTAAAAACCTGCTATATTTTGTTCAAATAAAGTCCGGTAGCGTTGTTCACTATTATAAATTTTTTGTTCTGCTCTTTTACGTTCAGAAATATCCCGGATATTCACAGAAGTTCTCAGTTCTCCATTCGCATCTTTAAATACAACAGATGATATCTCACCTTGAAATATTCTTCCCCCCTTTCCGATAAATGTAAGCTCTCCTTTTGCGCGCCCTTTCTCATCCCGTTCTTTTAATAAAAAAGGAAGCTGCGGATCATTTTCATCCACTATATCCCCCCTGTTGACTTTACATAATTCTTCTTCGGATCTTCCAAATAATTCACAGGCAGCTGCATTGGCAGCTAATATTTGTCCGGATTTAACGGTTAATAAAATTGCATCCATACTACTCTCTATCAATGAGCGGTATTTTTTTTCACTCTCTGTAATGGCTTCATCAGCATGCTTTCGCTCCGTAATATCCTGTATTGTACCCACAGCTTTACCAATTCCATGACTGTTATTTATAATACGCCATCTTTCCTCAACACTCTTCAATTTACCATCAGGAGTTATGATCCTGTGTTCGATCATATTATCCAGGGGTGTTTTGTAAGATTCTGTAAAAGCCCTGTTCACTTTTTCTTTATCCTCCGGATGTACAAATTCTAAAAACTTTTCGTGCGATGTATTTAATGTACATTCATCTATCCCCAGGATGCGGCAGGTTTCCTGTGACCATATAACATTCATTGTAGTAAGGTCTGTTTCCCAGCTTCCTACTTTTGCTATCCTTTGTGCTTCTGCCATCCTTGATTCACTTTCGAGGATCTTAAGTTTTGCTTCTTTTTCATAGGTAACATTATGATTGGTACCAAGTATGCGAATGGCATTACCTACTTCATCGCGTTCTACTACACCAATAGCCTTAATAAAATGAATGGAACTATCGTCCCGGATTATCCTGTATTCTATCGTAAAATCACTGCCTTCTTCAATGTAACCCCTGAGTTCTGCTCTTAAAATATCCCGGTCATCAGGATGAACTCTTTTTAAAAATTCTGTATATGTGCCATGAAAGTTTACATTATTTAAACCAAACTGGCTTAATACGATCTCGTCTGCGCTGAATTTTAGTTCTTTCATCAGAAACTCCCATATTCCAATACCCGCAACCCTGGTAGCGGATAAAATTTTTTCTGATAAATAATTCAATACTTCATTTGATAAAAACTCCCTTTCATAGAGCTCATCAATGAGACTAACACGATCCATCTCATGCCGGTATTTTTCTGCGGCATTCAATACAGCATGTGGCAAGCGATTTAAACGTTCTTTTAATATATAATCAGTAATCCCATTTTTTACCATTGCTTTCGCAACATCTTCATTTATCATTGCCGTAATAATAATGAATGGGATTTTTAATTTTTGAGATTTTAAAATCCTGATAGCTTCTTCCGAATAAAATGAACTAAGAGAATAATTACAAAGGATCACATCCGGATTGAATTCTTTTAATGCGTCTAAATATTTAACTTCCGTATCAACTACCTTATGCTCAAATAATATATTATGTGTTTCTAATTCTTTTGCGACCCGTTCCGCTTCAGTGGCTATCTCTTCAAGGTGTAGTATTTTATATTTATTATTCATTTTTTGGATAAAGATTATTGTAGTATTGTAAATATACAATAGATGCAATCCTTTAAAATGAATGATACATTACCACTCTGCTTTAATTAAAACAAATCACATCACGCTTAATTTATCTCAGAAGCAGAGGACCAGGTATTTCTAATTAGGTGAGCCGGTGAAAGAAAGGCCTTACCTTTATCAATAGGGAGTTCAGGAAAAATTACATTTTATATTAGCCTGCTTAAAGTTACAAAAATAAAATCTTATAAGGATTTTAATTAATGGGTACTACCTTATAATTTAGATGATTTACTACAATTGATTCATTAAAATATTTGATGTAATGCCTTCTTTTAAATGATTTTTGCATAAACCATATCCTTAAAAAAATATTTATGCGAATTTTATTTTTAACTGACCTGATCAGCCTGATTGATTATTTAATAAATCCTAAAAGCAAAAATTTAATTCCAGTTCCCATACCGGTAAAAGAAAATAAAATTTAAATCCAAAATGCAATAATCTTTGATTACACCTGCTTGCAAATCCAGTTATGTCTAATATCGATAGGAAGACCTAAATTGAAAATCAGTAGAATGTAACCCACCCATTTAATGGGTAATAAAAATTTAAAAAAATACTGTCCGATAAAAGACAGTATTTTTTTTAAATGGAATTTTGGTTTTATTTAAAAAGAACTTGTATTTCACCTCTTTAAAACGGTTCAGTATTACTTATCTTACAAAAAAAATGGATTATGAAAATACTCTCCTCAAAAGCTCATGGTGTGCTGGATTATCTTTTTGCTGCATTTTTGTTGTTGTCTCCTACTCTTTTCGGAATGGAAGGTAATTTATCCACCATTACTTATGTTTTAGGTGCAGCCCATTTGTTGATCACAGTTATGACGGACTTTGAACTGGGATTAATAAAACTAATTCCTTTTCGTATACACGGGCTGATAGAAATATTTGTTGCCGTTGCTCTCATCGGGCTGGCTTTCTGGTTTTATAACAATGAAAGTGAATTTGGTTTTTATTATTATCTCGCATTAGCAGGTATCATTCTCATCGTCTTTGTTATTACTGATTTTAAAAGTGAAAAAATTACACATACAACCAACAGGCCTTAATAGTAATTATATAATTTCCTGAAAAAATCGTTATCCTCCCTGGATAAATATTAAGCTATTAGTTCTGAAGAGAGGAATTAATAATTTAAAAAACATACACACTCAATCTATGAGCCATCCCGCGGTTTATTCAGAATTTAAAAATACTCTTGATAGTATTTTACAAATGTATTGAGTGCACATTTACTATCGGTATTTTACACCTGTATTCCAGATCATAAAAAGATATACCGGCCGGAAAATAAACTCCATGTAATAAAATAAGGTTTATTAATAATCACCTGGAATAAACTTTATATAACGGTAAATTAAGTGTATGAAAAAAATATTATTGATTGTTTTCCTTTTTATTTCAATTCAGGTATGTGCGCAGGAAAAAATAAACCGCTCCTCAGAAAAAAATACAATGGAAGACTCGCGCTTACTGGTAAAATTAAATCTGGGTGTACCGGTTTATAAAGATACAACAGCCGCCAATCTTTATTTAGGCGTTGATTCCTGCGGCACCCTTATCATTACAAGGAGTGACAATAAATTATGGAAACGAACATGCACTTCGCCCAAACGCTGGCTGGATGCCGGATCCGGTTCTATCAATGGTACTGATGGAATTAGCATAAATGCAGGTGTTGCTAAAATTGATACTGCATTTATAAATGCCCGTTATGCACGGGTCTTTAAAACATTAAAAGAGTTAAGAGGCATTTCAGGCCCCCTTTTACCAGGCACGTCCGTTAATGTTTCTGGTTACAGAGTAAGTAATGATGGAGGCGGAGGTAAATATATCTGGGATGCCAGCGACACTACACCGGATGATGGTGGAGGAATTATTAAAGTAACTTCTATTGCAACAGGGAGATTTATACATGAAGTAAACAATGGTATCATTGAATTAAAATGGTGGGGGGCAAGAAATTCTGCCACTGAGGATATAAAACCATTAGTGGATACTGCGTTAAAATTCATGGATAGAAACTCAAACTGGACTACGCTCCATATAGCCGGTGATACAACCGCACCAGGTTATTACACAAGTTCTGCAACCTGGCTGATCAAAAGGTCGGTAACGATCACGGGAGATGCAAGCATGTTACATCCAACGACAACTATACAATGGCCTGTAAGAACATTGTGTATTGATATTCCGGCTAAGGGTAAAAATGGAGTTGCACTAAATATAACAGTAAATGATTTATTTATAAGACAGGTTTATGCATTACCTAACTGGGGTGACACTGCTGCTCATGGTATAAAATCAAGATCAATTGTGTCATTAAACAATCTTGTTATCAGTGAAGTTGCAGGAAATGGAATTCAATTGGAAGGTTGTGCAACACCAGGTAGTTATGTGGAAGGAACCGTTGACTTTTCAGAAGTTAATAATTGTACTGTAAAATTTGCAAATACAGGTTTATACATCATCGGTTGTGATGCTAACAAGGTGAACGTATATAAATTTAATGCAACTGCTTTGCGGAGATGGGGAATTTATGACGATGGTTTTTTAGGAAACTCTTATTTAAGTCCGCATTTTGCTTTTTGTGGGAGTGGGCTGGAAAGTAATGTGGTAGCTGTGTATAATGGTAAATACTATGTTGCAATTAATAATGATTCAGTAATTAATAAAAATAAAAGGCCTGATCTATTCCCTGCATATTGGGAGCCTGTATCTCCAATGGGAAAAGGCACAGTATGGAGTTCCTCTGAAAGATATTGGGGTGGAGGCCCCTATAATATTCAAAATGTAAATTCAAGAACGCTGATTTTAGATCCGTATTTCGAAGGGTTTCAACCTCCTGCAAGACAAGTATTTGGAACTATGTCATTAAATGGAACAAGAGGAGTGGAAATCAAAGGTGGGGTTGATATGATAGCTAACGGTGCATTAACTCTAAATGCCGGAGTATATATCACAGGAATTGATAAATTAATTTCCATAAATGCTCCAACAACACTTGTTTCGTTACCTGCTATTGGTTTAAGATCTTTATATGGCTTTACGCCCACCATTTTCCATGAAGCAGATTACGGATATGTATACGAGAGGTATAAAAATAATAATAATGATCTTGGCAGAATATCTTACCGGGGTACAGACTTTGATTTCTTACCAAATAATATCAACAGTGTAACCATCACCCCAAAAACCCTTCAGTTAAATATTCCTGATACATCTGTAGATGCTTCGGACTATGCAGTAGTTTGGAACCGGGCAACAAAAAATTTATTGGTAAAACCTTTTGAAAAAATAATTTCAAATAATGCTAGGCCGGATGTTTCCAGTAGCAGTACAACTTATGATGATCTTGTTTTATTGCACAGAAGCCTGGGCAGTTCGATCATAGCCCTTAAACCTGTTAAGCCTTCGCTTTATGAAAATACAGCCAACCTTACCCTGGTAAATGGAAATTCTTATTTTATGTCGATCGTTTTTAAAGTAACAGGGCCAGTGAATGGTATAATGTTGGCACATGCGAATTCTCCTGATTTTACCAATGAGGTTAGCAAAGTGGGAATTTATTCCTTGAATACAGCGACGGGTTTACTTACTAAACAAGCCGAGTCTATAAATACCCCGGTGCTTTTTGCCAATAAACAAAATGTAAACAGTAAAACTTTTTTTACAAAAGAATATATAGTAACTGCCGGTGTTACCTACTATTTATCTTTTATTTATAAGGCATCAGCACAGGTAAGGGCACCACAGATTAGAAGCGGAGGCGAAACTTTTTCTGATGTACAGGCCATAATGGATTTTAATAATAGTGGAAAATTAATTGGTATGATCCCTGGCTTAAAGGATCTGCCGGCCACACAACCTATGAGTGGATTATCTGTAATTACAAATATGAACTGGCCCTGGTATGCTGCTATCTATGAAAAGAAATAATTTTTATGAATGCCGAGATGCGTGTCACACGCAATAAAACTAATAAGTGAAAAAAGCTAACAAACAGATGTGAACCTCACTGCATTTTCAATCCATTAGTATATTTTGGATTTGTGAATCCCTTTAAAGAAAATCATATGCAGCTATCTGTTTAATATATTTTAAGATTGTTACGGTTCACAAAATGATATTATTTAACATAGGATGATATAAGTTAATTGTATTCTTAAAATAAATGGCAAACCATGCACCCCGAAACGCAGGCTATGTTTTATAGCCTTGTACGAACATTGCGTTCATGGAACTTAAAACAGAAACAATTTAACAGCAAGGGATCAATACCGTTCGGATACTCACAGCATGGTGAGGAAATGCCGGAAATCAGGGATTGGAAGTGGGTGAAAAATCCGGTTGTTGAATAAGACGGTAAAATCCCATTTCTTTTCTACCAAACTCACCAAAAAAACTTGTTATGGGGAAAGCCTGTGGTTTAGACAAAAAATTAAAAACAGTCTATTCATTTTCACAAATTGCGTATTAAAAACGCAGCCGTGCACCTCAATGTAAAATTCTTGTCTGCTGAAGATCTGTTAATCAATGATTCTAAAATAGCCTGTCTTAATTGCGCTTATTTATAACCCTACGTTTTTTTGTTGGATTATAATTTTTAATACTCATTTATAAATGACATGACGAAAGTCATAAACTAAACATTTAAAACTCATCTTATTTAAAGTGTAGTCATTTTACTTTTGTTTTCAATTAACAAAAACAATGTTAACTACAACATTTAACCAAACAATCGACCTGGAATATGCCGAGCCGCGGACATCCGTTTTTACGTTATTTTTTGACTGTTGTACATCACAAGAAAATAATCGATTACTGTGGCTTGCCATAGCACTTTCTTTTCATGGCTGCGTACTTACGCCGATAACAGTGTTACTGGTGGCCATAACAGGCATCAACTAACTACTGCTTTTTGGTGCGGTGCTTTCAATGACATTTGTTCTTATTGCAAACTTAGCGGCCTTACCAACAAAATATACCTTACCTGTATTGTTTTTTAGTATTATCATTGATATTGCCGTTATAGCTGCAGCTTTCGCAATCGCTTAAACATCATATTATGCCTGATTTATTAAAGCCAATCAAAAGATCAGTCTACCTGGCGCCGCTTTCACGTGAACATCATGAAAGCCTTTTACTTGGCTGGAAAATACGATCAGGAATCAAAAAGAATATTTCCAGTGACAGGATATTACTCTATTGTTTGTGGTTTTGGAAAAACCATTTACAGAAACACTTCAATGATGAAGAAAAAGGATTTGTTCAAATACTTGGTTCCGATCACACCTTGTTTTTATTGATGGTGAAGGATCATAAAAAGATAAAGAAGCTTTTAACTTCTATGGCTGAAAAAAAGAAAGACAACTACACAGGCCTGGAAGAATTTACAGATGCATTAACCACGCATATACGCTTTGAAGAAAGAGTGCTTTTTAAATACATACAGCAAACTGCCAGTCATGAGCAACTAGAAGCCTTTGCAAAAATGCATACTACCCATACTCTACCTGAATGGCAGGATGAGTTTTGGGTTAACTAACCAAACCAACTGCCTAACAATTTCCCGGTTCTGCCGGGATTTTTGTTTGTGTTACTTTTTAATTGAAAACAAGAGGTTGATCAGTAAAGCAGGTTTTTTAATTTTTCAGGATCAATAACTACGATCTTACTATTCCGGATCTCGATCAGTTTCTCTGACTTAAAATCACTCAGGGTGCGTATAAGAGACTCAGTTGCTGTTCCAACGTACCGGGCTATATCTTCGCGCGAAATTTCAATTGCTTTCAGGTCTTTTTCAAGATTGAATTTTGTTACGATCTCAATAAGAGCTTTCGCAACGCGTTTTCTCAATGAGCTGTAGGCGAGATTTAATAGTCGCTCTTCTTTTTCTTTTACATTCTTTGTTATGATATGAATGAATTTAGAAGCAATGTTCAGGTCGCTGTAAACCATTTTTTGAAAATCTTCTTTTGGGATCATCATAACCTCTGCATCCTCCAATATGGTTGCACTGTCGTCGTAAACAATATCTTCAAGTAGTGCCATATAACCAATAAAATCGCCTTCGGTATACAGGTTGGTAATATACTCCTTCCCATCATCATGGCCCTTGTGCCCTTTTACTTTCCCCTTCACCAGGTAATACAGAAAGCGTGGCCTTTTACCTTCTGCATACAGGTGTTGTTTTTTGGTAAATCCCTCAGTTTCGTATTGTTCGCCGAGCTTTTTTACAAGCCCGGTATTATTCACATCTTTCAAAAATTCGATAAAGCCTTGTGGCGATGATGAATAATTATTATCTAGTATTTGCAGCCTCTTTAACCTCGTCTCAACTGCATTCAATAATTCAATATCCTCAAATGGTTTTGTAATGTAATCATCAGCTCCCATTTCCATTCCTTTGCGAAGGTCACTTCTTTCAGTTTTGGCAGTAAGAAAAATGAATGGGGTTTTTTCTGTGGCTGCATTTTTTCTAAGCATATGTAACACCCCATAACCATCAAGTTCTGGCATCATGATATCACAAATAATTAAACCTGGATTCTCAGCGATAGCAAGCTCAACACCCTTTTTTCCGTTTTCTGCTGTAAAGGTTTTGTATCCTGATAATTCAAGTATCTCTGCGATGTTTTCACGGATGTCTTTGTTGTCTTCTATTACAAGAATGGTTGTACTCATATTACTGATGCTTGATGGGTATACTTAATAAGATCATTGTTCCTTTACCTAGTTCACTCTCTAGTACAACTGTCCCTTTTAAAATATCCACATAACGTTTAACAATATGCAAGCCCAATCCGGTTCCCTCAATATTAACGGCATTTGTGCCACGGAAGAAAGATGAAAACAAATGCTCTTTATCTTCATTTGCGATTCCAATCCCGGAGTCATGCACTGATACTTTCGCAATAGCATCATCTACCTCACAATTTATATAAACCGGCGTTTCTTCGGGAGAGAATTTTAACGCATTTGAAATCAGGTTGATCAAAACGTTTCTTACCAACTTTTTATCGCTTTCTATATCTTCATTCCCAAAATAGTCCAAAATTATTTCCTGGCCGTTTCGTACCAGCCCTCTCATTTCTTCGATTGTATCAAGCAATAGTTCCTTCAGATTAAACTCGTTCAATATCGTGCTAACTTTTCCTTCATCAAGTTTGCCCAACGATAAGAAGTCTTCCAATAAATCGTTCAGTTGTTTTACTGACCCTTTAATCTTTTCAATATGTTTATCCCGTTTTGCCTGGTCGTCGGTTGTAATATATTTACCAATGAGTGAGGCTGAAGATAAAACGGTGCTTAAAGGGGTTCTGAATTCATGAGAAGCCATTGATACGAACCGGCTTTTAATTTCGTTTAACTGCCTTTCTTTATCCAGGGCTTCATTTAGTTCATCCTGCGATTGCTCCAGCCTTTGCAATGCCTCTTTAAGGATAATGGTCCGCTCTTCTACCTTTGCTTCAAGCTCTGTATTAAGTTCGCGCATTTCATTAGTTACAACTTCCAGCTGTTGCTGCTGTTGCAACATACTTTTTTCAATTTCTTTTCGGCGAGTAATATCTATTATAAATGCAATAACATAACGAGCATTGTTTTGAATATAAGTACTGAGACTAACCTCCACAGGAAAATTCTCACCATTTTTTTTTTCGCCATGAAGGTCTCGTCCATGGCCCATTACACGATTTGTTGGGTCAACATAAAATCCATCGCGAAGTTTAACATGACCGGATCGATAGCGGGCAGGTATCAATATTTCTATTTTCTGACCCACTACTTCTTCCACTGTGTAACCAAACATTTTGCATGCCGAAGGATTTACAAGAATAATACTACCGGTTGCATCAGTAACTACAAATCCTTCTGTAGCATTTTCAAAAAGAGAAGTAATATGAACAATGTCGAATTGCATCCGGCAAACTTACAGTAAGTTTTTCGTCATCAATAATTGCCGTTCCATTTCTCCGGTCCTGGTAAAGAGAATATTTTTTTCAAGGTGTTTATGCTGCACCATATCATCGTGGAATTCCTTGAGCCTTTGATATACCACTTGTTGATTAGTACAGGCTTTGTCGGGGAAAATATAACTTTTGGTAGCAGTTTTTAATTGAATGAGTAATTCTCCAATCTGTTTATGCTCATCATGAAACCGGTTTAATGGCTTTCTTAAAGTACGAACAAATAATTGTGCATAAGATTCACTCTTCGTATAAGCGGAATCAAGTTGTTTAATGTACGGAAAGAGAACGCTTTCCTCATTCTTTAGTTGCGTAAGCAGGAGCGCAGATAGAGTATTAAAGGTCAGGTAAACTTCTGTCAACTCAGGATATTGTTTTTTATGGTTTTCAGAAAATGCTAAAAGATCAGCCCTTAATTCAGGAATGACTTTATACAGGTAGGCGTGGTGTATGTTTATTATGTATTCTATTAAAAAGTCTGTCTTCCAGGTATCAAATTGCAGGCTGGCCGGCACGCTAATGTTCCTGGTCGCTTCCTGTAGCTCTTCAAATAAAGCCGCCTGGTCTATCCCAAGTTGCACACATGTATCCCGAAGCGATATCATGCCGCCGCAACAATAATTGATATTGTATTTTCTAAATACTGGCGCGCTCCGGTAGTCTGATCTTACGATTTCCGATACGGTGTGACTGGCATCTACATAGTTTGCTTTTTGGATGATATCTAGTGTTTCCAATACTGGTAATTTATATTTGAAAATTATTATCTACTGATAAGACAGATTATTAATAACAAACACAAATATATTATTGTCATTATAGCATCGCATTGATTAAAGTCATACCCCAGGCTGATAATTCTCATCCGGCTATCATTATTCTTGGAGTGGGCAGAAAGAATATCTTTGTTCGAATTTACTTGCCTTAAAAATCAGCAGGATAAAATCTTTATTATGATCAGAAAAAAAGAATTTTGGATTACCGTTAGCCTGATTAACCTATGTATAGTGGCATTACTGGGTTTTGGTTTGCGCAGCAAAATTTTATTTCCCATTTCATTTATTGATTACAGAAACCTATTGAGTGCACATTCACATTTTGCCTTCAGCGGTTGGGCAGGCCTTGCATTGATGACCTTAATGATACATGAAATTCTGCCCACCGAATTATCTGGGAAGAAAACCTATGCATGGCTGCTTACCGGAGTGCATATAAGTTCACTGGGTATGGCAATCATTTTCCCGTTTTATGGCTACAATGTATTCTCTTTATTTTTCTCAACACTCTACATCGCAGTAACGGTGGTGTTTGCGCCCATATTTGTTTTTGATGTAGTAAACACACATAAATCTCGCCTTGTAAAGTTGTTGAGTATATCGGCTATTATTTGCCTGATACTATCCTATTTGGGCACAATGGGGTTGGTTTACATTCTTTCTTCGAAATCAGGGAATTCACTTTTATATCGTGACTCTATTTACACTTTTCTGCACTTCCAATATAATGGCTTTTTTACTTTAGCAATATTCGCCCTCTTCTATAATCATTTAATAAAAAAGGGGTTGGTGCCAGGACGTGGAGCATTTAAATTTTCAATGATTCTTTGCTTATCAGTGTTGCCGTCGTTATTTCTCGCCTTGTTATGGCACAACAATATGATGTTCTATATTTTTGCATCTATAGGTTGCCTGCTCATACTTTTATCGATAGTTTATTTTTTCGGATCATTGAAAAATATAAAGGCATCGTCTATTTTTTCTATTTCTCTGGCCAGAACCCTTTTGGTTTTTGCCGCATTCTCCTTTGTGGCAAAGATGGTACTCAATGCCGGAACAATCATTCCTTCATTGGGAGATGCAGTATATGGCGACCGGCCTGTTATAATAGGTTTTCTTCATCTTATCTTCCTTGGATTTATGTCCTTCTACATTCTTGCAGTGTATATTGAACAAGGAATATTTACAATGCGAGACCGACTGCTAAAATTTCCAATATTTGTTTTCACGGCAGGTATCTTTCTCAATGAACTAATTCTTTTTCTTCAAGGCCTGGTGATATTATTGAAGTTTAACAGTGAAATATTTAAATGGCTGTTGTGGCTGGCGGCTATTGTATTATTTGCAGGAGCTTGTATGATGGTTGTTGCAAGGATAAAAGTACATGCAAAGAAAAAGGACACCGCTGATACAGTGTCCTCTTGAAAGCATTTTTATTAATTTTTTCCGTCGTTCTTTCTCATGAATTCAAGAACAGAACGTGCTTCAGCCTCAACCAGGCCCTGGTTTGGCATCTTTACCAAACACACTTCAAGCATATTTCGAGCTGCCGTATCTCTTTGAACCATTTCATCAGTATTCGTAATAAAATTCATAATCCACTCTGGTGTTCTCCTGTCCGTGACACCTTCCCAACCTGGGCCTACCAGCCTTTCTCTCGTTAGTTTATGACATGAAGTACATTTCACTTCTGCCAAATTTTTTCCCTGGGTTACCATAGCTTCATCAAGTGGATGTGTGAGCTTTATATTCTGGTGAGGTCCGACTCCTTTTGGATCACTGCTCACTGTGCTTTCTGAACCTGCAGGTGAAGTAGCTGTTTCTGTTGTGGTGGAATCTTTTTTGTCATCTCCGCATGCAGCAAAGAAAAGGCCGCAGCTAATAATCAGTACATAAACATAATTACGATTCATAATAGTTGTTTTAAGTTATAGTTAAATTATAAGCGACATAAAATATGCCATACTGCACGTCATTTTTTATTAAGGATACTAATATACGTAAACTATGTTTAATAAAAGTTTACAGCATTTGATGATGTTTCAATTACTTAACCCTTTTGACACTTGGGATTCTATTATCCCAAAAGGGGACAATACCAATATTTGTTTTAGAGTATTGATGTAATTTCTTTTTCAAGCCGGATAGCAGCCGGAAATAAAATATTATTCTCAAGGTGAATATGCTTATGAAGATCTGATTCAAGTTCTTCCAGCTTTTTATACAAATATTTAAAACTATTGCATGCTTCCTCAGGTGCATTGAAGTCATTTGTTAGTTTTCTTATATGCAATAATAATACACCCGCTTCGTCATGATCAATTTCCCTTAATTGCAATGGCTCTGTTAGTGAAGGAAACTCAGAGAGGGCTTTCGTATTGCCGGTTGACTGCGCTTCTGATAACAACTTTATAAATGGAAAAACTTCTTTTTCTTCTTTTGCAAAATGTAGATTGAGCTCTGTTTCCAAATACTTATAAGCATCTCCAAGCTCTTTAAGTGTAGGGAAATCTCGAACATGGCGGGCGATAACTTTAGCAAGCACTTCTTTAATGACGGGATTTTCCCGGTAGAAATAAAGATGATGCTGGTAATAAATATAATCTGCCAGGAATGCCGGGCTCCAATTATTAAAATCGTTTGAAGGCCTATCAACAACTTTTACATTATTGAGTTCCGCCATTATTATGGATTCATCCAGGCCATTTTCTTTACATGCTTCACTTAATAATTTTTTTCCGCCGCAACAAAAATCAATACCGTATTTCTTAAAAACGTCTGTCTTTCTAAAATCTTTTGCCACAATCTCTCCAATAGATTCCCTATTCACAATTGCACACTTTACAATTGTTACAATCCAGTGTTGAGGCCCCTTTTCATTGTAAGTCCAGGTAAATATATTTCCGCGTTCTGCTTTCATTTGGTAGTACAATGGCTTAGGGTCATGATCATTAATAATTTGCATGCTCTCCCCCGCTTTTAAAGCATTAAACATGCTTATAATGGTAGGATGTTTCAGATTTGGCTCCAATATTGTCACATTTAAGATCTGGTCGATGCTTTCCGATTGCAGTGTTACCATATATAAAAGTTTTATGGTGGTGAAAATACCACGATAAAATTCTGGTAAACATGACATTTATCATTTATTATACTGATCAACATCAACAAGCCATAAATTGTGACCTGATACATTTGCGTTCACTTTCATCCTCAGGATTGATGAAAAAATATAATTCACCTTTAAATCTGGTATATGTTTATTTATTCCAAAAAAATGCTAACTGTACTTCTCCTAACCGGGATTGTTATATCTGCCTTGAACAGTTGTAAACCCAAAAGTGCAAAATCTGCTGTGAGCGGTGACGCAGCTTCATTGGCCTATGTTGCACCGGGCAAGTATGATGAATTTTATAATGTTGTTTCCGGTGGCTTTAACGGACAGGTTGGTATTTATGGCATTCCCTCAGGAAGGTTGTTGCGAATCGTTCCTGTTTTTTCACAATCACCTGAAAGTGGCTATGGCTTTAGTGAAGAAACAAAGCCAATGCTAAACACTTCACACGGGTTTGTTCCCTGGGATGACCAGCATCACATTGCTTTATCACAAACCAATGGCGAACACGATGGCCGCTGGGCCTTCGCCAATGGGAATAATACGCCGCGTATAGCGCGTATTGATCTTTCCACTTTCCGCACATCTGAAATATTAGAAATACCAAACAGTGCAGGTAACCATGCTTCACCTTTCATCACGCAGAATTCCGAATACGTCGTTGCAGCAACGCGCTTTAGTATTCCATTAGATGATCAGAATGGCGACGTACCAATCAGCACCTACAAAGAAAATTTTAAAGGTTCTATCAGCTTTATAAATGTAAACCCTACTTCCGGTGAAATGAATATTGCTTTTCAGATCAGAACCCCGGGCGTAAACTTTGATCTATCGCGTGCGGGTAAAGGAAAATCTCATGGCTGGTTTTTCTTCAGTTGCTATAATTCAGAAAAAGCAAATACACTCCTGGAAGTAAACGCCTCTGCAAAAGATAAAGATTTTGTAATGGCAGTTAACTGGAAAAAAGCAGAAGAATACTTAAAAGCCGGCAAAGCAAAAAAACAATCAGTGAAATATACGCATAATGTATACAATGAAAATACACATAGTGCAACATCAACTATAAAAACGGAAGTAATGGTCTTAGATCCTGCTGATTGTCCCGACATGCTTTATTTAATTCCATGTCCGAAATCGCCGCATGGCACCAATGTTGATCCAACAGGTGAGTACATTGTGGCCTCTGGAAAATTAGCTGCAAGCATCCCTGTATTCTCTTTCACAAAATTACAGAAAGCCATTACTGACAAGGCTTTTGACGGAAGTTATGACGGAATTCCAGTTATAAAATACGAAGCTGCTTTACATGGTGAAGTTAAAAAACCTGGTCTTGGCCCACTGCACACAGAGTTTGATGCTAAGGGCAACGCATATACATCTATGTTTGTATCTTCTGAAATTGTAAAATGGAGAATTAGTGACTTGAAAGTACTTGACAGAGTGCCTACATACTATTCAATCGGTCACTTATCAGTTCCAGGTGGACCAACAGCAAAGCCTCATGGAAAGTATGTTATAGCATATAATAAAATTACAAAAGACCGGTACCTCCCAACAGGACCCGAACTTACTCAAAGTGCACAGCTCTACGATATCACTGGTGAGAAGATGAAGCTTATTCTTGATTTCCCGACTACTGGTGAGCCACATTATGCAGAGGCAATTCCTGCAAGTATGCTGGTGAACAAACAAAGAAAGATTTATAAGATTGAAGAGAATACCCATCCATATGTTGCTAAAGGTGAAACCGCTACTAAAATTGAACGCAACGGCAACCAGGTACATGTGTGGATGACTGCTATCAGATCGCATCTGACACCAGATAATATCGAAGGTGTTCGAGTTGGTGATGAAGTTTATTTCCATGTTACCAACCTTGAACAGGATTGGGACGTGCCCCATGGTTTTGCGATAAAAGGTGCAAACAATGCAGAAATTCTCATCATGCCCGGCGAAACCCAAACTTTAAAATGGGTTGCTGACAGGGTTGGAATTATGCCATTTTATTGTACAGATTTTTGTTCTGCTTTGCACCAGGAAATGTCAGGTTACTTACGTGTATCTCCATTAGGAAGCAATACACCGCTGAAATGGGGTACGAATAAACAACTGTCTCCCGGAAGTGCCACTGCAGACTCTGCGGCTAAACCAGTCACTAAATAAAAAAATAAAACAGGGAGCAGTTTAAGCTGCTCCCTTAAAATTTATTCTTGTAAAATTTTACACTTACGCTATTCTATTGCCGTGTTAGATTTTACATTTAAAGGTTGCATTAAAGACAATGAAAAAATTAAGCACACCATCCCGCATAATAATCGGTATTGCATCTCTGTCAATGATTGCTTGCTATTTTTTACCTGCCTGGTTTATATACCTGATGGCGCCCCAGTATCCCGAAGGTCTTACGATGTACATCTGGTTGGATAAGTTAACAGGCCAGGTTGATATTATCAATGGTCTCAACCACTACATTGGAATGAAGCAAATAAAAGTGGAAATGTTTCCCGAATTTACCTTTCTGATTTACATACTTGGCTTCTTTATCTTGGCGGGCCTGGCAGTTGCAATCTCGGGCAAACGGTCATGGCTACTCGCTCTTAATATACTTACTGTTATTGGTGGCGCTGCGGCTATGTATGATTTTTACCAATGGGGTTATGACTATGGCCATAACCTGGATCCAACTGCGGCGATACAAATTCCGGGTTTCAGTTACCAGCCTCCATTAATCGGACACAAAAAATTGTTGAACTTTGATGCCTATTCTTACCCTGATTCTGGTGGCTGGATTATTATTGCTGCCGCTTCTATTTTCATTTTAGTATGGTTATATGAGTGGAGAAAAAGCCGCAAAGCTTCTAAGTCTGTACGTATTGTTCAGAAGTCAACAACAGCAGCAATTGCGGCCGCGCTTATCCTTGGCCTCAGCTCTTGCAACCACAACCCCAGGGAAATTAATTATGGAAAAGATATTTGTGAAGACTGCAACATGACAATTGTAGATCCAAAATACGGCGCGCAGATTATAACAAAAAAAGGGCGGGTGTATTTATTTGATGATGCACATTGTGTTGCAGGCTTTTTAAAAGAAGGAACTGTAAATAATAATGATATCGATCGCACCTTGTTCATCGACTTTCAAAATAATAAAACATTTATTGATGCCAATTCTGCATTTTTTATTGTGAGTCCACAATTGAAAAGCCCGATGAATAGTAATGCAGCTGCTTTCTCAAACAAAGCAGACGCTGACAAAGCAGCTTCGCAATACAATGGTGTATTGGCCCGATGGGCTGGTCTTTTAAAAACACTTTAAACATCTCATTGAAAAAATTATTTATCATACTGACATTTCTCCTGGCTTCTACAATCACTTTTGCCAATAAAATATTGGTAGGCAAAAACCAGGTGATATCATCCCTGAAAACAGCTATAAGCTTAGCCGTTTCAGGAGATACCATATTACTACATAAGGGTGTATACAAAGAAGGAAACATGGTTGTCAATAAGCGTCTAAGCATCATCGGTATTGACATGCCGGTACTTGATGGGGAAAATAAGTACGAGATACTGACGATCAGCGGATCCGATATTTTAGTCAAAGGAATCCATTTTCGCAATTCAGGATTTTCGAGCATGAATGATTATGCATCGATAAATATCATTGATGCCGCGAGGGTGACTGTTACCAATAACAGGATCGACAATGCACATTTTGCCATTCATATTGGAAATGCGCGCCATTGTCGTATTTATGAAAATAATATTTATGGCAATGCCATTTCAGAGCAAACTTCCGGCAATGGCATCCATTTTTGGAAGTGCGACAGCATGTATGTGAATGATAATTTCATTACCAAACATCGCGATGGGATCTATTTTGAATTTGTCACAAATTCGATAATAAGCAATAATACGAGCCAGGGAAATATCCGGTATGGTTTACATTTTATGTTCTCCAACCATGATACCTACATAAACAATATTTTTAAAGATAATGGAGCGGGAGTGGCTGTTATGTTTTCACATCATGTGCTTATGATGCGAAATATTTTTGATCATAATTGGGGACCGAATGCATATGGTCTTCTCTTAAAGGAAATATCTGATGCTACCATTGCCCGCAATACTTTCGTGGAAAATACAGTGGGCATTTTAATGGAAGGCACAAACAGGATTAATGCCTGGATGAACAATTTTACAAGCAACGGCTGGGCCATGCGTATCCAGGCAAGTTGTGACCAAAACAAAATAGAATTAAACAATTTTCAAGGCAATACTTTTGATGTTGCAACTAACGGCACACATAACAGCAATAGCTTTTCTGCCAATTACTGGGATAAATATGAAGGATATGATATGAACAGGGATAAGATCGGTGACATCCCTTATCATCCCGTGAGTATGTATTCTATGGTGATTGAACAAAATCCCCACTCACTGATATTGTTACGAAGTTTTATGGTGTCTTTACTGGATAAGGCTGAGAAAGCCATCCCAAGCCTTACACCTGAATTCCTAAAAGATGACATGCCCTCAATGAAAGCTTTAAAAATATGATCCGGATTGAGAATATCAACAAAAACTTTAAAAAGTTACAGGCTTTATCGGAAGTGAATGCAGAATTTACAAGCGGCCAGGTAGTTGCGCTTATTGGTCCTAACGGATCAGGTAAAACCACCTTGATTAAATCAATACTTAGTCTTGTAAAACCCGATAGCGGCAACATCTTTTTTAATAACCTGCCAATTAAAAATGAAGTCAGTTATAGAAACTATATCGGATACATGCCGCAAATCGGGAAGTATCCGGACAACATGAAAATTGGTCAGCTTTTTAGCATGATCAGAAACTTAAGGGCAGCCGATAAAAAACCAGATGAAGAAGTTTTTTATAAATTTAAATTAGATACACTGAAGGATAAAGCCATGCGTGGATTGTCTGGTGGTACAAGGCAGAAAGTAAGTGCAGCACTGGCTTTTCTATTTGATCCCCAGGTTCTCATATTGGATGAACCTACTGCGGGCCTAGACCCCCTGTCGTCTGAAATGCTGAAAGCAAAAGTGCTTGAGCAAAAACAAAAAGGAAAGCTTGTGCTGGTTACTTCGCATGTACTAAGTGACCTTGAAGAACTTGCTACAGATGTGATGTATTTGCAGGATGGTAAAGTGGTGTTTAATAAAACGCTTGCAAGCTTACAGGAAGAAACAGGCGAACAGAAGTTATCCAAAGCAATAGCTTATATCATGAAGAAAGACCAACAGAAGAAAGAATTGAGTTATTTAAAAATAGCAAAATAATACTATGCTTAAAATATCCCGATATGTTTTGTATGATATAATTCGCAACAAAATCGTTATCGCATACACAGCATTTCTATTTATTGTTTCAATTAGCCTGTTCTCAATGGAAGAGAACAGCAGCAAGGCTATGCTAAGCTTGTTGAACATAGTAATGATAGTAATCCCTTTAGTGAGCCTTATGTTTTCAACTATTCACTGGTACAATTCTTACGAGTTTATTGAACTTATGCTCACCCAACCTATCAGTCGAAAAAAAGTGATTCTTAGTGAATATGCAGGTGTATCCGGTTCCCTGATGACTGCAATCCTTATTGGCATTGGCCTGCCGGTGATGATTTATAATTTTAACGACACAGGCATAGCTATGCTTTTGATAGCCTGCCTGCTTTCGTTGATATTCACTTCCATTGCTTTTTTTGCGGCAGTTAATTCAAAAGATAAGGCGCGTGGTATCGGGATTGCTTTGATGTTGTGGTTTTATTTTGTATTGATATTCGATGGTCTTGTTCTAATGATCTTATTTACATTCAGCGATTATCCGCTTGAAGATCTAACACTAATCTTAAGTTCACTAAATCCCGTAGACCTCGGACGCATCTATATCATGCTTCACATGGATGTTAGTGCTTTGATGGGTTATACAGGCGCACTCTACAAAGACTTTTTCGGTGGTGCGTTTGGAATGTTGTATACGCTGGGAATCTTGGGCTTCTGGGCCGCTGTTCCGCTTTTGCTGGCTGTTCGCAGTTTTAAGAAGAAAGACTTGTAGCCCTCAAACTTATCCAAAAAAAATTTCATACTATTCGTGCTCTTGGGCTTTTCTCCGCACAATCCATTAACAAATTTGCGATGAGCTGATTACCTCACAGCCTATCTATGTCTTCTGATAACATGATTAAGATCATGCTTTTACATGATCATGCTTAAGAACACAAATCCTTGCACACACGAATATTGCATATTAAACCACAGGATGAAAAAATATTAACAATGGTACTTAAGTGAAAAATACCGCCATACATGAACACCATGGCATTATTAATAGCAGTTTATCACTTTCTGCAACATATTATTAAGCATCTAAATAAAAACTATGCAACAGGATATTGTAAGAGAAACATCCAACGCGGAAGAAGAATTTGACAAAAATTTCAAACCGAGAGGTGCCATCACATTTTTCATATTACTTGTCCTACTCGGTCTTATCATTTGGTATAGTATTTATTTTTTAATGCTTGAGAGAGTTTAAACAATACCCCATGTCTCTAATCCACAGTTCCGAAAAAAAAGTAATTGCTATAACAGGTTGCCTGCTGGCACTATTTATTTTTTCTATTCTTTACTCAAGGAATAAAAATAATGACCTTCCTGTTTGTGTGCCCTTTGACAAAATGTATACCCAACCAAAGGTTAT
Source organism: Ferruginibacter sp. (assembly GCA_037720515.1). Taxonomy (GTDB): domain Bacteria; phylum Bacteroidota; class Bacteroidia; order Chitinophagales; family Chitinophagaceae; genus Ferruginibacter. Next base: position 37,368 of record JBBJMM010000012.1, read on the forward strand.
CAAACTTGATGAAACAACATACCAGGTTTATGTAGTTGCCCAGATGTGGCAATTTCAGCCCGCTGAAATATATATCCCGGTAGGGAGTGAAGTTGATTTTTTTGTTACATCAAAAGATGTGGTGCATGGATTTAATATTGCGAAGAAGAATGTAAATCTCACAGCCATATATGGCAACATAAATAAAGCAACCGTAAAATTCTATAAAACTGGCATATATAAGATAACATGTCATGAATACTGCGGTGTCGCACACCAGAATATGCAGGCGCAGGTAATAGTAAATTATCCTCAATCAAAATAAACCGAAGCAATGCAGATCAGCAAATCGTTACGAAGATTAATATACTGGCAATTAGGAATACCCATTGCCTTGTTATCAATTGGTATATACCATGGACTCATGCAGACGATATATCGCTCAGGTCTTTTGCAACAGGCAAACTTTGCAAAGCTTGATTATTACCAGGGGCTCACCTTGCATGGTGTCATAAATGCCATTGTACTTACAACGTTTTTTGCTGTTGCTTTCGGACATGCAACCATCTCTTTTTATTTAAAGGCCGAACCCAATAAAAAATGGTCCTGGATCAGTTTCTGGTTTATGACCATCGGTACTTGTCTTGCTGCATGGGCAATGCTTGCAGGAAAGGCATCTGTACTTTATACTTTTTATCCACCTCTCAAAGGACATCCGTTTTTTTACCTCGGTACTGCCCTGCTTATTGTCGGATCCTGGATCCCATTTTTCGATTGGGCAAGGATGTATGTAAAATGGAAAAAAATAAATCCGGAAGTTAAAACCCCATTGGCTGTTCTGGGCACACTCGTTAATTTTACCATTTGGTTTGTATGCACACTGGCCGTCGCGTATGAAGTACTTGTTCTTTTATTGCCATGGGCGTTGGGTTGGAAGCCAACTATAAATGTTGTGCTTGCCCGTACTCTGTTTTGGTTTTTCGGACATGCATTGGTTTATTTTTGGTTGCTACCAGCTTATATAATGTTTTATACAATGTTACCGAAACTGGCAGGTGGAAAATTATTTTCTGACTTGGCTGGTAGAGTTGCTTTGTTTCTATTTTTATTATTTTCAGTTCCGGTTGGTGTTCATCACCAGTATTCCGATCCATCTATCGGTCAGGGAATTAAAATGTTCCAGGGTTTGCTAACCTTTGGTGTAGCGATCCCTAGTTTCATTACGGCTTTTACGCTCGCAGCTTCACTCGAATATGCCGGAAGAAAACGTGGCGCTAAGGGCTTGCTCGGCTACTTCGGAAAACTTCCCTACCTGGATTCAAGCAAGTACTTGTTTGCCTACCTTATTTGTGGACTTTTTCTTTTTATATTCGGAGGACTAACGGGTATCGTAAACGCTTCAGGGCAACTGAATAACGTTATACATAATACTGCCTGGCTTCCCGGTCATTTTCATATGACGGTTGCTGGCCCTGTATTTCTGGCCATTATTGGAATGAGTACGTATCTCTATTCTTCTCTCTCCGGTAAAAAAGTTTTTCTTCCAACGCTTAACGTTATCATTCCCTATATATGGGTGATAGGCATACTCATTTTTTCTTTCGGGATGTCATGGGGTGGTTTACTTGGTGAGCCACGACGTACCAACCTTGGCCTGACATACCTGAATCCTAAAAGCGAATTATTCACGCCAGAGTGGGTGCCAACAACCATGCTCGCGCTGGTAGGCGGAATCATTATGTTCATCGCTGGCGTATTATATTTTATTGTCTTCTTTGGTACCATGTTGCAAAAATCTCATACTGAACCTGTTTTAGAGCTTCCGGTAAGTGAAGCCCTTCATAACGAAAGAAGAATTCCGTTGTTTGATAAATTCAAACCGTGGCTTGTTGCAATGGCTGTCATATTAGTTCTTGCCTATACGCCTGCGTTGATTGATGCTGTTAGAAATCCCGGCATGAAAGCGCCTGCATTTACGCCCGACAACCCTACCCCGCGAGAGTCAGTGAGCCCGGTAAAATCACCACCCATAAAATCTTCAGTTGTATCAATAAAAACGAAATGACCAGGAACCGAAGCATATGGATTTTCATTCTGGCTGTGGTTACAGTCCCGGTTATTGCCTTTGCCATTGTGTCCTGGTACCAGGAAAAGTATGCACGTCTCCTTGTTTACGGCCCAGACAAGCATGAGCTTCTTGATTTCAACCTCGTTAACCAACATGCAAAAAATGTCAGTCTAAAAAGTTGGCAAAATAAAATAATCATTGCTGATTTTTTTTTCACAAGCTGCCCTTCAGTTTGTCCAAAAATGACTGCGAGCCTGAAAAAGGTACTTGAGCATTTCCCGGTAGATAATGGAATTGAAGTGAATTCCTTTTCAATAGACCCTGAAAGAGATAACGTAGATAAACTATCTGTTTATGCTGCAAAATCTCGCATTACAGAAAGATGGAATTTTTTGACAGGCGATAAAATAGAAATTTACCGGCTTGCTCGCAAAAGCTTGCTAGTGGTGGCCACTGATGGAGATGGTGGAGTAAATGATTTCATTCATAGTGAGAAACTCATTTTAATCGATACGAAAAAACGCATCCGCGGTTTTTATGATGGCACTGACCCTGGGGATGTCGAGTTATTGATAAATGATATCCGCAAATTAAAAGAGGAAAATAACTGATAAAGATCAGTTGCTGACCTGTTTTAAGTAGGCTTTTTACACAAACATAAATTGGAAATTGGAAGTAGAAATAATTTAGTATGAAAAAGCAATTACTTACAGGCCTGCTTCTCGTTTTCACAACCATTGTTGCAGCCAACGATTCGATTGATGCAGGAAAAACATTGTTTACTTCGCGGTGCGGAAATTGCCATAAAGTAAATGAGGTTTTTGTGGGCCCTGCCCTTGCCGGTGTGGAAACACGCAGAAGTATTGATTGGATAATAAAATTTGTTCACTCATCACAGACGATGGTTAAAGAAGGTGACAAAGATGCGGTTGCATTATTTACGAAATTTAAAATACCGATGCCCGATCAACAGGACCTTTCTAATGATGATATCAAAAACATTGTTGCATTTATCGAAGAGGAAAGTAAGTCTGCATCTACAGCTATTAAAACTCCATTTGCAAAACCTATTGAAAAACATCCGGCATTTGTACCTGTTTCTTTTGCAGAAAATAAAGGTTTTCTGATTGCACTCTTGTTTTCTTTAGGCTTACTGATTGGAACGTTGTTCTTCTGGGCGAAAGTAAAAAAGTATGAACGAACTCAAATTTGGTAGTATTACATCATAGTAAAAAAATAATTGACGCAATAAGTTAAATGGTCTTAGATCTTATTATTTTTTATTAGTTAATTAAATAAAACCAACGGCAGACTGGTAACATATTTTATCATTCAACCAGATTAATTTCATGAATGCAAGATTTGGTAGAATATCTTAAGTCTTTATAGAATAACCATAAACTTATTTACAATTTAGCCCCAATATTAAGTGGGGCTAAACTTTTGCGTGGCCATGGCTGTACACAACAAAAGTAAGGCAATATGCTGGCTGACTAAATACCAATCGGCTGCAAATCAATATCCGCTGTAATTCCAGCACGACATTATAAATTAAGCTTTAGTTGTTATCTTCTTCAATAACAATATTTCGCTTTGGTTCCGGGCTGACAATTATTAAATACCAGCCCCTCGCCAATTGTTTTACGCAACCAAAAATCGAAATTTCGCTCACCATCAATCGACTGGACATTTCAATGCAAAGTCTCTAATAGGCAACCGCACATTGCAGCACATTTGCTAGGCATCAAAGCTCAACGCACAAAAGCCAACCCTGCAAAAAAGCTGCAATTACCAACACACAGCAAGCCAATTTCAGTTGGACTGATAGCCATAATATTTCTATAAATTCACAAAAATACAAGGTAGAAGTAAAAATTTGGAGACAATAAGAAAACAATAAATAAAGGAAGTAACAATTAGTTTACTTTATACAAGCATGAAAAACCCATGAAAGTATAGGCAAAGGATTTGGTGGTAAAAATGAAGATGATGAATACTTTGATTTGCTGGCAGATACCTAATAATAATTCAGTACATATTCAATCAATTTAAAAAATATTTTAATGAAGTCTCTCTTACAAGAAATAAGCAAATGCGAAGTTTGCATTAATCATTTACCATTGGGTTGCAATCCTGTGGTACAATTAAGCGCTTCTTCAAAAATTATAATTATAGGACAGGCTCCCGGCAGGCTTGTGCATGAAAGTGGAATTCCATGGAATGATAAAAGTGGCGATATCTTAAGGAAATGGATGAATGTAGATATGGAAACTTTTTATAACCCGGTTATTTTTTCAATAATGCCTATGAGTTTTTGTTATCCGGGTAAAGGGATATCCGGAGACCTTGCTCCAAGAGCCGAATGTGCTCCATTGTGGCATCCTCAAATTTTAAAAGGCTTTAAAAACGTTCCGCTTATTTTATTGATAGGACAATTTGCCCAGCGAGATTATTTGAAAAAAGATGGCAAATTAAATCTAACAGAAACCGTCAGATGTTATCAAGAATTTCTTCCAAACTATTTTCCATTACCTCATCCTTCTCCACGAAATCAAAATTGGGTAATAATAAATCCTTGGTTTATGGAGGAGGTTATTCCGGAATTGCGAAAGAGAATAAGTGAGATGTTAAAGTGAGTTTAAACGTATTACTGTGATAATAGAAAAAAATAAAAATGAAAAATCTTGCAATAACTTTAGAGAGTCAGTAAAAATATTCCGGGCTACCGAAGTATTAATCAAGATTTATAAAGCAGGCACTGTAAGCAGCATAAAACGTTCATCATGAATACCATGACCACCCTTTCTGAGATTACCAATTTATTAAAAGAACGAGGGTATACGATTGATTTTAATTTAAAGGGAAACTATTTGGAATGCAGTGGAAATCTTTTAAAGATATTCCCAGGCGAATTTATAATAGATAAACATTATAGGTTTGAAGGCCCGTCAGACCCCGGCGATGAAGCAATTGTATATGCTATTTCGTCTCCAAAATATAATTTAAAAGGGGTATTAGTAAATGGGTACGGTATTTCGAGTGACGGCATTACTGATGAAATGATAAAGGCACTTGATGAAAATAAGGCTTAATAACGAAAGTAAAAAGTCTCTCATATCTATCGGAGTTTATTAAAATACAAAAAATATTGCCACTAAAAATGTACAATGAATTTCACACTAAAAATATGGAGGCAGAAAAATAAAGAAGCAAAAGGAAACTTTGGTACATATAAGGTGGATGGTATTATAGATGATATGTCATTTCTTGAAATGTTTGATGTGCTTAACAATAGCCTTATTTGCAAAGGGGAAGACCCCGTTGCATTTGACAACGATTGCCGTGAGGGCATTTGTGGAATGTGCTCTATGTACATCAATGGCCGGCCACATGGACCTGTCAAGGGAAATGCGACCTGCCAGCTATATATGCGTTCTTTCAAAGACGGTGATACAATTGTTGTGGAACCATGGAGGGCAAAAGCTTTTCCGGTTATTAAAGACCTCATTGTAAATCGTTCGGCTTTTGACAGAATCATTGCTTCAGGTGGTTTTATTTCAGTAAATACCGGTAATGCCCAAGATGCAAACAGTATACTTATCTCTAAAACCGATGCTGCAGAAGCTTTTGATGCTGGCGCCTGTATCGGATGCGGAGCCTGTGTTGCTGCCTGTATAAACTCTTCGGCAATGTTGTTTGTTGCAGCAAAGGTTGTACACCTGGCATTTCTGCCACAGGGAAAAATTGAAGCCGGCCAAAGAGCAAAAGACATGGTTGCCAAAATGGATTATGAAGGGTTTGGTGCCTGTTCAAACACTGAAGCATGTACGGCAGAATGTCCAAAAATTATTTCACACGAAACAATTGTGAGGTTGAACCACGAGTATTTAACGGCAAACATTGTGAAATGAAAACTTATTAGTAAAATAAATTCATAGAAAATGGAGCATATCTTTAAAGTAGGCGATCATGTAAAATGGAATTCAGAAGCAGGGCATGTAACGGGCAAAATTATTAAAATACATACCGCCGATTTTGATTATAAAGGTTATACTCATCACGCCGGTAAAGAAGATCCTCAATATGCTATAAAAAGCGATAAGACAGATCATGTTGCGGTTTATAAAGGGAAAGCGCTTAGCAAAGTGAGCAAATAATATTTTAAAAATCTTTCAAGCTATTAAAATAAATATCATGGAAATAAAATATAATGAATAAAAGAGTTGAGACCGGAAGGTGGATTGTAGAGAATGTTATGGACAGGATAAACAAAACGGCAAAACCTTTGCTATAATGTAAATTAGTATAAATAAAAACTAAATCAATGGCAGGTTCATCAACACAAGCAAATTACGACAACGAAACATCCGGCAGCAACATTTCAGTTTGGATAAACACCGTGCAAGCCCCGGATTTTGCACCATTGCAGGAAAACATAGAAGTTGATACTGTAGTAATTGGTGCAGGCATTGCCGGGATAACAACAGCTTATTGCCTTACACAGGCCGGAAAAAAAGTAGTATTAATTGAAGATGGATTACCCTGTAGTGGCGAAACAGGTAGAACAACCGCACATATAGTAAATGCACTTGATGAATTTTACAGCGACCTGGAAAATATGCATGGTGAAGAAAATGCAAAGCTTGCTGCAGAAAGCCATACTGCAGCTATTGATTTTATTGAGAGTACCGTTGCAAAAGAAGGTATTAAATGTGAATTTACCAGATTGTCAGGTTACCTGTTCTTACACCCCAGCGACAAAATTAAAACGCTACAGGATGAACATACAGCTTCAAACAAGGCAGGAATAAAGACGGAACTAATTGATAAAGTACCCGGCATTTCTTATGAGCAGGGACCTGCTTTAATGTATCCGAGCCAGGCGCAATTTCATCCGTTAAAATATTTGTATGCACTGCTTGAACGCATCCTTGAAAAGGGAGGCAAAGTATATGCACATACCCATGCAGAAGAAATAAAAGAGGGACTGGTAACTGCAAATGGATTTTCTATCAAAGCAAAAAACATAGTAGTTGCAACCAATACCCCTATCAATAATTTATTTACCATACATACCAAACAACATGCTTACCGCACTTATGTCATAGCTGCGCTGGTACCAAAAGGAAAGGTTGAACAGGCATTGTGGTGGGATACCGGCGACAAGGATAGTAAATGGGTAAGCATTCCTTATACGTATGTTCGAACACAGGCGTATGATGATATACACGACTTGCTGATAGCGGGTGGACAGGACCATAAAACCGGGCAGGCTGATGAAGAAGATATTTCGCAGGATGAACGATATAAGAACCTGGAGGATTGGGCACGGCTGCGCTTTCCTTTGATGACAGAGGTTGTTTACAAATGGTCGGGGCAGGTGATGGAACCCGTAGATAGCCTTGCCTTTATTGGACGCAACCCCGGCGATAATCATATTTTCATCATCACCGGGGATTCCGGTAATGGAATGACACATGGAACTATTGGCGGTATGTTGGTCTCAGACTTAATTATGGGAATTGATAACCCATGGCGGAAGCTCTACGACCCTGCACGGATAAGCATCAAAGCCACCGGAGACTTTTTGAAAGAAGCAGGGAACATGGCGGCTCAATATGCTGATTTCTTAAAGGCAGGCGATATAAAATCGGTGAAGGAATTAGCGCCAAACGAAGGTGCTGTCTTAAATGTAGGCATGCATAAAGTTGCTGCTTACAGAAGTGAAGATGGAACGCTGAAAGCTTACACTGCTGTATGCCCGCACCTGGGTTGTGTACTGCAATGGAATGCTGATGAAACCTCTTTTGATTGTCCCTGCCACGGTTCCAGGTTTACAAATGAGGGTGTTGTTATAAACGGGCCGGCGCTAAGTGATTTAAAACAATTTGAAATAAAGTATGAGTAGCGGATTGTTTGTTGTGGCAGTTTACATATTCTTTTTGTACTTAAATTATTTTTTGGTGACAAGCAGTATCTCTTTAATCAGGCTTTACTTGCGACGCTCCATTCAACAAAATATTTTCAATTGAACAAAAATTCTGCTGAATTTTAAATGGTACTATACATCAGAAACAAGCCATTAACACATGGACCAAAGAGAAACTTTCAATAACCCGGAACAGCTATTAACAATCGTTTCAACTAATTACCGGCAGAAGCTGCCATCTGCTTTTTTAATTGATAATGGCGGGCTGGAAAGAATGGAAGGAATCATTACTGCGATTGAAGAAGGCCAAAATATAAATAAGTTCAAAATTATTATTGCAGGTAAAAATGAAATTTTACTGGAGCAAATCATTGGCATAAACGGAATTTTCCGTTCTGATTATTCCGAATGCTAAGCTGTGAGAATCAAGAACTGTTTTAGCACTTACATCATTGCCACCGTTAACAAACAGAAAGTTTCCTTTGTAGCTATCAAACTGTGTGGTATTTTTTTATGAAGAGTAAGCATCTCTCCTTTTTGTAAGTCTACTACTTTTTCCTCTGTGGTAAATTTTATCTGTCCTTCCAATACCTGCAGGCTTATGATACCATTAGCTGTATGCGTTTTCAATTCTGCTTTTTCATGCAAACCCATAAGTACAATGCGCAAGTTATCCGATTTGAAAATGGTGATGGAATTACGGTCACTTTCTCTCCAGGTACTTTCATTTTTTATTTGTGTAATGAAATGGTTGAGGTCCATTGTTACCAACTGTGCATCTATCAGGCGGTCGCCTTCGGGGCGTTGTGGTGTTGCTTCGTTTGATTTATTTTCCATTGTATAGATTTTTAATTTTTATTTGGAAGATGAACGGATTGGGATTCTTCGACAGGCTCAGGATGACAAACAATACATTCATCCTTGATATTAAAATCCATATAGTAAGCTTCTGTCTTTAAACCGTTCATGGTTTCAGACAAAGTACCATAACTTTCTTTCATAGTTTAACCTATTAAATAGGCTAACCCGTTTGTTACCGGGTCACAAAGGTCCTTTACTTTTTTCTCATGAAATAATTTTTCTATCATATCCCTTGCTACTTTATATTCATCATGAATGGGGCAAGGGTGCAAGGCGGAACATTTACTTAAGCCTAGTCCGCATTCTTTAAAAATCTGTTTGCCTTCTATCGTTTCTACAATATTGCTGATGGGTTGATTTTGTTGAGCTTTATTGATAAAGAATCCGCCACTCGGACCTTTTACGCTGTTGATCAATCTCTGCCTTGCCAATGTCTGCAGAATTTTACCAACAGTATGTTCACTTGCATTAATGTGCTCTGCAATTTCTTTGATCCCCGCCTTTTCACCCAACTCACTTTTTGATGCAAGATAGATGACTGACTTTATAGCTGTTTTACAAGTATAGCTCAACATACAATTAACGGTTTAAAAATTCCTGACCCTCAACAGAAATACGGTCAGCACTCCAGGGTGGATTAAAGGTAAGGTAAACGTTCACCTGGTACTCTTTAAAAGTATTGGCAAGCGATTGGATAACATCGGCATGTATGCTTTCGCCCATCGGGCAGAACTTTGTAGTCAGCGTCATGCTTGCTGCGATGCTCTTTTCATTTTCATCAAAATCAATCTGATAAATCAGCCCGAGATCAACTACATTCAATCCAATTTCAGGATCAAATACATTGTATAAGACAGCAAGCGCCACACTGCATTTTATATTATTGTTAGAAATTACTTCCATTATTTTTGGGGTTGATGAAGAATGGTTTTAGCCACATTGCAGGCATAAAAAATTGCTGATGCCAGCAACGAAACCGCTCCGCTTTTTAACAGGATATCATTTAATAAAATAATGCCGAAAATAAACAATACAAATCCCAGCAGGTACAGGAGCGACATGATTTGAAACAGTCTTTCGCTGAATAATTCTTTCGGCACAGGCGTTTTCCCAACGGCTCGTGTATGGTAAACTTTATTCCATACAATGAAAGGCAATGTTTTAAAAGTCATTCCAAAAATGATGGCAGTAATCCATCCAAAGAAAATACAAAAGCCATACAGCAAAACCATATTTGCTTTTACATTTGTTGAAATGAAATAAATAACCACCAGCAAACTAAACAGTGGTAAAAACAACAAAGCCACAGACAGCAATGATACTTTCATTTGCTCATCAACTTGTTTGCGGATGCGCACTTTATATGCTTTGAAACAATAATCAGCAAATAAAATCAAAGCAACTAATACCAACAGAAATGGTGTGTAATAAAACTGTGTGTAGGCATTGAACGTTTTTAATATAATGAAACCAATTAATGCAGTATTGATTAAAGCATATATCCACCACAATGTTTTGGTATTAGCATATTTTGAAATTAAAAACATCGGAATAAGCCTTGAAGCAACGCCGATAATTAATAACAAGAACCATCCTGCCAAACCAATATGCGCATGAAGCGATAAGTATTCTGTTGAATTATTGGGTAACCATAAACGGGTGAAATTAAAGACTAAAAACAAACCAAAAAAAGTAGTAGCAAACAACCAGAGCGAAGCCGTTGCTATAAACCAGGCATACACATCGTGCTTCTTACTTTCGTAGATGCTGCTGATAACATTTACCAAATAGCAAACCACTCCTGCGTTTACTAAAATAGCTCCGTTTTGCAACACCCACCCGGTATGAAAAATGTAAAACCCAACGACTAAAAAAGGAATGCCAACAGCGGCAAAAATGAATGATAAATAGCCAAACAAATCACTCGATAATTTTCCCTCAATCAGTACAGGCAACAGTTGATGGCTTGCTCCAAGAATTATCATCGTTCCCCAGCCTAACGCCATTAGGTGTGTAATGGCTAAAGTTTGCGGATGAAAATAATGCTGATGAACAACACTTGTATGCAGCAATAACAACACGCAAGCCAATAAAAAAGACAGCGCCGCAAAAATGTAAAACGGCAGCACTACTTTATATGAAGTTGTTTTTTGTAAACCCGTATTTGATGTAGCTGGAAACATGTTAATATAAATTGGAGAGGGCACTCAAGCTGCACCATCGAATAATCAGGTTAATAAAAAAAGCTATTGATATGTGTATGTTATGTAAAAATTTACAGTTTGATTTTTATGTTACCAGCATTTCATCTCCGGTGAAGCTTTTCTTGCAACGCTCCGTACCACTTATGTTTTCCAATATATCTCCAGGCTCTCATTTCAGGTTCCAGAATTATTCACGATCAGGTAGCGTTGCGAGGTTATTCCGCTATAAACTCACCCAATGCGCCCAGCGTAGCATTAGCAAATGAATGATCGAGAAAAGTATATCGACCCTTTTCGGGAAGTACAAATTCTACAATAGCTCCCTGCGCCGGACCTACCAGTGCAGCCTGCATCCCCACTAATTGATTCGCAGGATTTCCATCCAGCCATACCTTGTCGAAAATAGTACCGATAACGTGAAAGCTCGAGATGTTGTTTGGACCAACATTTAAAAAATATACTCTGATTCTTTCGCCCGCTTTTGCATGTATAGGGTGAAGTAAATACTGACTTACCTTACCATTAAACGCTACATAGCTTGGTTGCCTTAATAACGCCGCCGACGTATCTGCACTATAGTACGAACCATTGCTCTTTATGTAATATTCATTTTGTACGAGGGCAAACTCTCTGTCAACATGGCCGGGAAAACCATCCTTCGGCTCTACAATTACCATCCCCACCATTCCACTTATCATGTGCAGCAACACCATTGGTGTACCACAGTGGTACATGAATACTCCCGGATAATTCGCTGTCCATATAAAGTATATTGTTTCTCCCGCCGCAATACTCCTGTACTTATCAGCTGGGTTTACCATTGCCGCATGAAAATCTATGGAGTGCTGCATAGGCTCCATATTCTCCATATTCATCGCCATATTCATATTTGAAATGGAATCCGATGAGCGGTTAGTCATAGAAAACTTTACCGTTTGCCCCACGCGAATCTTCAGTACAGGACCGGGAATAGAGTCGCCAAATAGCCAACCCCCCATTTGCACTCCCTGCTTTATCTGGTATAAGCGGTGTGTAATATCAAACTTCACTTCTATGGTATCGTCATCCTGTACCTTCGGCACATTTGGCCCATAAGCAAGAGGGCCTTTTTGTTGCCCTGTATTTACATCTTCCATTACCACTGCCTTTGGTGATCCCAAAACCATTTTGGAATTATTATTAGGACTTTCTTGATTATTACAGGAGCAGTAGAAAAGAATAAAAGCACTGAAAATAATAGACAATTTCATAACTCATTTATTAGTGGTCAAAAAATTATAATAAGCGTAGATCAAAAACCATTTCTCGTTCTTCACGCTTTAAAAATCAGCAAATACACCTCACCATCATTCACTTCTTTTATTCTAAAATCAAACTGCCGGTCCTTTAACTCCGTAAGCAGAAAAACCGGGATACGTTTGTGGTGAACATACAACGCCGTATCAACAGGTAATTTTTCCAATGCTTCCAGGATGGTTATCATAGGTAAAGGCATTTCTAAATGTCTGACATCTATATGCTGCAATTTATTTTCATAGCGTTTTAGCATTTCGTCCCAATCATTTGTATCATCAGCTTCCGCTTCCAACTGTACATTTCCATCGACAATAGTTATATAAAAATAAGTTTCAACCAGGTCTTTTTCCACTTTATCAGCATAACATTCAAAACCTTGTTTTTCCAGCAATTTGATAAGTGGTGTTGGTTCGAATGTATTGATGATTTTCAACATCTGGCCTTGCTGCAATTCCTTCACTTTTTGCTGGATAAGTTTCAATGGGTCATTGCCATCAGCTAACATCGAACGAACATCCAACGTAACAATATGATTGGCTTCCAGTTCTTTTATAAATTGTGGTACCGGCTTTTGTTCTGTTGCAATTTCTTCTTCCGTTGGTTGTGAAGTGCCTGCTTCAAAACCTAATGGCATCAGCTTTTCAAAAAAATTTTCAGGCGTGCATCCCCCTATTTTTGATGCCATCGCAATGCTTGTTCTGCCTGCCATCAGCTTACGCAAAACGGGATTACGCAGTTTTTTAAAATCAGAATTAAGTGCTACAATTGCCTCCAAAGCATCGGGATTATGTTTGAGCAACGCCGAAATTTTTGTTTGAGGATTTATGCGCATCAGTTAAAATATTGATTGAATTTATTTATGTCATTCGTAAGTTTTTCTGTCGCATGTTTGCCTTCATCTGCAACATTTATTTTCTTCAAATCACTTACATCTTTCAACACAGGCTCCAGCCACAGATGCAACGCTTCATGATTTTTTCCCTTCATTTTACAATCACTAATAAGGCTATTTAATCCTTTTTGCATATCACTTGCAAAAGCATGATAACCGCTTACTTCTGCATTTCCTTTTGTATTAAAAGCATTTGTTTCAGCAATTAATTTTGCGGCGTGTTCGCGGGTGCTTTCATCGGTCTGCCATTTAGCGCCCTTATTTAATGCTAATGCATCCGCATGTTCTTCATCATGGTGGCTTGCCTGTTCATGAATTTCTTTTATAACGGTATCTTCAGTTTTATTCGTTTCATTATTTGCATTGTTGCAACCAAAAGATAGCAAGGCAAATAATAACGGCAATACATTTTTTATGCTCATATTTTCTATTCTTTACAATACATTTAGTAATTAAATATTTAAAAAGACTTCACGTCATTGAAATTTATTTTGCCTTCGTGGTCTAAAATAATGCACGCACTAAAGTCTTCTAAAATCTCCATCAAATGTGGTTCACTATCTTTAATTAAATAGGTATCACCCATGCTCAAAGTAACCTGCCTGTCTGCAAAACTTATCCGTCCTTTTCCTTTTTTACAAATAATAAACTCATCAGAAGTCGCATGATGCAACGGCATTGCTTCTCCCACGTTTAACGTAACACTAAGTACTTTATGCCTGTCGTTACCATAAACCTCTTTTATTTCCATATCTGTTTTTTTATTTTTTTTATTTTTTGAACCGTGTAGCAAGTAATTTCTTGATCCGCCGCGGCGGAGGCACTCTTGTAATTTATTTAATTCTATTCAGCCAGGAATGAACCATTAAGAACACTAAGCACACAAAGTCTTAGTAAAAGCTAGAGCCCGCGCGCCTTAATGGTTCAAAAAAATTAAGCTAAACTTTTCTCCAATTCCACTGCTTTAGGAAACAGGATGTTGTTTTCTAAATGAATGTGAATGTGCAAATCGTCTTCAAACTCCTGTATCATTTTAAACAATAATTTATAACTGGCACAAGCATCACCAGGAATTGCATAATCATTGCTTAATGCTCTTATTTTATCAAGGCAACGTCCTACAAAATCATGTTCCTTTTCCAATCCTTCAATAAACGCAGATAAATCTTTTCCTTCTTTATCCAATGGTTGATTTGTATTCTTTGCATTTACAATTTTCTTTACGTAAGCAAACAACACATTTTCTTCTTCAACCATGTGCTCGCTAAGTTCTGTATTTATTGTTTCAACCAATTTTTGAATTTCAAATAATTCAGGATGACGGTCGCCATGTACCTGTGCCACTTTCAAGGCATAACCACGAAGCTCGGGTAAATATTTGCGTACATAACGGTGGTGCGTGTTTATGATATAGTCTGCTAAAAAATCAAGTCCCCATTCATTATACGCGTTGTTGTCCATTTTATTATTCCTATTTACCTGCTGCAATTCCTGCTCAACCTTAGTTGCATCAATACCTTTTTCCTGACATACTTCACGAACAGTTTTTTTGCCGCCGCAGCAAAAATCGATACCATATTTTTTAAACACTTCAGCTTTGCGTAAATCTTTTACAGCTATCTGCCCGATGGTTTCTTTATCATCTTCACCCTTCTTTGTTATCAGCACATCCCACCATTCTGGTCCCTGCTCTAAATATTTCCAGGTAAAAATATCGCCACGTTCGCCCAACAATTGGTAGTACACCGGTTTGGGATCATGATCGTTGTGAATGATTAAACTTTCGCCACCGGCTAAACTGTCAAACACCTGAAAAATAGTTGGGTGTTTTAATTTGGGCTCAATAAGCGTTACGTCAATATAATTTTGTTGTAGCGTTTCCATGGAATATATTTTTTAGATCTTCAAAATTTGAACACCAAAGGTAAGCATAATAAAAGTATTAAAGTACTTTTATACTCCTTAATTACATTTTCTATTTTTGGGATAAAAAAAACACCTTAATTAGTGGGATTGAATATTGTTTTGAGCCGGATTAGTTTGTCTGTCCGGGTTTTATCTTCAGGTATTTTAGGGGCGTAAAATGTATCAGTTCTTTTTCAGGTGCACATCGATCATTCCAATATAAACGAGGAGGATCAACTAAAACAGAAGATCCACTTCTGATTATAAGCACCGGGAAAAATAAATTGATCCGGTGGCTAACATTCAACCGGATTGGAAATCCGGAAGGTGTTTCGGATGTACCGGGCAATACGGATAAGGAAGGATCAGCAGGTAAGCCAAACAAAAGATATTGCAGCCATGCCAAGCCAATTAATCCGATTATAATAACTGCAAAAATAACCAACATGTAAGTTTTACACCTACAAACATTTGCCGGTCGGTGGGATAATGAACTTTCTTTTCGGCTTCGTTCAAATGTTTAATCATAATTGTATTCCTATGAAATTGCCAATAAGCATATTATCAAATTTGAAAAATGTGATGGAATTGCGGTGCGTTTCTTTCCAATTTGATTCGTATTATTGGCCGGAGTTTTTAGATTATTTACAAGTTGATCTTATTCATAGGATAACGCATCATTTACAATTTTAGCAGGAGCGGTATAGGGATGTTCTTCAGCTTTAGCAATAGTCATGATATGCATAACTGTCCACCCGTTTACTTTTAAATAATCTGAAATCATTGAACGGTGGCAACGCCACCAAACAGCTTCTGAACACATATAGGCTGTGCGTTCTTTTATTACAATTTCTTCAAGTAGGGTTATGCCTTCTTTAAATGACTCGGTTTCCATGTAATCTGCATATGACCTGAAAGCAGGATGCCTCCAGGCGATGTTTTTAGATTCTTTATTAGCTTTTCTTCTTCCACCAAGTTCTACTAAATGCCGGTATTGAATATGGTTTTGAGGTAATGAAATTTGCAGCGCCTCTTTATTGAAATGCGGGAACTTTCGGGAGCCGGGAAATTGGCGCACATCAACCACCATCGCAATATTAAATGATTGCAGCATTGCAAGAAACTCTTCTATACTCCGGGTGGAGTGACCAATGGTCCATATCGGTTTATGATGAGGTTCCATTCTTTTATTTTTGTTTAAAAAAGCTTCTCTAAAAAATAACCACAGAAATACAGAAGAATCGCACAGACAAGACAGAGGGCAAACCTTCTGTCTTCCGTGTTTTCCTACTGCAGTTCTTTGTGTAAAGAATCTATCAAAGTCTATACATACTCGACAGATTCACCACCAATAACTTTCACTATTACATTCTCAAGAGTTTCATCAACTAATACCTGGCATGCAAGGCGAATATCGTCTCCCTGTACTCCCATTTTAAAAAGTGTTCGTTCTTCATTTCTATCAAACTTATTTACAGCTGCGGGTAAGCCTTCAATTTTAATGGCGCAGGTACCACACCTGCCCATGCCTTTGCATTCGCCAAAATCTTCTATATACATTTTGTCGCATAACAAGACCATCAAGTTTCTGTATTCGCCTTTGTAGGTTTGCAGTTCAAATTTTTCACCTTCATAATAAGTGGTGAAATGAATAGAGGTTTTGGTTATTGCCATTATAAACTGTTCTTATTCTTCAGCCAATCATCGGCAAAATCATCTTTTAATAAAGGGTCGTAGTGTTCGGCCAATTGCATTTCAATTATATCCAACTGTTCTTCAGTCAGTATTTTTTCAAAGGAGTGGAAATAGCTCCCTTTCTTCATAGCTTACATGATTATCTACTGTATCAGCAAGCATTGAAAGTTGATTTGCTTAACTGCTTCTGTTAGCATGCAAAGCCTTTATTTGTTCAGCGACTTGTTTGTGTTCATCCAGTGCTTTCTGCATTTTAACATCAAAGGTGCATTGCATTGTTCATTTCTTAGTGTTTTATCATTTTAAATTTACAAAATTTACTAGGGATAAAAAAATATAATATTCCCCTAAAATGCAGTATAGTAAAGGTTTTACGCAATATGGAGAGACCTTTAAAATGTTACATAAAAGGTCTCGAATTAAACATTTATCTTGAGATTATTTAAATGATTTTGAGGTTACTACAAAAAAGAATCCTTGAAAACACTGAGTTTGCAAGGATTTAGTAACGTTAGATTTGCTATAAAGCGGAGAGAGAGGGATTCGAACCCCCGGAAGCTTGCACTTCAACGGTTTTCAAGACCGCCGCATTCGACCGCTCTGCCATCTCTCCGCGGCAAAAGTAAGGGTAGAATGCTTTAACAACAAAAAATTATTAAGGAGGAATGACAATGGACTTAAACAATATACCATTGTCAATTGCTACAAGGTTATTATATGAACAGGATTTTTATCTTATGATAATTATAAATTTATAAATTGGCTTACCATGGACCATGAACTTTGAACTATGGACCATTAACCAATCCGTTCCTAAACCTTATCCCTCACCACCACAAGGTCTTTTAACTCAACCGTCATCGGCATGATACCTACCTGCAAAATGGCCTTTTTACCCCTTACCTCTTTTACAATTCCTACCTGCCTGTTTTGACGCATTTTTACTTTATCACCAATGTTTATCTCTCCGCCTATTTCTTCAAACTTCTCATTTAGTTTTTTCTGTTGTTTGCCCGATATCAGTTTGTCTTTCTGACTGAATAACAAAGCATGTATCATCTGTACGGCTTTATCTTTATCATCAGCCCGTTTCCACTCCACCACCATAGCTTTCAGTTTACGCTCCATGTCTTTCAGATAAACAAATTTTTCTTCCGCAATTTTATTCTGGTGTTTAAGGCGTTCCACATCCTGCTGGTGTGTCTCTTTTTCGATCACCTTATTCATATCTTTTTTTAACTGCTCATTCTCTTTTACAAGCTTCTGCAACTGCCCCTTTTCCTTATCAATTTTTTGAAGATCCTGCTCGGTACGATTCAACAATTTATCCAACCTGAAGTGATCTTCTTCTACCAGTTGCCGGGCACGGCTTATCAGTTTTTTATCCAACCCAATCCTTTCTGCAATTGAAAAAGTATAGGAACTACCGGGCTTGCCTACCTGCAGTTTATATAATGGCAAAAGGTTCTTCTCGTCAAACTGCATGGCCCCGTTAACGATCCCTTTAACTTTATTTGCCATTACTTTTAAATTCAGGTAGTGGGTGGTAACTATACCCATCGAATGTTTAAAAGCCAGCTCTTCCATGATAACTTCTGCAAAGGCCCCTCCTAAATTAGGGTCACTGCCACTACCTAACTCATCAATAAAAAATAGAGTTTTCCCGTTTGCATTTTCCAGGAAATATTTCATGTTCTTTAACTGTGATGAATAAGTGCTTAATTCAAATTCAAGGCTTTGAGTATCTCCGATATGGATCATCAGTTGTTTAAAAATACCCATCTCGCTATCCTCACTGGCAGATACCAGTAGGCCCGCCTGTAACATTACCTGCAAAAGGCCAACTGTTTTTAAGGTAACCGTTTTACCACCGGCATTGGGCCCGCTTATTACCAGTATCCTTTGTTCTTCATTTAAAAGCAAATTAACCGGAATGGTTTTTTTGCCAGCTGCATTATTATACAATAATAGTAAAGGATGTACGGCATTTACCAGGTTTACAATTGCCTTATCTTTTAAAACGGGAAGGTTGCCACCTATATCTTTGGCGAGTTTTGCTTTAGCCAGGTTAAAATCGAATTCACCGGCAAGTATATACCAGGTTTTTAACAGTGGGGCATACACGCTCAATTTTTCTGTAAGTTTTTTCAAGACCTTATACACCTCATTCGTTTCCACGTACTCCAGGGAAAAAACTGCAAAATTAAGTTCAGTAGTCTCTTCGGGTTCTATAAAACTTGTTCTCCGGCTGTCTGATTCACCATGCAAAACTCCCTTGATCATCCTCTTTTGTTCTGCTACCACAGCCAGTACCCTTCTTCCATTCATAAAGCTTTCTTCTATATCTGCCAGGTAACCTTGCTTGTTTAATTTGCTTACCAGCCTGTCAAACATTCTGCGCAATTCATTACGCTTGCGAAATAAGTTCATTCTTATAGAGGCAAGCTCTTCACTTGCTGTATCTCGCACCAGGCCTGTCTCATCAAGTATATCATCAATTGCTTTTTTAATTTCTTTTTCATGATAACTGTCTTTGATAATAAGGGAAAGAAACGGATATAATATCCTTCGCTCATTGTCAAACCACCGGAATATAGCCGCCGTATTATCATCCAGGCGCCGTATCAAAAGAAACTGCTCACTCGCCAGGGCAGCACCCGGAATACCAAGAAGTTTTAATTCTTTTGAAATATTAAAAATAAATTCATTAGGAAAATGTTCACCACTCTCCAATATGATCTTAAACTCATTAGTTTGTTTTAATTCAACTTCAATAAATTCTTTTTTTGTGTGGATACGAAGATTATCAGCCCGGTACTTTGCAAAATCAGATCTGCAATAAACACTGAGTTTCTCTTTGATCTTATTAAACTCCAGTTGTTGTAATGTGGAAGTGGGGAAAAATTTCATCTGTTAATCTCTTTCTAAATCAATAACTATTATAAACACTTCATTTTTAATAAAAATGTTTGGCAAGATGGTTGCGCTTACATCATGATGTTTATATTTTCATAGAGGCCGTTTTAATTTTTTAAGTGGCTTATATTCTTTAAAGATATGAATACCTGTTTTGTTATATAATACTAACACATGAACGACAATAACGAATTGGAAACAGCCACTATCGGCAATGGATGTTTCTGGTGCACAGAGGCTATTTTTCAGCGATTGAATGGTGTAATAAATGTAAAAAGCGGGTATAGTGGAGGTGATATGGCCAACCCTGATTATAATACGGTTTGCTCGGGAGTAACCGGCCATGCAGAATGCCTGGAAATATCCTATGATAAAAATAAACTGAACTTTGATGAGATCCTCGAAGTATTCTGGGAAACACATGATCCCACTACGCTGAACCGACAGGGTAATGATGTGGGTTCTCAATACCGGAGCGTTATCTTTTATCATAATGAGGATCAAAAAGAAATAGCTGAAAAATATATCACCCAGTTGAATTCATCAGGAATATTTAAAAACCCTATTGTAACAACTCTGGAACCTTTTACAAAATTTTATCCGGCTGAATCTTATCATCAGAATTATTTTAATCTTAACGGCAATGCCCCCTATTGCCAGTATGTAGTTAAACCTAAGATGGATAAATTCCTTAAAAAGTTTAAGGAAAAGATGAAAGAAACATTATAAAAATCCTTTCTCACTTATCAGCTTTTTTTAACCCGGCGTAACTCAAGCATGTTTAAACTGTTGGGAAAAAACCCGCTGATGTTTGTATGTACCAGGTGTATTACCATGTCGTACCAAAGAGGTACAACAGGTGCATCCTGGATAATGATCCTGTCCATTTCGCGGTAGATAGCATACCGGGCAGAATCCTGTTTTTCACTCAATGCTATTTCATACAGTTTATCAAACAGAGGATTACTATACCTTGTATAATTCGGAGGTGCCGGGTTCTTGCTATAAAATACGCTCAGGTAATTTTCCGCATCCGGATAGTCGGCTATCCAGCTTCCCCTGAAAAATAAAGCCTGTGACTTGCTGGTTTGCTCAAGCAACAAACTTTTTTGCATGGATTCTACCTGCACATTGATACCGACCTGTTTCAATTCATTTGCAACATAAGAGGCAAGATTTGCATACTGGGGGATCGTTAATAATTTTATTAGGGGCATCGGCCCTGATCTGTAAATTTCACTGATGAGTTCTCTCGACTTTTCAGGATCATAATGATACCCTTTTACCAGTTCGGAATTGAAGGAAGGTAAGCCTGAAGGAATAAAACCACTTTCTGCAGCTGTGCCAATGGAGTTGCGCAGATATAACATCATTTTTTTCCTGTTGATGCCATAATTTATTGCCTGCCTTAACTTAAGAACACGCAATGGAGAACCTTTTACTTTCTCATTTGCTGAATCAGACAGGATCCCAAAATATTCTATGTTTAAATAAGAATGTTTATTAAGCGTGAGTTTTCCTTCCCATTGTTTTTTTAAATTCCCGGTTTTTGTTAATACTTCATCTTTAAAGGAAGCATCTACATCATTGATAAAATCCAGTCTTTTCTGCCTGAATTCCAGGAACTCGCTGGCCTTACTATCATAAAAAGTCACTTTTATTCCATCAAGATACGGTAAGGCATATCCGCTGCTGTCTCTTTCAAAATAATTTGTATTCTTAGCCAATACAAGGGCCTGCCCTTCCTCCCAGGCTACAAACCTGAACGGGCCTGTTCCTACCGGATGCCGTCGAACATCGTTTCCATATTTTTCTATTGCCTCCTTTGGCACAACAGAACAATACTGCATACTTAGTATTCCCAGTATAGGCTGGAAGGGTTTAAGCAGTTTTAACTGAAATGTAGAATCATTAACTGCAAGAAAAGGTTGTATAGTATCAACCTTGTTATTGAATATCCATGCACCGGGGCTTGCAGTATTCTTATCCATGATCCGGGTAAAACTATAAGCAACATCGGAAGCTACCATTCTCCTTCCTTTTCCATTTATGAATACAGGATCATTGTGAAAAAATACATCATCCCTCAGATGAAATGTAAGGATAAGATTGTCGCTTGAAATATCCCAGCTCTTTGCGAGCAAAGGTTTCAGGTTCATCTCCTGATCTACTTCTATAAGCGTGTTGAAAACCTGGTGAACCGTCCACATCACAGACTGGCTTTTAGCAAAGGCAGGATCAAGGGAAGCAATACCACTGGATTCATTATAGTGAAATATCTTTTTGTTGTGTCGAGGCTTAACATTGCAGGCATCCAGGAGCCAGGGTATAATTAAAAAGAAGATATATTTTAAATTCATTCACATAATGTTTACTCTGAAGATAGATCAAGGACCATGTACCATATACCATAGACCATAGAAAGAAAATTACAACTTAGAATAACTAAATTTACATAAACAAATCATCGAAATGAATTTCAATGTAAACCGGGTCGTCAAGGGAATAATAATTACTTTACTTACCATCTCAAGTATACAATTATATGCACAGCCATTGAACCAAAAAAAAGTATTTAACAGGCAAGATACTTTGCGGGGCACAAATGGTGAGTTTAGGAAAAACTGGGATGTATTGCATTATGAGATCACTGTTAAACCAGACTATAATACAAAAACCATTATTGGAAATAACCGGATGACATTTTATGATAACGGGGCCTACCTTATGCAGGTAGATCTGCAGCAACCTATGATCCTGGATAGTGCAATTAATGGAATACGGCAATTACCGATACGCCGGGAAGGAAATGTTTACTGGGTATTATTAAGAGATACCCTTAACCGGCAAAAAATAAAAATCGGCCAAAATGCTGTCACTTTCTATTTTCATGGCAAGCCTGTTGAAGCTAAAAGGCCACCCTGGGATGGCGGATGGATATGGAAAAAAGATAAACTGGGCCGTCCCTGGATGAGCGTAGCCTGCCAGGGATTGGGTGCAAGTGTTTGGTATCCCTGTAAAGACATACAAAGCGACGAACCTGATAAAGGAGCTACTTTAAATATTATTGTTCCGGATACGCTTATGGCCATAGGCAACGGACGGATGAAATCAAAAGAAACTGCCGGTAACGGATACATGCTGTATAGCTGGACTGTAAAAAACCCGATCAATAATTACAACATTGTTCCTTACATTGGAAAGTACACTCATTTCAGTGAAACCTATCCGGGTGAAAAAGGAAAGCTGGACCTGGATTACTGGGTATTGGATTACAATAGTGACACTGCAAAAAAACAATTTGCAGATGTTCCCAGGATGTTAAAAGCATTTGAACATTGGTTTGGCCCCTATCCCTTTTACGAAGATGGTTTTAAGCTGGTAGAATCCCCGCACCTGGGCATGGAACATCAGAGTGCTATAGCTTATGGTAACAATTATCAGAAGGGATACCGGGGTTCTGATCTTTCCGGCACCGGCTGGGGAATGAAATGGGATTTTATTATTGTGCATGAAAGCGGGCATGAATGGTTTGCAAATAATATCACAACCAATGATATTGCGGATATGTGGGTACACGAAGGATTTACCAACTACAGTGAAACATTATTTACAGACTATTTTTATGGTACTGCCGCAGGCAATGAGTATGTTATCGGAACGAGGAAAGCAATAAGTAATGATATTCCCATTATTGGATTGTATGGTTTAAATAAAGAAGGAAGCGGAGACATGTATTATAAAGCGGGCAACATGCTGCATTCCATCCGGCAGGTAATTGATAACGATAAAAAATTCAGGAATATACTGCGCGGGTTGAATAAAAATTTTTACCATAAAACAGTAACTACTCAACAGGTAGAATCTTATATAAGTTCGCACAGTAAAAAAGATTTTTCCCGGGTGTTTGAGCAGTATTTGCGTACTGTAAAAATCCCCGTGTTGGAATATAAAATAAACGGAACTCTGCTTTCCTACAGGTATACAAATTGTGTAAGTGGTTTCAATCTCCCTTTGAAAGTTTCTTTGGATGCAAAAAAGGAAAAATGGTTAAAGCCAACTACAGATTGGAAAACACTAACTCTTTCTCCACTTTACGATGGGTCAACATTTAAAGTAAATGAAAACTTTTTTGTGGAGGTGAAAAAAGTGTAAAAAATATCATCATACTTCTGCGAATTTGCAAAAAGGATTATATAAAAAAAGCGTAATTGAAATTCAATTACGCTTTTTAAAATTTTTATTTCTTATCAGAGGAGTAACCTGGAGTAGTCAATTGTATTAACTCTTCCGGCTCCAATGAACCTGTTCTTATAATAGTTATCATCCAGGTTACTTATGGTAACTCCATTGGTAGAACTGGCATGTACAAAATAACCTTGGCCAAGAAAAAATCCTACATGGCTGATACCTCCTTTAGTATTAAAAAATACAAGGTCCCCTTCTGCCATCTGGCTGGCTGGAATTTTTAAACAGGCAGAATATTGTTCCCTGGCAGTTCGTGGAAGTATAATAGAATAAACAGCTTTCATTATCCGCCCTGTAAGGCTGCTGCAATCAATTCCTTTTTTTGTAGTTCCACCATAACGGTAACGTGTACCATACCACTCATCTATAAAGTGATACAATGATAGATTGGTAAGGGATTCCACTTCTCTTTTTAATAGTAAGGCATATTTAAATTGAAGCGGCGTACAGTATTCTGTTTCAGTTTTTACTTTTCCTTCTGCTGCTTCAAAACCTGATAAATATTCTACCGGACCGGATAAAGTAAAATTTGAAAGTCCCGACTCAGAGGCAAGGTCTACTCCGTCTTTAAAATTCAATGATTTTTGTGCAGTTGCAACTGAGAAAAAAATGACTCCTGCAAAGAGAAAAAACAAGTTTTTCATACGTAAAATTTGGTTTACACGTATGTACGACTTAAGTCTTACGTTATTTATGCTCCTGTTATTCTTTGCTTATTCTAATATCTTATCCTTTCTATCTAATCGTGTCCTACAAACAATTGATCAATAAAAACTACTAATTATCTTTTGTTCTCGGGCGAAGATAGGGTGTAGAACCCAGAACAACAACTTAACGAGGTTAAAATACCTTTTATTGTGGAAAAACTGACTCAGTTTGAGTTTAATTCTTTCCGATATTTGCATTAATCTTACTATTATTCAGGTTTTTAGATCAAATTGAAATATTGGCATTCTACATATGAATTTTTCTCATCTACACGTTCACACCCAGTTTTCCCTATTAGATGGAGCCGCATCCATTAAAAATTTATATAAGAAAGCCATAGAAGATAAAATGCCCGCCATTGCGATAAGCGATCATGGGAATATGTTTGGCGCCTTTGAATTTGTGAAGGAGGCTTATAAACATACCAATGAAGATGGCAGTTTAAAAGTAAAGCCTATAGTTGGCTGTGAATTTTATATTACACAGGATAGAACCAGGAAAACATTCAGTAAAGAAGAAAAGGATCCACGCCACCACCAGATTTTGCTGGCGAAAAATGCACAGGGATATAAAAACCTTGTTAAGCTTACCTCGCTCGGATATATTGAAGGAATGTATTCCAAATATCCGCGCATAGATAAACAACTCATTCATAAATATCATGAAGGTCTTATTGCAACTACTTGTTGCCTGGGTGCCTTGGTGCCCCAGATGATATTAAAAAAAGGGGAAGCTGAGGGTGAAAATGAATTCAAATGGTGGCTTAATATATTCCAGGAAGATTATTATATAGAAATTCAACGGCATGGAATGCCCGACCAGGAAAGAGTTAATAAAGTACTCCTGCAATTTGCAAAGAAATACAATGTAAAAGTAATTGCCAGTAACGACAGTCATTATGTAGACCAGGCTGATTTCAATGCACACGATATTCTTTTATGTATCAACACCGGGGAAAAGCAAAGCACACCGGCAATGCGCGAATTCAGTGATGATGATGTAATGACAAAGAATAAACGTTTTGCATTTCCGAATGATCAGTTCTATTTTAAAAGCCAGGCCGAAATGACAAAGGTTTTTGATGATCTGCCGGAAGCTATTGACAATACCAATGAGATTGTAAGCAAAATTGAATTGCTTGATCTGAAAAGAGAGATCCTGTTGCCTCATTTTGTTGTTCCACCCGGATTTTCATCCCAGGATGAATACCTGGAAAACCTTACCTGGGCAGGTGCCAAAAAGAAGTACCAGATTTTCACTCCTGAAACAGAAGAGCGAATAAAGTTTGAACTGAGTGTAATAAAAAAAATGGGATTTGCCGGCTACTTTCTTATCGTAGCTGATTTCATAAAAGCAGGAAGGGAGATCGGTGTATTTGTTGGGCCAGGCAGAGGATCAGCTGCAGGCAGTGTGGTGGCTTATTGTACCGGGATAACCAATATTGATCCCATTAAATATAATTTATTGTTTGAGCGGTTTTTAAATCCGGAGCGAAAATCAATGCCGGATATAGATACAGATTTTGATGATGAAGGAAGGCAAAAAGTTATTGATTATGTAGTTCAGAAATACGGAAAAAACCAGGTTGCCCAGATTATAACTTATGGTACAATGGCCGCAAAATCAAGCATAGCGGATGTTGCCAGGGTGATGGATCTGCCTATTTCTGAAAGCAGGGCTTTATCGAAACTGGTGCCTGAGCGTCCGGGGATAAATTTAAAACGTTTATTACATGCTCCGTTTTATACCCGGGATACTGTAAAAGGAGGTGAAAAATCCATTGAAGAAAAAGAAAGCCTGCAAGGTGAAGACCTGGATAATGTAAAAAAGCTAAGGGATATATATAAAAAGGATGACCTGTTAAGTAAGATCTTGCATGAAGCAGAGATACTGGAAGGTTCAGTGAGAAACACAGGCATACATGCATCAGCAATAATTATTGCTCCCAAAGATCTGACTGATATTCTACCGGTTGCAACTTCAAAAGAATCGGATCTGTGGCTTACACAGATAGAGGGTGGAAGTATAGAAGAGGCAGGTGTTATTAAAATGGATTTCCTGGGTTTAAAGACCCTGAGTATTTTGAAAACTGCCTTGCACCTCATTAAACAAAATCATGATATAGAAATAGATATTGATGAACTTCCCCTTGATGATGAAAAAACTTATAAGCTCTATCAGCAGGGTGATACCAATGGAACTTTCCAGTTTGAAAGTGTGGGGATGCAGAAATATTTACGCGAATTAAAGCCTGATAAGTTCAATGACCTTATAGCTATGAATGCCTTATACAGGCCCGGTCCTATGTCTTATATACCCCAGTTTATTTCGCGTAAGCATGGCCGTGAACTCGTTGCATATGACCTACCGGAAATGCAGGAATTTTTGCAGGATACTTATGGAGTAACTGTTTACCAGGAACAGGTAATGTTGTTATCTCAAAAGCTTGCAGGATTTTCCAAAGGCCAGGCGGATATCCTCAGAAAAGCAATGGGCAAAAAAGACAGGAAGACCCTTGATAAAATGAAAAGCCAGTTCATTGAAGGTGCGCTTGCAAAAAATCATCCGGCGCTAAGCCTTGAAAAAATATGGGGTGACTGGGAAGCGTTTGCTCAATATGCGTTTAACAAATCTCACTCAACCTGCTACGCCTTTGTTGCTTATCAGACAGCTTATTTAAAAGCCCATTATCCAAGTGAATATATGGCTGCAGTATTAAATCATGCAGGCAGTATTGAAAAGATCACTTTTTTTATGGAGGAATGTAAAAGGATGGGATTAAAAGTGCTTGGTCCAGATATAAACGAATCACAGAATGGTTTTGCGGTAAATGATAAAGGAGAAATTCGCTTTGGTTTCAGTGGTTTAAAAGGTGTGGGAGAAGCAGCCATAGAAAATATTTTAGAAGAAAGAAACAGGCAGGGAAATTATAAAGATATTTATGACCTTATTAAAAAAGTGAATCAGCGGGCTGTAAATAAAAAATCATTAGAAAGCCTTGTATATAGTGGTGCCTTTGATTGTTTTACAGAAATACATCGCGCCCAGTATTTTTTTCAGCCTGCAGGCGATGCCTCAGCAATGGATAAGATCATAAAATTCGGAGCGGTATATCAATCACAAACCGCTAATGCCAGCAACACTTTGTTTGGTGATCTTCAAATGCCCGATATAGTTCCGCCTAAACTCCTACCCTGCCCTGCCTGGCAACTGATTGAACAACTGGATCATGAAAAGGAAGTAACAGGCATGTTCATGAGCGGCCATCCACTTGATAATTTTAAATTTGAATTGGATAATTATAACATCACTTCTTTATTTGATTTTAATGAAATAAAAAATTCAATAAATATTGTTCAACCTCCCTCCAGAACTTTCAGGCTTGCCGGGTTGGTAATTGAAGCAAAACATCGCTTAACAAAAAATGGTAAAAATTTCGGTGAACTGCACATTGAGGATTACAGCGGCAAAACCGAATTCATGTTATGGAGTGAGGATTATGTGAAGTATAGTAATTACATGGAAAAAGGGATGATCGTTATGGTAGAAGGTTCTTATAAAACAAGGTATAACAATGATCAGTACGAATTTAAGATCTCCCGGTTACACCTCCTGGAAACTGTAAAATCAGTATTAACCAAACAGGTGATCATTGATATTGCACCCCAGCATGTAGATGAAAGTTTTGTGGATTTCATTGAAGAGAATATAAAAACGCATCCAGGTAAAACTTCTCTTAAGTTTCAGATAACGGATACCTTAAAAACCTTTAAGCTAAGTATGTGCACCCTGGAAAAAGGGTTTACTATGAATGATGAAATGGCAGTTTTTTTACATGCAAATAAACATATAGAGGTAAGTGTTCTTACAGTACAATAAGCTTTTTTTAAAAGTATGACAATAAGTATGTTCAATAAGTGTGGATATGTCATTACTGCCTCTTTTGATTTATGGTTATAAATTTGCATTAACACACTTATTATACATCTAAAAAGAATTTTATGGCACTTGAACTCACAGACGCAAATTTCCAGGCAGAAGTACTGGATTCAGATAAATTAACAGTAGTAGATTTCTGGGCAGAATGGTGTGGACCCTGCCGGGCTATAGGACCTGTTATTGAAGAACTTGCTAAAGAATATGATGGAAAAGTAAATATTGGAAAAGTAAATGTTGATCACAATCCACAGGTGTCAATGAATTATGGTATTACAAGTATTCCCGCAATTTTATTTGTAAAGAATGGCCAAGTTGTAGATAAGCTGGTAGGTGCACAACCTAAAGCAAACTTTGTTAAGAAGATAGAAGCTCTTAAGTAGTTAAAAACTGCTAAATATAAAAGCCCTTTCGTTTGAGAGGGCTTTTTGTTTTGTGTGTCTCGTCCTGAAAAAAGTTGACTACCAAGTCAACAAATATGGAACAATTAACGATCAGATTAAAATCAGGCATCCCCTGTCCACATTACAGTGAATCATTCAAAAAACAAATAGTCCGGGAATATGAACAAGGGCTATTAAACAAAGGTCAACTAAAAAGAAAATACGGAATTGGTGGTAAAAGCCGGGTTTTAGAATGGTGCCGTAAGTATGGTAAATTTGCCTATCCCAAACAAACAGCTACTGGCAGACCAATGAAAGATCCCCAAAAGCAACGCATAAAAGAACTGGAATCTAAACTCAAAGCAGCAGAGCTTAAGCTCAAAGTTTACGATAAACTAATTGAAGTGACCAATCGTGAGCTTGATAGTGATATTGTAAAAAAAATCGAGGCCAGGTTGTCCGAGAGTTGGCAACAGAAAAAAAGATAAGCATTACAGCTGTTTGTCGTCAACTTGGCTATAGTAAACAAGCCTATTATAAATCAAAAAGTAATCAACAAATGAAACTTTGCTATCGTAACATAGCCAAACAAAAAGTGTTAGGGGTAAGGCAACAGCTTCCCCGTACCGGAACCAGAAAGCTGTATTACTTGCTGGAAAAGGAGTTTAAACAAGCGCATATTAAGGTTGGTCGTGACAAGCTGTTTTCTATCCTGCGTGATGAGCAGCTATTGATAATTAAAAAGAAACGCTATACTAAAACAACCGATTCGAAACACTGGCTGCACAAGTATCCTAACCTTGTTAAGGGGGTGAGTGTTATCAAACCAGAACAAATATGGGTAGCTGATATTACTTACCTATCAGTTGAAAAAGGTTTTATATATCTGCATTTAATTACAGATGCTTATTCAAAACAGATAATGGGGTATTGCTTAAGCGATAACCTGGCAGCAACATCCACCATTAATGCATTACAAATGGCGCTATCGAAAAGAAAATATAACAACCAGCTTATTCATCATTCAGACAGAGGATTACAATATTGCAGTTCTGGTTATGTAAGCCTTCTGAACAAAAGTAATATTGATATTAGCATGACCCAGGACGGTAATCCCTACGATAACGCAATCGCCGAAAGGATCAATGGAATACTTAAAGACGAATTTGCATTGGACGATATTTTACCAGATTTACAACAAGCACAAAAACAAACCGACCAAGCAATATCACTTTATAATAACAAAAGGCCCCATTTAAGTTGCCAAATGCTTACTCCCAACCAAATGCACAGCCAAACCAAGCTGAAAATAAAAACATGGGCTAAAAAAAATCACAAGAACTTTGGTGGTTCTTGTGATTTTTTACCATTACTTCAACATTTATAAACCAGTCAACCTTTTTTAGGACTAGTCAGTGCAAAGTACTTGACTGAAATCTTTTAGCACTCTGTGATATTACTTTGTGTTCTCTGTGATTGTATTTTTTAATGACTAAGTTTACCAATTACTTCAGGATTATGTTTATGCCTGAATAAAAGCAAGAACAGGATAGCCACTACAAGCGCATATCCTGCAAAGGCGAGCCATATGTTATGCCAGTCTTTCGTTCCATCTGCAAGCGTAAAATAGTTATCAATAACATTTCCACTGATGCGGCTGCCGAGATAAGCTCCTACTCCATTTGTCATCATCATAAACAATCCCTGGGCACTGGAACGTATACCCGGATCGGTTGTTGTCTCAATAAACAACGATCCCGATATGTTGAAAAAATCAAAGGCAAGACCATAAACAATGCAGGAAAGAATGATCATCCATAACCCATCAACCGGATCACCATAAGCAAACAAACCAAAACGCAATACCCAGGCCAACATAGAAAAAAGCATAACCTTTTTAATACCAAAGCGTTTTAGGAAAAAAGGAATGGTGAGTATGAAAACAGTTTCTGAGATCTGCGAAATAGACATAATGATCGTAGAATATTTTACAACAAATGAATCAGCATATTGCGGAATATGTTTGAAGTCATCAAGAAATGTATCGCCATACATATTTGTTAGCTGCAAAGCCGCTCCCAGCATCATGGAAAATAAAAAGAACAAAGCCATTTTGTAATTCGAAAACAATTTAAAGGCACTTAAGCCCAATTGTTCAACCCAGCCTGCTTTTTCACTAATTGTTTTTTTAGGCGGGCATTTTGGTAAAGTGAAAGAGTATATTCCCAACAATACCGCCATAGCACCTGCAATTAAAAACTGGTTGGTGTTTGCTTTACTTCCCGTTAAGTTAGTAATCCACATAGCTACAATGAATCCAATTGTTCCCCATACGCGTATAGGAGGAAACACTTTTACCACATCATAATTATTATTTTTAAGGATGGTGTATGCAATTGAATTAGATAAGGAAATGGTTGGCATATAAAATATCATCGCCAGAAAAATAACATAGTATAAGGTGTCTGCATCCTTAACATGAGGTACATAAAATAAAACCAATCCATAACATATGTGCAGAATGCCATACAATTTTTCCGCATTTATCCATTTGTCTGCTAATATGCCTGTAAGTGCCGGCATAAAAATAGAAGACAAAGCAAGGGTGCCGAATATCTTCCCGAATTGCGCACCAGTGCCCATGTTAGTGGAAAAAAAATAAGTAGCAATTGTTATCAGCCATGCACCCCAGACAAAAAATTGTAAAAAGCTCATTAAAGTAAGCCGCATCTTAATACTCATATAGATTTTTTAATAAAAGGTGTGAAGCAGTTAATTTAATGAAAGGTAATATATAAGAAAAGACTATCAAAGAAATTTAATGGAGGTATGTTGAACCATTTAATATGGTATATAAAAATGAGACAAACTTTACAAACGCCTTCACTTTCGCTAATGAATCCTTAATTACCTTTGCGGAAATTATGATAGGAATTATCGACACAATAATAGCAACAGAGCCAGATGAGCAATTGAAAGTAATTGCCCTTAAAGTTCAGGAAGGGCAACGCATAAACGATGAGGATTGTCTTTATTTATTTGAAAAAGCAAGTCTTGGATTTGCAGGAAGTCTTGCTAATTACATCCGTGAAAAATTACATGGAAATAAAACATATTTCAACCGCAATTTCCATATCGAGCCAACCAATGTTTGTGTTTTCAGTTGTAAATTTTGTTCCTATTCCCGGCTTTATGCGCACAAAGAAGAAGGATGGGAACTATCCATTGACCAGATGCTGGATATTGTAAAGAGCTATGATGGAAAACCTATTACTGAAGTACATATTGTAGGAGGAGTTCATCCTAAAATGAACCTGGCTTATTTTATTGAACTCATCCAGAGAATTCATGAACACAGGCCTGATCTGCATGTAAAAGGTTTCACTGCTGTTGAACTGGATTATATGTTCCGCAAAGCAAAGATCAGCGTAGAAGAAGGAATGAATAAATTAAAAGAGGCGGGTTTACAATCTTTACCTGGTGGTGGTGCTGAAATATTTCATCCGGATATCCGCTCAGTAATTGCAGGAGATAAAGTTAACGGTGACGGGTGGTTGCATATTCACAGTACAGCGCATTCATTAGGAATGCATAGCAATGCAACCATGTTATACGGTCACATTGAAAAATATATTCACCGGGTCGACCATATGCACAGGCTTCGCGAATTGCAGGATGAAACAAAAGGCTTCAATACTTTTATTCCATTAAAGTTCCGCAATCATAATAATGATATGAGCCATATTGCTGAATCAACTGTTTCAGAAGATATGCGTTTATATGCTATCGCACGCATCTACCTCGACAACTTTCCTCATATAAAAGCTTACTGGCCTATGCTTGGCAGGCAAAATGCACAGCTTTCTCTTTCCTTTGGCGTAAATGATATAGATGGAACTATTGATGATACAACTAAGATCTATTCAATGGCCGGCAGTGAAGAACAAACTCCAACCATGACAACTTCCCAACTGGTTTCTTTGATAAAACAAGCAAAAAGACAACCCATTGAAAGAGATACATTGTATAATGAACTGAAAGATTACAGCAACATAACGGAAGAGGTTATAGATCATAGATCATAGAATATCGACCATTGACCATGGACCGTTTCACTTTTCACATTTCACATTTCACTTATAACAAAAAGCCCTTTCAGTTTTGAAAGGGCTTTTTGTTATTCATTACGTTATTAATAATTCCTAACAGTCATCTCTGTTCTCCTGTTCTTTGCACGGCCTGCTGCTGTTTTATTATCGGCAACTGGTTTCTCTTCTCCAAAGCCACTTGATTTCAAACGGCTTGCATCCACACCTTGTTTCATAAGATATTCTTTCACTGATCCGGCACGGTTGTCAGACAATACCTGGTTGCTTTCACTGCTTCCAACCTCATCAGTATGGCCATCAATATCTACCATCAGTGATTCGTCTGCCTTCATCAGGTTAGCTACTTCATTCAATGATTTGAATGATTTTGGTAACAATTTGTAACTGCCTGTAGCAAAGAATACATTTTTAGCTGCAAAATTTATTTTGTCGATCACCTCTTTTGCAATAACCGGGCAACCCATGTTGCTTGCAGGACCAGGACGATTAGGACATTTATCTTCTTCATCATTTACACCATCACCATCGGTATCCGGTATAGGACAACCCTGGTAACGTGCCAAACCTTTTACAGCAGGGCATTTATCTTCTTCATCGTTGATCCCATCACCATCTGTATCCGGAATTGGGCAACCCTGGTACTTAGCGATACCTGCCACATCCGGGCATTTATCATCTCCATCAGCAATGCCATCACCATCACGGTCAGGGCAACCTTGCAGGGAAGCTAATCCTGGAGTATCAGGACATTTATCATCTGCATCTAAAACACCATCTCCATCACGATCCAATACAACTGGCGGCGGTGGAGGTGCAACAACCATAGTTCTTTCACGACCTATGTTCTGTAATACACCTATTGAATAAAATAGATTGTCTTTTACTACATCTTCAGTTAAAGAAAAACGATACTGTCCCTGAAGCATCAGGTAGGTAACACTTTTAAAATTAAACTGCAAACCAATTCCGGCAGGTGCATACGCACCAAAATCATCAGAATAATATCCACCACCTATACCCAATGTAAGAAAAGGATTAAAAATGTTATTATCCCTGAATGGCCTGAAATTTAATGTAGGCTCTAATTCGATTCCGATCTCTGTATTATTATATGCTTGATTTCTGTCTCCGGCGTAATCATGCAACAAAGCTGTAATTTTTGTTGAGAAGTCTACAATAGAATTTAACCCTTTCCAATATGAAAGAGAGAATCCGAAATCCATGTCTTGTGGACGGGCAAAGATCCTTGAACTTGATCTGTCTTTAAGTGTGATAGGAGTCTTAAAATCCACAGCATCAAAATGTATCCCGAACAAGGCGGGTTTTTTCCTCATACCGGAATTATTATCCATTTGTGCGAAAGCACCAGTGGTTAGAACCACTAAAGTCAATACCAACGCAATTTTTTGTTTCATAAACGCTAAGTTTTAATTTAAAAATCTCTCTCTTTTCAGGTTATAGTTAGTAAAAAGGTTTGTAAACGCTAAGTTAATATCTAAATTGATAACAATCAAAGCTATTTTTAACAATATTATATTTTTATTTCCATTGCAGTACTAATTAATTTTTGTAATATTTTCCTTTTTAACCAAAAAAAGCTGTTTTTTAAAACCTTGCTTCTAATGTTTTATATTTGCAGCCCAAAATACAAATAACATTTTTTGGTCCGGTAGCTCAGTTGGATAGAGCATCAGCCTTCTAAGCTGAGGGTCATTGGTTCGAATCCAATCCGGATCACAACAGTTCACACTCTTCTTCACTAATTAACTCGCAGGTGTGGCTTTGAGAACAGATATATGAGAGGGAAACAAACAGTTTTAATTATCATCGCTGTTTTAGGCTGGCTTACTCTTTTCACACAGTTGTACCTGATCATTGAAAACCGCCAGGCATCTATACCCGAAACTATCATACGGTATTTCAGTTTTTTTACCATTTTATCTAACATTTTGGTTGCTGCAAGCGCAACATATTTGCTTTTGAAAAATAATACTGTTAACCCTTTGTTTGATGTAAAGAACATCACGGCCATAACTGTTTATATAACTGTGGTAGGTTTAGTGTACAATATAATCTTACGCCAATTGTGGCATCCCCAGGGTTTACAAAAATGGGTGGATGAATCCTTGCATACAATAATACCAGTTCTGTTCATTGCATTCTGGTTCATATACGTGCCTAAAAGTGTTTTGCAATGGAAACATATATTCAAATGGCTTCTATTTCCTTTTCTGTATTTAATCATTATTCTTATAAGAGGAAATTTTTCTGATTATTATCCTTACCCCTTTATTAATGTTACAGGTATTGGATACCAGGCCACTTTTATAAATTGCATGGGAATGATCATAGTATTCATTTTATTTTCATTACTGTTTGTAGCGATCGGTAAAATGAAAAATAAGCGTATACAAAAGATCAATTCTATTTTATAATTGTGATTTAATTCCGGGTTTAATATTTATTATGGACGTACAGATCCACCCTTCATGGAAAGAAATTTTAAAGGATGAATTTCGTAAAACATATTTCAAACAGATAGTAACTTTTATAAAAACTGATAAGGCATTAGGTAAAAAAATATTTCCTCCGGGGCCTCAGATCTTCAATGCCTTTAATCAAACGCCTTTTGATAAAGTAAAAGTGGTGATCCTCGGACAAGATCCTTATCATGGAGCAGGACAGGCACATGGCCTGAGTTTTTCCGTTCCCGCCGGAGTGAAGCCTCCACCTTCCCTAGTCAATATTTTTAAGGAAATAAAATCTGATACGGGGATCCAAATGCCTCAGGATTATGGAAACCTTACTAAATGGACAGAACAAGGAGTATTGCTATTAAATGCAGCATTAACGGTTAGGGCCGGCGAACCTTTCAGTCATGCTAAATATGGATGGTCTGATTTTACTGACGCGGTGATACAAAAGATCTCGCAGGAAAAGAAAGACATTGTTTTTATACTCTGGGGTAAATTTGCGCAGGAAAAACAAATATTTATTGATGAAACAAAACATTATATTTTAAAGTCTGCTCACCCCTCTCCCTTTTCTGCTGATAAAGGATTTTTCGGATGCCGGCATTTTTCAAAAACAAATGAACTGCTTATGAAAGCCGGACATCAGCCAATTGACTGGAAATTATTAAGCACTCCTTAACTTCACTTTCATGAATGTTTTTAAAAATATATTTGCGAGAGTTTGGGCACTTTGGGGATTGATCAGTTTCATTATTACCTTCTTTATTATATTTCTCCCTGCAATGTTATCGTACCTGCTTCCCGTTGTTAAAGGCCAGTCATATTTTATTTTTATTTCAAAACTATGGATGAATTTCTGGTTATTCCTGGTGGGTTGCAGCGTAAAGATCTCCGGGAAAGAAAATTTTAAAAAAGGGGAAACATATGTTGTTGTTTTCAATCACAATGCATTACTGGATGCTCCTCTCTCTGCGCCTTATGTTCCCGGCCCTAATAAAACAATAGCAAAATCATCCTTTGCAAAAGTTCCTCTTTTTGGCTGGTTTTATAGTAAAGGATCTATATTGATAAACAGGAAAGATGAAAAAAGCCGTGTAAAAAGTTTTGAAGAAATGAAAATGGTTTTACAATCCGGAATTCATATGTGTATCTATCCTGAAGGAACCAGGAATCGCACAAAAGAATCATTAAAGCCTTTTTATGACGGAGCTTTTAAATTAGCGGTGGCCTCAGGAAAAAAAATTATTCCATGCGTAATCAAAGGCACTAAAAGAGCAATGCCTGTAGATAAAACTTTTTATTTACTTCCTACTCCCCTCACCATGCATTTTATGAAAGCTGTTGCAGTAGAAAATATATCTGTTGCTGATTTAAAAGCCAGCATTTTTAATGCAATGAAAGAGGAATATGAAAATAATTACAGATCATAAAAAGACCTTGTCCTGTTTATCTTAAGATCCCTGAGAAGTCCTGATTTAGGGCTGATATTCACACTGAAGAAACGATACCTTCCTACAGGTGAAATATTAATGTTCATTTGCCAGCAATGCATTTCGCGGGAAAGATACATACTGATCAATCCCAAATCGGCATCAGTGATATTATAGGATCCTGTTACACCGATCTTCCATTTTGGTGTTAGGTTCACAGAGCCATTCCAGTTTACATCCTGAAAAAAACGCGAAACGAAACCGGAATAATCCGGTTTAAGATCTCTTTGAAAACGCAGGGAATAAGAAAAATCAATACTCCAGGGAATAGAAAAATCCGCAAACTCTCCCGGGTTCTCCCGTATATAGGCTGCCTCCTGCTGGTATTCATTTAAGGGAAAACCACTGGCATCCACATTTTGCGGTGTATTTACATTGTTATTTTTTTTTGTGGATTTATCACCACCGCGGAATGCACTCTGCAATGCTATATTTCCACTGGTAAGTCTGCCCAAACTTAACGGCCTCTTTGACCAGATAAGCTTATCGATCCGTTGTCCTCTTTCATTGATAAGGTAAGGATCAAAAAAAGCATTTCCGGTGATATTTACTTTATCAAAAAGATTGCTTCGGGCTGTGAGAGCAAGACCACTCAGTTGGAATGAATCTGCTAAAAAATTATAACTTCCGGTAAGCCCCAATCCATCTATCAGCATAACTTTTTTTACGGCTGCTTCACTGGTATCTTTTTTATCTTTTACTTTCATGGAGAGGATGTTGTCTATTGCGAAACTCAGGCCTCCAAACTTCCCTTCTGAAAAAGGCCCATAAATACTTCTTTCAAATGAAGAGAAACGGGAGGTGAAACCGGAAGTATCTACCTGGGTAGTGTAATAATTCTTTTTATTAAAATCGGGTTTATAATTTATCGCAACAGAAGGGCGTATCTCATGGCGTAAGGCTTTCAGCCTGCTCCCCTTTCCAAAAGTATACATACCGAAAATGCGGGTAGTTGCAGAGATGCCAAAGGTCATTTCCCGGGCTGTATAAAAACCTTTTGTAATAGTGGTATCCACTTTTTTATTTGAAGAGTTCCAGCTGCGGGTGAATTTTTGCTGGTACCATTTTTCCTGGTAACTAACGGAGGGGGATACCTGCACCGGCCCGATCTGGGGCAATGATATTGATATAGGTACAGTATGACTGGCGCCGTACTGCAGATTATCAATAAGCTGCGCTCCTATCCTTCCGGCCGTATCATAAAAGGAAGAAAGGCTGCGTACATTTGAATTTAATGCCACCCCAATATTTTCATACCACTTTAACTGGCCAATGGGTTCTTTTCTTCTGAATGGATACTGGGTGTTTACATTAAATGCAATATCCGGCAGATTTAAATTTATAAGCCTTTGCTGTGTATTCTGATTATGATTGGCACTTACAGATAAATTATACGGCCTGTCTTTCCAAACCTTTGCATAAGTTATAGAAGAACTCATCTGGTTGGTAAAATTCCTGATCGGGCTGTTTGGGATCGATTGATTGTATTTGCTGCTACCGGCATTTACGGTTGCATTAAAATTTACACCGGGTCTTGCTTTTGTATCCGCATTATGTGACCATTGAAATAAAACTGTTTTGGTAGACTGGTAATCCGGATCCCCTTTAAAATTTGTTTTAAAATTCTGCATGTTAACAGAAAAATTTCCCTGGTAACGGTATCGCCGGTAATAACGGGGAGTAATACTCGCCATCCACCCTCCATAGGAATGAATGGTACCTCGCGCCACAATATCCCAGTAATCACTTAGTATTTTATAATAGCCAATTCCTTCCAGGGCGAGGCCGGTTTGTTCATTAGCTGTAAAGGAAGGTGCGATCAAACCTGAATGCCTGCCCTGTTTTAATGGATAAATTCCAAAAGGCAAATATACCGGGATAGGCACTCCCTCGAACTCAGGATGCACGGGGCCGGTGAAAGCCATTTTCTGATTAATGAATTTTATCCTGCTGCTGACGAAAGCAAAATGGGGTGTATCAAGATTACAGGTGGTGAACCTTCCTCTTAATGCATAAAAGATATCAGCAGACACTTTTTTTATTTTTTCTCCATACACATACATTTCACCCTGTTGAGTATAAGTACCTTTTGTAATTCCTTTTTGTGTTTTAAAATTAAAAACGATAGTATCACTGGTTGATTTAAAATCAGCCTGGTTAAAAGAAGGAAATGCTATCACTTTACCGGTACTGTCTTTTATCAGAACTGCTTTTACAAGATTTGTACTTTGATCATATTCTATCAATGGTGCCGAAAGGTCATTGTCGATATATTTTAAGTTTGATATTTTACCATAGAGATACATCTTTTTTTTAGGCACATCTACCACCATTGAATCATCAGCATGATAGGTAACAGGAGCGCTTAAAGCTTCCGATGAAGTTTTAAAAGAAAATGTATCTATCCGTGGAGTTGTAATGGTATCCTTGCGTGTTGTATCCTTTTTTAAAAGGTCAGAAGATTTTTGAAGAACCGGAATAGTATCTGTTGTATTTGCAGGAAAATTTTTTACAGGAATTGTATCAGTGGTTAAACAATTGTGAAAATTAAAATCAGAGGCGTAAGAATTTGCCGATAACAGCAATAATAGCAATGGGGGTAACCAGCCTGATATATTATTTCTCTTACCTTTGTACACGTGATTCATAGCTGTATCCGGCAAAAATAGCTATAATAGTATAATGTAATTGTGAATACTAATACAATTACAATCCTAAAAAATTATTACCGGCCAATGTTAAAGAACAATATATTTTTATTTTCGCTGCTTACAGTTTTTCAAATCCTGAATGCCTCCTCTTCTATATCCCAGGTTCCGAAAAAATTAAAAACAATTATTGTGGATGCAGGCCATGGTGGAACTGATCCGGGTTCATCAGGGCAATATGAGAATTCATTGCGTTCCCTGGAAAAAAATATCACGCTGGAGATCTCCAAAAAACTTACAGCAGAACTTAAAAAACAGTTGCCTGAATTGAATATAGTTCCTACAAGAACTACAGATATTTTTCATGATCCAAGGGTTAAAGCCAGGATCGCCAATGATGCAAAAGGAGATCTTTTTTTATGCATCCACGCAGATTCCGCTCCCTTAAAAACAGGCAAACGGCAGATAGGAACAAAAATGGTTACCCGTTACCGTATTTCTTATAAAGGAAAAGGTAAAAAGAAAAAGAAAATTTCTACACCCTACCAGGTTGAAGAACCTGTATTTGAATATTTTAAAATACCATTAAAAGTTAGTGGTACAAGTGTATATATTTTCGCGGCACATAAAACCAGTGATAAATTAAAAGCGATAATGAAAGATGTGGGCGAATTTGAAATCGAAACGGGAGGTACAGATTCTACATATACAGCCTTTGATGTTAATTCGGCAGAAGGCAGAACGCTCGCCCAGATATATGCAAAAAGATACCAGGAAAAAAGTGACAGGATTGCAACTTTAGTAAATGATGAAGTAGATAAAACAGGCCGGGCTGCTTTGGGTGTTAACCAAAGGCAAGATGGCATATGGGTATTACAAGCCACGAATATGCCCGCTATATTGATCGAAACAGGTTATATAAATAATCCTGAAGATGAAAGGTACCTGAATAGTGACAAAGGGCAACAAGAGCTTGCTGAAGCTATAACCAGGGCAGTTATACGTTATAAAAACCAGATTGAAAATCCCAAAGCTGAACTATCAAAGTGAATTCTAATACTCTATGGAACAGTTTTTGGCTCTAAGAGTTATTGTTAACGGATACGTATAGATATATTTGCTATATCAACTTAATAATATTCCGTTACAGCATTTAATATTGATTTTTGATCAATTGAATTTTTAATGTAAAATTTTTACACTAGTGAAGGTATCTAATGAAACAAAAGTGGGAGCAATTGCTGTAGTGGCAGTTACTTTTCTGATCCTGGGCTTTAATTTCTTAAAAGGAAAAAAACTTTTCAGCGAAAGCAAGATATTATATGGAATCTATGGCAATGTACAGGGACTAGCCAATTCTAACCCTATAATTATTAACGGGCTGCAGGTGGGAACTGTTTATAAGATCACCACGGATAAGGATATACGCCGCATAACTGTTGAATTAAACATTACAAAAGATATCAACTTACCTAAGAATTCCATTGCGATCATTAAACCAAATCCACTGGGTACAACAAGTATTGAAATAAAATTGGGAGATGCAATAGCCAACCTTGCCAATAAGGATACTATTTATACAGAAGCCAATGCCGGTATCTTCAATGATGTTTTAAAAAAATTGGATCCGGTTTTATATGAAGTGAAACGCGCTGTAGGCTCAATTGACTCATTACTAATAAATGTCAATAATGTAATAGACCCACGCGCCAAATATAATATTGGTGCTACCCTGGATAATTTGAACAGGGTAACAGCTTCAATGGTGGCTTCTACTGCCTCATTAAATCTTTTACTAAATACGCAGACCGGGGCACTTGCTAAAACATTGAATAATATGAATGCCATTACAGGAAATCTTGCCGGGCAAAATGAAAAAATAAACAATGTTGTTTCTAATCTTGATAAAACAACTACTAAACTGGCTGCACTTGATTTACAAAAAACTCTTACAACCCTGGATGCAACAATTAATGATCTTAAGGCTATGACGGCTAAATTTAATGATAGTAAAGGAACATTAGGTTTACTGATGAATGATCCATCGCTGTATAAAAACCTGGCTTCAACAGGTAATAAACTTAACCTTTTACTGGACGATATACGTTCCAATCCTAAAAGATATGTTTCCGTTTCTGTATTTGGTAAAAAACAAACCAATCCTCCTCTTGCTTATCCACTGCCTGATACTTTAAACTCTCCTTACATTATTAAAAGAATAAATGATTAGGAAATTATTGGCATTGCATTATAATTAATTGCGCAACTTGCATCTTCATATATTTTAAATGCGGGGGCACACTTATAAACTTTTAGTATCTCTCTTCCTGGGCGTCTTATGTATGCCTTTGCTTGTAAACGCACAGGTAAACAGTGATACTTCGCGTATCATCCAAATCGTAACGG
Organism: Ferruginibacter sp.; assembly: GCA_037720515.1. Taxonomy (GTDB): domain Bacteria; phylum Bacteroidota; class Bacteroidia; order Chitinophagales; family Chitinophagaceae; genus Ferruginibacter. The sequence continues at coordinate 79,515 of JBBJMM010000012.1, forward strand.
CAAGGAGTATGCGCATGATGACTCTTAATAATGGCGGCACCATTCAGATGCTGGCAGGAAATGCAATAGTAAGACAAGGACAAACCACACTTAGCGGAGATAGTATTGCATTCAATCCCGCAACCGGAATAGCAGAAGTGTTCGGAAATGTTCATATCAACGATGCTGACAGTGTTCATACCTATGCCCAATACCTCCGCTACATTGGTGCTGAAAGAATCGCTTACCTCAAGAGAAATGTAAAATTTACAGATGGTAAAGGAACTTTGTTTACAAATGAACTGGAATATAATCTGCAAACAGGTGTTGCTAATTATAAGAACGGGGGAAGAGTGGTTAATGGGAGCACCGTTCTTACAAGCCGCGACGCTGTATATTATTCCGATACCAAGGATGTTTATTTTAAAAAAAATGTGCATCTCACAGATCCTAAATACGACATTACTGCAGACAGTCTTTTATACAATACCCAGATAAAAACTGCCACCTTTATTTCTCCCACTCATATTATTTCTAAAAGTGGGGTAATAAATACAAGATCCGGTACTTATAATTTAGAAACCGGGGAAGCCTTGTTTTATGATCAAACAGAATTCAGTGACAGCACACATTTTGCTTCGGGCCGTACGATTGCCATTGATGAAAAAAGCGGGATGGTTAATATAGAAGGAAATGGAAAACTGGTAGACAGTGTAAATAAAGTAATTGTACTGGGAGACCAGATTTTCCTGGACCGAAAGAAAAATTCTTTCCTGGCTACACGGAAACCTATTATGATTCTCTACCAGAAAAATGACAGTACTTATATTTCCGCAGATACACTCTTTTCAGGTTTACGCATGTATGAAAAAACAGAAGTAAGGAAAGTAAATAAGAACACCAATACAACAAAAACAACAACAACGCAAGCCACTCCTTTCGTAACAGATTCTATGCAAATTAATTCTGAATTAAAACTTTCAGATACGATCAACATCATTAAGGATAGCTCAGTCAATATTTCCACTGCCAACGTTTCTTCCCCCGACAGTATTCGTTATTTCATTGCTTTTCATAATGTAAAAATATTCAATGATTCTATGCAGGCTGTAAGCGACAGTTTGTACTATTCCACTGAAGATTCGGTCTTCCGCCTTTTCCAGGATCCTGTTTTCTGGAATGATAAAACACAGGTTTCAGGCGATACTATGTATTTATTTACTGCTAATAAAAAACCACGTCAACTAAATGTATTTAATAACAGTCTCGTGATAAATAAACCAGAAGATGGAATTTTCAACCAGGTTAGTGGCCGTACTTTAAATGGCTACTTTATAGATGGATCTATTGACAATATCCGGGTAAAAGGGAGTCCTGCGGAAAGTGTTTACTATCCACAGGATGAAGACAGTGCTTATATTGGAATGAATAAAAGCAGTGGTGATGTTATAGATATTTTCTTTATAAATAAAGAGCTTAATAAGATCAAATTCGTAAACAATGTTAATGGCACTTTATATCCCATAAAACAAATTCCTGGGGAGTTAAAACTTTTAAAAGGTTTTAAATGGCTGGATGCCCGCCGCCCAAAGAATAAGCTGGACCTGTTTCTTTAAACAATGACAATAGAGAAAGACCATGGACAATAGACAATTGTATTAAAACCTGTCCAGGAAACTTTTCTTTTCGACAGCAGCTCCCCTGAATTTTTCTCTTTCTTCCGGTGTTGGATTTTTTCCGGCAAAAAATTTAACCAGTAACATTCCCGCTAAAAAACCACCAATGTGAGCAGCATAAGCTACGCCCCCTCCTTCTGCACCAATACTTCCCCAGCCACTCAGTACCTGCAATCCGATCCATAATCCTAAAGTAACAAATGCAGGCACATTCATTATGGTACCTATAACAAATACTCTTACCTGGTTTTTAGGGAATAAAATCAGGTAACCCCCCAACACCCCGGAAATAGCTCCGGAAGCTCCAAGACTTGGTATCAAAAGATCTTTTCCAAAAAATTGTGATGCAAAAACGTGGGCTAAGGAAGCGATCAAACCAGTTAGCAGGTAAAAGACCAGGTATTTAATATGGCCCATTCGGTTTTCCAAATTATCTCCAAAAACCCAGAGATAAAGCATATTTCCTCCAATGTGTGCCAGGCCACCATGCATGAACATGGAGGTAAGCAAGGTAAGTTGTACGGGAATGGGTGTTTGGCCTAAACCATTTATTGTTACATCTGTACCCGTTAATATCTCCTGTGGCACAGTGGCAAAACTTAATAGGAATGCTTCATTCGTTCCCATATCCTGGTAGAGAACAAAAACAATAATATTTATAGCTATCAGGATGTAATTAACATAGGGAGTCCTTATCCTGTCTGTGTTTGTATCGCCTATTGGTATCATTCTTATTTGATTTATTGGGAAAAGATAAAAACTATTTGCATATAATGTACCATAATTAATAAGGTTTATAATGGATGATATTTTATAGTTAAATGGAATTCTGCATATCGCTCCGGTTACACTCACATTGAATAACAATGTTTTCAATACCGTTGTTTATGGGTCTTTTATCCTATTTTTGCCGTCCAAAAATTTTAGAAGCTTTTATGGAAAATTTGATATATGCAGTACCGTTGCTTGGCCTTGTGGGCTTGTTGTATACATTTATAAAATTCAAATGGGTTGAAAAACAGGATGCCGGAACTCCTCGCATGCAGGAGATCAGCAATTATATATCAGAAGGCGCTATGGCGTTTTTAAAATCTGAATATAAAGTGCTGGGTTATTTTGTTGTGATTGGTGCAATGCTGTTAGGCATAATGGGTGCAAGCAATGCCAACAGTCACTGGACGATCGCAATTGCTTTCATAATCGGTGCTTTTTTCAGTGCCCTTGCGGGTTTTATCGGGATGAAAGTTGCTACCAAAGCTAATGTACGTACTGCGCAGGCAGCCAGATCCAGTTTAAAGAAAGCACTAAATGTATCCTTTACTGGCGGAAGTGTAATGGGAATGGGTGTTGCAGGACTTGCCGTATTAGGTTTAGGTTCTTTGTTTATCATATTAAGATATGCATTTGCCAATGGAGCACCGGTTGACAGTCTTGAAATGGAAAGAACCATAGAGATTCTAACTGGTTTTTCTTTGGGTGCAGAATCAATAGCTTTATTTGCCAGGGTGGGTGGTGGCATTTATACAAAGGCTGCCGATGTGGGAGCTGACCTTGTGGGTAAAGTAGAAGCAGGTATCCCTGAAGATGATCCTCGTAACCCGGCTACCATTGCAGACAATGTAGGAGATAATGTTGGTGATGTGGCAGGTATGGGCGCTGATCTTTTTGGTAGTTATGTAGCTACCGTACTGGCCACAATGGTTTTGGGCCGCGAAACTTTTGCACCCAATGATGGTTTGGGCGGAATGTCTCCCATCTTACTTCCCATGCTTATAGCCGCTACAGGTATAATCTTTTCTATCATCGGAACTTTTTTTGTAAGAATAAGTGATAATACCGGGTTAAGTGTACAAAAAGTTCAGAATGCGCTTAACATGGGTAACTGGGGCTCAATTGTTTTAACCGGTTTCGCCTGTTTTTTACTGGTACATTTTTTACTTCCTGAAACTATGTCACTAAGAGGTGTTGAATTCACTAAAAATGGTGTGTTTGGTGCTATTATAGTTGGATTGATCGTTGGAACTTTAATGAGCATCATAACAGAATACTATACGGCAATGGGTAAACGCCCGGTTAAAAGTATTATCCGCCAGTCATCAACCGGCCATGCTACCAATATCATTGGCGGACTTGCAGTGGGAATGGAAAGTACTTTTCTTTCCATACTCGTACTTGCTGCGGGTATATATATGTCGTACTGGTGTGCCGGTTTATATGGAGTTGCCATTGCAGCGGCAGGTATGATGGCTACAACGGCCATGCAGCTTGCTATAGATGCCTTCGGACCTATTGCAGATAATGCAGGCGGAATTGCAGAAATGAGTGAACTCCCTGCAGATGTGCGTGAAAAAACAGATATACTGGATGCAGTGGGAAATACTACAGCTGCTACAGGTAAGGGTTTCGCCATTGCTTCAGCAGCATTAACTGCACTCGCATTGTTTGCAGCTTATGTTGGAGTTGTAAATCACAATGGTTATGAAATGATAGGTATTGATATTTATAAAGCTCCTGTACTTGCAGGTTTATTTGTAGGGGCAATGATACCTTTCCTTTTTTCATCTCTTGCTATTCGTGCAGTAGGTGAAGCAGCAATGGCTATGGTTGAGGAAGTACGCCGGCAGTTTCGCACCATCCCGGGAATAATGGAAGGAACCGGTAAACCGGAATATGATAAATGTGTTGCTATTTCAACTCAGGCTTCATTAAGAAAAATGATGTTACCTGGAGCAATAGCATTATTATCTCCCCTGATAATTGGTTTTGGATTTGGTCCGGAAGTACTGGGAGGTTTTCTTGCAGGAGCTACAGTAAGCGGTGTGCTGATGGGTATGTTCCAGAACAATGCAGGAGGTGCCTGGGACAATGCAAAGAAATCTTTTGAAAAGGGTGCTGAGATTAACGGAGAAATGTTTTATAAAAAATCAGAACCACATAAAGCATCAGTAACAGGAGATACTGTAGGAGATCCATTCAAAGACACTTCAGGGCCTTCAATGAATATTCTTATCAAATTAATGAGTATAATCAGTCTTGTGATAGCCCCTACCCTGGCAGGTCTTCACGGAAATGGTTTTGTAGCTAAATATAATAAGACAGGAGTTCAACAAGGACCGCAGATCAAAAAAATAAACAGTGATGGCACCGTTTCAACATCCTTTGCTGGTAAAACAGAAATGGAAACGCATGCTACCAACCTGGTACAACAACTTGCAAAAGATGATCTGATCGACCTGGAGGATTATACACTATCTGTTACTAACGGAAAATTGTTTCTTTATGGCACGCCTGCCACACCAGCACAAAATCTGCGGTACCAGGCTTACCTGGCTCCTTTTGCAGATACAGATCTTAACATCAATGTAAATAAAAAATAAAACGGATATCATTACTTATTACAAAAGAGTGCGCTTATCGCACTCTTTTTTTATGTGCAGTAAATAATTAATAAAAATTTTTCCTGATTACGAAATAATTCCTATTTTGCAATACGAAATAAATCGTAAATATGGTTAAGACTAAATTATTAAAGCCTACAGAAAGTGAACTGGAAATACTTGCCATTCTTTGGGACCGCAAAACGGCTACTGTACGCGAAGTACATGAAGAGCTTTTAAAAAATAAAGATGCAGGTTATACTACTACCCTGAAACTAATGCAGATCATGTTTGAAAAATCTCTTGTTTCCAGAGATGACAGCAATAAGACCCACATTTACAAGCCTACTGTTACAAAAGAAAAAACTCAGAAACAATTTCTGAATAAAATGATCGACAGCCTTTTTGCAGGCTCGTCAACTGATCTTGTTTTACAGGCTTTAGGAAATAAGAATACATCAGAAGAAGAACTAGAAAGAATAGAAGTGCTGATCCAGGAATTAAAACTCAGAAAATAATTTTATGAGCCAGTTTGCATATGGATTTTCAATGACATTGTTGCACAGTCTCTGGCAATCTGCGATACTGCTTTTTTTATTTTTTATTATTGGCCTTATTTTTAAAAATCAACAACCCGACAGCAGAAGAAAATTTTTATATGTTCTTATCATTGTACAACTGGTAATTTCCGTATTCACTTTCTTGTTGTATTATTCAGAGATCAGCAGTTGGTTCACACCAGTACAGGATAATGTATACATAAGTTTTTTTGAAAAGGTATCTTTTATACAAACCTGGGCACACTGGCTGGTGTACTGTTATATCTTGGTAGTTGCATACAAAAGCATTTATCTCACCTACCACTGGAATTGTTTTAAAAACAATTGCAGTCAAACTTTACTGAAACCTTCATCAGAATTAAAACTGTTTACCCTTGTAAAAGCGCAGGAATTCGGGATAAGAAAAAAAATAACTTTATGGTACAGCAATAAAATTTCTTCCCCTGTAACTTTTGGTTTTTTTAAACCCGTTATATTGATGCCTTTTGCTTTAGTAAACCAGCTTACCGTAGAGGAAGCCGAATCACTTATCATACATGAACTCACACATATAAAAAGCAACGATTATCTTTTTAATTTTATTTTGATCGTTTCGGAAACACTTTATTTCTTTAATCCTTTCATGAGGGTAATTGCAGGTTATATCAGGCTTGAAAGAGAAAAAAATTGTGATTTACAAGTGCTGCATTTCAAATATTCGCCACTTAATTATGCAGAAACTTTATTAAAAGCTGCGCGACTTAAACCGGTTGACCGCAAGTTTGTGATCGCTGCTGTCTCCGGAAAAAAACAATTGCTGAAAAGGATCTTATTTTTTACAAACGAAAATAATTTACATGTCAGGAATAACAGTTTTCCTGCATTGAGTGGCTTTTTTATTTTGCTTGTTTTTTGTATAAATATTTTCGCAATAACGGAAATTAAAAGAGATCGCACCAAACCGGTATATGCTTACACACCAACTATAGCTCCTGGCTATAATGCAGATCATTTATCTTCTATAATTACAGATAATAATCCTGGAGCTTCCCTTCCACTTATAGAAATGAAATCGCATCATTCTGTTAACGGAAACAATACCTCAAAAAATAATACTACAAAAGAAACAGTTTCAGATGAAGTTTTTGAAAGAGCAGATGATGCTTTAGAATCAATAGATAAAGACGAAGATAAATTTGCAATGCCAGTAATTGCCACCGAATCAGAAACACGTGAGGTGATCATTAATGAAGAAAATTCTGGCTCAGGTAAAAAAGTAACAATAGCTTACAAAATGATTTATATAAACGGGCAATGGGTTGCATATCCTATTTGGACATTTACAGAAAGTAAATTAAAGAAAGACAGTGCAACAAGTTCAGCGAAGGATTCGGTTATCAGGCCCTTCCACATAATTCAATAACTACCACACATTTCTTGGGCAGGTATCGCCATATTTATTTCCCAAAAGAAATCCAACCATTATTTCATGTGAATTACCAGTATAATTTCTTAAGCGGCTGGTAGTAGCAACTTCATAAGCATAGCTTACATTAAATGTATTGGATACGTTAACTCCGGCCATTGCTGAATATCCTGATACAAGGTCGGAATGGCGGTAACTGGCTCCCAGCCATAGTTTATCCATGTACTGAAGTTTTGCATTACCGTGAATTCCTGTCAGTTGCGGATCCCAATACTGCACCATTACAGATGGCAGTAAACTTATATCATCAGATAACTGCAGTCTGTACCCGGCCGTTAAAAAATAATTGGGCGTATAATATGTTCCATAGATATCATTTTTCACAAACCTTTCTTTTCCCGGAACAATGTTTAACACCGATACACCCAGGAAATACCGGGCTGAATACAACCATAATCCTACACCCAGTTCAGGCTTTAATTTTTTTAATTCACCGGTAGTGTAACCAACTGCAGGATCCTGCGGATCAATAACACCAAAATCAATTTTACTTCCATCCAGGCTAACACTTGATACACCCGCATTGATACCCGCAGATAATGTTGTTTTAATACCTAATGGTTTATGATAAGCATAAGATCCATAAACTGACCAGCGGTTGATATAACCTGATTTATCATTTAAAGCAATCAGGCCAACACCATGATGAGCTTCTGGCGCTGTATATTGTTCCCAATACGATTTCCCACGAGGATTTTCTCCCGGCACCTGGAAGGAAGTAGCGCTTGTTCGCATATCTTTTTTACCAACAGGCGCATGAATGGAAAAATAAGTAGTTACCGGCGCACCATCAATTCCCGTCCATTGATTTCTGTAACTGAGTTTTATATCAGTATAATTCTCAATACCGGTTACCCCGGGATTGAGAATATAATTGTTCAAAACGTATTGTGTGTAAGATGATTTTGCCTGCCCCGAACTACCGAGATAAACAAATAAAAACAACAATACTATATTTATTTTCTTCATGTTTCAGATTTCACTATTCGTGTTGTAATATTCTTTGATTGTTATTTTAAAATGGTAACATATCCTGTTATTGGCTTTCTTCCATTTTCAGGCTCTATAATATAATAATAGGTATCCATTGGTAACGGCTTACCTTTTAAAGTACCGTCCCATGGAGTTTTATATCCTCTTGATTCAAATATAAGCTGACCGGTACGTGTAAATACCTGAACCTTGTTTTTCGGATAGGTATCAAGATATTCAATAACCCAGGTATCATTCCTTCCATCATTATTCGGAGTAAATGTATTGGGAATCTTTGGGCCTAACAATACTTTTACAAAAACCTGGTCACTGGCCGAGCAACCACCCTTGGAGGTTGCCGTTATAGTATAAAGTATATCGTCATCTGGTGTTGTTACCGGTGTGGCAATTGTATTATTATTGAGATAAATATTAGGTGTCCATAAATAGGTAAGTTCACTTCCGGTTATTACAGGTTGCAGTGTAACACTTCCATCTTCCAATACAAAGATATCAGCGCCTGCATCAACAGTTGGAAACGGATAAACTGTGTAGACCTTTTTAATAGTGTCACTGTTACATCCCAGGCTATTGGTAATATAGAGGCTTACATTGTAACTGTTAGCCGATTGGTAAAGGTGAGTTGGAGCCGGTAGGGATGAAGTGGTTCCATCACCAAAATCCCACTGCCAGGTACTTGTTGTTCCATCTGCAGGATTACTCATGTCTTGAAAATTAACCGCTTCCCCTAAACATACTCCAGGTTTATTTGTACTGAAATCAGATTTAGGCTGAGGATGAATTGTATTAACTACAATGGTAGTATCATGAAAACAACCGGCTGCATTCTGAACCTGGAGGTTAACATTAAAAGGTCCTTGCGTTGAGTAACTATGTGAAGGATTTAATGCTGTAGATGTATTTGCAATTCCGCTTCCCGGATCACCAAAATCCCATGAATAGGTTCCTGCACTTGACCCATTGGAAAAATTAATAACTGCATTCGGTAAACAGGCTACCGCCGGGAAAGAAAATCCAGGAACAGGCTTGGTGCTAACAATAACGGATAAAGGGAATGTTTGTTTACATCCATCACTGGTAGTTATTATTAATTTAACCAGGTATGTGCCTGCATTAATAAATGTATGTGGGAAAGGTGCCGGTGAATTTCTGATCACCACAGGTGTTCCATCTGCAAAATCCCAGCTCCATGAAGTTATTGTACCAACTGAAGATGTAGACTGATCTTCAAAGATCAGGGATTGATCCTCACAGGCAGCACCAACTGTTTTGAAATTAGCAACAGGTGGTTGCAATACCCTTATATCCTGAGAATCCACATCCATACAACCCATATTTGAAATGAATGTGTATTTAATTGTATAAACACCAGGACCAACAGAAGCCGGATTAAAAATTCCAGTTGAAGTTACACCAGGCCCACTAAATGTTGGAGCAGGGCCCTGGGTTACACCACCGGTTTCACTAGCTTGTGTAATCTGGAAAGGAGTAGCGTCGAGGCATACATTGGGTATGGCATTAAACTGTATGGATGGTACTGCGTTTACAATTATAGGTTTAATCACCTCATTTATACAAGTTGCACCTGAATAAACTCTATACCTTACGTTATAAGTTTTGGTTACCTGCGACATCGGATACAGATGTTTATAGATCTTATTTGGCAACGGGTCCAGATCCGTATCAAACACGGTTGGAGCACCGGTATTATCCCAATATATTTCAACTTTTATAATTGAACCTACATTAATAGTAGATGTATTTTGTATGGCAACGGAATCGTAAGCACAGATCGAACCCGGATTATTAAGATTGAAGTTCGCAATGGGAACATCTCCGTTAACCACAAAGCTTTGTACAACGGTATCGATACAACCTTTATCCGATGTAGCATACAAACTAACATTCTTTAAACCGGTTGTACTGTAACTGTGTTGTGGATTCTGCACTGTAGAAGTATTTAAAGTACCAGATGCAAGATCATCAAAATTCCAAAGCCAGCTGGTAATAGTTCCTCCTACTACAGAACTGGTATCAGTAAACTGTGCATAGGAATCTGATAAACAAACTTCCGGATCTATAAAACCGGCCAGGGGTTTAGCATTAACAACTACCAGTTTTGAAACAACAGGGCTGATGCAACCTTTATCTGTTTTTACAAGCAGTGTAACTGTGTAGGTGCCAGCAGAGCTGAATATATGAATAGGATTTTGGATAGCTGATGTATTAGCAGCACCGGATGCCGGATCACCAAAATCCCAGGTCCACTCAGATAGAAGTCCTGCGTTCGGGATCGATATATCAGTAAAATTTACATCTTTTCCTTCACAGGAAATAGTACCAGTTGTAAAATCAGCCACCGGCAGAGGATTCACTGTTATAACTGTTGAACCTGTTTGTGCCTGGCTGCAAAGATTAGCGGACGCATCCGTTACACTTACAAGATTATAAGTAAATGTACCGGCAACATTAGTAGGTGGGTTAACAATTGCAGTATTGCCTGTACCCGTAACCGTTATATTAGCACCTCCATTAATATTATAAGTGAAAGTGTAAGGACCTGTATTGCCGGAGCCGGTGAATGTTACTGAAGGAGATGTTCCATTTAAACATACTTCAGTTGTACCGCTGATAGTAGCTGTTGGAAGATCGGTAATCGTAACAGATGCAGAACCTGTTTGTGCCTGGCTACATAATGTGGATGATCCACCCTGTACACTCGTTAAAGAATAAATATAAGTACCTGGCGTTGCAGTTGGTACAATAACCTGAACAGAATTTCCTGATGTGGTAGTAACAGTAAGATCAGCTCCACCATTAATGTTATAGGTAAATGTGTAGGGAGCTGCGCCACTTGCAGCAGTAAAAGTGATCACAGGTGGTGTGGCATTCTGACAAACTGTGGTATTACCTGCTATGGAAGCAGTTGGCACAGGATTAACAATAACAATTGCTGTATCTAATTGTGCTCGGGTACATAAAGTTGTACTTCCATCAGTTACTGTTTCAAGTATATAAGTATAAGTTCCCGCTATGCCTGTAGGTACAGGGAGGGTTACAGAAGTATTGGTGCCGGTAGTTGAAATGATCTGTATTGGGCCACCATTTAATTTGTAAGTAAATGTATAAGGTGCTATCGCCCCGATACCTGTAAAAGTAATATCAGGTGGTGTGCTGTTTACACAAACTGTAGTAGAACCACTGAGTGAAGAAGATGGCAATGCATTTACAGTTATTTGTTTTTGTATGGTATCACTTAAACAACCAGGTGTGGTAATATTGGAATAAGATACGGTGTAAGTACCTGGACCAGAAAAAATATGTACCGGATTTTTTAAATTAGAAGTATTGGTTGCACCACTGGCCGGATCTCCAAAATTCCAATTCCAGAGATAGGTCGGTTTCACCGATATGGTAGCGTCAGTAAACTGCACTTGTGATCCGTCGCAAACACTATCGGGGGCGCTAATTCCTGCTACCGGTGGATCTGAAACTTCCAAGTCGAAATCAATTTCCTGCACATTTCCGCAACCTTCATTATTCTGCCGGTATGTGGTTATTGTTATAGGAAATATACCTACTGTATTAAAAGTATAAAAACCCGGCAAAGAATACCACCATACCGTACGTGAATTAATAGTACGTACTGAGTCAAATACCAGCGGGCCTGGCTGATTAACATTTAATATTGGTGGAACCGTTGGAGGATTATTAAAATCCCAATACATGGAATCCGGCTGATAAGGTAAGGATATTTTAAACTTAAAAGGAGAACCTTTGCAAACAGAAGGAGTTGTTTCAATACCATATTGGGAAGAAACCCCGATCTGCTGGAAAAGATCTTTAACATTTGTTCCGGCATTATAACCGTAAGATTCAGCAGATCCAAAACCATAGGCTATTGCATTGAATCCTGAATCAGATGATATTGAATGCGATCCACTGGAAACGCTTTGCTTTAGATAAGAATAGGCAGGATCCTGGGGATGAACAATAAATAAAGATGGACTAACTGAAATCCCATCCAGTTTGAAAGAAGAAATGGCAGTACCTGTATTTGGGATAATAACATTGTAAAAATGTTGGGTTATATTGAAATTGGGTGTTGCATTCCATAATACTTTTGAAATACTTTGCTCCACCGCGCTCAGGTATATTACTTCCGGATCACCTGGACTGCCATTTCCACATGCACCTTGGGAAGTTGTATACTGAGAAACAATTATGGATTTATCAGCTTCAATTCGCAGAGGTGCGGAAGTTGCGGGCACCTCATAGTAAAAATTATTTATCAGTGGAAGTGTTATCGGCGCTCCGTTCAAAGTAACAATAGTAGTAGGGTCTGTAACACAGATCCGGAAAATATTAAAAGTTTGTGTTCCTGACGTAGTTGCGGTTAAATATTTTTTACCCCAGGCATTTTTGGGGAAAGCCTGCACCATATAATTATCTGAACTGGAGGTGGTACCATTGCAGGTAATAGAAATTCTGCCACTCCCTGAAAAAACAGCAATTTTTTTACAACCAACAGATCCCACACTTATACTTTTAATAGTAGATCCAGTAAGATCCCCGCTACTAAAGCCGATTGTTTCTGCCATGAGATTGTACACCTGCCCCTGTTTCAATGTAACTTGAAAAGGCACACCCGCAGGGTGAAAGAGCGTCTTTACACTCGGAGTTATCTCAACGACAGTAAATCCGGTATCTGTTGCTAAAACATACATCCAGCAATTTGCATTTGCTGTATTGGAGTTATTGGTGAAATTAATGGAATAGTATTCTTTACCGAGTGTATTGGTCGGGAAAAGTATACTTGCACCGGAAACACTCATATTATATATATGCGCATAAGCTACTATAGGTTTTGTGCTCACTATATGAATCCCTTTATTTTCGGGTGATAAAGATTCAGTTGTAAGGCGGGCATCCTGCGCCCCGGTTTTGGGAATAATGGCAGACGTAAGCACTGTTGGTACTGCACCACTTGTGAGAGTTTGAGTATAACTTGATCCGGAGATCGTAATTGTTATAGTGGTAACCTGGTCAGTAGCAAAATACAAAACCATATTTTGAAGATTTCCGGCATTCATTATTTGGTGGTAACCATATGCTACCCAAAAATCTTTTCCCTTGTTAGAGAAATCCTGACCAGTTGAAAAAAAATAACAATTTAAAAAAACCAGAAGGAGTAAATATTTCCTCATATAATATGTAAAGTTGAACCTGAAAAATTAAAATTAAAACGTATGATTTTCAAAGGAGAAGAGGTGCATAAATTTAAGAAAGAAAGCTGATATATCTTCCCTTAACCCTTTAAATATTAATTGAATAATTGACAAACTCCGGAAAAAGTAAAAAGCCGTATAGAGATACGGCTTTTGTTAAGAACCGTTGGTTCTGTAACCCCCAAAGAAAACTACATCAAAGTTGTGATAACAACTTAATTATTTTACACTTAAACTAATATTAGTTAGTTCTACAGCACTATCTTTTTTTATTTGTAATACTCTAAAGTATTTCAGTCCAGGCTTGATTTTTTGAATTTTTTGTTTGAAAGTAAATGCCTTTATGTTGGCAGGTTCCCCGCCCAGTACCATACCTATAGTTATAAATGATTTACCGTTAGCACTCCCCTGCACCTCCCAATAATCTGAAGATGCATCACTGGTCCATTCTACCATCAGATTTTGATTTTCAATACCTGAGCTTATGCTTGAAGTAAGAGAAATATAATTAGCCTGTTGTATATTTTGAGCCCGCATTGAATAGCCCATAACAAATATGGCAACCATGGTACATAATAAAGATTTCATTTCATTACTGTTTAAAGTTGAAAGATCACAGCCTGAGCCGGAGTTTTACAACAAATATTGGAGTGTGATTATTTAAACAAAACTGTTTCTAAGGAACATCCGGTATTATACCTTATTAGTAGGAATAAGTATATAAGTAACAGTTAAATGATATTGAGGAAAAAAGAACCGGGAAAACTTATCCAGAAGATTCCAGGAGTTTGAAGAAAAGCCAGAGTAAACTTGTTTCATTTTTGTGGTTGAGGTGTTATTAATAACCATTTTAAATTTGATTAAAACAGTTTGAAAACAATGACCGAGGTAACAATCATTTTTGTTTCGTTGGCAAACATAAAAGGTTTTACAATAACATCAAAATAAATTAACCGTAATTTTACTGTCATTTAAGTAAAAATCGAAATTTGGAAACTATACTTGAATATTAAATTGATCAGAGGTGATATAGTTAAAAAACATTTAACGATCCTTTAAATATTATAATAAATCCTTAATTCTCTTACTATAGTATTTGTTCTAACTGCTTTTCAGGCTACTGGTTGATTTAATTCTTTGCTGACAAATCACTTAAATCTTTCTCCAAAATCAAAATTGGTGTAATCTTTCCTTACCTTATATTATAATAAATGTAAATATTTAATTTTATATTAAATTATATATTAGTTAATGTATCTACTATCTTAATTATCAACACATTTCTATCTTTTATTTTTAATATTAATATTAATTTAAATATATATTAATTTATTAGGCTTTCTCTGTAAATATTCCAATAAATAAATAACTTTTTTTTAATAAATATATAATCTAAATAACTAATTATTACTTTGTTACAATATAATTTTATAACTATAAATTTTACCTCACAATTTTCTTATTTAGAAACCTAAGAAAATGTAAAATTCTAATAAAATTAGTATTGATTTTCTCAAACTTAAAACCATTTTTTTTGGTTCATCATTTCTTTTATAGATTGTAAAAACTTTGAGAATAAAATGAGCAAATCCTTTTTCAGAATTTCAGTTTTGTGCTTTTTGATTTTGTTGGTAGTAGGATGCAGTGCTCCGAAAGATTTGGTTTTTAAAGAATATAAAAACCTTAAAATAGATAAACTGGGGTTTTCAAATGCCAATCTTTCCCTGGACCTGGTATACTACAATCCCAATAATTTTGGATTAGAACTCAACAGGACTGACCTGGATATTTATATTGACAGTAATTTACTAGGCCATTCTTCCCAGGTTATCCAGATTGCCATACCTAAAAGAGATGTGTTTACCATCCCTCTTAAGGTGGATCTGGACATGAAAAACCTCTTAAAAAATGGATTAACTACCTTATTCAACAAGGAGGTAAAAGTTAGAATATTGGGGAAAGTGAAAGTAGGGAAAGCGGGAGTTTATAAGTCAATCAATGTGGATTATGAAACCACACAGAATTTGTCACTTTTTAATTAGGAAAGAATACAGGAATTTAGAAGAAGGCTAATTGCTACTTTTATCCTTTATTTCAGCCGGCTTTTTGCAGCATGCAGGCAATCTTTTATATGCTTTTTCGTCAGCAGCAACATCATCCGCATCATATCCTGCATTGGCTATTCCCGCCTTAATGATCTCAATATTAGTACGGTCTGTTAACCAGGTAACAGTAGTGTTCTTTTTTTTATAATCAACTTTTACAGCACTTACACCATATTGACGCGAAAGAAATAGTTCTATTTTGTCTTTACACATACTGCATTGCACAGTGGGGGTTTTAATTACAGCTTTTTGAGTAGTTTTTAACTGAGCAAAAGAGATAGAACAAAGGCCGAAAATACCGAGTAAGCTTAAGTGGAATTTTTTCAATTTTATTAATTTTTCCTGAAGTTATTATATTCCGTTCCATTCAGCAGGGTTAGATCTCCAATTTAACAGTGTATTTAACTGTTCAGAGGAAACTATCTTCTTTTCTACAGCCATATTGATAAGTATCTCATAAGTAGTTAGTGAATAAAAAGGTATACCCGCAGTACTGAAAGACGCAGAAGCTTGTGGGAAGCCGTAATCAAATATTGAAACGAGGCCGGATACTTGTACACCGGATTTCTCAAGAATCTCACACACCTGTAAACTGCTTTTTCCAGTAGAAATAAGATCTTCAATAACCAGTATGTTTTGTCCCGGAGTGTACATCCCTTCAATTTGGTTACCCATTCCGTGTTCTTTGGGTTTGGGACGTACATATAAACAGGGAAGCCTTAACTCATCTGCAGCCAGCACACTCCAGGCTATTCCTGCTGTTGCAACACCTGCCAGGGCATCCGTATCAGGGGCAACTTTTGTTATTAAAGTACTTAACTCCTTTTTAATAAGATCTCTTACATAAGGAAAAGATAATAGTTTCCTGTTATCGCAATAAACCGGACTTTTCCAGCCACTTGCCCAGGTGAAAGGTTGTTTGATATTGAATTTAACGGCATCCACCGCTAATAACTGGGATGCTATAGTTTGTGCTGAATTCATTTATTCCTATTAATATATTTAATGTAAATGTAAAATCGCCGCAAAGATAAACTCTTGAGTAATGTATATACAAAGGTTTATTTTTACTTTTCAATAAGGGAGAATGTATATTAAAATTTATTTTGGAGAAAAACCAGTTTACTTATGTGATGAGATCGATGATACATTAAAAGAACTTATGCATCATCCTGATGTTGTTTATATTGATGAACTTTCCTCACCAGCCATCAATTCATTATTACATGAAATTATAAAAGAAGAATTCCATGCAGGGATCATTATACATGAAGATCTTGAAAAACTTAAAAAAAGTTTCCTGAAACATTTTATTTTAATAACTGCTGCCGGGGGTATAGTGCAAAATGAAAAAAAGGAATTACTCTTTATTTTCAGAAAAGGAAAATGGGATCTGCCCAAAGGTAAAGTGGAAAAAAAAGAATCTCCCGAAACGTGTGCCGTACGAGAGGTTGAAGAGGAAACAGGTGTAACCGGACTAACATTAAAACATAAGATCGGGGACACTTATCATGTTTACCAGGAGTTTGGAAAACATTACCTGAAACTAAGTCATTGGTATAATTTAACCTGTACAGGAAAGCAGACTTTAAAACCTCAAATAGAGGAAGACATTTCAGAAGCCAGGTGGATAGCTACCAAAGACATTAAAAAACCCCTGGCAAATACCTATTCAACTATTAAGGATATTCTCAGTGAGTTTTTCGATGCGCCATAAATGATTTTACTGGCTTACATTTTCTTTTTAATGATCGCAACTGTTAGCCTGCTGACGCAAATGAGCTTTTCTGTATCATCTGTTATTTTAATATCCCATACGTGAGTGGTTCTGCCAATATGTATAGGCCTTGCGATGGCAGTTACTTTTCCACTCTTTACGCTTCTTATATGATTGGCATTGATCTCAAGGCCTACACACAAATATTCAGCAGGATCAATTATCAGGTGAGAATCAACGCTGCCTGCTGTTTCTGCCAGGGCACAACTAGCCCCACCATGTAGCAGCCCATAAGGTTGCCGGGTTTTTTCGTCAACTGGCATGGTTATTTTTAAAAAATCAGGACCCAGCTCTTCCCATTTCATTCCAAGGTGAGAAGACATTGTAGATGGAGTAAGGTTGTGTAATTTTTGCAGATCCATCTCTTTATTAAACCAGATACTTGTTTCCACTAAGATTTCATTTTAGAAATGGTTTCATTCACCACGGAGGGTAAAAATTTTGATACATCTCCCCCATTTTTTAAAACATCACGAACAAGTGTAGACGCTACAGATGTATACTGAGGGAGACAGGTAAGAAATATCGTTTCCACATTTTCAATGCTACGGTTCATATCTGCAATTGCTTTTTCATATTCAAAGTCATTTACATACCTAATGCCTCGCAGAATGAATTTAGCACCGATCGTTTTGCAACACTCCACTGTTAACCCTTCGTAAAACAATGCTTCTACTTTAGGATTGCCCTGATAAATATCTATCAGCCATTCCAGTCTTTGTTTTTCGGAGAACATAGGTTGTTTGTTCACATTACGGCCGATGCCGATCACCAGTTTATCAAAGAGAGGCAGCGCCCGGTCTATTATATCTGTATGACCTAATGTTACCGGATCAAATGTGCCCGGAAATAAACAAATCCTTTCCATGATTTAAAATTTTTGGAAATAGTATTACAATAAAGATCAGTCATTTCTTTTTCCTGCCAGCAAATATAAAACTGCCATCCTAACAGCTACCCCGTTTTCAACCTGTTGCAAAATTATTGAATTGCTGCTGTCTGCCACATCACTGTCAATTTCAACTCCCCTGTTCACAGGGCCAGGATGCATAATGATTATCTCTTTATCAATGCTATCCAATAATTTTTTAGTAACTCCATAAGCCAGGTTGTATTCACGCAGAGAGGAGAACAACACCTGGTTTTGTCTTTCTAGCTGTATACGAAGAACGTTTGCAACATCACACCATTGTAAAGCTTTTTTAAGATTGTATTCTACCTTAACATTTAATGCCTCCTTGATGTAAACGGGTATTAATGTAGGCGGACCGGCAACCATTACTTCTGCTCCCATTTTGTTTAAAAGATAGATATTGCTTAATGCAACTCTTGAATGCATGATATCCCCTACCAGTAAAACTTTTTTACCCTTTAATGTGCCGGTTCTTTCTTCAATAGACAATGCATCCAGCAAAGCCTGTGTGGGATGTTCATTGGTGCCATCCCCGGCATTGATTATCGCGGTTTCTGGTAAATGTTTTGCGAGAAAATGAGGAGCTCCTGATGCACTATGCCGCATTACAACCATATCTACTTTCATACTGAGAATATTATTCACAGTGTCCAGTAATGTTTCTCCTTTCGAAACGGATGAGCCTGATGCAGCGAAATTTACAGTATCTGCACTTAACCTTTTTTCGGCCAGTTCAAAAGAAATACGGGTTCGTGTTGAATTTTCATAAAATAAATTAACTATAGTAACGTCTCTTAAAGAAGGAACCTTTTTAATTGATCTTTGTAAAACTTCTTTAAACTGGTGGGCTGTGTTTAATATCAGGGTGATATCATCAGTAGAAAGGTCTTTAATGCCAAGTAGATGTTTGGTAGATAGTTGCATTAAAAATCAAAGCTATAGGAAAATGCGACTATTACCAAATGAGGAGTTGGAAAATGTGATTGGGGATTTTAAATTTTAAATTTTGAATTACTACTGTCCGGTAAATATTATACTCTTTCTTTAAAACACAATACCATAGCCCTTTAAAAAGAAATTTGTTTAGGATAGGTTCTATTTCATTCCACTTTTGTCTTGATACAAATCGACGCAGGAGATTCAGCGATAAATTTAAATAACAGAATAAGCTAAAAGTGGAGCAAAAAATCAAGGCTGCATAAAAAATCCTAAAAATTGAAGCTGCAGGCTAAAGAAAAACAAGTTCCATCTTCATATAAAA
>JBBJMM010000013.1:0-85338 GCA_037720515.1 Ferruginibacter sp.
CTTCGATAAACTCAGGATGACAGCATTTTTAGCCACACCGTTTTCCGTTTTCTTTATACTATGTTTATGCTTCGTCCTTCGTTAAACTCAGGATGAAAGCATTTCCAGGCACTATAAAAATGGTAATTAATTACTTTTTGGTTTTACGCTTTTAACAGGCGTTTTACCATTCGTAGTATTCTTTTTAAATGTATACCCTACGGCTATTTTTACATTTCTGGAAACAGTTCTTGAAGAACTTTCCAGCACATAGCCGTTACCGTAAGTAAAGAAACGGTTTTGCTGTTGTTTAAAAGGATCGATAATATTTACACTTACAGAAAGATTCTTTTTCAAAAACTTATGTTGTGCCCCTACATTCATACTCAGGTTATTCCGGGAAGTACCTTGCGGATTGGAAAACCTGTTAAATGTAAAATTAGCGGTAGCATTAAATAACGGATTTGCCTGGAAATTGGCATTTAATGAAGAATTTACAGAACCCCCATTACGATACTTCCTTACTGTTCTGTCGTGAAGACCATACACATTGTAGGTATAACCAAAACTTACATTTGTTTTCATTTTTTTATTTATGTTCACGCCGCCCCATAAACTTGCCTCATACTCATCCCGGCCACTGATATTCTGCCAGGTAATGGTGGTTTTTGAATCAGCCTGTAATTCACGGATAGAACTGTATATGTCGCGCAACTTGTTGTACCCGGCAGAAATATTTATATTAAATTTTTTATTCCAATAGCCTGTGATAATATCATAATTATCGGCATAATAAGGCCTGAGAAATGGATTGCCAAACCGGGTATTATACGGATCAGAATAATCTATAGAAGGATTGAGCTGACCTATACCAGGCCTTTGAACAGTGCGTTTATAGCTTAGCGTTATGTTATATCCATTTTTCCATTTTTTTGATAAAGTAGAAAAAGGCAGTAAACTGGCATACCGGTTCCGGTAATTATCCAGGCTTTTTTTAAGATCAAAATGGGTTTCCGTAAATTCCTCCTGCAATCCTGCATTTATATAAAAATCCTGGATGATATCATACCGGATTGCCGCCCTGAGTCCATAAACTTCCTGGTAAAACCGAAAATTATTACTTAGCAATTCATTTTCTATATATACGTATTCCGGCTTTTTCATGAACTGTGTAGAAAGCCGGTTATGACTAGTGAAATAGGAATAATTAGCACCCAGGTTGAGACTTACTTTTTTAATTTTTAAAGGCTTATCATAGTTGATCCTGATATTCACTGACTGGTTTTTGATCAGCGTATTCTGCAATTGAAAGGAATCAGTGATACGTGAACCGTTTAGAGGATCCAGGTAATCCTGGTAGAAATCCCTTCCATTGTCATTTGAATTAAAATTTACTCCGGTATTAATACGCAGTATCTCTTTTGGATCTTTTGTTTTAAGTGTATACGAAAGATTAAAAGAAGGATTGCTGTTTTCAGATTCACTGGAAACATTTCTTTTACTTAAACGATATAATTGATCGAACCGGTTAATATTGCTGAATTGAGTTATAGATTCTCCTTTATTTCCGGACGAATTGTATAAAAATGAAAAACTAAAACTATTTTTTTTATTCAGATCATAATCAACAGACAATCTCCCATTCGGCCTGAGGTTTTTAGAATTGCTGGAAGCGAGGGTATTAAAAAAACTGCTGGAATCAACGTATATATTTTCCCTGATGCTGTAACTGTTGCCTTCGTATTCATTAAACGTAACTCCTGCTGATAAATTTATTGACAGTTTCTTTTTGCGGTAACTGGCATTTCCGTTAAAACCAGCTTCGCCGCGCGTTCCGTACAATACATTCAACCTGCCATTGATGCCTACCTTTCCCTTTTTTGTAACAATATTTATTACACCTCCTCTTTCATTGGCATATTGCGGAGGCGGTGTAGTAAGCACTTCAATTTTTTCGATCATGCTTCCCGGCATACTCTCCAACAGGTCTTGCAATTGCCGGGAATCTAGATCTACCGGTTTATCATCGATCAATATCTTAACTTCTTTTCCCCGCATCAATACTTTTCCATCAGCATCTACATTTACTAAAGGTGTTTGTTTTAAGAGCTCTGTAGCAGATGATGAATTACTAAGAGCTGATTCTCCTGCATTAAATATTATTTTACCATCCTTATTTTCAAAAAGAGGTTTTTCAGCATATACAATAACTATTTCCATCTCCTTAGATGATTTAGTTATTTTCAATGATCCTAGATTAAAATCCATTCTTTCACCCCGGATAAATATACTGTCTATGCGTATGGAAGTGTATCCTGAATGTTTTACTTCTATACGGTATAATCCATTCTCCAGGTTTTCAAATAAAAAGCCACCGGCCTTACTGCTTATCACTGTTTGTTTTGAAAGGCTATCTCCCTTTATAAAAACAGATACTGTAGCCCCTTCCAGCTCTTTTGAATTTTCAGTGTCCTGTATATCCCCGGCAATTATACCTGTACCGGTTAATTGATCTTTTACCTGTGCATAGATTAAGCCGGGCAGCAAAAACAGGAAGAAAAAGAATAATTTAATTAACATCAGGTAAGCAAATTTAAATATTCCTTTTTAGTAAAATTGTTTTTTCAAACAAATGGACTAATAATTGAAGTAATGTATGGAATCAATTTGCATAAGGTTAATTTATGATAGCTCCCAAAACCCATTTTTTATTTACAATCGCCCTGGCACCAGTATTCTTGATTATCTTTAGTGTGTTCTTCCCAGATACTTTATATGGCCAGTCGTTACCGGAAAAAGATTCCACAGTATTTATAAAAGTAAAAGCTTCTGAAAAATACAACAAAAGCAAAAAGTTTCAGAAAAGATGGGGTAAAAATTACAGGCAAGAATGGAATACACCGGTTGTATTCCGAAAAGCATACCTGGATACATTAGCCGGTGGGGTTACGGTTTATGAATTAGGAGGAGGCAGGCAGAGTAAATCACTTATGCTAAGGGATGCTTCTAACAGGGAGTATGTTTTAAGAAGTATTGATAAATCGTTTGGGAAAGCATTACCGGAAATAACGCAAAATACATTCCTGGAAAAAATTGCGGATGACCAGGTTTCTATTGGCCATCCATATGCATCCCTAACCATTCCCCCGATGGCAACTGCCGCTAAAATATTTCATACAAAACCTTCCATTTACTTTATTCCGTCTCAGCCTTCCTTAGGTAAATACAATGATTCCATGGGCAACAACCTTTACCTCTTTGAAAAAAGGCCCGACGAAAACTGGAAAACAGCAGACAATTTCGGCAACCCTGAAAATACAGTAGGCACCGAAAAAATGCTTGAAAAAATATATAAAGACAATGATAAAAGCGTGGACCAGTTGTTATATGTAAGATCGAGATTGTTTGACATGTTCATCGGGGATTGGGGGCGACATGAAGATCGATGGAGATGGGGGGAGTTTAAGGATGGCAATAAAACCGTTTTTAAACCCATACCACGCGACCGTGACCAGGCTTACTCGAAGTTTGAAGGAAGCAGGCTTCGCTTATTTATATCAGCAGCCGGCTTGAAACATCTGCAAACATTTGATTATACTATCAAAGACATAAGCACATATAATTTCCCTGCAAGAAACCTGGATTACCACATTACAAATGAAGTAACACTGGATCAATGGATCACTATTGCGAAAGAACTACAGGCAGCACTAACAGATAAAGTAATTGAAAATGCTATAAAACAATTTCCCCCGGAAATATATCCCATCTCCGGCCCTGAAATAATCGCCAAATTAAAATCACGACGCAATGCCTTGCCGGTTTATGCTGAAAAATATTTCAGGTTAATGGCTTATGAAGTGGAGATACGTGGTTCAGAGGATAAAGAAAGATTTGAGGTACTGAGGCTTTCTGATACCACAACGGAAATAAATATTTTTAAAATAACCAAGGAGGGTGAAATAAAAAAAGAACCTTACTATCATCGTATTTTTAAAAACAAGGAAACTAAAGAGATCAGAATATATGGTTTAGATGGTAAAGATCAGTACTCAGTAAAAGGCAATGTTGAAAAAGGAATTAAATTAAGATTGATAGGTGGCCCAGATAAGGACACTTACATGAATGAATCCATTGTAAATAAAAACGGACGCAGAACAAAAATTTATGACAACAGGGATAACGAATTTAAACCGTCCCGGGAAACTGCACTGCGGCTTTCATCAGATACCAGTATTCATAGTTATAAATATGCTGCAGTCGCTTATGATAAAAGGTCATTCCGGCCCATTGTTTATTATTCCAATGAAGACAGGATCTATGGCGGCCTGGCCTATTCTTTTCAAAAACATCAATGGCGAAAAGACCCTTATGGATTTAAACAATACCTGGATGTAAAATATTCTATAAGCCAAAAAGCTTTTAGTACCACATATAAAAGCAGCTATCCCCAACTGTTAGGCAAGTGGGATCTTGGACTGCTTTTTAATTATGATGATATACGTTGGACAAACTTTTATGGCCTTGGGAATAATTCTCTCCTTACAACCTCGGACAGGGATTTCAACCGCGTTCGCAGTCATGAGTTCATTGCAGCCTCCTCCCTGCAAAGAGTAATAAATAACAGGCATCGAATATCCCTTACACCTTTTTTTCAAACATATAAACTCATAAATGATACAGAAAGGTTTCTTTCAAAGGACAATCCAAACGCAGCAGCCGGATTTTACAATACCCAGCAATTTGCCGGTGCAGCGCTTTCCTATTTGTACCAGGTATTAAACGATTCTATTTTACCTACCAAGGGTGTAGCATTTCTTGCCAGCTCCAGTTATACATCCAACATTAAAAACAAAGACCGGTCATTTGGAAAATATGCTGCTGAACTTAATGTATACCTCCCTATCTCAAAAAAAATAAGCATAGCTGTAAAAGGAGGAGGAAGCACTTTAACCGGTACACCTGAATTTTACAACTACAACCAGATAGGAAGCAAAACAACACTCAGGGGATATCAAAGAGACCGGTTTTATGGAAACTCCACTTTTTATAATCAGAATGAATTGCGGTTTATCAGTAATGTAAGATCATTTATCTATAATGGAAAGATCGGTGTTTTTGGTTTATATGACGCCGGCCGCGTGTGGCTGGATGGAGAAAATACCAATAACTGGCATACGAGTTATGGTGCGGGGTTGATCTTTTCTCCCTTCAATCGCTTATCTTTTTCAATAGCCTATGCTAAGTCAACCGAAGACAATAATATACACCTGGCTTTGCTCAAAGCCTTATAATAAATGAGATGCTCGTATAAACTACCTGACATACTGACACATTTTAAGTTATAAATGATTAATTTTGGGCTCTAACAAGTAACATGAGCGAAATACAATCTGCAAAAATACATAATGAGGAAAGGCAGGGAGAAGTGTTTTCATTTCTGCCGGAAACAGTTGATAGCAAAAAGAAATTTTACATAGAAAGCTATGGCTGTGCTATGAATTTTGCAGATAGTGAAGTAGTTGCTTCTATACTTCAGAATGAAGGTTTCACATCCACCACCGATCCCGTTAAAGCAGACCTTATATTGCTAAACACATGCTCTATCCGCGAAAAAGCTGAGTTAACGGTACGCAAAAGATTAACTGAATTCAGGTTACTGAAAAGAAAAAGAAAAGATCTTCTCATAGGTGTTTTGGGTTGTATGGCCGAGCGCCTTAAAGCTGCATTCATAGAAGAAGAGAAACTGGTAGATATTGTTGTTGGTCCGGATGCTTACCGGAGCCTACCACTTTTGATCTCTGAAGCAACGGGTGGGCAAAAAGGCGTGAATGTTTTATTAAGCCGGGATGAGACCTATGCAGATATATCTCCGGTGAGGTTAAACAGTAACGGAGTAACAGCTTATGTTAGCATAATGCGGGGTTGTAATAATATGTGTTCATTCTGTGTGGTTCCTTTTACGAGGGGAAGAGAGCGGAGCCGCAATGCAGCAAGTATAGTAGATGAGTGCACATTATTATTCAATGACGGTTACAGGGAAGTGACTTTACTCGGACAGAATGTTGACAGTTACCGGTATGTGAATGAAGCATCTGATTCAATAATAACATTTGCCCTGCTTCTTGAAATGGTTGCAAAAATTTCTCCTTTACTCCGCGTTCGTTTTTCTACCTCGCATCCAAAAGATATCACAGACGAAGTGTTATTCGCAATAAAAAAATACGATAACATTTGTAAATACATACACCTGCCTGTGCAAAGTGGCAGCAGCCGCATGTTGCAACTAATGAACCGTACCTATAACCGCGAATGGTATATTTCAAAGGTGGATCGCATAAAAGAATTATTGCCGGACTGTGCAGTTTCCACTGATATGATAGCAGGGTTTTGCAGCGAAACGGAAGAAGACCATGAAGCATCATTAAGTTTGATGCAATATTGTAAATACGACCTTGCCTATTTATATTTTTATTCTGAAAGACCCGGAACCCTTGCTGCCAGAACCTTAAAAGATGATGTGCCACTGGAGATAAAAAAACGGAGGTTGCAGGAACTGGTAAATCTTTACCGGGGCCATTCCCTGGAAAATATGCTAAAGGAAGTGGGTAAAATTGCAAAGGTGCTGATTGAAGGAAATTCGAAAAAAAATCCGGATGAACTTTATGGAAGAAGTGATCAGAATAAAGTAGTGGTTTTTCCAAAACAACATTTTAAAAAAGGAGACTATGTAATGGTTAAGATAAATTCCTGTACTGCAGGAACCTTATTAGGCCAGGCAATAGATTAATATGAAAGATATGGACCTCCAGGCTATCAAGAACAGATTCGGGATTATAGGCAATTCATCCGGGCTTACACATTCCCTGAACATTGCAGTGCAAGTGGCTAACACAGATCTGAGTGTGCTCATCAATGGGGAAAG
The DNA here is from genome assembly GCA_037720515.1 of Ferruginibacter sp. GTDB lineage: Bacteria > Bacteroidota > Bacteroidia > Chitinophagales > Chitinophagaceae > Ferruginibacter. The sequence continues at coordinate 6,905 of JBBJMM010000013.1, forward strand.
TGGTGTAGGTAAAGAAGTTTTCTCGCAGATCATTCATGCACTTTCAGCACGGAAACACAATCCGTTCATTGCTGTTAATTGCGGAGCCATTCCTGAGGGAACAATAGATTCTGAATTGTTCGGACATGAAAAAGGTTCTTTTACCGGAGCGGTAGACAGCAGGAAAGGTTATTTTGAAACAGTAAATGGCGGAACTATATTTTTAGATGAAATAGGTGAAATGCCATTGGGCACACAAGCCCGTTTGTTACGTGTGCTGGAAGCAGGGGAATACATAAGGGTTGGAAGCAGCAAGGTTCAGAAAACAGATGTAAGAGTGATCGCAGCTTCTAATAAAGATCTTTTGGATTTTACACAGAACGGGCGCTTCCGGGAAGATCTTTATTACCGTTTAAATACAGTTCCCATAAGAGTACCGGCTTTGCGTGACAGGCAGGAGGATATACTTTTATTGTTCAGAAAATTTGCAGCTGATTTTGCAGATAAATACAAAACCACTCCTGTTCAGCTAAGTGAAGAAGCGAAGAATATATTAGTAAAGTATACCTGGCCGGGAAATATCCGTGAATTAAAAAACATTGCAGAACAGATCTCTGTTTTAAGTGTTGAAAAGAATATCAATGCAGATCAGTTGAAAGGATTTCTTCCGGATCACAATTATTCACGGTTACCCGTACTCGCAGGTGGAAACGGAAGTGTGAGCCATACAGAATTCTCAAATGAAAGAGAGATACTCTATAAACTTTTTTTTGATATGAAAAAAGATGTGAACGAACTAAAAAAAATGTTCTTCGATCTTATTCAGAATCCTGCAATGTCTGCTCACAACCCAGGTTACTCAGGCGATAATGCGCCGGTAAAAGAATTGACATCAAACGCGGGCTCGTCTCTCAGCAACTCACCCGTTTATTTCAGAAACAATGGAGGCAATGGGGATAATAATATACAGGTTCATGAAGATGTTGAAGAATCTTTGAGCATCATAGATAAAGAAAAAGAGCTGATCATTAAAGCTTTAAAAAAACACAGGGGAAAAAGAAGAGATGCTTCCCTGGATCTTGGTATCAGTGAACGAACTTTATACAGAAAATTAAAAGAGTATGATATTGAGGACCTCTAACACTGAAGTGAAAGTGAATATATGATGAGCGAACTCAAATACTTATTATCTAGTTTAACAATCTTCATTAATTTTTCTGTTTAATTTGCCAGCATGCTCCTTACAATAAATAACACCGGTTTCCTTTTTCGGCTTTTTTACGGAGCATTGGTATGGATCCTATTTTCTTTTTCAACGTGCAAATATGGTTTCAGGGATTCCTCCCCTATTCCGGCAGAAGTAAAAAATTTCCGCGTTAACTATCTCCAGAATAAAGCCCAGTACGTTAACACGCAGTTGAGCCCATTGCTTACGGAAAGACTAAAATCCAAAGTATTAAATACTACCAGGCTTCAGCAAACAAATGACGACAATGCACATTATGATATCAATGGTTATGTTTCACAATATTACACAACGACTATTAGTATCAGTGGAAATAATGCAAGTGGCAACAGGCTTACTGTAGGGTTTCATCTTGTTTTTAAAAATCAGCTGGATGATACAAAAAGTTTTGAGTCTGATCTTACAAGAACTTTTGATTTTCCTGCCACTCAATCGCTCACACAAGCAGAAGCAGTATTGAATACTGAGATCGTAAAGAATATTGTAGATGAGATATTCAATAAGATATTTTCCAACTGGTAAGTAAACCCTTAGCTTTGAACATGCCGCAGCAGGATATTTTAAGAAATATATTTGATACACCGGTTGGTGATGATACAAAGGGATATTTTGAAAAGCTGACTAAAGAATATCCTTATTTTGGTATTGCTCATTTTTATTTACTGAAAGAGACACCTCTCTCAGCGCCGGATTATGAAATTATTGCCGGCAGAACTGCACTTCATTTTAATAATCCCTTTTACCTGAATTATTTACTAAACAAAAAAGAAACAGTTATCCCTGCAGATAACCCTGCTGATCCGAAAATACAAATTGAAAGTGCAGAACCACAAACTGTTGCTGCAACAGAGGCAGTAGAAACAAAGTTGGAAGAAAAAGAAGAACCCCTACTTTTTGAACCTCTATATACAACAGACTATTTTGCATCGCAAGGTATAAAATTAAGTGAGGAAGTAAAGCAGAACGATAAACTGGGCAAACAATTAAAGAGTTTTACGGAATGGTTAAAAACCATGAAGAAAGTACATGATGGTAAAACCACTATTGAGAATGAGCTGGTAGACCGCAACGTACAGATCATTGCAGAAGAAAGTAATAAGGAGGCCGGGGTAGTTACAGAATCTATGGCTGAAGTATATATTTCACAGCAAAAGCATAAAAAAGCAATTGAGATCTATGAGAAATTAAGTTTGCTGAATCCTTCCAAAAGTGCTTACTTTGCAGCCAAATTGCAACTTTTAAAAGATAAATAATATGCTGGCTTTATTCGGAATACTTGTGATATTGGCTTCCATTATATTGGGTTTGATCGTATTGGTTCAAAATCCCAAAGGTGGCGGATTAAGTGGTGCATTGGGTGGTTTTAGTAACCAATTAATGGGTGTGAAGCAATCGACCGATGTTATGGAAAAAGGAACCTGGATATTTGCGGCCATTGTTGGTGTGCTTTGTGTTCTTTCTCCTGCCTTTATTCCAAAAAATGCAACCGGTTCCTCTGCGAATGACGAATTACTGAAAGGAGTTAATACAAGGCCTGCGCCGCAAAAAGCTGCACCTGCTGTTACTTTACCGGGATCAGCTACCCCGCCCCCCGTTACAACACCTAAGCCATAAAATATTTTAATTAATAGCAGATCCCCGCCCATTTATGAGCGGGGATTTTAATTTAATTTGTCAAATAAACATGGGGCTGATGAAAAAACCTGTTAAAATTCTTTTTTTTATTCTCTTACTGGTGATTGCTTTTGTTGCCTGGAATATTTTTGGTCCGGTTGTTTCTGCACCTGAAAAAAAATACTTTTATATTAAAACAGGGGCATCGTATGAAGAGGTTAAAAAAACACTTGTTCAGCAAAAAATAATTACCGGTTCCTTCTTTTTCGATAAGCTTGCAACTAAAGCAAATTATCATCTGAACATCAAACCCGGGAGATATGAAATAAAAAATAGTTTGAATTTATTATCATTGGTAAGAATGCTTAAAAGCGGCAACCAGTCACCGGTAAAACTGGTAATTAATAAACTAAGGACAAAAGAAGACCTTGCCGGTAAGATCGGGAATGCATTTGAAGCAGACTCAATACATGTTTTGAATTTCCTTACAAGCAATGATTCTCTTGCAGCTTATAAATTGGATACTAATAACGTTATGACGCATGTGATCCCAAATACTTACCTGATCACCTGGAATGGGCCTTTTAAAAAAATATTCCAGCGCCTGGAAAAAGAGCATGATAAATTCTGGACAAAGGAAAGGCTGAACAAAGCAGCAGCATTGGATCTTAGTCCTGAAAATGTATATACGATGGCAAGTATAGTGGAAGAAGAAACCAATAAAAATAATGACAAAGGTTTAATTGCAAGTGTATATATCAATCGTATCAGAAAAGGGATGAAACTGGAAGCAGACCCAACTGTAAAATATTCTATGCGCAATTTCGGGTTGAAAAGGATCCTGCATGGCCACCTTGATTATCAATCACCTTATAATACATACCGGAATACAGGCTTGCCACCGGGCCCAATCTGTACACCTTCCACTAATACCATAGAAGCAGTATTGAACGCACCTAAAACAGATTATATCTTTTTTGTTGCCAAGCCTGATTTTAAAGGTTATTCTAATTTCGCCTCCACTTATTCAGAACATTTATTATTCGCAAAAGCGTATCAGAAAGCGCTTGATAGTTTGATCATCAGTAAAAAAAACAGCAGATAGATCATGCTTACAAGACTGGAAAAAATATTTGCATCCCAACCATTGATCTCTTTTTTGTTGCGAAAAAGTAAAAAAGTCTTTCTTCCGGGATTTAAAGGTTTGCCTTTGTTTGATGTGATACGTTTTTTTCACGGCCAGGTTAAAACAATTGGCATCACAGAAAGAGCAGCTGCCATTTCCTACAATTTTATAATGTCGATTCCACCGTCCTTGCTATTCTTGTTCTCTTTGATACCTCACCTGCCTTTTATTTCGATGGCAAGTATTCAGATCCAGCTGCACAGCCTTATTTATGATATAGTGCCCAACAGGGATTACAATGTGGAACTGATAAAATTTGTAAACTCTTTTATGGAAGGCAAACAAGTAGGTTTACTTTCATTCGGACTTTTATTAACGCTATTTTTTGCATCCAATGCTATGATGGGGCTTATGCGTGCATTTAGTAAAAATTATACAGGCTATGAAACAGTAAAAGGACTAAAGCGCAGGTGGATGTCAATAAAATTAACCATACTTATATTCGGCTTATTACTGGTTTATTTGTTTCTTCTGATCATGCAGGGTAAGATGCTGGAACTGATCGTAGAAGATAGTGGCTGGAGAGAAGTGATCAGTTATGGAAGATGGTTCTTAATGATCGTGCTGGTTTTTTTTGCCATTGCATTCATTTATAAATACGCACCCGGCATACATAAAAGCTGGAGATTATTTTCACCGGGAACAATACTTGCGACTGTATTAAGTTTACTCTCTTCATTTGCCTTTGCAATTTTTGTAAATAATTTTGGAAGATACAATGCACTTTATGGATCAATAGGTACCATTATGGTTGTAATGGCACTTATTTATATTAATTCTCTTGTTCTGCTCATAGGATTTGAATTGAATGTAAGCATCAATACTTTAAAAGACAGGCAGGAGAAAAAGGAACAGACCGGGGTTGTGGTCTCATAATATTTGCTTTCCTATTTATTTCGTTTTAACAAATTCGTGTTAACTTTTGTATAAGCGGCATATCAGGTAATAACCTATTAAGTATCTTTAAATTTCAAAATAATTATTATGAGAAGAATCACTTTAATATTCGCTGTACTGGCTATTTTGTCATTCTCTGCTTTTACCCTGGCTGAACTTTTACCTATAGGAAGTGAAATGCCAAAAGCTGATCTTAAAATGATGGATGTTTCCGGAAAAGAAATATCTATGAAAGATGCCGTTAAAGAAAATGGTGTACTGGTTATGTTCAGTTGTAACACCTGCCCCTATGTTGTTAAGAATCAAAAAAGAACAATCACCATAAGTGATTTTGCTAAAAAAATGAAAGTAGGTGTTATCGTCTTAAACAGCAATGAGGCTTATAGGTCAGGTGATGATAGTTTTGAGGCTATGAAAACCTATGCTAAAGAACAGAAATACAATTTTAATTATGTGGTAGATAAGAATCACGAGGTGGCTGATGCTTTTGGTGCTAACCGTACCCCGGAAAGTTTCTTCTTTGATAAAAATTTAAAACTGGTTTATCATGGAGCTATCGACGATAATCCCTCTGATGAGAAGGCTGTTAACCACGAGCACTTAAAAAATGCAATACAATCTGTTGCAGCGGGAAAGGAAATTGCTGTAAAAGAAACCAAAAGTGTAGGTTGTACAATTAAAAGGAATAAGTGATATTTCTAAAAAAGAGGAGACGCAAATTAAAACTAAAAAGTTTATTAAACCCGGTAGCTCCGGGTTTTCTATTAATATATCTTCTATGAAAACTATTGCTTCTATAATTTTACTAATGATGTTTGGAACAATGTTCACATCCTGTAGCAGTAAGAATTATGCAGGTAAGCCTGCTTACCAGTTTAAAAGTATTGATGGCAACCCGGATTATTCCAATCTATATTATTGGGCTGCCCATCCATGGAAATGGGATACTGCTGACAGCATTCCTGAACCCCTGAGAAAAAAATATAATAAAGATTCCCTGGCTGATGTATTTTTTTTACATCCCACTTCTTTAATTGATTTTAAAGATCAACGCTGGAATGCACCGTTAGATGATGCTGCTATCAATGGAAACACTGATTACCGGTCAATACTAAACCAGGCAAGTGCCTTTTCTGAAAAAACACGTGTATTTGCACCCCGTTACCGCCAGGCGCATGTGAGAGCTTATTACACTGCTGATACGGCCAGGGCAGCAGAAGCATTTGAAATAGCATACCAGGATATTAAAGCAGCATTCGTGTATTACCTGGATAATATGAATAAAGGACGGCCGATCATTATTGCTTCTCACAGCCAGGGTACATCACATGCCATACGCCTTATGAAAGAATTTTTTCAAGCAGGCCCCTTAAAAGAAAAACTGGTGTGTGCTTATCTCATAGGTATGCCTGTTAAGGAGAATCATTTTACGAATATCTCACCTTGCAAAGATTCTACCTCCACTGGCTGTTTCGTTAGCTGGCGTACTTACAGAAAAGGATATGAGAAAACAGATGATAACAGGTCTGCTAAAATATCGGTAACCAATCCGCTGCAATGGACTACCACTAACGCTTATGCGCCATTATCAAAGAACAAAGGCAGTGTGCTTCTGAATTTTAATAAAGTTATGAAAGGAGTAACTGATGCCCAGGTACATGATAATATTTTGTGGAGCAGTAAACCAAAATTCTTCGGAAACATTTTTTTAACCACCAGTAATTATCATATAGCAGATATCAATTTCTTTTATGTGAATATTGCTGAAAATGTAAAACAACGGATAAGCACTTTTATTAAAAAATAAAAATGACTTTACGCTATTTTAGAATCAACTAATAAGAATGGTGTGATATAATTAATATGCGTATTATCGTTATCTACCCTTTAATTGCAGACTGTAATTCTTTTTCAAATACATCCGCACTCATTTCTTCTTCCAGGAATTTTCTGTAACCCGTAGCTTTATTTATGAAAAGAGTGGCGGGTATAGAACCGCTCCAGGCCTTATCGATCTTCGGACAAAAATAATCTGCATTGGTCTCATCCAGCCATACAATATTGGAATTGAATTTATTTTTTTTTGCAAATGAGGCAATTTTCTTTGGATAAAATGACGGCAAGTCAAGGCTGACCAGTAATAATTTAACTCCTGTTTTCTTATACTGATCTGTTATTCTAATAAAGGAAGGAATTTCCGCAACGCAGGGTTTGCAAAAGGTTGCCCACATATTTATTACAATAACACCATTATTATCTGCCACGTATTTTTCTACATCTGTAATTTTCCATTTAGGGATCTCCTGCGCTTGCAATATCAAGGCACTCATCAGGATAGCAAATACAAGAAGGCATTTTTTCATAATTACAAAATTACTGTGAATATGTTCTCTAATCTATAGGGGAAAGGTTAAAATAAAAGCTTATTTAAAACTGGATTTAAAAATAAAGAGAAGCTGCTAATTAATTAATTACTGGTGGGTAATTGAAAAATTACCTTTTGGAATGTCAGCCGTTCTGAAGTAGTTTTGCAGCCTGTTATTCACTTTAAAAAGTTTATATGGCATATGATGTAATTGTATTAGGAAGCGGGCCTGGTGGTTATCCGGCTGCAATAAGAGCCAGCCAGCTGGGTAAAAAGGTTGCCATTATAGAAAAAGAAAGCCTGGGTGGTGTTTGCCTTAACTGGGGCTGTATCCCAACAAAAGCGCTTTTAAAAAGTGCACAGGTTTATGAATATGCAAAACATGCAGCTGAATATGGTATACGGGTAGAAAACCCCACACATAATTTTGAAGGAGTGATCAAACGTAGCCGGGGTGTAGCGGATAAAATGAGTAAGGGTGTGCAGTTTCTTATGAAAAAAAATAAGATCGATGTGATAATGGGTTACGGAAAGGTAACGGCTCCTGGCAAAATAGAAGTAACATCTTCTGATAACAAAAAGACCATTGTTGAAACTGCAAATATTGTAATTGCAACAGGTGGCAGGGCAAGGCAATTGCCATCAATGCCGATAGATGGAAAAAAGATCGTTGGATATCGCGAAGCCATGGTATTGTCTGAACAACCAAAAAGTATGATAGTATGCGGGAGTGGTGCAATCGGTTCTGAATTCGCTTACTTCTATAACAGTATGGGCACCAAAATAACTATAGTGGAATTTATGCCAAGGATAGTTCCGGTGGAAGACGAAGATATCAGCAAAGAACTTGAAAAGCAATTTAAAAAGCAAGGGATCACTATCATGACAAGTAGTGAAGTTTTAAAAGTAGACACAAGCGGTAACGGCGTGAAGGCAGTTGTTAAAACATCATCAGGCGAAATTACCTTAGAGGCAGATATACTTTTAAGTGCTGTGGGAGTAGTGGCTAATATTGAAAATGTAGGACTGGAAGAATTAGGTATAAAAACGGATAAAGGAAAAATCATTGTAGATGCCAATCAGCAAACTAATATAAAAGGTATTTATGCAATTGGTGATTGTACACCGGGGCAGGCACTTGCACATGTAGCCTCCAAAGAAGGGATCATTGCTGCAGAACATCTGAGTGGCCATAAACCTGAAGCAATAGATTATAATAATATACCGGGCTGTACTTATTGTGTGCCTGAGATCGCTTCAGTAGGTTTTACAGAAAAGGCGGCCAGGGATGCAGGTTATGAGGTAAAGATCGGGAAATTCCCTTTTATGGCAAGTGGAAAGGCAAGTGCAGCAGGGGTTACAGAAGGTTTTGTAAAAGTTATCTATGATGCTAAATATGGTGAATTTTTAGGTTGTCATATGATCGGATCGAATGTTACCGAGATAATTGCAGAAGCAGTAGTAGCCCGCAAACTTGAAACTACCGCACATGAAATACTGAACGCAATTCATCCTCACCCAACAATGAGTGAGGGATTAAAGGAGGCCACCGCAGTAGCTTATGGTGAAGCAATTGATCTGTAGAAAAAAAGTAATCAGATGGCAAATAAATCTGATCATTTTAAAACTGACTATTACAAAATTGTTTTATGATGAACGTAGCAATACTCGGGGCAGGTATGGTGGGCCGTGCTATTGCAATTGACCTTTCAAAAAAGTACAATGTCACTTCTTTTGATATTAATGAAAACAACGTGGGTTTTTTAAATAAATTTCCGGCAATCAACAAACAGGTAGCAGATCTTTTACAATATTCTGCCTATCCCCTCCTCCTTAAAAATTTCGATCTTGTAGTTAGTGCAGTCCCGGGTTTTATGGGATTTAAAGCGCTGGAAGCAATAATACATTCCAAAAAAAATGTAGCTGATATTTCATTTTTCCCCGAAAATGCTTTGGACCTGAACACGATGGCAATTGAAAACAATGTTACTGCCATTGTAGATTGTGGAGTGGCTCCGGGAATGAGCAATTTAATTTTGGGATATTGTGATTCAATGATGCAGATAAATAGTTTTGAATGCATGGTTGGCGGACTTCCCCGTATACGTACAAAACCATTTGAATATAAAGCACCTTTTTCACCAGTAGATGTAATTGAAGAATATACGAGGCCTGCCCGTTACGTGGAGAATGGGCATATTGTAATTAAAGAAGCCTTAAGTGACCCTGAATACATAGATTTTGAAAATGCAGGCACCCTGGAAGCTTTTAATACTGATGGATTGCGAAGCATTTTATTTACTATGAGCCATATTTCAAATATGAAGGAAAAAACACTCAGGTATCCTGGTCATATCGATTTGATTAAATCACTTCAAATGGCAGGGTTTTTTACTACAGATCCTATAAATGTAAAAGGAACAATGGTGCGGCCTCTTGACCTTACTTCTGCATTACTTATTGACAAATGGAAATTGAAAGATAATGAACCGGAATTTACCATAATGAAGATCATTATCAAAGGTGTTAAAGACAATAAACAAACGAGTATCGAATACGATCTGTTTGATGAATATGATACGGTAACTGAAAGCACTTCCATGAGCCGTACTACAGGTTATGCCTGCTCTGCTATGTTAAACCTGATTGCTGAAAATTTTTTTACGGAAAAAGGTATATTCCCGCCTGAATTAATAGGTAAGCAGGAAAGGTGTTTTGAATATATAATGAAATATTTGAAAGAAAGGAATGTCATCTATACAAAAAAGGTTGACTGATCAATTCTTTATGATCTTAAATGTTTTTTTACCGGCACCATTCCCAATCTTCAGGAAATAAATTCCCTGGTTCAGAAAGGAAAGATCGATCTGGATCTTCTGAGAGCTTAGCTTTTGTTCAAACACTTTTTTACCATGCATATTAAAGATGAGGCATGATTCACCCACCAGGTTAAAATTATTATGTGGAATTATATTTAACTGGCCAATGACGGGGTTTGGATATATACTAACTGAATAAGAAGGAACTTCACTTATTATACTATCAACGGGCAATGGGCCGCCTGTAGCAAGAGTACTATCGCATTGAAAGGAATTTAAAAAAGAATTTCTATATCCATCAATAGCAAAAAGACTGCGCATTTTATTTTTTTGCCCATTGGTAAACATATACATGCAGGCATCATCGGTAAGATCCATAAAATTCATGTACATATCACCGTTAGCATCTATAGAGCAATCTGATACTTTAGGAAAAGTGGGACAATAAAAATTATAACTTTTTTGCGGCGGTGTATCTTCCACATCATCACTTCCACATACGTCATCACCCCAGATGTGTTTCAAACCAAGCCAATGCGCCACTTCATGAGTAGTGGTTCTGCCTTTATTAAATGGCGCACGAACAGCACCTTTGGTACCAAAAACATCCCAGTTGATAACTACCCCATCCTTAGCTGCGGGAGAACCGGGTACAGTGGAATAACCGAGGCTTCTGCCAAACATATTACATACCCATATATTCAGATATCGTTGCGGGTCCCAGGCGTTGTCTCCGCCCGATGCGTTGAATTTCATCCCGTCATCACCAAGAAAGTATTCTTTACTTGTATATTTTCTGATAATGCCAGGGGTATTTCTTCCATTAGGATCTACTTTGGCGAGGCAAAACCTGATCTTGATATCGGCTGCTTTTGATCTAAATGCGGCTGGTATACTGGCAGCATCTGTATTCAACCTACTGAAATCTTTATTAAGAGCTTCCAGTTGAGAAAGGACCTGCGCTTCACTTATATTTTGTGATGGAGAATTATATAACAAATGTATTACAACAGGGATGGTAATTATCTCATTGGCCAGTGTGTCTCTTTCAATTCCACCTAAAGAATTTTTTACCACAGGTGAACCAGGCTTTACTTTTTCTGAAGTACATAGCCTTTGAGCCTTACCGGAAGGAATAAATGAAACAAGAAATAAAAAAATAATAAAAGCGCGCATTAGAAAAATATTTTATCAAATAATAATATTTTTCCATAATGATATTGATGCAGGCTTTAGTAAAGGATTGGAATAGAAATCTATTACAGATTAAAATTGGAATAGAGAACAGGAAATTTATACAATTGGGGAATTGAGAAAATACCGGTTCAGAGGTTCCTCAAAAATAGGGATTTGTAGATAAGTAACAAAACTTTATTTCAAATTTTAATAACTTCTCCATACTCCTATACCAATTATCTTATTTTTACAACATAAATTTTGCCCTGATGAAGCTAATTGTGGTTGTTTTTATTGTTATCCTGACCAATTTTTCCTGCAATAATGATCTGCCTGAAGAAGATTCAACTATTGAGCCAACCTATTCCAAAATACCTGCACCTCTAAATGTGGCTTACAATATAATTGCGCAATATGCAAAAGATACCGGTGCATATACCCAGGGTTTGGAAATATATAAAGGCAGGTTATATGAAAGTACCGGGGACTGGAAAAATTCTTCTTTAAGGATCTCTGACTGGAAAACTGGAAAAGTTGTGCAGAAATACATGATGGGTTCTGATGATATTTTTGGAGAGGGACTCACCATATTTAATGATAAGATCTACCAGCTCACATGGTTGAGTAATATTGTCTACGTATACAATGTAAATAATTTAGTAAAACCTATTCAAACTTTAAAATGGCCTAAAGAAGGCTGGGGTTTAACCAACAATGGTAAAGAACTTATTATTAGCGATGGAACAGATAACCTGTATTTTGCAGATCCAAAAGATCTTGCAATACACCGTACAATAAAAGTTGTAAGTCATAAAGGAACGATTGATTCAATAAATGAATTGGAATTCATTAATGGCTATATATATGCAAATGTTTACCAACAGAATTATATTATTAAGATCGACCCGGCCAACGGCTATGTTGTGGCCATTATTGTTCTGGAAAATTTATTAAAGGAATCTGAAAAAGTTTTGGGAAGAACAGATGTATTGAATGGCATTGCGTATGATTCAGCTTCAGCTACCCTATTGATCACAGGAAAAAGATGGCCCAAAATATTTGAAATTAAACTTAACTGATCTTTTCTATAATATAAATTACAGAGCTGCTTTTCTCTTTATTTATGAATGCATTTACATTTGAGGCTACAGCACTGATACCTGCATTGAAGTAGTTGTTTTCTCCATTTTTATATTTCTCACTCAACATACTTACATAAAAACTATCAAACCACATAGGTTTCATTTCTTTTATCTGCAAACCATGTAAATTCATCAAAATATTCATACTGTAAGGTGAAAAATGATATAAATGACGAGGCACATCAAATGCGGCCCAGTTCTCTTTATAATTCATAGCATCCGTTGATGTATGATTTGGCAACGCAATAAAGAGCTGGCCCCTGGCAGTTAAGAGTGTTTTTATCTGGTGAATATAATCGTGCAGGCGGTGAACATGTTCCAGCACATGCCAGAGCGTAATAGCATTAAAACTGGCTTTGTTTAAATTAAAAAGTTCCGATGAGGGCAAAGGTTTAATACTGTATAATGAATCTGCCTTTTGCCTGGCACCTTCATCCGGCTCAACTCCTGTTACCTGCCAGCCTCCTTTTTTCATTGTATTAAGAAATGCACCCGTTCCACAACCTACGTCCAGTATATTTCCGGCAGCAATACCCGTGCTTTTTTCAATTAATTTTTTTTTACCAGTCAGTGCCACACTTCGCACTGTGTGATAAGCCTGATTTACAAATCCTTCTTTCGTATCGGAATGGGAAATGTAATTAAGGGAGTTATAATACTTTCCAATTTCATCTTCTGCAGGTATATCCTGTGTGAATAGCAAAGAACATTGAGCGCATTTCCATACCTCAAACAATTCATATGATACAGTATTGTCTTTTGCAGTAAAAGAATAATTTATAGAAAGATTTTTACAAACAGGGCACTCATTATAATGGATCATCAGGAAATTATTGATCTTAAAAAGCTAAATCATTCAGGTATTTTATATGTTTTTTCTTCTGTACTGGATTTCAACTTCGTGGCATTGCCCATTGTTCCATTGTTATAATTATTAATAAAATAAACTGCAATGATCAATAATGCTAAAAGGGTAAGAATCAGTAAAGGTATCCACCAGCGGCTGGTTTTAACAGGTTCCGGTTCACTATAATACTCGGTCATTATAGCGGAGTTGCTTTCTGTATCCCCTACTAATATTGAATGAGTGGCTTCAGGATGCACGATTCGCTCTGCATGAACAGCTGATAAAAAAGATTCAGGAAAATGAAATTGTTTAAACACCAGACTTCCTTCGGCATCAACATAAAATTTACCGGCCAGTGGTATCTCAACTTCTGAAAAGGAATCAAGGTTATTTAATTTTAAACAGAAAGTGTTTATAACTGACTGTGCTTCATTCTTGGAAACAGAAAGATTTTTTGCGGTATAATCTATAAATTCTGTTGATGAAAATTCTGCTGAGTTGAAAGAAATATAGGGCAAAGGTGGGTTCAGCTGTTTTTCACTTTGAAGATATAAAGCTGTTCGGTTGTTAATGTGTAACATACCTACGCCGGGAAGCGGACAGTTCTTTTTCTGAAAAAGGTAAGAGGCTATAATTTCTTCCATTCAATAAATATAGGATTAGTTATTTATTCAACGGTTTATCAGAAGCGAATGATAATTCCTCCTAAAACATTTAACCCATATACAGGATACCTGTGCCACCTCTCATACCTGTCATTCAGAATATTATTTACATCCAGCCAGGCACTAAATTGCTTATTGATCTTGTATTCAGCACCGGCACTCAGATCAAATCCGCCCTGGGTTGCAAAGCTGTTATTTCCTTTAACCAGTGCATTTCCACCCCCGAAAATGAAAAGGTCACTTTTTATTACCAGGTGCCTGTATGCCCACCAACGGAATGAGCCAGTTACTTGTAGCGGTAATGTATTCCATGCTTTTTTATTAACGATCAGCCCTGTATACCCATTAAGATTAAATCCTGCATTCAATGTAAATTTATCCTGGTTTATATAACTCACATCTCCGTGTATGCGTAAATTATTCATTGAAGGCTCATTGCTTATGATGAATGATTTACTATCTGAAGAAGTATCGTTTATAAAGATGGGCATATCAGTATAAGATATGAAAGATGCTTTGGCATTTATATTGAAATGTGACCCCAGGCTGGCTTTGATCCCTCCATATAATTCAGTTTCTTTTGTATTATCCTGGGAAACCAGGGGATCCAGGTAGGGATTTATTTCTGTAAGATTGCGATAGGTGTTTTTTATATATCTTCCCACCCAGCCCCCCTGAACCAGAAATGTTTTTTCCTGTAATTGTGCCTCAAAATAAATATTCGGAAGCACCGAATACTTTCCATCATTCCATACAGGAGTAACCCCACCGTTTATTTTAAATAACGGTTGCGAATAAATGACAGATGGCGCCAGTTGAATAAGGTTATTTCGAATGATTATATTTTGCGGAATAAAATTTATGGTGGTATAATTTGTAAACTCTCCTTTGAAATCTACCTTAACATTAAAATTATCTGCCACTTTTTTCTCTACAGGAATATTCACCATAATATTTGTCTCACTCGCCTTTTCCCTGTTTGTAAAAAAATTCACTGCTACATTAGGATCGTAACTGAGCCTGAATTTTGTAGCTGCAGTATTCCTGAAACCCGCGGAAACAGTAACATCCTGGAATTGCTGGCGTACATCCTGCTTCTTAAAATCAAAAAGGGAGTGATCATAGCCATAGAGATAATAATCATCATTCTTTAAAGCGGCTGCACCATAAAATTCATTTTTCCCTGAAAAATAACTACCGGTTGCTTTTATTTTTAACTCTGAATAATCCTGGTTTTTAATATTTCCCTTTGAAGCTATATAACTTCCATAAAAATTAACCAGGCTTCTTTTACCATCCCCTGTACTGATGCCGGCAGATAAGTACGGTGTGGAATAACTTCCAAATCCCGCCTTAATAAAATGCCGGTTACCCAGGTATAGATTTGTATCCTGTGACAGCGCCAGTGGTTTTAATGTAACAGGCTGGTAGGAATAAAATAAATTTTGAGAAGGAATAGAATAAGTCAAGCGTGGTTTACTGGTATCAGCGATCAACTGTGAACCGGAAAAATTTATTTTTACCGCATTGCGTATTACAGGTTTAAAAGAAGAGGTAATGTCGATTGCGGGCTTCCGGGAAGTATCCCGTTGAGCAAAAATCAATTGAGGTGTTATAATGGTCACTATAACGGCAACGAATAGTTGCAGACACTGTGATCTTTTTATTTTTGTGTGGAACATATCTCTTAATTACCTATTTTAGAATTTTGTTTTTCTTCAGCAGCTGCCTTATCCAACTTCTGTTGTGCTTCATTCTTTAATTCCACAATAGTAGAATTCCTGGCCACACTTTCATAAGTGGCCTTTGCATTAAAATAATCTTTCTGCAACATAAATATATCGCCGAGGAGAATATAAGATCTTGTTACCCACAGGTCATAAGAACCCGTTTCCTTTATTACAGCAAGGGCAGCTTTTTCAGCAGCAGGTAAATTATTAAGTGTAAACCAGCAGTCAGCTATACCGAATCTTGCTTCTGCACCCCAGGCAGACTTATTAATAGCAGCTGCAGACCTGTAAGAAGATATTGCTGCATTACAATCATTTGCCTGCTGCTGAGATTTACCTAAAACAAGAAAAGCTATAGACCTGTCATCAGTATTGATACCTTTTTTGGTAAGCAGTTCTTTTGCGGCCATATTAGCCTGGCTATATTCTTTCAGCAGGTATGAACTTCTTACAAAACCACGCAGGGCTTCCAGTAAATTATCCTGGCTTACGGCATTGTTGCGCAAGGATTCAAAATATTTTTTTGAATTTGAGTAATCCTTTATCTCAAAATAAAATAAACGGGCAGCTTCCAATGTAGCGCTTTCGAAATACCTGTTCAATCCTTTGCTGTTTACAAATTCATACCCTTTGAGTGCATTCTTCCAGTCTTTATTTTTTCTGTAGCATTCACTGAGAAAATAATTTGCCTCTATACTGAAAGCTCCGTCAGGGTATCGAGAGATATATTCATTGAAGCCCGTAATAGCAGTAACGCAATCATTATTATTGTACCTGATAAAAGCTGCAGTATAATTAAGGGAATCTGCCTCACTAACGGAAACGGTTATGCCATTTTTCTTCATAAGATCCACATATTCTCCTGCCCTGCCCTCTTCCACATAAATATCCCGGATAATGCCCACAGCTTCTTCTGCTTCTGCTGATTGTGGATATAATTGTATCAGTTGCTGGTAATTGGTAAGTGCTTCTTTATTATTATTTGAATTGTAATAGGATAGTCCGAGTTTTAAATAAGCACGTGGCTTTAATCCATTTTCTCCTGTTGATAATATATTATTGAGATATGGAATAGCATCCTTAAATTTCTCATCCGCAATATAAGTGAGAGCGATCTCCATATTAACATCGCCTGAAAGTGCACTCCCTGGGTATTGACGATTAAGATTATTTAAAATCTTTATTTTTTCCGCACTGTTTTTTATCCCGGCGATCATTGCTTTTTGATAGGTAGCATAATCCCCTTGTGGTATTGCGTTGTTGATGATCACATCATACATACTTCCGGCTTTTGGAAAATCCCTTAGCATAAAATAACTGTCTGCTGTTCGCAGGTAAGCATCTTGTTCTGTAACAGGTGATGCAGGAGAAACAATTTTAGTGACTTGTTCAAAATAAGTTATTGCCTGCCGGTAATTTTCCTTCTGGAAATAACTATACCCGGTATTATAACGGGCAGCCAACATGGTAGCTTCACCTTGTGCAGGTACATTGCTTTGAATAAAGATCACGAGATGCCTGATCGCATCATCATAACGTTGCTGGCGATACGCGATCTCTCCTTTCCAGAAATTTGCATATGGTACCAGGTTACCTGATAAAGTATTACTGATCACTTTAGAAAGCAGCAGGTCTGCAGGTGTGAGCTGCTGATCATTTATATTTTCGATCGCGCGGCCATATAAAATTCTTGGATATGCTTTTTGCATAGAAGCTGTGGGCCTCTCAAAAGATTCATACAATGCAAGCGCATCATTGAAATTATTGGTGTTGGTTAAAAGGCTTACGAGTATTTCCTTAGCTTCAATATCATATTCAGAAGTTGGATAATCAGCAATGTATTTTTTCATTTCCTCCAGGGCTATATCCTGAAAGCCCAGCTCATAAGAAAGTTTTGCATAATTAAATCTTGAAACTTTTTGTTGCTGAAGATTACTGCTGTTAAAAGCGGAATATTGAAATGCTGTGCGTGCATTTTCTTTCTGGCCTGTCCTTAGATAGAGGTCTCCCAGGAGGTACATGCTGTTTTGACCCATAGAATCGCGTTCACTACTGAGTTGCCTGAATCCTTCAATCGCTTTTTCAAAACTGTTTTCCTTGTAGTAAGAATAGCTGAGTTCATAAAGAATTTCCTTGCTTACCCGTGGTGCACTGTTAACATAGCTCTCCAATAATGGCAATGCTTTTTTATAATCCTTTTTTTCAAAATACAATTGCCCGGTGAGTAATTTTAATTGTTGTTCATAATATAATGTTTTACCACCGGAAAGAATATTTTCGCTGTATGATAATGCTTCTTCTTTTTTACCCTGAAAGTAATAGATCTCAGCTATATAATAGGGTACAATTCCTTCATAATCCTTTACATTTTCTACTACTCTGAAAGCTTTTAATGCTTCCTCATATTGCCGGTCGTTATAAGCGATAAAACCATAATAATAATTTGCAGGAATAAAATATTTATTACCTGGAAGCTGGTGTATCTCGTTAAATAGTTCTTTCGCATTTGTAAACTGGCGCAAATTAAAGTATGCATAAGCTTTCTCAAATTTTGCATCCGCGATCTGATCATTGCTAATGTTATTATATCCTGCTATATCAAAGTATTCAATTGCTTTACTGTAATCATCCTTTAAAAAATAATAGTGCGCCAGGTGAAAACTCATTATCTGCCGACGGGCTTCGTTGTTCACAGTATTAATAAAATACAAGGCATCTTCCCTGCCCACATCCTGTAAAAGATTTAACTCACATACAATATAATAGTATTGAATATCATCATTCAGATAACTGTGGTTACTTGCGGTATTATCCGGATAAACTTTTTTTAATTCTTTAAAAAGAAGGTAAGCAAATGCAAATTCTTCTTTTATAAAAAATTCTTTTGCTTCTTTGAATTGTTTATCGGGATCGGTAATGGTATACGTAGGCTGTGAAATTGCGACAATTGAAAATATAGTAAAAGCCAGTGTTACTAAGAATTTTGATTGGATCATGTAAAGGTTTAAAGCTGTTTACGGATGCAAATTTATAATTACGGCACTTATTTTATTCCTGTAAAATCAAAAATTTGCGCACCGGTTGTAAACAAAGCGAATCTATTTTTAATTTGCTGTTAAAGGATTGATAAAGAATTTATTGAATTTAAAACGTGTTCGTTATTTTTGAATTCGAAAACGGGTGTGTGGTAAGAAAGACAGGATACATTATACCGTGTACATTACATGATACGGTTACCATATTAATTACTTTTAAAAAAATTTTAGTTTTATTTATACATACTTATGAGAAAATTATTTTCAACAAAATACACACCCGGCGCTGTTTCAGCAGCCATGCTGTTTTTAAGATTGGGCCTGGGAATTCTAATGCTGAATATCGGTTACAATAAACTCATAAAGTTCGCTGAAATAAAAGGAGAGTTTATGAATTTCATGGGGCTGGGAAGTACTACTTCTTTGGGATTAGTTGTATTTGCTGAATTCTTCTGTAGTATTCTTTTGATTCTCGGATTATTTACCCGTTTAGCAACCATTCCTCTTATCATTACCATGTGCGTGATAATATTTAAAGTTTCTAATGCTGATATATTTAATGATGCGCAAACGGCAACTTTGTATCTATTGGGATATATTACCATTCTTATAATTGGCCCGGGCCGTGCAAGTGTTGACAATATGATCGGTAAATAACAGCTTTATGTTCGTAACTCAAACGCAGATCCGTATTCATTATGCATTAACAGACCAGATGGGCGTAGTGTATCATGGAAACTATGCACAGTTTTACGAGATCGGAAGAACAGAATCCATACGAACTCTTGGTTTTACTTACAAAGACATTGAGGCTATGGGAATTATTATGCCTGTGATAGACATACACAGCCGGTTTTTACGCCCCGCAAAATATGATGATCTTATCACGGTGGTTACTACATTAAGAGAACTGCCCCTTAATCATAAGATCGTTTTTCATAGTGAGATATTTAATGAAGCATCTCAACTACTGAATTCAGGTACTGTTACCCTTTTTTTTATGGAGGCAGTTGGAATGAAAAAGGTGGATATACCCATTGCGCTGCGTGCAAAGGTGGAAAAATATTTTGCAGGCTGATTATTTAAACCCTATGATTATCTGCACGCCAGTGTTTAATAGACTCTTTGATCTGGCGAGGTGTAAGATTTAATTCAATAGCCCTGTGTTCAAGATCCAGCAATTCATTATTAGCGGCAAAACGCAAAGCAATGATCTGGCTAAGTGTAAGGCGGCTATCCATTAATTTTCCGGTAATGGCAAAAAACCGAAGGTTCTCTTCTGCCCTTATCGCACGGTCCTGTGCCACTAAAGCAAATTTCCTGGAGAAAAATGCCATGATCAATAAAAGCAGGCTAATAAGAAAAATTAAAGAAGCGCTGTAAAAATTTTCATTATCAGCCACACAACTTTGATAAAGGTTAATACCCGCACCAACTATTGTTGCCAAAATAACAGGATATATTATTAAGTGCCAGAAAGGATCGATCCTCCTGTGATTATTAAAATTCTGTTCAGCCATGATAAGATGTATATTTTATTGAAAATTACTTTAAAAGATCCAAAACTTTCCACATTTTTTCTCTTACATTACCTGCGTTGCCATAGAAATTATTAACTATAAATGCAAATGTATATTCCTGCCCTCCCATGGTCTTACTATACCCGGCGTAAGCTCTCACTCCACTAATGTATCCATCTTTCATTTTCAAATTATTTATTTCGGGCAAAGCATTATAAAAAGATGCAAACCAATTTTTATTCTTTGCAAATTCAAGAACCTGTACCAATGCTTTTGTGGTAACCCGGTTTGCAGGAGAAAGGCCGCTACCATCGATTATATGTAAGGCTGGTTTCTCAATTCCATTTACACTCCAGAAATCACGTATAATATTGATCCCTTCAGATGTACTTCCTTTTTTGCCTTTTTCGTTAGCTATGGTTTTTACAAATGCTTCCCCGTATAAATTTATACTTCTTTTTAAAAACCAGTAATTGAGACTGTCAAGTGTGGGAGATAAAAAGTTATACAACATTTCCATCTTTTCTGTTTCTGCTTTATTTGTACCCGTATCCCTGGCTATATATTTATTTTTTAAAAGAAAATTATTTAACCCGGAAAGAAAAAAATTATAAGGTTCAGTAACCGAACCGGAAATTGAAAAATTATCTTCCTGTATTGGAATGGTTCCTCGTAAATATCCATTTTCAGGATTCAACCCTAAATAGATGTATGCATTGTCACCACTGCCTTTGGGGCCTGCTGTAACTTCATTATAAAATGTTAGATCTGTATAGGAAGGAATTAACTTTTTAATCAGGGTCTTACTTCCTTCCTCCATTCCGGAACTTAAAATAATATCATATTGGTTTTCTCTCCAGTTAAGATCGCCTGCGCCTGCGCCATAATAATTTCCTATATCCTGCCATATCCATCCATCGGGTACAACCTGGGTAGAAAAATTTTTATTGATAGTAACGCGTGGACTGAATACTATTTTTTTAATACCCATTTTGTCAAGCGCTTTTTTTAACCCTGAAAAATATTCATCTTCTTTGGTGAGGGCATAGCGCCAGCTCCCTGATGAAGGGTCTCCATTACCTTTTATATAAATACATTTTACTGTTTCATTGATCCTGCCAGAATAGAAAAATTCAGTTTTATAACGGAATTTTTTACCCAGCATTTCAAAAGCTGTTGCACTTGTAATGATCTTTTGTGTACTTGCCGGTGCCATTCCTGTTTCCGGATCTTTTTGATAAATTATATTTCCGGCCTTATCAGTTACATACATACTCACCACTGCATGCCGGAATTGTTCATCCTTTTGTAAGCGGCTGATTGCTTCTGTGATGTTTTTTTTTAGGTCCTGGGCATCACAAACATTTAGCAGGAGTAATCCAATAACTATACAAACTGTTTTCATCTTTGGTTATATCTTGCAATAAAATTACTTATTTAAAAAAGATTTATGATAAATGCCACCATTATTACAATTGGGGATGAATTACTGATTGGCCAGGTAGCAGATACCAACAGTGCATGGATGGCGCAGCAACTGAATGCAGCCGGCATACACTTACGGCGCCGGGTAGCTGTTGGGGATGTATGGAATGAAATAACCAATGCACTCAATCAGGAAAAACTTAATGCAGATATTATACTAATGACAGGCGGGCTTGGTCCCACTTCCGATGATATTACAAAACAAGTTCTTTGTGAATATTTTGATGCAAAAATGATTGTACATGAACCCACATTGCACCAGATAAAAAATCTCTTTGAAGTTATATTAAAGCGCCCGTTGATAGAAAGAAATTTAAAACAAGCCGAAGTTCCGGATAACTGCAAAGTTTTAATTAATAAAAGAGGATCTGCCCCGGGAATGTGGTTTGAACAGAACGGGAAGATCTTTGTGAGCATGCCCGGTGTGCCACATGAAATGAAAGGGATAATGGAAGATGTGATACCAGCGTTATCAACTCATTTCAAATTCCCTTACATAAGTCATCGTACACTTTTAACTATAGGTGTTGGTGAATCTTTTCTTGCAGAAAAGATCTCTTCTTTTGAGAGTGCATTGCCTTCTTACATCAAACTTGCTTACCTGCCTAATTTCGGCCAGGTTCGTTTGCGCTTATCGGTTTCGGGGGATGATAAAATAAAAATTGATAAAGAACTAGATACACTTTTTTCTGAACTCCAGGAAAATGTAAAAGAATTTATGGTGACCAACGTTGATGAAAGCATGGAAGAAGTAATTGGTAAAATTTTGCTTAAAACCAATAAAACGGTTTGCACTGCCGAGAGCTGTACGGGGGGATATATTGCACACCTGATCACGTCGCGGGCTGGGTCTTCTTCTTATTACGAAGGAAGTGTGGTAGCCTATTCTTATGATGCAAAAGAAAATTTATTACAGGTCAATAAAAATGATCTGTCTGAACACGGAGCAGTAAGTGAAACTATTGTAAAACAAATGGCAAAGGGAGCCTTACAAAATATAAAAGCAGATTATGCCATTGCAGTATCCGGTATAATGGGACCCGGCGGTGGCCTGCCCCAGAAGCCCGTAGGTACTGTTTGGATAGCCGTGGGAAGTAATAAAAATATAAGAAGCCAGAAATTCAACCTGCGTTTCGACAGGCAAAGAAACATCCAGATCACAGCTGTTACTGCCTTAAATATGTTAAGGGAGTTTATCCTCGGGGAAGAAAATGCGTAATGGCCTTACTGGTTTTGATTATAGTAATAAAGCCTTTTTACTTACATTTGCCCATTAATAATCACATATTATTTCTGATATATGAGTTTAGTTGACCTGGTTATGCCAAAGCTTGGAGAAAGTATAATGGAGGCCACCATATTGAAGTGGCATAAGCATCCCGGAGATAAAATTGCACAGGATGAAACACTATTAGATATCGCTACTGATAAAGTTGATAGCGAAGTTCCTTCCACGGCAGAAGGAATAATTGAAAATATCCTCTTCAAAGAAAATGATGTTGTACCAATAGGTACAATTATAGCAAGAATAAGGGTTGGTTCATCTACTCAAACAGTTTCCCGCAAAGAAGAATATGAAGAAGCAAAGGTGGTAGAAGAAATACCTTTCCAGCCAACCATGTCATCCGGTAATACTAACCGGAGTGAGGCACAGTTCACGCAACAATCGCAGCAAAACGGAAATAATAAAATAAGATTTTATTCTCCATTGGTTTTAAACATAGCACAAAGTGAAGGCATAAGCATGAGTGAACTGGAAAACATCCCGGGAACAGGCCAGGAAGGAAGAGTAAGTAAAAAAGATATATTAGCGTTTGTGGCTAACCGTAATAGCACTCAGTCGCAGGCAAGGTCCTCAGAATTACATCAATTTGAACAACAGAACCCGCAGGTAAGTGTCATTACTTCTTCAAATAAATCAATGTCCGGAGAAGACAACCAGCTTCCTGCTGTAATACGGGGAAATGTTGAAATAATAGAAATGGACAGGATGCGGAAACTGATAGCAAAGCATATGGTAGACAGCAAGCGAACCAGTCCGCATGTAACGAGTTTTGCTGAATGTGATGTCACCAATCTCGTTTTATGGAGAGAAAAAATAAAAAAGGAATTTGAAAAAAGAGAAGGGCAAAAAATAACTTTTACCCCATTATTCATTGAAGCCATAGTAAAATGTATTAAAAAATATCCGTGGCTCAGCAGTTCTGTTGATGGAGACAGGATCATTGTAAAAAAAGATATTGGGATAGGAATGGCTACAGCATTGCCCACAGGAAATCTTATTGTTCCGGTGATTAAAAATGCAGATCAGTTGAACCTGGCAGGATTAACCCGGCAGGTTAATACGCTGGCCAATGCCGCAAGAACCGGGAAACTTAAACCGGATGATACTACCGGCGGAACTTTTACACTAACTAATGTTGGTACTTTTGGAAGTATAATGGGTACACCTATTATCAATCAGCCCCAGGTTGCAATAATGGCTGTAGGTGCCATTAAAAAAAGGCCGATGGTAATTGAAACACCCCAGGGTGATACAATTGGAATCAGGCATATGATGTACATCTCCTTGAGCTATGACCATCGCATTATTGATGGTGCCCTGGGTTCTACTTTTTTAAATGCAGTTAGTAAAGAATTGGAAAACTTTGATAGCAACCGGAGTTTTTAATTTTTAAAATCATAAGAACTTACGTAATAAATTAACTACCACCGGCACCTTTTATAGCTTTCATAAAGCTGTCGAATATCCTGTCATTTTCCTGTAGCAATAAAGTTTCATTTATGGTCATCCGGGTTACACCTTCACTATTGGAACTTTGTAGATTAATGAAATAATTTTCCCGCAGATCTGCAATTACTTTTTTATTATTTATTCCTTTTTCAAATTTCAAATAAAACATATTGGTATTGTTTTTCTCAACTGGAGAAACAGATACTTTTCCACTGGCATTTAAATCTTTGAAAAGTTCCGTTGACCTGTTCCATACTTTTTTCAACCGCTCATCAATACCAGCAAGATGGTGAACTGCCATAGCAGCATTGGCCCAGCTTGTATAAACGGATCCTCCATGTATCTTGATATTGTGTTGCATTTTACAGATCAATTCTTTTGAACCACATAAAACTGCACCACCACCCGCTCCCAGGTATTTATATAATGAGATATAAACCGTATCAAACAATGCGGCATAGTCACCTACTAAAATACCTGTTGCTGCTGCGGCCATATAAATCCGGGCTCCATCCAGATGCAACTTATAACCTGCCTGCTTACATTGTTCAGCTATTTTTTTTAACTCTTCATAAGGAACAAAAGCACCATTGTTACGGCGTACAGGATTTTCAACAGAAACAACACCTGCTGATCCGCTTTTAAAAACTTCTCCTTCATCATAATATTTTATTGAATTTTTTAAATCCTCTGCACTAAAATAAGCTTCCCCTTTTGCAAGAGGTATCAGGCGCTTATTAAAAACTTTCTGGGCAGCATCTGCTTCATCCCTGAAAACGTGGCTTGTTTCCTGAACATATATTTTTGTATTTCCACCGCTTAATTCAGAAAGGGCCAATTGGTTTGCCAAAGTTCCGGAAGGCATATACACAGCTGCTTCTTTACCCGTGATCGAAATAAATAATTTTTCCATTTCCTCAACAGTCCCTCCTTGCCCGTAGGAATCACGTGTTATTTTATTTTTTGAATCTATCTCACTGAGTTTCCTGATGTATTCTGTTGGCTTATACATCGGCCCATCATTAATAAACCAAACTCTTTCATTTTCAGAAAATGATCCATTCAATGTAGATGTTTGTGCAGGCAGCTGTGCAGAAACAACTTCCGGTAGGCCTGAATATATCAAGGGTAAAGCGGATAAACCTGATAACCGAATAAAATTTCGCCTGTTGAAATCTTTCATAGCAGTTTTTTATTTACTTGAAATATTGATTTTCTTCCTGGCCTTTATTGCATACACCATCGGGATCCTGTTGCCAAGATGTTTGATCCTGAATTTTCCGGGTTCATCCTCCACCGTTTCATTAAAACAATTATAAGGTGAATAATCCAGCTCGGTAAAATATTCAAGTTCCAAATTATTCGAAAGCAGGCTACAGATCACTTCACTCAAAGAATGATTCCACGATACTGTTTCCGTTTTGATCAAAGCCTGTTTATCAGCATATGTATTTTCAGTTGTTTCAAGGATAGGCTGCTGATTAAAATAATTATACTGTACTTTTTCAAAGGCATCATCAAAAATCCAGATCACGGGATGAAATTCAACAAAAATAAATATGCCATTTGGTACCAGGAAGGTATCTATGATCTTTGCCCATCTATCAATGTCAGGCAGCCACCCTATAGTTCCATAAGAAGTAAAAACAATGTCGAAAGTTTCATTAAGATATTCCGGAAGTTCATAAATATCACAACAGATAAAAGTTGCATCCGTTCCGGTTTGTGTGGCAAATTTCGTTGCTTCTTGTATAGCTTTTTCAGAGAAATCCACTCCGGTAACCTTTGCACCCATCCTGGCCAATGATATTGTATCCTGACCAAAATGGCATTGCAGGTGCAGAATTTTTTTTCCACTGATATCTCCCAATAATGTTAATTCAGTTTTTTTTAGCGAAGACCGTCCTTTTAAAAAACTATCATTATCATAAAAGTCTGACTTTATGTGATAGCCAGTACGCTCATTCCAGGAGTGTTTGTTTTTTACTATATAATCAGATAAATCCTTCATTATTGAATGTAAAATACAATAATATTGAAAGGCTTAATTAAGTAAATGCATTTGCAGAATTAAAGATCAGCACTTTTTGTTTGTGGGTCTGCGATGACAAGTTTTTGTTTTTTCTTTTTCTTTTCAATGTAATTAATAATAGTAAGCGAAACAACGAGCCATATAAGGCCTATTGCCATACCTGCCATTACATCACTGGCATAATGTACACGAAGATAGATCCGGCTAAGACCGATTATAATAATAATACTAAAACAGGCTGCAATGAGCAGGTATTTTAAAAAAATATTTTTAACCTGTTTATGGAATATATAGATCAACAGTCCAAAGAAAGCAAAACTCATAAAAGCATGCCCACTGGGAAAACTAAGACCTGCTACTTTATCCAATAAAGGTATCTCCGGGCGGGGCCGGTTGAAAAACATTTTTAAAGCGAACATCATAAAAAGACTACTGAATGCAACAGCTGTCACTTTTATTCCGAACCATTTATCTCTCATGATGAAGAAAGCACATGCCATTAACATCAGGTTTGCAGGAACGAGAAATTTATGCGAGCCGAAAAAAGTAAAAAAACTAAAAAAGGAAGTAGTGGCATCACTGACATACCCTTTAAACAGATCAAATACCTGGTAATCGATGGGAAATGTTTTATCAAGAAACACCTGCTTGATCAGAAAAGCTACAAGAATTATGGAAAAGAAAAAAGCAACCAATACAAATATTGCTTCCAGTGACAACAGCTTCAAAGCGTTGGAAGTTCTGTTAATGGAATTTTTAAAAATGCTCCGCATCACAATTAAATTTTAAGGGAGTACAATTCCAATCCTGTTGCTTTTCCTTTAAGATCCACTATACCCAGGCTTTCACTTTGCCATTCTTTCATCTCACTAAAATCTATAAATTCTTTTGAAACAATGAATTTCTGGTTAAGTTCATTGCAGGCACTTCTGATGCGTGCAGTTGTATTCATTGTATCCCCGCTCATTGCCAGGTCTTTTTTTATGATACCGATCTCGCCGACTGTTACATCACCTATATGTATACCTACCCTGAATTCAGGAATTATATTATATGCCCTTCGAAAACGTTCACTATTTTTTTGAATATTTTTTCGTGCAGCAATAACAGATGCGAGAGCGCTTTTCACACTTTTCTTATTGCTTACCCAGGATACCACTATCTCATCCCCTACATACTGGTATATTCTTCCATTGTATTCTATAAGCGCCATGGAAACATGATAAATAAATTCCCTGATGAACAAAAAATATTGCTGGTGGCCAAGTTTTTCTGCAATTGGCGTTGAATCCTTAAGATCAAGAAACATCACTATCCTGTTCTCAACCTTAGGATTAAAATATTTACCCATAAGAATATCTACAAATACACCCGGAGAATATTTCTCATTGATCTCCATATATAACTGAGTTACTATAAATAAAATCACCCAGTAAAAAGTCTTTTGTATCAGCCACTCCGTCTGTAAGGCCTCATCCATAAACGTTGTTACAGAATTTAATAAACCAAGCCTTTGTATAAATAAATTCTGGATGAAATGAACCAGGAAGTTCATAAAAAATGCTACGAGCAGCAACATCACACTCTTAAAGATAAAATTTAGCCAAAGAGGATATTTCCTGAATAATTTTTTAAGTGTAAATACAAAAAGGTAACCCAGTATCAAACTCATAACAAATACAAAAACTTCCCTTAACAGGATTCCGCGCACCGGATTTTTCAGGTGTTCAAGGTCGCTGAGGAGCATCATTATCGCATCAATTATCGTCCAGAATATGGCTATATATAATATTGTGCGGTAACGATATTTGCTAAGTCCTGAAAAATTTGAATATGATTTATCTAAATCTGCCATTGTTTGTTTTGAAGATAAGAGAAAATTGCCTGCTGGGCATTTACTCGTTCATTGTTATTTTGCTCAACTGGTACGTAATCAAGGTTGCTTAATATTTCAACTGCATTAGTATTGTCGCTCCATTGGAGCTCAAAATAATCAATGAGTTCATTGCGGCAGGATGCATCTTTAATTTTAACGCATACCTCTATCCGGTTCCTTAAATTGCGTGTCATCAGATCAGAGGAACCCATCGCAACTAATATATCATCTTCTTGAGTTCCAAAAATAAATAAACGTGTATGCTCCAGGAACCTGTCTACGATACGTTTCACAGTAATATTGCTGCTTATTCCTGCCATCCCCGGTACCAGGCAGCAAACACTTCTTACAATAAGGTTTATTTTAACTCCCGCGGTACTTGCCTTATATAATAAATTGATGAACCAGGGCTCTTCCAGGTTGTTTACTTTGATACGAATGAGGGCGGGCAGGCCGTTTTTTGCTTTTTTTATTTCCTTATCAATTAGTTGTTCAAATTCGTTTAACAAATTAAACTGCGAAACCATCAGGTTTGTAAATTTTAGTTTGTTCTTTTCAATGGCCACATTTTTTTTCTGTAGAAATTCAAATAGCTGCATAAGTTCTTTAGAGATATCGCGGTCTACCGTTAGTAAAACATGATCGGTATAAAACAAGGCGGTTGATTCGTTGAAATTACCAGTGCTAAGTACAGCAAATGATACAATATTGTTTTCGATCTTTTTTTGTACAAGGGCAATCTTTGAATGCACTTTAATACGCGGTTCACTATAGATCAGAGTGATCCCGGCTTTTTTCATCATCCTGCTCCATTTGATATTATTTGCCTCATCAAAACGGGCTTTTAATTCAATGAAGGCAGTTACTTTTTTACCATTTTTTGCAGCACTGATTAATGCATTTACAATATGTGATTCAGATGCTACCCGGTACAGTGTAATAAATATTTGAGTAACATCAGTGTCTACGGCAGCCTGATTGAAGAAACTTAATACCGGAGTATAAGAATGATAAGGCAGATGCAGGAGGATATCTTTTTGCATTATGCTGTAAAATATATCCCCGCTAGCTGTGGAGGCCGGAAACGATAAAGATTTAAATGGTGAATAAGATAAAGATTTATTGAACGAAGGGAAAGTGAACAAGTCGCTGAGATTATGGTATTTACCTCCTTCAAACATATCATCGAGATTTACCTGAAATAATGAAGCAAGAAAGAACTGGAGGTTGGAAGGCATTCCTTTTTCATACAGGAACCGGGAAGTGGCGCCATGATCTCTTTTTGACAATCTTTTTTCAAGTTTATCAAGCAGGTCGGTACTATATTCATCATCCAGTTTTAATTCCGCATCCCGGTTAAACTTAATACTGTATACACTTTCAATATGCAATCCCGGGAATAGCATTCCGATATTTTCCCGGATTATATCATCAATAAAAATTACATATTGAATTTCCTCTAAAGGAGTGAGAACATAAAATCTTTTTAATTTTTTAGAAGGTATATTAATTATCGTATGACGGATAGTATCCTTTATATTGTCCTTAAGTGTAACCACAAGATATATCTGATTATTCTCAGGCGTAAAATCATAAGTTGTTTCCGCACCCAGTATAATAGGTTGAATGAAAGACAATACCTGCGATAAAAATATTTCCCGTATTTCCTGTATATGCTGAACAAGTATGCGAGCATTGTAATAAAAAAATATCTTATTTTCTTTTAATTCCGGGATGATATGGTTTAATAAAGCATCTCCAAATTCATCCAACTGAACATTGATTTTTGCCTGTATTTTTTCAGATATATCATCTTGTGAGATCAGTGATTCTTTTTTTATCGTTTTCTTATCGAGTTTTGAAAATGCAATAATAGCAGGATATCTTACCCTGAAAAACTCATCCAGATTTGATGAAAAGATAGCAAGGAACCTCAACCTCTCGTATAAAGGAACTTCCTTTTTTCTTGCATGTTGCAGCACGAGGTGATTGAATGTTAACCAGCTAAGGTCTCGGTTGAAAAACATATTCTGGTTTAAAAAGGTGAACCACTTGAATTGGTTACTCCAACAGCGGCATCCGGAGGGCCCTGGTTTAAAAAAGCAGCAAGTGCAAATGCAAGAACTGATAAAATAATACCTATCATAAATATATTATAAGCAAGGCGTATCAGCTTGTATTTTTTACCCAATACTGTTCCCAGGTGATATATATCCTGTACTATTGAACTGTATAAATAATCAGAGTCCCGCATCATGGTGCGCATGGCTCTTTCATATTTTACCTGCGGTACTTTGTGAAAATTGCCGAAGAAAAGCAAATTTGTTTTTTTATTGATGATATCATCTTCGTTAAAAGTTCCTGCGCTAACTTTTGGCCTGGTAGCCAATATCGCTACAATGATCGTGCAGACAGAAGAAAGCAAAAATATTATTGTAGGAATTGCAAGATGCGGATCAGTTTGTAATTTTCTGAGCAGCACTGATAATATAACAGAAATAATGATCGCATTTACTGATATAAGTATGTTGGCTTTATTATCTGCCATTTCACTCAATTGAATATGATTGGTAGATGTAAGACGCAACATAGTTTGCATGCCTTTGGTAGTACCTTCTTTTTCAGTAATCTCCGGCCCTGCTCCCTGTTCATTTATTTCAACCCTTTTCTTTAATTTTTTCATATTATTTTTTTTTCGTTCATTTAATAATTCCTGTCCATAAGACGTAAAGAACTGGTGATTCTCCATCATCCTTATAGCTGAATGATCAAATTCTGTTTTAGAAACAGGACCGGAACCGGTAGACTGCAATTCTTTAAAGACCGCTTTATTACTGTCACTAAAATCCTTACTTCCCAGGTTATAAGTATCAGCATCACAAATGATCTGCTGTAATAAACCATTTGGATTGCGCGGTGATTTTGTTGCCATTATACAACCTTCTACCTGATCAACAATTTCAGCATCTACTGTATGCTGTTGCATAAAAGTTCTCATGAGTTCTGCACTTTTCTCTTCATGAAATTCAGGTGTTGAAACAAGATACCCTGTGTCGTGAAACCAAGCTGCTATAAAAACGATCAGCATTTCCTGTTCTTTTAACCGGTAATGGCCGGCTATTTCATTTGCTTTGTTTACAACGTATTTTGTATGCTGTATGTTATGATAAGGTAATTGAGGTTCCTGGAATTCATTAAAAAGCCGCGTTACATACTGTTCTGTTTTTTTAAAGAGATTCGAATAATCCATCCTTGTATTTTAAAACGTTAAATTGAACTTGGTACCTATTGAAAAATTATAAAGATTATCTTCTTTAGAAATTCCCAGTAAAGCAGAAACAGTAACCAAACCATAAGGGATAAAATATACGCCGCCACCATAGGAGTTGTGCCATTTTTTTGAATCCTCTCCTCTCTGCCAAACTTTTCCGATATCAAAGAAACTCACAAGCCCAACATCTCCGGGAACAATAAAAGATTTGGATTTAAAAAGTTTCAACCTTGCTTCTACACTTCCGTAAGCCATAGACCTACCAGAAAAACGGTTCTTCCTGAAGCCTCTTAAGTAATTATTTGCTCCCAGGTTCAATGCCTGAAAATATTCAAAATCTTTACTGAAGATATGGCCACCACCTAATCTTATTACTGCATTTAACTTGCTCTTCTCAGATACACTGGCATAAACGGTCATATCCGAAGTTAATTTTGTGAGAGCGTTTGTATTTTTATTAAAACCGCGCAATGATGTAAAATCTGTGAACCAGGTTATCCCTCTTGTAGGTATGATCTGGTTATTGATATAATTGATATCCAGTTTAACTTTTCCTCCGAGGTAATCTTTACGGCTGAAAATATCAGCTGAATCACTTCCTGCCAGAACAGGATTCATTAATATCCGGTTCTTATTGTCATTTACATCATTCCAGTAATGATAATAAGTAGGGCCAATTGAGAATTGAAATATTTCATTCACCCTTTTACGCAGCAGTATATCGGCAGCAACATATTTATATCGGACCTTGTAATATTGATGTGGCAAATTTTTATCAAATAGAGTATTATTTCCCAGTCCATAAAAATTATTTAATGTGGGGCTCACCAATTCTCCATTTACAACAAGATCATATTTAGATATCACTTTATTAAAGATGCCCTGGTACCTTGCCTGGTAAGCTTCGCGGCTGGGTGCAAATAAAGTGCTGAATTTCTGAAAAGTTGAATACGGCTCTCTTCTGAATCCGTATGTTTTAGAAGTAAATCCTGCGCCTACTAAAAAACCATCCTCTTCATTGTAACCCAAATTGAATAAAGGGAAATCAAAACGGTTGTATTCAAAGCCTGTACTTTTATAAGCTATAACACTTGCATTAGAACCCAACTCACTGTTCATTCTTTTAGTATTAATGAACCCATTTTTTTCCAGGTTTAGATCGTATACAAAACTCAGCACATTTCCTTTAAGATCAAATGTATCCTTTCCTTTACCACCTATAAGCCTCAATTTTATTTTTGATCTAACATCCTCATCTATTTCAAATTTATCTTCTCCATTAAGCGCATAAATGACCAGCTCTTTGGTATCTGAATCCTCAAATATCCTGGAATACATGATAGCGCCGGAATCTGTATTGTTATTCTTTTTATACGCTGTGAGCACCAGGCCATTCTGATGCTTCTTTATATGAAAATATTCAGATTTATTACTACCGGTAACCGATACGCGCTCCGCAAGAAAATTATAATAATTCAGTGCTTTTACTTTTAACTGATCACGGCGACTGATCAGGGTTTTATTGATCTTTTCCGCATCAGTCTGAACTATTTCTTTTGGAAGTTTTCCCGTAGCTTTTATAATTACGTCGTCAGTGATTCCTGCAGTAAATTTCGCAATTACTTTCTCCCAGGCTGGTTTATCAAGATTGTTCAAAAAAAACCTGTCAAAATCCTTAGCCACATAATTAGCACCTTTTATATCTTTTATCCTTTCATTGAATCCTTCCAGGAAAGGCATTCCTTTTCCTTTTAGAAACTTAACCAACAAGCCATTGGATTTAAAAAATGCCTGATCCCTGTCTCTGGGTATCGGATAATATAATTTACCCTTTCCGGTATCATCTGTTCCCCATTTCCACTGATCAGCATGCCTGTCGAAATCAGCTATCAGCATATCAAGCAGCCGGGCGTTCAATACTTTTTCCTGATCAACATGGTGTTCATTATCTTCCAGCATTTTATTGATGATCTTACCGGTACTTTTTGACTCTTCCATTTTTGATAGTTGCAGACCCGGTTCCCTATCTTCAAGCATACAAACTGTATTAGCAAAAAGGGGGCGATAATATCCTAATGAGGGATCATCCGGTACAAAGAAAAATTCTGGTTGTGCTGCCAGGATACCTACGGATTTTGCCAGATCAGGAATAACCAAGGGTGCATACGGATGGCTGGCTGAAATCATATCCTGAACAATTCCCTGTGCAACGGTTCCCCTCAGGTTAGCCGGCAATGCCTTTTCAGGATCTTTGTCAACTGTACGTAATATCCATTCTTTGCCTTTCTTATCTTCCAGTCTTAAAGATTTGGTTTGCTTTCCTCCTCCAAAGCTTTTGATTTTCAATCCACCTTTTTCCTTTCTAAGATTAAAAACTTTCATAGCTATCGGCCTGTTCCATTCATCCCTGTAATTAGATCCTAAGAAAATATTTTTAAAACCACTCCATAATTTATACCTGTCACTTGCAGAAATTACCACACTATCCTTAAAAGAAAATTCAACTGTACGCAATGTATCAGTAACGGGTAGGGGAAGTTTTGAAAAATCCATTACGTGGCTGTTGTACGCTTCTTTTACTGAATCAGTATGTACTTCATAAAACTTAACATCTACATTTTTATTTTTAGAGATTTCAAGAATTGCGTAACCATAATTTGAACTGGCAAACTTTGTATTTCTTGCCTTGGAAACCCGGTTTTTGTCTGAGCCCGCACCGCTTACGATATAATATTTGCTACTGTCTACTATATATTGGAGGGTATGCTCATGCCCTGCCACCTGTATAATGTTACTGTATCCTTTGGTAACGTTACTGATAGAGTTGATCATGTGCTGGTAAATAGGATGTTTTATATCCTGCGCTGTTCCAAACACAGCCCGGGTTAGTGGATAGGCTGAACCAATAATTGGCAAAGGAATGTACAGGTTAGGCCTTACATCTGTAAAAGGGAAAACGTGTTGCTTGAAAGTAAAGTAGCCACCATGAGGCCCGTTGCTTTTAAAGGGGTGATGCATTGCAAGTATAACAAGTTTTGAACTGTTTTTTGAAAGCAGCTCATCCAGCTGAGTTAAAATTTCAGCTTCTGTTTTAAATGGGCAATCAGATTCAATGCCGGGTTTTTCATTTTCATGTAACCACCATTGGCTGTCCATCATAATTAAAGTAATATCGTTGGTAATCTTCACTTCTACCGGGCCCGGGCAACCATCACGTGGCAACTGCGTTACATTGCTATTGCTTAATAGGTCAATATAATTTTGCACCCTTAAAATGGATTCAAAACCATTTGAGCCGCCATTGGCCCAATCATGATTACCGGGTATAAAATACACTTTGGTCTTTGTGTTGTTGGCAACATTGATCTGGGAATCAAGTGGCGCCTTGGCTATAGCAAAAGTAGGCAAGGAGTTATCGGGCAGGCCAACTTTATATAAATTGTCTCCGAGGTAGATCACCGTTGTTTTTTCATCAATGGCCGTGTGTTTTTTCACTGCATCTATGACAGGCTGTTTTCCATTAATTAATGCGCCTGCATCCCCTACTAAAACTATCCTGG
The DNA here is from genome assembly GCA_037720515.1 of Ferruginibacter sp. Classification (GTDB taxonomy): domain Bacteria; phylum Bacteroidota; class Bacteroidia; order Chitinophagales; family Chitinophagaceae; genus Ferruginibacter. Next base: position 42,084 of record JBBJMM010000013.1, read on the forward strand.
CCTGCAGGCTATCCTGAGCATAAAGTAATGTACTGCTACATATCAAAATCAAAACAAAACAAATAATTCTCATCTTTCTTTCTTTTTATTTTTAAGCAGCAATAGATTGGCAAAACCATCCTGGGCAAATTCATTTGAAATAATGAGGTCTCCGGAGGGTGTGAACGTAAGCCCTTCCGGTTGTTTATAAATTGCAGGATTCAGCTTGTATAATTCTTTAAACTCTCCTTTACTGTTGGTAATTACAAGCAATTGCTGAATAGAGGAAATAATATAAATATCTTTAGTGATGGGATTAATTGCAGCGGCCGAAGCTTTTAAATGTTTATCTACATTTAATTTTGATTCGAGTACCGACATATCAAAATTAATATAGCTAACATAACTATTTGATGTGTCTTTGTAATTATATGCTAAGGAGCTGAATGATTTCTTGGGATCTCCTTCACAGCTTTTACACAAAATAATAAGGCGTGATGAATCATTTTCCCGGAACATCGATTCAAATTCATTCACACTTTTATTCTGATCAGAAAAATTACTTTTTTCAGTATTTATGGTCTGTCCATTGAAATGTATAGATTCCACATCTCCATTGCTAACCAGAGCATAAAAAACACTATCTATCATTACAAGTTCTTCAAAGTCTCTTTTCTTATCAAACTTCCATTGACGTAGTGCCTTTGGATTTCTAAGCGGGATTTTAAATAATACCCCATCTTCATCAATGATGGCAAATACACTGGTATCTTTTGGATAATAAGCAATTCCTGAGATCTCGTCAAGTTCTTCGGGCAATGTTACCACTTTAGGAGAAGAGAAATCATACATGTCGGAATCAGGAAACTTATTCTTCTTTTTTTCGCATCCATAAAATAAGGCAATGCTACAAATAGCTAAAAAAAATAGAAGCAATTTTTTAAATACAAGCATAATTAAAGATTGTGGTAAGTATAAGTTGACAAAATATATGCCAAGTGGCTTCACAAAGCAATATAAATCAATGCATTGCTATTAAAACACATCATTACAATTTATATTTTATCCGGTTGAGTGATATAATTGAAAAGGGGGTAACTATTCCTCACCGTTAAAGCCCCATTGATCCTTTAATTCTGATAGTCTATCAGCTGGCAACCTTGAACCCTGATAGTGACCTGCAAGCGTTTTTTGCCTGTATGCTTCGTAAAGGGTAACAGCACAAGCTACAGAAATGTTCAGAGATTTTATAACCCCTGCCTGAGGTATAATGAAATTGCCATCTGATCTTTCAATCAGTTCTCCGCTGATCCCACTGTGTTCATTTCCAAATATGAGCGCTACAGATGTTGTGAGATCCAGTTCATATAAACTTTTGGAACCTGAGCCGAGATGAGTTGTATAGATCTTGTCTGAACGTTTTCTTAATGCGGTAAAACAAGCTTCTGCATTTGTAAATTCATGAACAGTTAACCATTTTGCAGCACTTGAAGATGTTTTGCTACCCCATTTTTTAGGAATGGGTATAATTGTATTTAGTATAAATATATCCTGTATTCCTACTGCATCACAGGTACGCATAACTGCTGCAATATTATGAGGGTCGGTTACATTTTCAAGAACAACAGTAAGATCGGGTTGCCGCCTGTTTAAAACTTCCGTAAGCCTTGTATTTCTTTCAGGTGTCATAAAACAAAATTCGTAAAAAAAATTATGAGTGATGAATTAAGAATTATGAGTCACTATTGTCCGGTAAAAATTAGACTCTTTCTTTAAAACACAATACCAGCGCCTTTCAAAAAGAGATTTCTTTTAGGATAGATTCTATTTCATTCCACTTTTGTCTTGATACAAATCGACGCAGGAGATTCAGCGATAAATTTAAATAACAGAATAAGCTAAAAGTGGAGCAAAAAATCAAGGCTGCATAAAAAATCCTAAAAATTGAAGCTGCAGGCTAAAGAAAAACAAGTTCCATCTTCATAACTCAACCAAGCCAGGTGCGACTTACAAGCTAATAATATAACCTGGCTTTAGTAACACCTGTTTTTCTTCTTAACGCCTTCCGCTTCAATTTTCTTAACGGATTTTTTATGAGGCCGAATGAACAGCATTTTAACCGGACAATAGTGATTTTGAGTTAAGAGTTGTGAATTTGGAATTTGATTTTTGAATTTGGATCTTAAAAATGCTGTCATCCTCGAGCTTGTCGAGGGACTAAGCGTGTACATATTAAAGTGGATCTTGTAATTCATATACCCCTGATCCCAAAAACTCGTTATGTGTTACCCAAACAATTATTTTATTTTCTTCCAGGGCTTTTGGTATCAGATCAAATACAAAACCGACACCGACCTGGCTGGCACCGGCAAAAAGATCCTGCATTGTCTGCCCTGTTTTTTCTAAATACTGTTCTAAATGTGTCATTGTTAATCTAAAAATTTATATTCACATAGCGTAGATCCATCATCATTTATTACAACAAAAGTAAACCCAATAAAAAAAACTAAATTTTATAAATGATCCCACCACCGAAACAAATTTCAAGAATAGCTTTGGTATTGGTTAACAAAGTAGAAAACTAAATTATCATAGAAAGTAATATTAAAAGTTTTCTATTTATAATTGAAGTAATGAGAATAAAAATTGCATAAAAAAAGACCATCCTGACAGGACGGTCTTTTTTTATTATAACAAATCCTTTATTGTAAAATCGTAAATTTCTTTTTCAGGTCTATTGCTGGGTCGCTGCTGCGGATCATATATTCACCGGAAGGCAATCCTTTCAGGTTGAAATTTAAAGTGTTGCTACCCGTAACAATGGATGCATTCATTCTTCTCACCATCTTCCCAGTATTATCAAAAATTATCAATTGTGTAGAGATCGCCTTGTCAGCCCGGATCACTATATTCAATACATCCCGCGCCGGAACCGGGTATATAACAATGCCTATGTTTTTGTTATCACAATCAGACCTTATCACATTGGTATAAATAAATTTACCATCCAGATCTACCTGGCGGATACGGTAGTAAGCGGTTCCTCCGGAAATATCCATTAATTGATACGACTTTGTGGTGCTGCTGTTTCCGGCAGCATTTTCTTTGCCTACCTGCGTCCACTCTGTACCGTTAGTACTGCGCTGAACCTCAAAATAAGCTGAATTTATCTCTGTACCTGTAGCCCAGTTCAAAACTGTTCCTTTATCAGAACAGTTAATAACAAATTTTGTAAACTGTACCGGGGTAACAGCTGAACCCAGCGCCAGAGGACTATTTAAATTTGGTGAGAGATAATCATATACTGTCAGTCCTCCATCTGATGACAATGAATTTTGAGGAAGAATTGATCCGGGTTCCGGAGTTGCAAATCCTCCCTGGGGCTGTGTATTTCCAGTTGTCCAATAAGTAACCTGGGCTATGGGTGTCCAGGAGTTAGTAACAGGAGCATTCTGAATACCCGCACTTTGCTGAAAGGTAATGATCATTCTTTTATTAAATGTTTGCCCTCCATAAACCACATTTACATCAGTACCGAGACGATTGTCAACATTCTGCGACCAGCCGGGAGAAGTCACTATCGGGCCCTGAGGGGTTGTAGTATTTGTAGGTGTTGGTATAAGTAATGCTGATTGATAAACGAAGCTCAATCCGATTCCATCAGCCAGAACAGGAATCGTTGAGGACATCAATTCAAATTGAATAGTTACGGAACCTGTAGCGGGTCCAACTCCATCCGGATCAGAATTATTATAACTTGTCTGAACTAACCTTATTGATATTTCCTGAGCCAGCAGGTTATTGGATATCAAAAAGAAAAGAATCGTTATAAATGTTTTCATTATGTATAATTAGTTTGGCATTTTTAATTTAATTACCACCAGCCGGCACATGTGATGTTAAAACATTTTCAGTTCCCTGCGGCTTTGCAGAACTTGATGATGCAAAAGCAGCAACGGAAGTATTGGTGATACTTACATCTGCAGTTGTTACATTTTTATCCAGATTGATATCCCTCGGATTATAAACATTTGCATTTCCGGATGCGGGCCCTGCAATTGCAATATTAATTGGTGTAACATCAGCAGTGGTTATGGAACCACTAACGTTAACATCTCCGGGCCACATACCATACAATGTACTGCCTGCACCTGAGGTTGCTAATAAAACCGTTGGGTCTGATGATGCTGTTGGTTTTTTATATGAATTTGAAAAAATCGAAAAATTATTTGTGTAACTACCAGACGCATTTGAGGGAAGCGAATTGCTCATGACAGCAAGATGATTACGATGACGAACCACCAGGTATCCGCTACCTTGTTTGGTTATATTAAAAGATAAAGGTGTAAAGCCATCAGTGTCCACCAACATTCCATTGCTTAATAGAAAAGCAGCCTTGCGGCCGATAAAAGTTCCAGCGACCGCATCAGCAGGCAATCCGGAAGTTGGTTTTCTGAAATCAACCAATACCCAATCTACAATATTAGCGTTAGGTATAGATCCTACAAATTCTGAACCTGCATAATTAAAAGGAGGTGCTGAATAAGGTTGTGACAAAGGCAACAAGCCACCGAAATTTAAAGTTGTTCTCATAGTACCTGAAGGATTATTCCAATCTCCTTTTATATAAGCCGTAACATTGAATGTATATTTTGGATCAGCCAGTTTCCATTCTGCATCAAGTTCTGTTGGGGTAATTCCTGTTAGTTGTACATAATCATTTGCTATATCCCGGGTTGCTGCCAGGCGTGCATTCCAGTCTGTTTGCAATAACCAGGGAACTAAATTCGCTTCTATGTTAGTATTTAATTCCGTTGCCAGGTAAGGATAACGGATATCAGCAGTAAACCCAGAACCATTGGTATTATCGAATAAAAAATATCTTTTTACTTCCCTTTCCGATTGTGTAGGATCGCCACCCCCGCTTTGAGGGATCATAGTTACCGTAAAATCTGTAGGGGAAGTTCCGGCATTTGTGGTAACCTGCATATTAGCCTGATTAAAAACCTGCATCGTGCCATTACTCCAACCGGTTCTTTTAACGCTTCCCACAATTTCTCTGCCCGCTGTAAAATTATAAGTGGCACCTGCCGAGGAAGTAAGCGTAAATAAAGAATTCAAAACAGGATCTGTTGTAAATGCACCAGACAAATAATCGAGTTTAGTGTTTACAGTAGTTGTACCCCCTAATCTTACAATATCCGTATTGGAAGTTTTATTTATAGTGAGGTAATTTATAACTGAACTTCCACCGGTAAGTGTATCCGGGCCGGACCCTGTAAGGATAAGAGAATCTTCATTACCTGTAGAATTGTATGTTCCTGAGTTTATGAAATTGCCCTGTGTTTCTATTTTTCCATTATTAATAATAGTGCCCGAGTTTCTTACATCACCGGTTGACATTATATAAGCACCATTTTGAACTGTTATAGTAGCTCCATTATTGATAAGTTGTGCAGACACACAAACCAGAAAGAAATGGGTGAGAAATATTAGGGATAAAACTTTACATTTCATGTTCATAAAATTTATTGCAAACTCAATCAGGACTAATGTTATAAAAATACACAAATTTTTAGTTTTTATAAGCAAAAAATAAAGGTAAGAGTGGTTTTATTTAATAAAAGGTTGAAAAATTTAAAATCTCACCCCAACCCCTTTCCAAAGGAGAGATAGTAAATCATTCCAATTCTTAACGAATTTTTTATGATACCGGATGCACAGCCTTAACCAGACAACAGTGATTACGAATGCCGTAGTTTCCTGGTTTTTAAAAATTTGTAAATATCCTGCCAGTGAGGGGTACTAAGCACAACAGATTTTTGTAACGAAATCGGATCGCTGATCTCTGATGCACCCAGGCCAGCATCATTTTTTACCCATATCCCTTTACAACCGAGGTTTTTCGCAAGTTCCATGTCCGTGATCCTGTCTCCTATCACAAAAGAACTTTTAATGTCATAACCCGGATCACTAATATAATTCAAAAGCATTCCTGTGCCTGGTTTGCGGGATGGACTGTTATCAGATACAAATGAACGGTCTATCAAAATATTTTTAAAATACACTCCTTCATTTTCAAAACTTTTGATAACAAAATCCTGCACCGGCCAGAAAGTTTCTTCAGGAAAAGAAGGTGTTCCCATTCCATCCTGGTTAGTAACCATTACCAGTTCATAATCCAGTTTACCGGCAATCTTCCGCATGCATTCAAAAACGTGAGGGTAAAACTCCAGCTTATCAAATGAATCGAGCTGATAAGTTGGTGGAGCTTCTTTAATAAGGGTTCCATCCCGGTCTATAAATAATACTTTCTGTAATTTATTTTTTTTCATTTTAAAATTTGATCGTAATCCCTAATCCAGGATCATCTGCATACAATATTTTTCCATTATCAAAACCGATACCTGTAGCAATATCTTCTGCGAGCAACAAAGGTCCGTCCATATCAACAAAATCGAGCAGGGGTGCAAGATGGGCAATAGCGGCTGTACCGATTGTGCTTTCATTCATACAACCTATCATAACAAGCATTTCTAATTCCCGGGCTTTGGTTATCATTCTTTTTGCAGGTGTAATACCACTGCATTTTGTAAGTTTTATATTAATGCCATGAAAATGTTTATGGCACAATAAAACATCTGCTTCTGCTACACAGGATTCATCTGCGATCAATGGTAATGAAGATTTTTCATATAAAATTTTCATTCCTTCCCAATTGTCTTTTGCGAGTGGCTGTTCTACCAATTCCACATTCAATTCTTTTAGAATTGGAATTTTTTGCAGGGCTTCCTCCAGCGTCCAGCCTGCATTTGCATCCACTCTTATTTTCGCATCGGTTTGTGAACGCAAGGTTTTTACCAGTTCAATATCACCAGGTACCCCTACTTTAATTTTATATATCGGCCATGGACGCTCTTTCATTTTATTAAGCATATTCTCGGCAGTATCTAAACCAATAGTATAATCTGTGACCGGCGCTTTTGTAATATCGAGGTCCCAGAGTTTATACAATGGCTGCCGTTTCATTTTACCAAATAGATCCCACCCGGCCATATCAAGAGCGCAAACAAGAAAAGGATTTTTCGGGAACAGGTGATGCAGGTAATGCCAGTACCTCTCCGGATCTGTAAAAGAAAATTTTTCAGTGAAGATTCGCTTATGCTCCAGGTCTTCAATCATTTTCTCAACCGGAATATTGTAATATGCAATGGCAGGCGCTTCGCCATATCCCTTGTATCCAAAATGCTCCAGCTCTACGATAAATGTAGGCTGATGTGTTTTTGTTCCTTTAGATATTGTAAAAGGATGAATAAAGGGAAGATCAAATGTTTTGTAAGTTACTTTCATGATTACCGCCCATTTTGTCTGACCATATTTTTTATTTCAGAAATATGATCCTTTTCACCAAGAAGGTCTTCCATAGTTAAATGCATCCGGTAATTCCAGGTATGTTCAGGATCTGCCGGAATATTAATCCTTTCTTTTGAAAGATCAGTATTGATAGTATTTTCATGAATGGAAAGCAGATCCTGCATCAGAAATATGCTCCACATTGCAGGTGACTGCATATGCTGCATTACTATTTCCTTGCATATCGAAGGCTCACAATTTACAGGAGCATCACCGGGATGTGCAAGCTGATCATTGTAAAAATATTGTATCTGTTTCTCTTCTTTCCACCATTCCTGTAAAGTACTCATATCATGTGTGGAGGGAGTAACAACACTTAAATAAGGAGCATTGTTGGGATGAGCGAAAGTATCAGTTGATTTTTTGGGCATCCGTTGTATTTCCAGTGATAATATTTTCATATCAGCAAGCATACCCTCTACAAAATGCGGAACCATACCCAGGTCTTCTGCACACACTAACATGTCAGTAAAACTTTTTACAGCCATCAATTTTTTGCGCCCTGCTTCTTCCCATAATTTATTCTGATTCTCAAAAAAATAATTATGGGATAAATAATCTAATTTTTTCTGGTCCTCGCCACTTAATGATCTGTAGGACGCTGTTTGATGCATATTTATTCTGAAATGATATTCTTCTGCATTTCTATTATCTTTTAAAAGGATAACGTCAGAAAGCAATTCATTTACACTTGTTTGCAAATGTTTATTTTCTGTATTTACCTCAAAATAATTACTTATTTTTTGTGATGTATTTAAGGCTGATTTTATTTTACCATCCTGAATAAAAGTATCTTTTACCCAACCGGAATTATCACCAAACATCCCGTGCAGCTTATCATAATTGATATAGGGTTTACAAAATCTTTCCTCATCCAGGTACAAGCCTGCTTCCTGAAAATTTTGTTTTGTAACAGCCAAGACGGGTTCAAATCTTCCAAGAATTGAATCTTCAGATCCATAAGGAATGCTCCATATTCTGTAAAAACCCAGTATATGATCGATCCTCACAGCATCGAAATAATTACCCATGTGTTCCAGGCGTTGCCGCCACCACGTATAATTGTTCTTTTCCATCTCCTTCCAGTTATAGGTTGGAAATTTCCAGTTCTGCCCTTTGGAAGTGAACGCATCCGGCGGTGCACCAGCCTGCATATCCATGTGAAAAAGATCGGGATACATCCAGGTATCCACACTGCATCTGCCCACACCGATCGGCAGATCACCTTTTAACAAAATATCATTTTTGTGTGCGTATTCTTTTGCATCCTTACATTGAAGATGTAAATGGTATTGGATAAAATAATAAAATGCTATCTCATCATAATTTTCATTTTCAATACTCACCAGTTCCTGCACTGCTGCTTCATCATATACTTTGTGATCATTCCATTCACTGAACTCGGCAGTACCATATTTATCTTTTAAAAAACAAAATGCTGCATAGGGAACCAGCCAGTGCCGGTTTATATCAAAATATTCAAACCATGCATAATCATCTTTAAAGGATTGTTTCTCTATAGCATATAATTCTTTCAAAGTATTCATTGTAAGAATCATCACTGCTTCATAGTCTATTTGGTCAAGGCTGTTCAGCTCATGGATCTTCCGCATCTTTTCAATAGAAAGTTCCACACCAAATGCTGTGGCTAGTTTTTGCACATTCATAAACATTGGATGCAATGCAAAAACCGAAATAGGTGAGTAAGGGTAAGAATCCTTTTTGGTTAGTGTTGCAGAAGTATCGTTTATGGGTAACAGTTGTATTAGTTTCAAGCCTGTTTTTTTCGCCCAGTCCACCAACATATTCAGTGATGAAAAATTGCCTGCTCCCCATGTTTGTACAGTTCTTACTGATGAAAGGGGAATATTCACACCCGCCCCTTTCCATTTGTAACCCGACAGATCAGGGAAGCAGTGAAAAATGCGCAAAGTATCTTTACCAGGAGGTGATATTAATACCCGGTTTTCCCCTTTTTCATATTCAACAATTTTCTTTTTTTCAATATCATAAATACCAAATTTATATTCTACAGGAAATTGTTCTTTTGAAAGTTGTAACCTGATACTCCATATATTTTCTTTTTGAGTGAGACAGATGGGTTTTGAATCGTCCCAGGATTTTAATTTCTTTGAAGATCCGATTATGCAGATCAATTTTCCTTCACCTGTTGGAGGAACCTGTACTTTAAAAATATAATCCGGCTCTTTATCGTGTTTTTTTGTTTTTTGCTTTTGCTTTTTTAAAATATCAATAAAAGCAGGTTTTGCAAAAACATTCGAATAAAGTTCGGTTTCTTCGGGCCCATCAACTATTTCCAGGAAATCCTGTTTAACTTTTTTCAAATTAATCTTCCTATTGGTAATTATCTCTTTACTAACTTCCTGCTGAAAAATAGTTACTGAATAAGAAAGAATATTTTCATCCGGTAATGCAGCTGATTGAATCTTAACATGCCAGTATTCATCATCCAGATACTCGAGAGGAAAACTGATCCCACTTTCACCAGGCACTCCTGTAAAATCTATCCGCACAGAATCTCCATACGAGGAAGAAAATTTTATAAAAAAATGAATAAGCATATGTTGTTTTAAAGAATTAAAGGAGGTTGAAATTAGTATTTTTCATGAATGTTTAAATCTAATTACTTATGGCTATCTATACTATATTTGCAGAAAATAAGTTTAGCATGGAAACAGTAAAAAAATCCAGAGGACTTTACTGGATACTTTTTTTAGTATCAATCGCAGTTTTTTTTGGAGTTTATGCAGTAGCCGGTGGTTATTGTTCTATGATATTGCCATTTAATATAACTTTTCTTGCAATGGCACTCGATCTTATGTAAATAAAAATGCCTCATACTTTGAGGCATTTTATAAATTAGCCCCTTTTGTTACCTTACTAAAAGCTTACTCCTGAATAATTCTGTATTCCGGGTATCATAAGCTGTAATAAAATACACATCAGGTGTCCATTGATTTACGGGCAAAGAAACCGGGCTTCTGCCACTGGTTTGATAAATCAATTGTCCAACAGTATTGTAAACTCTTATTGTTAGCGGATTTGCATCCCCCCATTTTAATTCAGCCTTGCTATTTGCAGGATTTGGAGATAAAATAAAACTTTCTTCTTTTTCACAGGAAGCTGAAACAATCCCAAAATTGTGCACTGTACCATTAAGGTCTTCACTAACCAACTTATAAAATGTTTTAGAAGTATTAGTAAAACTGTTATCAGTATATGAATATGAAAGAGGAATATTTGACATACCGCCAGGTGCTGAAGTTGGTATTACAGAAACCAGTTTAAAATCGTTGGCATTGGTTCCTGTGCTACGGTATAAATTGAATTGTTTGCTTTGAGATTCTGCCTGGGTACGCCATTTAATAGTAATCAAATCATTGGCACAACCCGCTTTATAATCAGTTATAGAAACTGGAACAGGCGCTAATGAACGAATACGGATTATACGGTTCGGGCTGGAGTTAGTAGCTATAAAAATTTCACCATTAGGCGCAGTCGTAATATCTCTTAGCCTTCCCCATCTTCCTGAAGGAAACCCGGGTTCTACTCCAAAAAAATCTGCCTGGGCTGTAACCGCATCCCCGGTTGTATTTAATGTAACGCTTCTTACTTTATTAGTTTTTAAAAATGCAACAAGAAATTTATTTTGAAATTCCGGTATGGCAGGATGAGTATAATAAACAAGGTCATTGGGTGCCCAGGTACCACCCGGTGAAACATTCCATGACGCCAGAGGTTCTTTTATATTATTTGTATTACAATAAGCTATTTCACCACCGTTTATATCATTATCACAAAAGCCTTCCACATTGGGCCAGCCGTAATTCCTGTTAGTTTCTATTATCTGGAATTCATCATTGTTACCGGGACCATGTTCTGTTTCATAAACTTTTCCATTAGGATGCAAAGCAAGCCCTTGAGCATTGCGGTGGCCTCTTGAATAAATATAACTTGCAGGATTGGGATTATTTGCCGGAATGGTACCATCTAAATTAGCTCTTAATACTTTACCATTTAAACTAGAAGTATTCTGAGCAAGGCTGGTATTGGCAGCATCTCCCGTCGTCATAAGAATAGTATTATCAGGTAAAATTACCAGGCGCGATCCGTTGTGTATGCTGTTTGCTAAAATTGCTCCCCCATCTATAACTACAAATTCGCTGTTTAGCGTATTGTTACTATATGTGAACCTCGATAAACGTTCCCGGTTATTGCCGCCACTAGTATAAGTATATGCAATAAATACATGAGGTGTATTAGGAAAATCAGGATGAAAAGTCATACCCAACATACCCGCTTCTCCATTTACCCAAACACTGGCACTGTGGTCAAGCAATTGTGTAGCTCCCCCATTAGTAGCATGTACCCTGATGACCCTGCCTTGCCTGGTTGTCATCCATAGAGAATCACCGGGACCATATTTTAATTCCCAGGGCAGGTCGGTAGTGGTATACAATGTTGTCCATTCAACATTTGTAGTACCGAGGTTTATTATTGTTTGGGATTGAGAAATTATAAAAGAAAATAAACCGGCGGAAAGAAGAAGTAGTGCTTTTCTCATACATATTGATTTATCGAATTCAAAATATTAAGAGCAAAAATGATTCCAATAAGCTGCTAATCTTACCTTATTAAAAATGCCGCCCAGGAATGGACGGCATGTAAAAATTAAATGTAATATTATTTTACCTCTTCAAATTCGGCATCTGTAACATTTTCATTACCGGCTTCTCCGGCAGGTTGTTGTGGTTCCCCCTGAGCACCATTAGGCTGTCCCTCTCCTCCAGGAGTGCCCGCTGCACCTTCTTGTGTGGATTTATACATTTCTTCACTGGCAGTTTTCCAGGCCTCGTTCATTTCTGTTATTGCAACATCAATTTGTGCAAGGTCCTGTGACTTATGAGCCTCTTTTAATTTTTCCAGTGCTGATTCAATCGGAACTTTCTTATCTGCAGAAATTTTATCTCCATATTCTTTCAATTGTTTTTCCGTTTGAAAGATCAGGCTATCTGCCTGGTTTATTTTCTCGATTTTTTCTTTTTCAATTTTATCAGTTGCTTCGTTAGCTTTTGCGTCATTCTTCATTTTTTCAATTTCCTCTTTGCTTAAACCACTGCCTGCTTCAATCCTTATCTTTTGTTCTTTTCCGGTTCCTTTGTCTTTTGCACTTACATGCAGGATACCATTGGCATCAATATCAAAAGTAACTTCTACCTGTGGCACACCCCTTGGTGCGGGTGGTATACCATCCAGATTGAACATTCCTAAACTTTTATTCTGGTTAGCCAATGGGCGCTCCCCCTGCAATACATGTATTTGTACACCGGGTTGATTGTCGCTGGCTGTACTGAAAGTTTCTGATTTTTTTGATGGTATGGTTGTATTGGAATCTATCAGCCTTGTCATAACTCCACCCATAGTTTCAATACCTAAACTAAGCGGGGTAACGTCAAGTAATAGTACATCCTTTATATCACCACTCAATACAGCACCCTGGATAGCGGCACCAATTGCAACAACTTCATCCGGGTTAACACTTCGGTTAGCTTTTTTATCAAAGAATTTCTCAACGATCTCCTGCACTTTTGGTATGCGTGTACTACCACCCACCAGGATCACTTCATCAATTTGTGAAGTAGAAAGATTAGCATCCTTTAATGCCTGCTCGCAGGGTTTAAGGCAACGCTCAAATAATTTATCTGCCAGTTGTTCAAATTTAGCACGGCTTAATTTTTTTACAAGGTGTTTAGGAACCCCATCCACAGCTGTTACATAAGGCAGGTTGATCTCTGTTTCTGTGCTGGAAGAAAGTTCAACTTTTGCTTTTTCAGAAGCTTCTTTTAAACGTTGCAATGCCATTGGGTCTTTGCGAAGGTCTATTGCTTCTTCTTTTTTGAATTCATCTGCCAGCCAGTCCATGATAACCTTGTCAAAATCATCACCTCCCAGGTGGGTATCACCATTGGTTGATTTAACTTCAAAAACACCATCGCCTAATTCGAGTACAGATATATCGAAAGTTCCACCACCGAGGTCAAAAACTGCAATTTTCTGGTCTTTCCCTTTTTTATCCAGTCCGTAAGCAAGTGCTGCAGCTGTTGGTTCGTTAACGATACGGCGTACAGTTAAACCGGCAATTTCACCAGCTTCTTTTGTAGCTTGTCTTTGTGCATCATTGAAATAAGCCGGAACAGTTATTACAGCTTCTGTAACCGTTGTACCCAGGTAATCCTCTGCCACTTTTTTCATTTTTTGCAAGGTCATAGCACTTATCTCCTGTGGAGTATATAATCTGCCATCTATGTCTATACGAACCGTATTATTGTCACCTTTTACTATCTTATAACTCCAATGACTGATTTCTTCCGTTACCTCATCATGTTGACGGCCCATAAAACGTTTTACACTCGTAATTGTATTACCGGGATTGGTTATAGCCTGACGTTTTGCAGGGTCACCTACTTTTCTCTCGCCATTCTTTAAAAAAGCAACTACAGAGGGTGTAGTACGGCGACCTTCCTCATTTGGAATAACTACAGGCTCATTGCCCTCCATTACTGCCACACAACTGTTTGTTGTTCCCAGATCTATACCTATTATTTTTGCCATATCAATTTTATTTAATTATTTATAAGAAGTTGTCAATCATTGTGCCAACAGGGTTTGAATGAAATAATGTCAGTACTGGTGTAGTGGAAAGTATATTTTCAAAAATTATTGTTCGGCACGAACTTTAAAACTGAAATGCTTTTGTGTTAAATAACTGATTGCTATTATGAGAGCGGTAGTAATCAGCTGGCTAAAAAAAGGGTCCCAACCTACCCCTTCCACAAGTAATTTTAAAAGGAAATAGTTTATAACTAGATTAAAAAAGAAAGAAAGAAAATAGCGGAACAACTGTATTCGTCCTTTAATATTCGAACCGGTGAAGACGATGTATTTGTTAAGCATAAAACCTACTATAAAAACTACACAGGAAGAAAGAAAAAGTGCAGCATTATGGGGTTTAAACGCAGATATACCAAAATAAAAAACGTTCTCTGTAAAAATATATTGAAGGCTTACTGCATAAATGAGGAGCCCCATTAAAGTATTAGCTCCTCCGCACGCAGCGTATGTAAAGGTTTGTAAAGACATCACCTTCCTGAACGGAGGGTAAAAGTATTCAAAAAAAGATCTGACTTTTTCTTTCATTAATAATATAAGTGTCCCACACCTATAGGTGTGGGACACTTATTTTTTTTTAAATTACTTATTTGATCACATACCTGATCGAAAGACCACCAAAGCTTCCACCATAACCATTGTAATTTCCCAACTCAAAAGAAGGTTGAAAATCCAATGACAGGTTGATAGGAGCAGCATTGATCTTATAATCCAGCCCGATAACACCATCAAGCCCAATTGCAACTCCACCATCTTTTATATTATTATCATTATTATACTTGGCATTATAAAATCCAAGGTGGGCACCCGGACCAACATACCATTTTAATCCGGTTACACTCTGTATGTCGAAATGAAATTCATACAAACCGGTAACACGGAAGCCCCTGTTGTAAAAATAACCTAAGCCTTCTAGAGCCGCGTTTTCTTTAATAAAATGTTTAAGGGTAATTGCCCCGGGATAAAATTTTACACCGATTGCAGTTTTGTAATCACTTGAATTCTGTTTGTTTTGAGAATGAGCACTGATGGTTATCATAACCAGCATTAGTGCTACTAAAAGGTTTTTTTTCATGATTGTATTTGGGTTTGTAATAAATGTATTTTCTATAATGTTAAAAATCATGCCATGATGATACTGGATACTTGATACTTGATGCTGGATACTGGATGCTGGATACTCAATTATACAATTCCTCCCGCAACAATTTTACTCTTTCATCAGCCAGGTATTCATCATATGTCATCAATTTATCAATCATTCCTTTAGGAGTGATCTCAATGATACGGTTGGCAACAGTTTGCATAAACTGGTGATCATGTGTAGTAAAAAGAACTGTGCCGGTATAGTCTATCATACTGTTATTAAATGCAATAATACTTTCCAGGTCAAGATGATTCGTGGGTTCATCCAATATCAATACATTTGGATTCTGTATCATCATCTTGCTTAACATACACCTTACCTTTTCTCCCCCACTTAACACAGCCGTTTTCTTTAATATTTCATCCCCGCTGAATAACATTTTACCCAAAAACCCACGCAAAAAATCTTCATCCACATCTTTAACATAAGGGGGTACATATTGCCTCAGCCAATCCATCAGGTTTAAAGTATTTCCTTCAAAATATTCTGTGTTGTCGTTGGGCAGATAAGCAGTGGTTATGGTTGTACCCCATTCGTGTTTGCCTTTATCCGCTTTCGACCTGCCATTAATGATCTCAAAAAATGTGGTTAGTGCAATCGGATCCCGGCTTAAAAAAGCGATCTTCTGTCCTTTCTGCATATCAAAATTAAGCTTGCTGAATACATACTTACCTTCCTGCAATTTTGTAAGACCTTCCACTTTTAATATATCGTTACCGGCTTCCCTCTCCTGCTTAAAAATAATGCCCGGATATTTTCTGTTACTTGCAGTTATATCTTCAAAAACCAGTTTATCCAAAGCCTTTTTACGAGAAGTTGCCTGTTTGGATTTGGATGCATTGGCACTGAAACGGGCAATGAACTCCAACAGGTCTTTTTTCTTCTCTTCCTGCTTTTTGTTTTTATCAGTTGCCTGCCGGGCAGCCAGTTGTGAACTTTCATACCAGAAAGAATAGTTGCCGGTATATATTCTTATTTTATTTTTATCAACGTCGGCCACATGTGTACAAACAGCATCTAAAAAGTGACGATCATGACTAACCACCAATACAATGTTCTGGTAATCTGCCAGGAAATTCTCCAGCCAGCTTATCGTTTCTACATCAAGGTTATTGGTAGGTTCATCCAGCAACAGTATATCCGGATTACCAAATAAAGCTTGTGCCAGCAATACTCTCACCTTCAGGTTTGCACCGATGTCTTTCATTAAAACTGCATGCAATTCATCTTTAACCCCCAATTCACTTAAAAAAGTAGCGGCATCACTCTCAGCAGTGTAGCCCCCCATCTCTCCAAATTCGTGTTCCAGTTCACCGGCTTTTATACCATCTGCTTCTGTAAAATCTTCTTTTGTATAAAGTGCATCTTTTTCATGCATCACCTGCCACATTTTTTTATGGCCCATCATAACTGTATTCAATACTGTTTCCTCATCAAAAGCAAACTGGTTCTGATTAAGCACGGCCATACGTTCCCCGGGAGTAATGTCTACCGTACCTTTATTGGGTTCTATTTCCCCGCTGATGATTTTTAAGAAAGTTGATTTACCTGCCCCATTTGCACCAATAACACCATAACAATTGCCTTTTACAAAATTAATATTTACTTCATCAAACAATACCCGCTTCCCATAAGCCAGGGTAACATTATTAACGCTTATCATGCTGCTACCAATTTTTAGAGGCGCAAAGGTAAGGATTAGAAAGGTGGATTAAAATTTATACCAGGCATACCTTGAACATTATATATAAATTATCACCTCCATTGATCGGTCTTTCTACTATTCATTTTTAATTGGATAAAGAGGTATTAATGAAAACAAACAAGAACCGTATACCTTTGCAGCTCAAAAGAATATCAGGGAATGTCAATTACGAATTCATTGCAGAAGGCTACAAGGGAAAGCCTTGCAATATTATATGGAAAAGAATTTTCAGATAATGATTTCCAGGTAAATGTAACAAGGCCTGATTTTGAAGGCGATTATACAGTAGTACTGTTCTCACTTTTAAAAAAAACAGGCTTAACACCGGACAAACTGGGAAATGATTTAGGAAAGGAACTACTGAGATCTCATTCACATTTATTTTCCTCATTTAATATCATAAAAGGTTTTTTAAACCTCGAAATTTCCGAGTCGTACTGGCTGGAACTTCTTTATTTGAATCACAATGATATCTGTTATGGCAAACAGCCTTTGAATGGAAAAAAAGTAATGGTGGAATATTCTTCCCCAAACACCAATAAACCACTACACCTGGGACATTTAAGAAATAATTTTCTAGGTTGGAGTGTAGCTGAGATATTAAAGGCGAACGGCTACGAGGTTTTAAAAAGCTGTATCATAAATGACAGGGGGATACATATCTGTAAAAGTATGATCGCCTGGCAGGAGTATGCGAATGGTGAAACACCGGAGTCTTCAGAAAAAAAAGGAGATCACCTGGTTGGAGATTATTATGTGAAATTTAATGATGAATATAAAAAACAGGTAAAGGAACTGGTGAACAGCGGTGTTAAAGAAGAAGTAGCGGAAAAGGATGCTCCATTAATGCGCTCTACCCAACTTATGCTTCAGCAATGGGAGGCCGGAAAACCGGAAGTATTAGAATTATGGAATAAAATGAATGGCTGGGTATACGAGGGTTTTGATATTACCTATAAAAAAATAGGAAGCGATTTTGATGTAAAATATTTTGAAAGCAATACATACCTTCTCGGAAAAGATATAGTAGAGCAGGAACTGGCAAAAGGAACTTTTTTTAAAAAAGAAGATGGCAGTGTTTGGATAGATCTTTCCCGCGATGGGTTAGATGAAAAACTGGTGCTCCGAAAGGATGGTACATCAGTTTATATTACGCAGGATATTGGCCTGGCAAAACAGAAATATGAAGAGTATAAAATAGATCAGAGCATATATGTGATCGGCGATGAACAGAATTATCATATGAAGGTTTTAAAACTCATCTGCCAGAAAATAGGACTTCCCTATGCTAACGATATTCATCACCTGAGTTATGGAATGGTTGAACTTCCTACCGGTAAAATGAAAAGCCGGGAAGGTACAGTAGTGGATGCAGATGAACTGGTAGAGGAAATGATTGCTACTGCAAAACATCATACAGAAGCTTCGGGTAAAGTGAAAGATTTTTCTGAAGAAGAATTAACTGACCTCTTTGAAACGATAGGAATGGGAGCAATGAAATTTTATTTATTAAGAGTTGACCCTAAAAAGAAAATGATATTCAATCCCGAAGAGTCAATCGAATTTCATGGCTTTACCGGGCCTTTTATCCAGTATACTTATGCAAGGATAAAAAGTATAGTAAGGAAAGAAACAATTCCTCCGGCAGAAAGATTGAATACAAGTCTTTTAAAACCAGAAAAGGACATCATTATTTCATTGGAACAATTCCCGTCAGTTATCCTGCAGGCTGCTAAGGAACTAAATCCATCTGCAATTGCAAATTATGTTTTTGGTTTAGCTCAGTTATTTAATACATTTTATACTGTTTTGTCGGTTGCAAATGCTGAATCAGCTGAGAAAAAAATATTGCGTTTACAGCTTGCCGTTATGACAGCTAATGTTTTGAAGAGCGGTATGCAGCTGCTCGGAATTAAAATGCCTGAAAGAATGTAAATGGCTATGTTAGCTATGGAAAAAATTGTATTATGGAAAAAGTTACAAGGATAGGAATTTTATGCAGCGGTGGCGATAGTCCTGGAATGAACGCAGCGATACGGGCCGTTGTAAGAACTGCAACATTTAAGGGCCTGGAAGTATTTGGTATCATGCGGGGCTACAGCGGAATGATTGATGATGATATAATACAGATGGAAAGCCGTAGTGTGGCAAATATCATTCAGCGGGGTGGTACAATATTAAAAACGGCTCGCTGCAAGGAATTCATGGAAAAAGAGGGGAGAAAAAAAGCTTATGAAAATCTGAAAAAAAGAGGAATAAACGGCCTGGTTATAATAGGCGGTGATGGCAGTTTCAAAGGCGCCCAAACTTTTAGTAATGAATACGACATTCCCTGCATAGGATTACCCGGAACAATTGATAAGGATATAGCAGGAACTGATTTCACCATCGGTTTTGATACTGCCGTAAATACTGCTGTAGAAGCAATAGATAAGATAAGAGACACGGCAGATGCACATGACCGTTTGTTCATCATAGAAGTAATGGGACGTGATGCAGGCTATATTGCTCTGCACAGTGGTATTGCCACAGGTGCTGAAAATATTCTTATCCCCGAAAGAAAAACTGTGTTTGATGATCTCATTAAATCATTACAGGAAAAAGAAAAAAGAAAAAAACTGGTGAATATAATTGTGGTAGCAGAAGGACAGGATTTTGGAGGTGGTAATGAACTGGCACTGCACATAAAAAAAGTAATGCCATTGTTGGAAGTTCGTGTGTGTATCCTGGGCCATATACAAAGAGGAGGTTCTCCTTCCTGTATGGATAGAGTTATCGCAAGCCGCATGGGTTACCACGCTGTTGAATGCCTGATAGAAGGAAAATTTAATTTGTTTGTCGGTATAATGAATAACCGCATGCATTATACACCATTGAATGAGGCAATAAAAAAGAAACAACGGATCAGTGAAGAATGGATGAATATTGTAAAGATTTTAGCAACATAATTCCAGATGTTTGATGTTTAATAAAAAAAGATATCAGGAATCAGTGATTGGATGCAGAGAAAGTATAAAACTGAAAAATGTAATAAAAAAATCATCATCATCACACATAACTTCTTTTATCTTACAATTAATATTTTACACAAAACACCGACATCTTACAAAAACATTTTACATAAATAATGAGTAAAAATATAAGCAAATACCTGTATACCCAAATGGATAAGGAAGCGGGTATTGCACATTCCCAAAAAAGAACAAAGATCGTAGCCACAGTTGGCCCTGCAAGTGACAGTTATGATAACCTGCTTTCCCTGGTTAAGGCAGGTGCAAATGTTTTCCGCTTAAATTTCTCTCATGGAAATCATGAAGACAAGATCAAGGTTATTGAGAACATAAGAAAAATAATCAAAAATGAACCTTATAATATTTCCATTCTTGCAGATCTGCAAGGCCCGAAATTAAGAGTTGGAGATCTGACAGATGGCAAACTGATTTTAAAAGAAGGAGATGAATTTATTTTTACCTGTGAAAAAATGATAGGTACCAATGAAAAAATATATGTCTCCTATCCACACCTGGCAACTGATGTGCAGGTAGATGAACGCATTTTTTTGGATGATGGAAAAATGGAATTAAAAGTATTGCAGATCTTAAATGATAAAGAGATAAAAGTAAGTGTTACTCTCGGTGGCATCCTCACTCCTAAAAAGGGCGTTAACCTGCCAGACAGTGGTTTAACAATGCCTTCCCTTACAGAAAAAGACCTTACAGATCTTGCTTTCATCATAGAACAAAAGCTGGATTGGGTGGCACTTTCATTTGTAAGAAAAGCAATTGATATAACTGAATTAAAAAAACTGATAAAAACAAAAGACAGCAAAATAAAAGTAATCGCTAAAATAGAGATGCCCGAAGCATTGAAAAATCTCAGGGATATCATTGTGGTAAGTGATGGTATAATGATTGCCCGGGGAGACCTTGGTGTGGAAATTCCAATAGAGCAGGTTCCTGTTATTCAAAAAGACATTATTCGCAAGTGTATGCATCGGGCCAAACCTGTAATCGTTGCAACGCAAATGATGGAAAGCATGCTCGACAGAACCAAGCCGAACAGGAGTGAAGTGAGTGATGTGGCCAATGCAGTACTGGAAGGAGCTGATGCCGTTATGTTGAGCGGGGAAACTGCTACAGGCTTATATCCTACCTTGGTGGTGGAAACTATGAGTAAGATAATTTTGGAAGTAGAAAGAACGGTATATGAATACAACAAGGATGATATTTTAGCTCCACAACCACATTCACCTTCCTTTTCAAGTGATGCTATTTGTTACAGCGCCTGCAAACTTGCAGAAGATTCCCGGGCCAATGCATTAATTGGTATGACACAAAGTGGATACACTGCTTTTATGCTAAGCAGTTTCCGGCCTAAATGCCCTTTGTATATCTTCAGTAAAGAAAGAACGCTTATAAGTCAGCTTAGTCTGAGCTGGGGTGTGCGCGCATTTTATTATGCAGAAGAAGAGAGCCTGGATGATATTATTTTTGACCAGATCAATATTTTACGGGAAAGAGGATTTGTGAAAAAAGATGATATCATTGTAAATACGGGAAGTACGCCGGTAGCACATCATCTTCCTACAAATATCATTAAGATCACTATTGTTGATTGATGCTGGATGCTGGATGATGGATGCTGGATACTGGATACTGGATACGGGATGCTGGATACGGGATGCTGGATACTGGA
The DNA here is from genome assembly GCA_037720515.1 of Ferruginibacter sp. Classification (GTDB taxonomy): domain Bacteria; phylum Bacteroidota; class Bacteroidia; order Chitinophagales; family Chitinophagaceae; genus Ferruginibacter. The sequence goes on from JBBJMM010000013.1 coordinate 63,713, forward strand.
TGCTGATGCTGGATGCTGGATTGTGAAAAGTGAATAGTGAAAAGTGAATGGGTATTTTGAATGTTGAATGCTGTCATGTCCTGAAAAAAGTAGACACTATTATTACTATTACCTTTTTTCTTTTTTTTGCTTCTTTTTTTTCTTTTTTAGTTTCCACATTTATTTTGTGGATAACGTTATAAGTCTTTAAATCTCTTGATATTTTACGCTGCCTGATGTACTTGTTGTGGTGTGTTTAACTTCAGTGACCAGTGTGGACGAAGGTTATTGTACGTTGCTATCGCTTCTTTCACTGCCTTCAGTGCCATGGCCTGACTTGCAAATTCTGTATCAAGCAAAAACTCCTCCTTTAAAATCCCATTCACTCTTTCGGCCATTGCATTTTCATAACAATGATTTTCTTCTGTCATGCTTATGGTTATTTTATGTTTGTTTAATAACCTACATACACATTGCTACAGTATTGGATTCCCCTGTCTGAATGATGAATAACACCTTCTTTGTTTGGAAGTTGTTTTATCGCCATTTTCAGTGCCTCCATTGTTCCTTCAATAGAAAGGCTGCAGGACAATGACCATCCCGTTATTTTCCTCGAATAGGCATCTGTAATCAGCGACAAATAAACAAATCCACTACGGGTACGCAGGTAAGTTATATCGCTTACCAATGCCTGGTGAGGTGCTGTAAGTAATTTACTTTTAAAAGCATTCTTATACATCTTGAACCGGTGAAACGAGTTGGTCGTATAAGCATACTTCTTCCTGCGCTTCACAAGCAATTTTTTGTTGCGTAAAATATCAAAGAACTTATCCCGTCCAAGACCAGCATCTATTTTGTGCAAATCCGCTTTAAGCAAATGGTATAACTTTTTACCCCCTATCCGGGGTTGAAGATACCGCTTGTCATTTACCAGTTTCTCTACCAAATCTTCGTTGAATGTTGTTGCTATTTGAAGATTTAATGATTTGTAATAGGCTGAACGACTGTAACCAAAATAGGAACAAAGTTTGTTTAATGCGTATCCCTTTTTTTCCGCCGTTGCGCCAATGGTTGCTGACTTAAATTTTTTTTTACGTCCGTTTGATAATGTGCATCTACAATTTCAACCAGTGTCTCAAGTGCATCTTTGGCTAACACTGCATCGGCTAGGGCTATCTTTAACTTCTTTACTTCAGCTTCCAAATCTTTTACACGATCTTTTTCTCCTTTCATTTCTATGCGTACTACTTTATTTAATAAATGATTTTTGCCCAAAGTTAGCATCCATTTTTGAAGTGTCCCTCCCCCGGTTATTCCATAACGACGCCTGGCTTGAGAAAGCGACAAGCCCTCTTTTTCGATTTCGTTGACTACCTTTTGTTTGAAGCTAATGCTGTACCTTAACGTTGTCTTCTGTTGTTTTGCCATGATATGTGTCAGATTTTGTTTCAAAATCTGTCTACCTATATCAGGACAAGACATGCTAATCTCTAAACCCTAATTCCCAAACTCTAATCTAAACTCTAAACCCTAATCCTCTACTCTCATCATGCCCAGCAACAAATAATTATTGCCGCAATAATATTACCCAGTAAAGTATATCCCCCGTTTATAAAATGTAATCCAACCGGTCTTTTTTCATAGACATAAGAAATGCTGATAGCTGCCACACCAAAACAAATTCCGGTAAGCAATCCTAATTTTAATCCACTTTGCCACACAGTAAGATCAAGGCGGGAACGCAGTATAGCAATCCCAACGCAGGTAATGAACATCCAGATAAATGAAAGCAACATAAGTGGCGCCATACCTTTAGTTGCATCCGGATTTGAAACATCAACTTTTGTGTATGCGATCCATTTGGGTGCAAATAAAATTTTAGAATACCACAATGCGCCTAATGCAAAATATGCCAGTGCACCTAAAAAAACTGCAAGCCAGTTAATACCATCAAATAATGTATCCATTTTGCTATTTTTGGTTAAAATAAATAATATTTCATTTTATTTAAAATCTAAAACCCGGATGAAATATACAAACTGTTTATTTTTTTTACAACTATGATATACCACAACAAAACTTTTCGTCCTGCCACAGCTTCCGTAAAAGGTGATGTAAATAATGAAACCGTTTTCATTTACCGCCAGGATGGCAATATCATTACCGCTTCTTATGCTGGTGGCAAAGTTGTTTCCGGCCACCTGATAGCTATCATGGATGAGGACGGTAAACTGGATATGCGGTATCACCACATCAATGACAATAATAAACTGATGACAGGAACCTGTTGCTCCACCCCTGAAGTACTGGCCAATGGTAAAATGATCTTACATGAAAAATGGCAATGGACGAGTGGAGATATGAGCAAAGGTGAATCGGTGATCGAGGAGATTTAAATGATCGCCTGGTTTTCCTGTTTCGTTATAAAGTTTAACAGGCTCATGTGTGCCATATTCCTGATCTTCTTCTGAAAAAATGAATTCCAGCCGAATAATACACCGGTAAATCCAATGGCCTGTTTGCTCCATTTATGCACACTGAAGCCGTCACTATGTTCAACTATCTCTCCCTCACTGAAACGCATATGTGCTTTTATTTTGTTTACAACTTTTCTTCCTGTTTTTGAAAAAGTATAAGTTGCCTCCCAGTCACAGATATAATAATCATCCCCGAGGTTTTGTATATTTCCATAAATTATTGAAAGGTCTGTTGCATTTGTACAAAGCATTTCCCACATCTTTTTTACCTGCTGCGCCTGCAACAGCCCGAAAACCGGGTCAAAAAAAACAACATCGTCACTATAGCAATCATTCATTTTTTTATGATCGCGTTGTTGAAATGCAGAATAAAAATTATTTATTACCTGTTCATTGTTATCCATATTACTAACAGTTATTTGCTAAATTTAGTATTTTAAAATAATGGCTTATGCAAAAGATCTTATTATTATTTTCCTGTTTGAGTTTCTTCTATGAGGGCCTAACGCAGGATGCAGACAGTACGTGGTTTGTATCGAATTACACAAAAAAAGAAGTATATATCCCCATGCGGGATGGCACAAAACTTTTTACTTCCTTTTATTTACCCAATGATAAAAATGAATTGCATCCTGTTCTTATGACAAGAACTCCTTACTCCAGTTCACCTTATGGAGAAGATAAATTTGCCCAGATCTGGAAAAATTTCCGGTTTGCTTATATAAGAGAAAACTATATCATAGTTACACAGGATGTTCGTGGCCGTTATATGAGCGAAGGAACATTCGTAGATGTAAGGCCCTTTATAAAAAATAAAAAAACGAATAAAGACGTAGATGAGGCAAGTGATTCCTTTGATACTATTGACTGGATATTAAAGAACATATCCGGCAATAACGGGAGGGTGGGAGTATTAGGAACTTCTTATCCTGGTTTTTATGCAACTGAGGCCGCATTAAGCAATCATCCGGCATTAAAGGCAGTTAGTCCGCAGGCCCCTGTTACTGATTGGTTCATTGGTGATGATTTTCATCACAACGGTGCTTTCTTTGCCATGGATGGTTTTGGTTTTTATTCATCGTTTGGCAAACCCCGTCCTTTGCCAACTAAAGATTATGGCCCGGGTTTCACTCCACCAGTAAAAGACAATTACAGTTTTTTCTTAAAGGCCGGAGCCTTAAAAAACCTTGCCGCCATGATAGGAGACAGCATAAAATTCTTTCATGAAATGTTTACACATCCTGATTACGATGACTGGTGGAAGGCAAGGGATGCAAGAAGAGGTTTATACAATGTAAAACCTGCAATGCTTTGGGTGGGTGGATTGTTTGATGCGGAAGATTGCTGGGGTGCTTGGAACAGTTATAAATCCTGTGAAGCACAAAGTCCGCAAACAAACAGCCGGATAGTTATGGGCCCGTGGTATCACGGACAATGGAGCCGGGAAGGCAGTTACCTTGGTAATGTTCGCTTTGGCAGCAATACGTCAGCCTGGTACCAGCAACAGATAGAGATCCCGTTTTTCAATTATCATTTGAAAAATAAAGGAAGCGATAAAAGTATCCAGGAGGCTACCATATTTTTTACAGGAGCTAATAACTGGAATACATACCCGAAATGGCCACCGCAAAATGTAGAATATAAAAAGCTATTCATCAATAAAGATGGATTGTCATTTATGGCAGGTAGTACTAACGGTACAGGTAACCCGATAAATACATTTTTTGAATACACAAGTGATCCGGCACATCCCGTACCTTACACTGAAGATATACACAATGGCCGTACCCGTGAATATATGACAGATGACCAGCGTTTTGCCTCCAGGCGCCCTGATGTACTTACTTTTGAAATGAAAGAACTCCAGGAAGATCTAACCCTGGCAGGGCCTGTAATTGCCGACCTGGTAACAAGTATCTCTACTACCGATGCTGATTTTGTGGTGAAACTTATAGATGTGTTTCCTGATGATTTTGTTTACCGGGACAGTTCAGTAAATAACGGTAAGGCTTACCCGATGGATGGCTACCAGATGCTGGTAAGAGGTGAGATCATGCGGGGGAAGTACAGGAATAGTTTTGAGAAGCCTGCACCCTTCACACCAGGTAAAAGCAGCCATGTAAAGTTTGAATTACCAGATGTAGCACACACTTTCAAAAAAGGGCACCGCCTCATGATCCAGATTCAAAGCAGCTGGTTTCCACTGGCAGACAGGAATCCACAGAAATTTACTAATATCTATAAAGCCAATGACAGTGACTTTCAAAAAGCAAATATCAAAATACATTATGGCCTTTCCGATCAAACGAATTTTATCTTACCTGTATTAAAATGAGAATAAAAAATATAATACTTACAACCCTACTCTTCTTTTGCCAATATGTCTATGCACAAAACAAAACTGTCGGCTATGTAAAAGAAAATTATAAAAAAATTGATACGCTTATCCCCATGCGGGATGGAATAAAACTATATACAGTTATCTATGTTCCTAAGGACAATAGCAGACCCTACCCTTTCCTGATAGAAAGAACGCCGTATTCAGCCGGACCTTATGGCGACACAACTTATCCTGGCAGGATAGGAACCAATATAGCCCTGATGAATGAGAAATATATTTTTGTAAAACAGGATGTGCGTGGCCGTTATATGAGCGAAGGGATCAACCTGGAAGTAACTCCTCATATCGCAAAAAAACAATCAAAAAAAGATGTGGATGAAAGCAGTGATACGTATGACACTATCGAATGGCTTTTAAAAAATATAAAAAACAACAATGGCAAAGCAGGCATATATGGTATTTCCTATCCCGGCTTTTATGCAACTGCAAGCTTGCCTGGCGCACATCCTGCTTTAAAAGCCGTTAGTCCGCAGGCGCCGGTTACAGATGAATTTATTGGGGATGATGCAAATCATAACGGCGCTTTCTTCCTGATGGATAATTTTAATTTTATGAATTATTTCGGCAAAGCCAGGAATGCACCTCTTGAAGATTATGGTTCCGAAGTTTTTGAAATAAAATACCCGGACGCTTATGCATTTTTTTTGAAAGTAGGCTCACTGCAGAATACACAGGATCAGAAATATTTTAATAAAAACAGTTACATATGGGATGAATACCTTCAGCATGATACTTATGATGATTACTGGAGATCAAGAAATATCAGAACGCACTTAAAAAATATTAATATACCCACACTTGTTGTAGGGGGCTGGTTTGATGCTGAAAATCTTTTCGGTGCATTGCGCACCTATGAAGCTATTGAATTTCAAAGTCCCCAAAATAAAACAAAACTGGTAATGGGCCCGTGGACACACGGATCCTGGGCAGGTTCAGACTGGTCTAAATTTGCCGGGCAGGAATTTGGAAGCAATACAAGCAAATATTTCCAGGATTCTATTGAAACTTTATTTTTTAATTATTACCTCAAAGATAAAGGAAATTTTACTGCAGCAGAAGCTACAGTATTTGAAACAGGAAGCAATACATGGAAAAATTACTCCAGCTGGCCACCTTCAACTGTTACCTCTGTACCTTACTACTTTAATGCAAAAGGCGCTCTATCTAATCAGAAAGAAAAAGCTGCAGAAAGTTTTGATGAATACCTGAGTGATCCCAATAAACCAGTGCCATATACAAACGGGATCTATTCACGGAGAAACAATGAATACATGGCCGAGGACCAGCGATTTGCATCAATGCGCCCGGATGTTCTCGTTTACCAAACAAATGAACTTACTGCGGACATAACTTTATCCGGAAAGATAGAAGCGGATCTTTTTGTAAGTACCAGTGGAACCGATGCAGATTTTGTAATTAAACTTATTGATGTATTGCCTGATACAATGATAAATAAAGGAACCCGGGGAATGCAAACAGGCGGTACACAGCGAATGGTACGCGCAGATATTATGCGGGGAAAGTTTCGCAACAGTTTTGAAAAGCCTGAACCATTTGTCAGGGATAAAATAACCAATATCAAATTTTCGATAAATGATGTGGCACATACATTTAAGAAAGGCCATAATATCATGATCCAGATGCAAAGCAGCTGGTTTCCGCTGGTTGACAGAAATCCACAAAAATTTATGAGGATAGCAGAAGCAAAAGATCCTGATTTTCAAAAAGCTACAATAAGAATTTATCATAGCGGTGCAAATTCCAGCAGGGTATTGTTGCCGGTAATAAAGTAAACACATGAAGAAATTATTTTTAGGTTGCCTGTTGTTTGTATGCTATACCGTTCAAGCACAGGAATTAAATGTTGTACCCATGCCTGCAGAAGTTGAATTGAAAGCAGGATTTCTTCCTTTGAAACAAAAAATAAGCATCCATTATATAAATGGTAAGGTTCCGGAAAATATTACGCAATCTTTTAAAAAAATGTTATCAACCCGGTATAAAGTAATTTTTAAAGAAAAAATTACCGGAAAAGAAGAATCTTCTACTATTTATATTGAACTTAAAAAGGATTTTAAAAGTGAAGAATATAAAATTTATATAGGGGACAGGGATATTACCATAAGCGGAAATGAGAACGGGATATTCTATGCATTTCAAACCCTGGGCCAGATGATCATGGTGGATAAGGACAGGTCATTAAAGATCCGGATGGGTACAATAAAAGATTATCCCCGCTTCACGTACCGGGGTATGCACCTGGATGCAGGCAGGCATTTTTTCCCGGTATCCTACATAAAAAAATATATTGATTACCTCGCTTTTCATAAGTTCAATAATTTTCACTGGCACCTTACAGAAGACCAGGGATGGCGTATTGAAATTATGAAATACCCTAAACTAACGGAGGTGGGTAGTTGCAGAGCACAAACTTTGTCAGGAAGATATGGAAGTGACAAATACGATGGAAAGAAGTATTGCGGTTTTTATACCCAGGCAGAGATCCGGGATGTTGTTAAATATGCAACAGACCGGTTCATTAACGTGATACCTGAAATTGATATCCCGGGCCATACACTTGCAGCCCTGGCTTCATACCCTTATTTAGGTTGTACTAAAGGACCTTATAAGGTTATGGAAACCTGGGGAGTTCAGCCCGATATACTGTGTGCAGGCAATGACAGCACTTATACTTTTGTGCAAAATGTACTGGATGAAGTAATGGATCTCTTTCCTTCAAAATACATTCATATCGGTGGAGATGAGGCACCTAAAGAAAGATGGGAGACATGTCCGGTCTGCCAGAAAAAAATGAAAAATGAAAATCTTAAAGATGAACACAACCTGCAGAGTTATTTCATTCAGCGTGTTGAAAAATATGTGAACAGCAAAGGGAGACAGATCATCGGTTGGGATGAAATATTGGAAGGTGGACTTGCCCCCAATGCAACAGTAATGAGCTGGAGAGGAGTAAAAGGAGGTATAGCCGCAGCTAAACAAAACCATTTCGCTATCATGACACCGGAAACCCCGCTGTATTTGAATCACACCCAAACTAAAAATGAAGATTCCATCACGCAGGGTGGTTACAACCCACTGGAACTGGTATATAATTATGAACCTGTTGCTGCAGAATTAACTAAAGAAGAAGAAAAATATATTTTAGGAGCGCAGGGTAATATGTGGTCTGAATACATTAGCAATTGGGGAAAACTGGAATACATGTTATTTCCAAGAATGAGTGCTTTATCCGAAGTTGTCTGGAGCCCAAAACAAAAACGTAACTGGAAAGATTTTGAAAGAAGGCTTCCTGTGCTGTTTGAACTTTACAAATTGTGGGGAGCTGGTTACAGCAATGCATTTTACGATTTGCAGCCTTCGGTCATACAATCAGATAAAGGTATTGCCTGGAAATTGGAAACAAAAAATAAAAATGGAAAAATAATTTATTTAACAGGCAGGGAAAACAGCGCCACCTTCGATTACACTTCACCGTTACCGGTTAAAAGATCTGTAACTTTAGGCGCGGCCCTAACCGCTGCTGATCATACAATAATCAGCAGCTGGGTATGGCAGGAGTTTATATTAAATAAAGCTTCAGGTAAAAAAATAACGGTAACCACCAAACCGAATACAAGCTATTCAGGCAGCGGAGCTTTCACTCTGGTAGATGGAGTACAAAACAAGATGGGTATGGTGCGTTCGGCCCAGTTCCTGGGATTTAACGGAAATGACCTGGAAGCTATCATAGACCTGGACAGTTTACAGGAAATCAAAGAGATCATACTCCATGCATTCGAACAAACAGGCAGCTGGATATACAGGCCAGCTTCGGTTGCATTTTATTCGAGCGTTGATGGAAAGGATTTTAAATTGATAGGTGAAATAGTTAGCGGTACCGGTTCAAAAAATCTACTTTATACTATAAACACAAGTACAACTTGCAGGTATATAAAAGTTTTCGCTAAAAATTACGGTGTGATTCCCGCGGGCAAACAGGGAGCAGGAAATAAATCATGGCTTTTTTCAGATGAGATAGAGATTAATTGATCAATTTAAAACACAAGATCACTTTCATTTAACAAATAAATTTTACTTTAGCCTGAATACTTATAGCTTTAAAATATAAGTGAATATTTGAAGTATAAATTTTACCCAACCAAAACATGATGCAAACAAAAATTGACCTTACCGATTCCCTTGAAAAAATACCTGTCAAAATATTTAATACTCCAAACGAAGGATCTGTATATGTTGCACGAATTATTGCTGATCTGATACAAAAAAAACAGGCAGCCGGGGAAAAAACAGTTATTGGCCTTGCCACCGGTTCTACTCCAAAATCTCTGTATGCTGAATTGGTAAGAATGCATAAAATGGAAGGGCTTAGTTTCAGGAATGTGATCACATTTAATCTTGATCAGTACTATCCAATGGATAAAGATGCATTACAGAGTTATCATTATTTCATGCGCAAATACCTTTTCGAACAAACAGATATTGATCCGCAGAATTATTTTTTACCCGATGGTATGTTACCGAAAGAAAAAGTGAGGGAGCATAGCCAGGATTACGAAAACAAAATTGAAGCAGCCGGAGGTCTCGATCTGCAGATCCTTGGTATCGGCACCAATGGACATATAGGTTTCAATGAACCCGGTAGCGGCATCCACACAAAAACCAGGTTGATCACACTTGATAACAGTACGCGTATTGCAAATGCATATGAATTTGGGAACATGAGCCAGGTGCCGCGTATGGCCATCACGATGGGAATAAGCACAATACTAAAATCTAAGAAAATAATATTGATGGCCTGGGGACAGGCAAAAGCCCCGGTAATAAAGAAAGCTGTTGAAAAAGAAATTACGGAAGATATTCCCGCTTCCCTTTTACAGAATCATGAAGATGTTGAATTTATTCTTGATGAATCTGCAGCCTCCGAATTAACCAGGTTTAAATTTCCCTGGCTTACCGGCGAATGCGAATGGACCCCCGGTATGATAAAAAAAGCTGTGGTTAATCTTGCTTTAAAATTAAATAAACCTGTACTCAGTTTAACTAATAACGACTACAATGATAATGGTTTGAATGACCTGTTAACTGAAAAAGGAGATGCCTATGAGATCAATCTCCAGGTCTTTTATTTATTAAGAGACAGCATTACCGGGTGGCCCGGCGGTAAAGCAACTGAAACAAGGGGTCCGCATCCGGAAAGAAATACACCCTTTCCAAAAAAGGTTCTGATATTTTCCCCGCATCCCGATGACGACATAATTAGTATGGGTGGAACATTTATGCGCCTGCATGACCAGGGGCATGATGTTCATGTAGCTTATCAGACAAGCGGAAATATTGCAGTAACAGATGAATTTGTAACAAGGTTTATAGATTTTGCCGTGGGATTCGATAATATGTTTGATATGGATGAATCAAAAAGTAAACAGATACTGAGTGAAGCAACAGAATTTTTATCACAAAAAAGATCATCCGAAAAAGATACAGAAACCATCAGGGCAATCAAAGGGCTTATCAGGAGATCAGAAGCCAAAGCCACTGCAAAATATGTTGGCTTACAAGAAAAGAATATCCATTTTTTAAACCTGCCTTTTTATGAGACCGGCACCATTGAAAAGAATCCAATGGGCGAAGAAGATATCCGGCTTACAGTTGATTTACTGGAAAAGATAAAACCTCTGCAAGTATATTGTGCAGGTGATTTTGCAGACCCGCATGGCACACACAAGGTTTGTTTTGATGTAGTGATAGCAGCCTTACACCGCATACGAGAAAAAAAAGCAGACTGGATCAAAGACTGCTGGTTATGGTTGTATAAAGGAGCCTGGCAGGAATGGGATATAACTGAAATTGAAATGGCTGTTCCGATGAGTCCAGATCAGGTTACAAGAAAACGACATGGCATATTCATCCATCAATCTCAGAAAGACAGCGTTCCTTTCCAGGGAAGTGATGACAGGGAATTCTGGCAAAGGGCGGAAGAAAGAAATGCAAACACAGCAAAACTGTATGCACAATTGGGATTAACACAATATGCAGCAATGGAAGCTTTGGTAAGATGGCATTACTGATATTACTGTGTGTTTATTGTTGATGAGATTTTTCTATCAACATAAGATCTGCGATCACACAGGCCGTTACCGCTTCTACAACTACCGGAACCCTTAATGCAATACAGAGATCGTGCCTTCCTTTTACAGAAAAACTTTCCACCTTTTCTGTTGTGTTATTATAGGTTTGTTGTTCTTTAGGCGTAGAAGAGGTAGGCTTAACAACTACGCGGAATACAAGCGGGTTACCATTTGATAGTCCACCTACTACACCCCCTGCATGATTTGTTCCTGTTTTACCTTCTGCATTTTGCAATGCATCGTTGTGCTCACTGCCTTTCATTTTAGCTGCAGAAAATCCTGCACCAAATTCAATTCCTTTTATGGCAGGTATAGAAAATATTGCATGGCTGATAAGGGATTCTGCTGAATCAAAGAATGGCTCTCCCAACCCTATTGGCAGATCTTCAACAGTGCATTCTACTATTCCGCCAATACTGTCCTTAGCTTCAATTGCCAATTGCAATCCTTTTTCTATATCCTTTTCTCCTCCTGCTTCTGTAAGAATTGCTTTACAGGAAACGGAATGAAACAAATGCATGATCTTTTTTGCAATCACTCCTGCAGCAACAAGGCATACAGTTAATCTTCCACTGAAATGCCCTCCACCCCGGTAGTCTTCATAACCTCCGAATTTTTTCCCTGCTACAAAATCCGCATGGCCTGGCCTGGGAACATTTCTTTGTTTTTCATAATCACTGCTGCGTGTATTGTTATTTTCGAAAAGTATTGTAAGGGGAGCACCTGTAGTTTTACCATTAAATATTCCGGAAATAAAAACAGGAATATCATCTTCCTTACGTGGTGTGGTTCCTTTAAGTATCCCTCCTTTTCTTCTTTCTATATCTTCAGTAAAATCTTCAACTGAAAGTTCCATACCGGGTATACATCCGTCAATTGTAATTCCAACAGATGGACCATGAGATTCACCAAATATGTGTACACGAAATATTCTCCCGAAACTATTCATATTTTTAATATTAACGTAAAGATACTGACGCCCCAAGTAATTGTAAATCTTCAAAAAAATCAGGATAAGATTTTGCAACCGCTTCTGCCCCTTTAATAATAATATTTTTTTCACTTCCCAGGGCGGCAACAGCACATGCCATAACGATGCGATGATCGTGGTGCCCGTCTACTGTACCACCAATTATTTTTTTACCCGGTATGATCATTACATCACCAGTTACTCTTATTTCAATTCCCATTTCAGAGAATACATTTATCAGTGACTCTTCACGGTTGCTTTCTTTGTCATGCAGGCGGGATGTACCTTTTATAGTGGAGATACCATTACAAAAGCTTGCCAATACCACTAAAGGTGGAAAAAGGTCGGGGCAATCTGTTGCATCAAATGTAAAAGCCTTTAGATCTTTAGTATGCTTTACTTTCAGTTTATCTTCTTCAAATACTATCTCCGCTCCACATTTTTCTAATACCTCTATGATGGATCTGTCTGCCTGTAATGAATCTTTAGAAAGTCCATCAATAACTATATCACCTGAGATTATTCCGGCAACCAATAAAAATGCTCCGGCACTCCAGTCACCTTCATTCGCAAATACGACCTCTCTAATTTTATTTTCAGTTCCAAATATTTTAAAATTAGTATAATTGTCGTTTTCAACCTGGTAACCAAAATGCTCAAGCATCTGCAGGCTTAGATCAATATAAGGCTTGCTTTTTAATTCATTGACTTTTATAGTAGTAACATTAGAAACTGCTTTTGAGAATGCAAACAGTAACCCGGTTAAAAACTGTGAACTACCCGACCCATCAATGGTAATATTTGCAGGTATAAGAGGGCCTGTCACTTGCAATGGCAAGCGCCCGTTATTGCTTTGAACAGAAACCTGTAATTCAGGTAAAACGGTATTAAAAAAACCTACGGGTCTTGATAAGAGGCTACCCGTACCTGTTAGTACCACCGTTTCATTCCCCAGGGCTACTATTGGGGTAAACATTCTTAAGGATAGTCCACTTTCTCCACAGCTGATTTCTTTATTGGCGCTGATTATACCAGTGCTCTTTATAATTATGTTTCCTTCTGAATCCTTTTTAACTGATGCACCCAATTGTTTTATTATTTCAATTGCCGCCTGTTCATCTTTACTTTTTCCGGCGTTGCGAATAATAGTGATACCATTATTTAGAAAGCCCAGTGCACATGCACGCTGCATGGTACTTTTACTTGGCGGGATTCGCAGGCTGCCCCTGATATGGGAAGGGCCAATGGTTGCTATCAAAGGATTGATTTTAATGTTTCATGCAGGTATTTCATTGCAACTTTTTTTGCTTCCGCCTCACCTATATGATTTAAAAAAACAAAATGCATATTTTCATCCTCTCTTTTCTTATCCATCTTTAAAACAGAAAAAACTTTTTCATGATCAGTTTCAATATCTACAGGGAGGTGATAATGAGCCAGCAACTTAACCACTCTTTGCGCTTCCTGGAATGAAAATCCATTCATTTTTTCTGAAAGATTACAGGCTGCTACCATACCAATGCTAACCGCATGGCCATGTGGTAATCCATGAAGATTTTCAATAGCGTGGCCAATGGTATGCCCGAAGTTTAATAATTTCCTGTCTGCTTTTTCATATTCATCTGTGGTAACTATATCCATTTTAATTGCCACATTTTTTTCTACCAGGTCTGCAATAAGAGTCCGGTCTGCCTGTATTTGGTGCATTGTATACTTTTCCAGCATAGTAAACAACAGCTTATCTTTTATACACGCATGTTTTATTATTTCAGCAAAACCATTTATCCATTCTTTTACCGGAAGTGTATCGAGGAAGCTATAATCATACAATATAAATTCAGGCTGGTAAACTGTTCCCACCATATTTTTATAAACTCCGGTATTGATCCCGTTCTTACCTCCAATTGCTGCATCCACCATACTTAGAATGGAAGTAGGAACCATTCCCAATCTTATTCCTCTTTTAAATATACTGGCTGCATATCCTGCCAGGTCGGTAATTACACCTCCGCCTATCCCTATCAGTAAACTTGTTTTATCGGCTTCCATTTCCAGTAATTGCTTAATTACCTGGTCAACAGTTTGCTGGTTTTTATTTTCTTCACCGGGCCTGATCTTAATAACTGCATATCCAATGAACTTCTCCTTATAATGTTCATATATATTATCATCAGTAAGTAAGATGATCTTTTCTTTTTTACTGTATGCTTCGATCTCGTTAAAGCGGGCATCAAAAATGCATTCTACTTTTTTACTGGAAAAAATATGTTCGGTTTTTCTCATTTTGTTATTTATTAGTATTATACTTTAGCTCACCCCCCCAACTCCTCACTAAAACTCTTTCTGATTCAATTTTCTTTGGGGACTGTGATCATATTTATTCGTTTTCTTTTTATTTTGTTTACGCTTCGTCCTTCGATAAACTCAGGATGACAGCTTTTTTTATTTTGTTCACGCTTCGTCCTTTGACAGGCTCAGGATGACAGCATTTTTAAGACCAAACTTTTAACTTACAATAATAATTTATTAGTCTTCATTCATAATCTTATTCTGATGGTTGATACTCTCAATATGTACCGCATCAAAATAACGAACAATAAATTCTTTACTCAAACCCAGTTGTTCTCCTTTATTGTATGCTCGCTGCAAAATATCGTTCCAGCGATTAGTCTGGAGAATTGTAATATTATTTTCTTTTTTATAACTTCCTATTCTATCAGCGAGTTTCATCCTTTGGCCGATCAATGTCATTAATTCATCATCCACCTGGTTTATTTGTTCCCTGAGATGGATCAGTGCGGTATTATATTCCTGAACGTTTGTTTCTTCAGACCGCCATATCAGGGCATTCATCATTTCATTCCATTTCGAAGGTGTTAGTTGTTGTTTTGCATCACTCCATGCATTATCGGGGTCTATATGGGTTTCGATCATTAAACCATCAAAATCAAGATCGATACTTTTTTGTGATACCTGTTGCAACAATGTACGGTTACCGCAAATGTGTGAGGGATCACATATCAGTAACATTCCGGGATACCTTAATTTCATTTCAATAGGCAGGTGCCACATCGGAGCATTTCTGTATTCAGTGTTACCATAAGAAGAAAATCCCCGGTGGATCATACCCACATTTTTTATTCCGGCTTTCTGCATTCTTTCAATTGCTCCACTCCACAATTCAAGATCCGGGTGAATAGGGTTTTTTATTAATACAGGTATGTCAACTCCTTTCAGGGCATCAGCTACTTCCTGTACACTAAATGGATTTACAGTGGTGCGGGCCCCTATCCAAAGCACATCCACGTTAAATCGTAAGGCATCCTCTACATGTTTTGCGGTAGCAACTTCTACGGTTATCGGAAGTCCTGTTTCTTTTTTTGCCTGTTGCAACCATCCCAGGCCTTGCACTCCTACTCCTTCAAACATCCCGGGTTTTGTACGCGGTTTCCATATACCTGCCCGCAGCATGTCTACCTTACCGGTAGCAGCCAGTTGAATAGCCGTTTGCCTCACCTGGTCTTCTGTTTCTGCACTACAGGGACCACTGATCAACAAGGGTTTCTTCTCCCAAATTTTTTTTATATTTTCCTCCATGATCTTTATTGTGTTTACTTATATAATTGTCAATTTAAAATCCACTGATTTATCCGGCAGATAATTAATGCTATTTTAAAATTCTTTTTATTGTATTAGCATATTCCATTAATTCTGCGAGGTATTCAAAATTTTCTTTTTCCAGACAGGCCTTAAATTTTTTTAACTGGGTTATGTGTTCATTCAGTACGTCCAGCACATTATCTTTATTTTGTTTGAATATGGGTAACCACATTTCAGGGTTGCTTTTTGCAAGCCTTACTGTACTTTCGAATCCGCCACTCGCCAGTTCAAATATTGTTTTATCTTCTTTTTCCTTTTCCAGTACAGTATTGGCCAATGCAAAAGAGGTGATGTGTGAAACATGGCTGATGTAAGCAGTATGGATATCGTGTGCTGCTGCATCCATATAAATAATATGCATACCCAGTAATTGATAAATACTTTCCACAATTGATACCGCTTTAGTATCACTTTGCATAACGTTGCAGATAACAGCGGCTTTGTTTTTAAAAGCTCCCTTTACTGCTGCTGAAGGCCCGCTGAATTCGGTGCCCCACATCGGATGGGTGGCCACAAAATTTTTCCGGTTAGGATGATCAGAAATGGCTTTGCAGATCACATCTTTTGCTGAGCCAACATCCATAACAATAGCATCTTTTATTTTATCCAGTATACCCGGTAAAATTGCAGCTGTTGCATCCACCGGAATTGCCACAATGATCAAATCACTGTTTACTATGGCTTCATCCAATGAAATAATTTTATCAACCAGATTCAATTCTAAAGCTTTTTTAGCATGAACATGGTTTCTATCCACACCGGAAATGTTAACTGCAAAATGGTTTTCTCTTAAGGCGATTGCAATCGAACCTCCTATTAAACCTAATCCGATAATGCTTACTCTCATAGTACTTGTTTAAAACAAAAAACCCGGCATTAAGCCGGGATCTTATAAAAATCTGATATAACTCAGTTCATACAATACGTCCCGGGAATTCATTGCAATAATAATATTGCCAGCCGTATGTATTATTAATTTTCATTGTTGATCACAAATGTAGTCTGAACCGGGTTACTTGCAAAATAAAAAAAACCATCCCGGGAACGGGACGGCTTTACGATTACTTGCCATTAAAAAGATGTAAGAGGTTATGGGGCAAATCCATACCTTAATAATATTACTAATTAGTTCTTCTTATTCTTATTCTTAGTAGTATCTTTTGACATTTTATTGTCATTGTCATCAACTGGAAGAGTTGTAGTAGTAACAACTGTATCAGTTACCTGCATAACTGTATCAGTGCTTGTAACTACCTGAGTAGTTGTGTCAGAACCAGTTGTTGTTTCTGTTTCTTTTTTCTCACCGTCACATGCTGTAAAAGATGCAGCGATAAGAGCAATTGCTAATAACTTTTTCATTTTTGTCTTTGTTTTAATTTAAAATTATAATTTGATGTTAATACGGGTAATTGAAAAAGGTAACCCGTGTTTAATAAATTTTTATTTTCGTTGTTTTGGGTTACCAATCAACCAATAGAGTATTAATAACAGACAAGTGAATATATCAGACGAAAAAGCTTTGTTGGAAGGACTTGCAAGAGAAGACAGGAGCATTATTGAAAGGATATACCGGGAAAATTACAACATGATCCAGGGATTAGTGCTGAATAACAGTGGCAGTTCCGATGATGCAGCGGATATTTTCCAGGAAATAATGATCGTATTATTTGAAAAGTCCCGGTTAGAATCATTTGAACTGAGTTGCCAGTTAAAAACTTTTATATATTCCATTGGCAGAAGGTTGTGGCTCAAAAGGCTACAAAGTAACCAACGATTATATAAAACGGTAGAAAGTACAGAAGATATTGTATCCGTTGAGGAAGACATAGAGGTACACGAAAAGAGACAGAGTGAATTTCTTATAATGGAAAGTGCCATGGGTAAGATAGGCGAACCTTGTAAAAGTTTGTTAGAAGCTTACTACATACAAAAAAAACAAATGCTGCAGATCGCAGCTGATTTTGGTTATACGAATGCAGATAATGCAAAAACACAGAAATATAAATGCCTGGTGCGTTTAAAGAAATTATTTTTCGCCCAGTATAAAAATGTATAATATGGAAGATTCTTTACTTATAGATGCAGTTGAAAGGTTTGTAAAGGGTGAGATGTCGCCTGAAGAAAAAACATACTTTGAAGAGATCCGGAAAAATAATCCTGAACTTGACCAGGCTGTGGTTGAACATATATTTTTTATAAATGAACTGGAAAAATTCAATGCCACCCGGAATTTCACGCATGCCGTGCAGGAAACAGAAGCAAAACTAATACAGGAAGGTTTTATCGCTAAAAAATTTAAAGGAAAAGCAAAAGTGGTTCATCTATGGAACCGTTATAAACGAACTATCGGTGTAGCTGCATCTATAGCCGGAATCGTTTCTTTATTTATTGCCAGCCTGATCTCTGCCATCCATACAGATAAGAATCCTAATATTGTTTCATTGGTAGGCAAACTGGATAACCAGGAAAAAAAGATCGATAAACAAGCTCTTGAAACAGCTGAATTGAAATCAAAAGTTGCACAGATCACGGCAGTATCTCCTGTAATTCCTAAAACAAGAGTTGAATCAAATTTCCGGGCAACGGGTTTTCTTATAGATGCGTCTAACAATTTTATTGTAACCAATGCTCACGTGGTTAAAGAAGCAAAAAACAAACTGATCGTTGAAAATAATAAAGGTGAACAGTTTATTGCAAAAGCTGTTTATGTGAATGTATTGTATGACCTCGCCATTCTAAAAGTAACTGACAACGATTTTAAAAAACTATCCCCTTTTCCTTACACAATTCGTAAAACTAATGCTGAATTAGGAGAGCAGTTCTTTATGCTGGGTTATCCCAAACAAGAGATTGTATACGGTGAAGGATATATAAGTGCAAAGAATGGTTATAGAATGGATACTGTTTTTTGCCAGTTAAGTACTTCCGCCAATGTAGGTAACAGTGGCTCACCTATCATCAATAAAAAAGGAGAGATACTCGGTATCATCAATAGCATGGAATCTAATGCTGAGGGTGTAGTATTTGCTATTAAATCTGTAAATATTTACCGGGCTGTGGAAGAACTAAAAAAATTAGAAGGATACGAGGATATTAAGATAACCTCTTCCGGCTCTATTAAAGGCCTGGACAGGGAATCACAGATCCGCAAGGTTGAGGATTACGTATTTATGATCAAAGGGAATTAAGCAAAAAGTGAAAAAAATCAGCGGTCAGTGATGACCGCTTTTTTTATGCCCCTAACTTTTATTGCCCCATAATGATGAAGGGTATTCGCCTTTTTCAATGAGTGAACGAAGGCTCGACTTAACTGAGGGCGCATCTTCTTTATAAGTTACACCAAACCATTGCGAAGAAGTTGGAATTACTTTGATCTTTCCACCTTCCTCACTGATCATATGATCGGCAATTATGGGTATAAAAAATTCTGCTTTACTGTTTTCTTTATTTTCCCTAACAAATTGGGCAAATAATCTTTCAATCAGCGGAAATATATCAGGATGAAAACACCAGAAATTCATCGAAACACTTGAATCAACGGGAACCTCCACCTGCACGCCCCCTTCTTCATAAAAGATCTTATTGTCTTTACCGGCCAGGCTTGTACGTTCATTGATACTTATGAGATTATTATTTGCATCAACTTCACACACTCCCCGACTAACAGTTCCATGATCACTCAATGTTTTATTAAGCATATAACCTATGATGGCTGCTGTTTTATCATTGCTTTCATTTATTAAAAAATCAGCTGCTTTTTTAAATCCATCCTGGCCATAAAAATCATCTGCATTGATCACAGCAAATGGTTCATGAATTACATCCTTTGCACAAAGCACAGCATGACCTGTACCCCAGGGCTTTTTCCTGTCAGCAGGAATATCTGATTGAGACACATAATCTGTAAGATCCTGGTAAACATATTCAACCGCTATTTTTCCTTTTAATTTGGCATCAAAACTTTTTCTAAAACCTTCAGCAAATTCTTCCCTGATTATAAATACTACTTTATCAAAGCCTGCCCTGATAGCATCATAAATCGAATAATCCATAATAGTTTCACCGGAAGGGCCAAAACCTTCTGTTTGTTTCATACTGCCATAGCGGCTGGCCATTCCTGCGGCCAAAATTAAAAGTGTAGGTTGCATGTAATATTTTTAGATAGTAGATATGCGTTTCTCGCTGCAAAAATAACGGAAACAGTTAGTAAAAATGATGAACCTTTTTAATGATGCTAATCCGGAATGCCAGGAAATCTTTCACCCCGATTTTGAAAACAGGAAAGTAAGATTGTTCATTTACCGGTTGGATACTATTCACCCGGTAATTTCCGGTAATAAACTTTTTAAACTTTATTATTTTTTAAATGAAGCTGTGGATTCGTCGCACAAAAAAGTAATTACTTACGGTGGTGCCTATTCTAACCATCTTGTAGCTACTGCATTTGCTGCCAAACAATTGGGCCTGGAATCTATCGGAATAGTAAGAGGAGAACAGGCTGCTGAAAAGTCCCCTACCCTGCTGATGTGCCTTCAATACGGAATGCGGTTGATCTTCATCTCCCGCGAGGAATATAGCACAGTGCAGGAAGAACAATACAAAGAAATGGTCAGGCTCAGGTATGGCCCCGGAGTTATTATTCCTGAAGGAGGATTTCATCCATTAGGTACGAAGGGGGCTTCACTTATTATGGACACTATATCCGGCGCTACACATATATGTGTACCAGTTGGAACTGCCACTACTATGGCGGGCCTAATTACCAAAGCCAATGAAATACAACAAATAATAGGGTTTCCCGTTCTAAAAAACATGACAGATATACCTTCCAGGATAGAAAAGCTTACAGGAAGTGATCCTGTAAATAAATACAGGATCATTGATAAATATCATTTTGGAGGTTATGCAAAATCGTCTCATGAATTAATAAATTTTATGAATGCCTTTTACACTTCTTATACAATACCGTTGGATTTTGTTTATACCGCTAAAATGATGTTTGGAGTATTCTCTGAAATAAGAGCCGGCTATTTTCCTGAAGGAAGTAAAATAACCTGCCTTCATACCGGTGGATTGCAAGGAAACATTTCCTTACAAAAAGGAAGATTGGTATATTGATTCATTTAACATCGCTTTATAATAGTATGTATAACGGACAGGCAGGGTTTATTATATTTGCAACTGATGGCTTAAAAAATATGTGGAAGTACCTGATCATTTTTTTTCTTTTTATTACTTTTTCTGCAACCCGTTCTACAGCGCAAGAAATTTTACCCCGTATCAGTGTGATAAATTATAATGGTAAAATAATCATCAGCTGGAAAAATGCATATACTGTTCCTGTCACCAACATCAGTATTCAAAGGTCTTTCGACAGTTTAAAAAACTATACCACTATTGGATCGGTTCTTAATCCTCAAAACGAAGAGAATGGTTATTCAGATGATGAGCCACCTTATAATAAAATGTATTACCGTGTTTTTATTGCTTTTGAGGGTGGTTCTTATTTGATAAGCCCCGTTACACGACCGGTTAGATCAGCCGGGTCAGCAAGTACTTCCAATGTACCACCGGGGGTTGACCCCAGGAAAGATTCTGCTTTCCAGGCTCCGCCGGTTATAAAAAACAGTGTCTTTATTCCAAGTCAGCGCATTTTTACTTCCAAGGATAATAATATTGTAATATTTCTTCCGCAGGTTTTATTGAAGAAATATACTATCCTGTTCTTTAATGAATCCAATAAAAAAATATTTGAATTAACCTCTTTAAAAGATGAATACCTTATAATAGAAAAAGTAAATTTTGGAAAAGCAGGCTGGTTTCATTTTGAAATTTATGAGAATGATATTCTGCTGGAGAAAAATAAATTCCTTGTTCCAAAAGACGGCAAGGTCAACAATGATCCTTAGTGAAACTTGATACTGGATGCTGGATACTGGATGCTGGATGCTGGATACTGGATGCTGGATGCTGGATGCTGGATGCTGGAT